>NZ_KL544003.1:0-50319 GCF_000711965.1 Actinomyces israelii DSM 43320
CAGCCCGAGGGACAGCAGGGCTTTACCGGCCCGGGCTACCCGGACTACGGCACTCAGCCCGAGGGACAGCAGGGCTTTGCCAGCCCGAGCCACCCCGACACCAATGGACAGTCCGATCCCTTCTTCCCGGCCCAGGGCTGGCCAGCGGAGCACAGACGGCTTGATGCCGCGCCTGAGACGCCCACCGGCTCCGAGTCCGACGAGGAGAAAGCATGATGACCAGCCGCCGAGCCTTCCTGACGTCCGCTGCTGCGACCGTCGTCGGCGCCACGCTCACGGCGTGCTCACAGGAACTCCCGCCGGCGCCCGCGGTGGGGACTCCCACAGCGCATTCGGTCCTGGACAGCACGCGCTTCACCACTGTCCTCGAACGCATCCAGACCGGCCTGGACGCCGCAGACGCCGCAAAAGACGCCAAGCTCTTGTCCGGTTACCTCACCGGGCCGGCCCAGCGTGTGCGCACCGAGGAGTACACCCTGGCCTCGGCGGCAAAGGACGACAGCAAGATCGAGCACTTCACGACCCAGAGCCAGGCCGGTACCGCAGGACTGACCACGGGCTTCCCCCGCATTGCCCTGGCGGTCACCGACGCCGAGGAGGACAAGGTCCCTTACCTGCTGGCGATGACCCAGAACGGGGCTCGCGACAACTTCGAGCTGTGGGCCTGGGTGCAGCCGTTCGTTCCCGTCAGCATCCCCGAGACAACGGCCGTCTCGGCGGGAAGCGAACAGGTGGATGGCGACACCGACGGGCTGCTCTCCACGCCCCAGCAGGTCCTGGACGCCTACATTGACGCGCTGAACAACCCCGATGGGGACAACGGGAAGACCTTCGCCGATGATCCTCTGCGCCAGCAACTGGCGTCGCTGCGCAGCAAGGACGTGTCCGTGGCCGGCGAGATCACGGTAGCTGCTCGCGGCGGCTCTGACGGCTTTCGTGGCGTGCGCACCAAGGAGAACGGTGCGATCGTGTTCACGACGATCACCTACGACGTCGTGTACAAGCGCACGGTTGCCAAATCCACGCTCAAGATGCCGGCGGACGTCGCCTCCCTGCTGGGGACGGGCACCGAGATCGCAGGAGAGGTGACGACAACGAACGACGTCATGATGGCCTTCTCGATCCCGCCTGCCGAACCCACCGAGGCGTCCGGCAACCAGCCGGTGCTTCTGGGGCAGAGCCGCGTGCTGGCGTCGGCCTCCAAGGACGACTCCAAGTCACCCGGCTGAGCCAATAGACTCAGGACCCCGCCTGTCTCGCCACCACCCCACTGTTCCTTCCACCCATTAGCGGGCTGGCTCAGCCCGGGAAAGGCTCACCATGAGCATGTTCGGCGCCGTGGACCTGTCCACTCTTGCATCCCAACAGGGTGCTCCCGCCACAGGGAGCCCGTCGGGCGCCGGGAGACCCGCAGGGCGCCCTGCACCCGGCTCCGCGGGCTCGTCCTCGGTCTCGGCCACAGACTCTACGGTCTCGGCGCCGCTGGTGGTGGACGTCGACGCCGCCTCGTTGCGCAGTACCGCCGAGATCTCCATGCAGGTGCCAGTGGTGGTTGTCCTCCACACCTCACGCTCCCAGGCCTCCACGGCCCTTGCCGACCAGCTCGGGACACTGGCCCGGGAGTACGCCGGCCGCTTCCAGCTGGCGCGTGTGGACGTCGACGCCGCTCCGGAGGTCGCCCAGGCGCTCCAGGCCACAGCCGTGCCCACCGTCGTCGCCCTGGTCGCCGGACAGCCGGTGCCGCTGTTCCAGGGGGCGATCCCCGCCGGCCAGCTGCGGGAGCTGCTCGATCAGCTGCTCGAGCTGGCGGCTCGCAACGGCGTCGCCGGGCGTCTTGCGCCGCAGCCGGCGGATGAGGCCGAGCCGGCTGAGCCTGAGGAGACCGAGGTGGAGCGTCAGGCGCGCGAGGCCATGGAGCGGGGCGACTACGCGGCCGCCGAGAAGGTCTACGACCACGCCATTGCGCAGAACCCGGCGGATGGAGAGCTCAAGATCGCACGGGCCCAGATCCGCATGCTCGGGCGCATGGACGGCAAGGATCCGTACTCCCTGCTGACCGCCGCGGACGCTCCCGGGGCGAGCCTGGAGGATCAGCTCGCCGGGGCCGACGCCGCGGTGGCGCTGGGGGACGTGAATGTCGCGTTGGGGCGCGGCCTCGAGGCGGTGCGCTCGCACTCCGGCGAGGAGCGGGAGACCGCGCGGCTGCGGCTGCTCGAGCTTTTCGACGTTATTGGCTTCTCGGCTCCCGAGGTGGCCCGTGCTCGTCGCCAGCTGGCCAGCATTCTGTACTAACCGGGTCGACTGGCCCGTCCGCTCCCTCGCGCACCGGTCCTTGGGTTTTCCGTAGATTGAATTAATGCGGACTCGACCAGCGGCTGGGTCTTCCGGGGCCTTGCAGGTTGTTTCACGCGCTGCAGGTGGATACGCATCGTGCGTGCCGCGCCCCTGGGCCAAAGGCCATTCTGGCGATTTCGCATTGCCTGTGATAGGGGCGCGCGAATACAGATCTCGACGCGGAACTCGACCGATCTCGGCGAAGGAGGCATGGTGCGTCGTCGTCGGGTGCCGCGCCCCCTGGATGGCGCGCGGCGCCCCCCACCTTGTCGGTGGGGGGCGCCGCGCCGGAGTACCAGGCGACTCGGCCTCAGGCGATCGGCTCAGGCTGGATGTTCCACATCTTGGCGTAGTCGCTGATCGTGCGGTCCGACGAGAAGCGGCCGGAGCCGGTGATGTTGACCCACACCTTGCGCTGCCAGGCGCGCTGGTCCGCGTAGTCGGCCGCCATGCGGTCCTTCGTCTCGCGGTAGGCGGGGAAGTCGCCCAGCACGTAGTAGACGTCGGCCGGCTCGTAGGAGGGCTCCAGGAGGCTGCGGCGCAGGTCTGCGAACCAGCCGGAGCCGTTGTCGTCCAGGGTGCCGTCGATGAGGGCGTCCAGGACCCGCTTGAGGCCGGGGACGGTCTCGTAGGCGGCGCGCGGATCATAGGTCGCGCGCAGGGCGGGGAGCTCGTCCTCCGTGGCGCCGAAGATGTAGGCGTTGTCCTCGCCGACCGCGTCCAAGATCTCGACGTTCGCGCCGTCGAGGGTGCCCAGCGTGAGCGCCCCGTTCATCATGAACTTCATGTTGGACGTGCCCGAGGCCTCCTTGCCCGCCATCGAGATCTGCTCGGAGACGTCGGCTGCGGGAATGATGTGCTCGGCGGGGGAGACATTGTAGTTGTGGATGAACACGACCTTGATCGTCTTGGAGACGACCGGGTCGTTGTTGACCAGGTCGGCGACCGTGTTGATCAGCTTGATGATCGCCTTGGCCCGCACGTACCCGGGGGCGGCCTTGGCTCCGAAGACGAAGACCCGCTCCGGCACCCTCAGGCCGGGGTTATCCTTCATGCGGAAGTACAGGTCCAGAATGTAGAGCGCGTTGAGCAGCTGGCGCTTGTACTCGTGGAGGCGCTTGATCTGGACGTCGAAGATCGCGTCCGGATTGATCTCGATGCCCTCGCGTGCGGCGATCCAGGCGGCGAAGTCGACCTTGTTGGCGTGCTTGATCTCGGTCAGCCGGTCGAGAACGGCGTCGTCGACTCGCGTGTGGCTCTCCAGGAGCGAGAGGTCCTTCACCCACGCGTCGGAGCCGGTGACCTCATCCAGCAGGGCGGACAGGCGCGGGTTGCACTCGCGCAGCCACCTGCGCGGGGTGACCCCGTTGGTCTTGTTGTTGAAGCGCTCGGGCCAGATCGCGTACCAGTCCTTGAGGGTGTCGCGCTTGAGGATATCGGTGTGCAGGGCGGCGACGCCGTTGATTGCGTAGGAGGCGTAACAGGCGATCCAGGCCATGCGGACCTTGGAGCCCGAGATCGGCGCCATGTAGTCGATCCTGGCCCCGTCGACGCCGCGGGCCGCGAGGTCCTCGCGGAAACGGCGGTCGATCTCCCGGACGATCTCCATAATGCGCGGGAAGAGTTGTTCGAAGATCGAGGTCTCCCAGGTCTCCAGCGCCTCGGCGAGCACCGTGTGGTTGGTGTACGCGAAGGTCCTGGACACGACGGCCCAGGCGTCGTCCCAGCCCAGATGGTGCTCGTCCATGAGCAGTCGCATCAGCTCGGGGATGGCCAGGACCGGGTGGGTGTCGTTGAGCTGGACGGAGTTGAACTCGGAGAAGCCGGTGAGGTCGTCCCCGTGGTGGGCCACATAGTTGTCGACGATCTCCTGCAGGGAGGCCGAGCAGAAGAAGTACTGCTGGCGCACGCGCAGGACCTTGCCCTCGTAGGTGGTGTCGTTGGGGTACAGGACGCGGGAGATGTCCGCGGTGCGTTCGCGCTCGACGATGGCGTCGGTGAAGCGCTGGGAGTTGAAGGCGTCGTAGTCGAACTCCTCGGTGCTCTCCGCCCGCCACAGGCGCAGCGTGTTGACGTTCTTCGTGCCGTAGCCGACGATCGGCATGTCGTAGGGGACAGCGCGCACGACCAGGTCGTTGTAGCGCACGATCCGCTGCGCCTCCTCGCGGCGGATGACGAAGGGGTAGCCCTCCTCCATCCACGGGTCGGGGTGCTCGGTCTGGAAGCCGTCGGAGAAGAGCTGCTTGAACAGGCCGTAGCGGTAGAGAATGCCGTATCCGGCGACCGGGAGGTCGAGAGTGGCGCAGGAGTCGAGGAAGCAGGCCGCGAGGCGCCCGAGGCCCCCGTTGCCCAGGGCGGCGTCGGGCTCCTGCTCGAGGATGTCGGACAGGTTCTGGCCGAAGGCGCCCACGGCCTTCTCCGCCTCCTTGACCAGGCCGAGGTTGGTCAGGTTGTTCAGGAGCGCGCGCCCCATGAGGAACTCGGCGGAGAAGTAGTGCTCCATCCGGCCGGTCCGGTACGTCTGCTCGGTCGCGTGCCAGTTGTCCGCGATGGTGTCGACGACGGCGGCGGACAGGCCCTGCCACACCTCCATCTGAGTCGAGGCCTTGGCGGGGTGACCCGAGACGGACCGAACGTGGGAAGGCACGGTCTGGATCAGGTTCTGCGTCATCATTCTTCCCTTATCAGATTGCATGGAGCTGCTGTTGCAACGGGATTGCAACGGCCGCACGAGGTGTACAACGAGGGATCGGGCTGATCGGCGTGGGAGCACCGACGACCGGGCTCCTCCGCGGACGCCTTGAGCCTAGCGGTCCGGGTGTGGGCTCGCTCGTTGAGGCGGTGTCATTCCCGACACGGGAGGCGTCGCGATTCGGTCATGGAGCGCGGATGGGGCGATCGACCCCGGCGCCGGCAAAGGCTCGCTGATCTCGGCGCTTGGTGCGGAAGCGAACCGATCTCGAGCCGGAACTGGACCGATCTCGGTGCGGAATACGACCGATCACGGCAAAAGAATGGGCCGACGGCGGCCGGTAATCCGGTCGCCGTCGGCCCGCCCGGGCTGCCGCGGCTCTACGCCGTCCTCGTGCAGCCCGCGTCAGCCCCGCGCCCTCGTCAGTTCTGCGACGGGCGCAGGAACAGTGCGCCGAGCGGGGGCACGCGCAGCCGCACCGAGGCGGGGCGGCCGTTCCACGGCAGCTCCTCGGCCTCGACGTGCCCCGAGTTGCTCACGCCGGAGCCGCCGTACTCGGGGTCGTCGGTGTTGATGATCTCGTCCCAGCCGCCGGCGAAGGGCAGTCCGACCCGGTAGCCCTCGTGGGGGGTGCCGGCGAAGTTGACGACGCAGACCACCAGGTCGGCGTGACCGTCGGGCCCCGTGCCCTTACGCAGGTAGGACAGGACGTTGTGGTCGCCGTCGCCCGCCTCGATCCACTCAAAGCCCCGGTGGGAGAAGTCGTCCGCCCACAGCGCGGGGGAGTCGGTGTAGAAGCGGTTGAGATCGCTCACCAGGTGGAGCAGGCCCTGGTGGCCGGGGTCGTCCAGGATCCACCAGTCCAGCGAGTTGTCCGCGTTCCACTCCGTGCCCTGGCCGAACTCCTGGCCCATGAACAGCAGCTGCTTGCCGGGGTGCGACCACTGGTAGGCGAACAGGGCGCGCAGGCCCGCCAGCTCCTGCCAGTGGTCGCCGGGCATCTTGGACAGCAGGGAGCCCTTGCCGTAGACGACCTCGTCATGGCTCATCGGCAGGATGAACTGCTCGGAGAAGGCGTAGACCAGGGAGAAGGTCAGCTCGCCGTGGTGGTAGCGCCGGTTGATGGGCTCCTCAGCCAGGTAGCGCAGGGTGTCGTTCATCCACCCCATGTTCCACTTCAGCCCGAAGCCGAGCCCGCCGTACTCGGTGGGGGCGGTGACGCCGGGCCAGGCGGTGGACTCCTCGGCGATCATGACCGTGCCGGGGTTCTTCCGGTACGCCGTCGCCGTCGCCTCCTGGAGGAAGCTGATCGCCTCGAGGTGCTCCCGGCCCCCGAACTGGTTGGGGTGCCACTGGCCTTCCTTGCGCGAGTAGTCCAGGTACAGCATGGAGGCGACGGCGTCCACGCGCAGCCCGTCGGCGTGGAATTCCTCCATCCAGTACAGGGCGTTGGCCACCAGGAAGTTGCGCACCTCGTTGCGGCCGAAGTTGAACACGTAGGTGCCCCAGTCGGGCTGCTCGCCGCGCTGGGGGTCGGGGTCCTCGTACAGGGCCGTGCCGTCGAAGCGGGCCAGGGCCCACTCGTCCTTGGGGAAGTGGGCCGGCACCCAGTCCAGGATGACGCCGATGCCCGCCTGGTGGAGCTGGTCGACCAGGTAGCGGAAGTCGTCGGGGGTCCCGAAGCGCGAGGTGGGCGCGTAGTAGCCGGTGACCTGGTAGCCCCAGGAGCCCGCGAAGGGGTGCTCGGCCACGGGGAGGAACTCCACGTGGGTGAAACCGGCCTCCTTGACGTAGGGCACGAGCTCGTCGGCCAGGCCCCGGTAGCCCAGCCCCTGACGCCAGGAGCCGACGTGCACCTCGTAGATGCTCATGGGACCCGCGTGGGGGTCAGTGGCGGCGCGCTTGGTCATCCACTCCTCGTCGCCCCACTCGTGGAAGCGGTCGGTCACCACGCTCGCCGTGGCCGGGGGCACCTCGGTGGCGCGGGCCAGCGGGTCGGCCTTCTGGTGCCAGGAGCCGTCGTTGAAGCACAGCTCGAACTTGTAGCGGGCGCCCACGCCCACACCGGGGATGAACAGCTCCCACACGCCGGATGACCCCAGGGAGCGCATGGCCGAGGCGGTGCCGTCCCAGTAGTTGAAGTCGCCGACGACGCGCACGGCGCGGGCGTTGGGGGCCCACACGGCGAAGGCGACGCCCTCGACCTCGCCCATGGGGCCGGAGTAGTGCTTCAGGTGGGCACCGAGAACCTCCCACAGGCCCTCGTGGCGACCCTCCGAGATGAGGTAGGTGTCCATCTCGCCCAGGGTCGGCAGGAAGCGGTACGGGTCGTCGACCGTGGTGGTCTCCTCGCCGTAGGTCACCTTGACTCGGTAGTCGGGGACGCAGTCGCCGGGCACCACGGCCACCCACACCCCGTCCTGCTCGTGCTCGGCGGGGAAGGTGCCCTCGGTGGTGACCACGGCGACGGCGTCGGCCAGGTGGCGTACTGTGCGGATGGTGACGCCGTCCTCGCCGACATGCGCGCCCAGGACCTCGTGCGGATTGTAGTAACGCGCGTAGGCGACATCCGCGAGGACCCAGGGGTCGACGTGAACGGGTGTGCGGGCGGGGACGGGCTCGGGTGCGGCGACATCGGTCATGGTCACACTCTTCCATGTGATGGGCGGGTGAGGGGAGTCTTTGTGCTGAGATTTATTGGGACGTGCTGGGAGTGGCGGGCGATGGGGTCCTTTCTCCCTCCACTCACGCCGTTGCGGGAGTGTCGAGGATGCGCTGCAGGCCCCGTAGGGGGATCTCGATCCAGTCGGGGCGGTTACGGGCCTCGTAGACCGCCTCGTAGAGGGCCTTGTCCAGCTCGAGCGCGGCCAGCAGGGTGGTCGCGACGCGCCGACCGGTTCCATCGCGCTCGGGGGATGACTCCTCGTAGGCGCTGAGATAGGCCGCGCGCACGGCGTCGAGCCAGCCGCGGTCGGCGACCCCGCCGACCGCGGCCGCGTAGTCGAAGGACCTCAGCATTCCGGCGACGTCGCGCAACGGCTGATCCGCACGGCTGCGCTCGGCCAGGGGGCGCAGCGGCTCCCCCTCGAAGTCCAGGACGAACCAGCGGCCCTCGCCGGCCTCGGGGCCCGCGACCTCGTGAAGGACCTGCCCGAGGTGGTAGTCGCCGTGGATGCGGGTGGGTGGATCGAGCCGGTCGAGTCCGGCCACCCGGGCCGGGACCTCATCGACCGCCTCATGAAGGCCGGGCAGGCGCTCGGCCAGTGCCGGGACCTCCTGGAGCGCCCAGGCGGCGCGTCGGCGCAGGGCTCGTGCCAGCTCGGCCGGCGGCTGCGGCGCGCCCGCGCCCAGGGCCGCGGCGAGGTGCCGGTGCATCTGGGCGGTGGTCGTCCCCAGATCCGCCGCCAGGGCCAGTGCCCTGGCGCGCACCGGGCCGTGCGGCCCGTCGTCATCGGCGGCCAGGGAGCAGAACAGCTCGAAGCCGTCGTCGGCGCGGGGGATGAAGGTGCAGGCCACCGCCGAGTCGGTCGAGTTGCGGGCGCCGGTGGCCGGATCGTGCCACTCGAAGGCGGACCAGGCCACCGGCGCGGGCACCCGGTCCCAGCCGTCTCCGGCCAGCGCCACCGAGACCTCCACGTCGGGGTTGCGCCCCGGTGCCAGCACCCGCAGGAGCTTGACGATGAGTCCGCCCGTCGCGGCGTCCTCCGGGCCGCCCGCGTCCCGGTCGGATGCCGGGGCGGGCAGCACGACGCTGGTGTTCGACTGCTCGCCGGTGATCACCCGTAGTCGTTCGGCGCGCTGGGCGATGGCGCGCGCGCCGGTGCCGTCCAGGATGGTTCCCGCCTCCAGGACGGCCTGCGCCCAGGCCCGCCAGAAGGCGGGGTGGTGGGGGCCGTCGATGAGGGAGGTCTCGGCGCCGTCGGGCCCCGTGACGGTCAGCCCCTCGCCGCCGGGGGCCTCCCCGTCGACCCGGTAGCGGGCCAGCGCTTCGCCGGTCTCGAGCACCAGCGGCACGTGGACGAGCACGGACGGGGCCCCGGCGCGGGGAACGGCCACCAGCAGATCGCGCACACCCGGGGCCAGCTCTCGGTCGCCGATCAGGGTCAGGTCGCGGGGCTCGGGCGAGGAGCCCCCCTTGAGCGGGTACCAGCGCCGCCGCGCCATCCACGGGGCCAGCGCCGCCAGGAGCGACGCGTCGGCGGGCCAGACCGGGGCCGGGCCGGCTCCGCGCCGGACTGGTTGGGTGAGTTCAGGGGGATCAGTCGATTCGGTGGGTGTCATCGTCCATTGCCTCCTTGCGTTTCGGGATCGACAGTCAACCAATAGTAGCCGCGGGCGCCCAGCGTGAGTGTCAGGCGGCCGTCCGGCCCGACCGCCGGGAACGCCGCCCCGCCCAGGACGTCGGCGGTGGTGCGGCCCGTCAGGTCGGGCAGCGAGATGCTCACGCAGCGGGGCGAGTCGGCCAGGTTCGCCACGCACAGCAGCGTCTCCCCGGGCTCCCCGCTGGGGCCCTCCGCCTCGTGACGCGTGTGGGCCAGCACGGCGTCGTCGGAGACGTCCCGCAGGAGGAACTTCCCGCGGCCCAGCACGGGGTGGGCGCGGCGCACGTGGAGCATGCGGCGGGTCCAGTGCAGCAGCGAGTCGGGCCGTCGCAGCTCGGTGGACACCGTCATGTGCCGGTACCCCGGCACCTGGATGATTGGCAGGGTGAGCGCGCCGGGGTCGGGGACCGAGGAGAAGCCCATGTTGGGCGACTCGTCCCACTGCATGGGCGTGCGCACCGCGTCGCGGTCGTCCAGCCAGATGTTCTCGCCCATCCCGATCTCGTCGCCGTAGTACAGGCACGGCGAGCCCGGCAGCGACAGCAGCAGCGCCATGGCGAGCTCGGTCTCGGCTCGCGAGGCGTCCAGCAGGGGGGCCAGGCGCCGGCGGATGCCGATATTGGCGCGCATGCGGTCCTCGGGGGCGTACCACTGGTACATCATGGTGCGCTCGTCGTCGGTGACCATCTCCAGGGTCAGCTCGTCGTGGTTGCGCAGGAAGGTGCCCCACTGGCCGTGGGGCGGGATGTCCGGGGTGGCCGCCAGGACGTCGCGCACCGCCCGCGAGGAGCCCTCGCGCAGGGCGTAGTAGATCCGCGGCATGACCGGGAAGTGGAAGCACATGGTGCACTCGGGGACCTCGGTGGTGCCGAAGTACTCCACGACATCGACCGGCCACTGGTTGGCCTCGGCCAGGGTGATCGTGCCGGGGAACTCCTGGTCGAGCATCTTGCGGATCCCGGCGACGACGGCGTGCGTGTCCGGCAGGTTCTCGCAGTTCGTCCCCTCGCGCTCGGTCAGGTAGGGGACGGCGTCCAGGCGGAAGCCGTCCACCCCGGTGCGCGCCCAGAAGCGGATGATGTCGTGCACGGCCTCGATGACGGAGGCGTTGTCGTAGTTGAGGTCGGGCTGGTGGGAGAAGAACCGGTGCCAGAAGAACTGGCCTCGCTCGACGTCGTAGGACCAGTTCGACTCCTCGGTGTCGATGAAGATGATCCGGGTGCCGGCGTAGCCGGAGTCGTCGTCGGCCCACACGTAGAAGTCGCCGAAGGGGCCCCCAGGGTCGCTGCGCGAGGCCTGGAACCAGGGGTGGGCGTCCGAGGTGTGGTTGAGGACCATGTCGATGACGATGCGGATGCCGCGCTCGTGGGCCTGGTGCACCAGGTCGCGGAAGTCCTCCATGGTGCCGTAACGCGGGTCGATATCCGTGTAGTCGGAGATGTCGTAGCCGCCGTCGCGCATGGGCGAGGGGTAGAAGGGCGGGATCCAGATCGCGTCTATGCCCAGCCACGCCAGGTAGTCCAGGCGGGAGGTCAGCCCCTGGAAGTCGCCGATGCCATCGCCGTCGGAGTCCGCGAAGGAGCGCAGCAGCGCCTCGTAGAAGACGGCGGTGCGGAACCACTGCGGGTCCGGCGACAGCCCGGTCCGGGGCTGGGGAGGCAGGTCCGGCACGCCGGGGATGAATGCCGGTGGCGCATAGGGATTCCCCGTCATGGCGGGTACGCTCGATATACCGGCGACGGGCGTTGCCAGTGGCGCGGGATGGGCGCCGAGACCGGGAGCGATGCCTGATGCCGGGGTGACGGGAACGGACACGGTGACCTTTCGAGAGTGACCTTTCGGGGACGGGCGGGAAGCGGGGGCGGGCCTGTGGCGCGGCCGGGAAGGCGCCTCGTCCCGGCCGCGCGATGGGCCCTTCAGAGGGGTTTGACGTGCAGGACGTGCGCGACTCGACCGGCGAAGGGGTCGAAGCGCACGTAGTTGGTGCCGCTCCACTCGAAGCTGTCACCGGTGAGCTCGTCGGTCACCCGCAGGCAGGGGAGCGAGCCGTCGGTGTCCGCGGGCAGGCCCAGCTGCGGCAGGTTGAGGTAGACCTCGCCCTCGCGGATGTTGTGCGGATCCAGGTTGACCACGGTCAGCACGATGTCGTCCCTGCCCGTGGGGGAGTGCGCGGCGTCGACCCGCTTGGAGTAGGCGATGAGGGTGTCGTCGCTCGTGCCGTGGAACCAGATGTCGCGCAGCTGGCGCAGGGCGGGGTGCGCGGCGCGAGCTGCGTTCAGACGCGTGAGCAGGGTCTCGATGCCGTTGGCGCGCGCGGCGGCGAAGTCGCGCGGCTTGTACTCGTACTTCTCGTTGTTGAGCTGCTCCTCGAAGCCGGGGCGCGGGGTCGACTCGGCCAGCTCGTAGCCGGAGTAGATGCCCCAGGTCGGGGACATGGTGGCCGCCAGGACCGCGCGCAGCTTGAAGGCCGCCACCTTCCCGTTGGTCATGAAGGGGGTGAGGATGTCGTGGGTGGTCGGCCAGAACGCGGGGCGCAGCACGTGGGCGGTCTCCTGGGAGAGCTCGACCAGGTAGTCGGTGAGCTCCTGCTTGGTGTTGCGCCATGCGAAGTAGGTGTAGGACTGGTGGAAGCCGATCTTGCCCAGGGTGCGCATCATGGCCGGGCGGGTGAAGGCCTCGGCCAGGAAGAGCACCTCCGGGTTGGTGGAGCGGACCTCGCGGATGAGGCGCTGCCAGAAGGTCAGCGGCTTGGTGTGCGGGTTGTCGACGCGGAAGATCGTCACGCCGTGGCTGATCCAGGTGCGCACGACCTCCAGGATCGCGGCGTAGATGCCCTCCGGGTCGTTGTCGAAGTTCAGGGGATAGATGTCCTGGTACTTCTTGGGCGGGTTCTCCGCATAGGCGATCGAGCCGTCGGCCAGGACCGTGAACCACTCGGGGTGCTCCTTGACCCACGGGTGGTCAGGGGAGCACTGAAGGGCCAGGTCCAGGGCGACCTCCATGCCGAGCTCGCCGGCCCGGGCGACCAGGGCGTCGAAGTCGTCGAAGGTGCCCAGGTCGGGGTGGATGGCGTCGTGGCCGCCTTGCGGCGAGCCGATGCCGTAGGGGGAGCCGGGGTCGTCAGGGGCGGCGGTCAGGGCGTTGTTGCGGCCCTTGCGGTTGGTGGTGCCGATGGGGGAGACCGGGGTGAGGTAGAGGACGTCGAATCCCATGGAGGCGATGCGGTCGAGCCGCTCGGCGGCGGTGCGCAGGGTGCCGGTGTGCCAGTGGCCCTCGGAGTCGGAGCAGCTGCCCAACGAGCGCGGGAAGATCTCGTACCAGGAGCCGGCCAGGGCGCGGGAGCGGTCCACCTGGAGGGGGTAGGTGGCCGAGGGGGAGACGCAGTCGCGCAGCGGGAGCCGGTCCAGAGCGGTGACGACGGCGTCCGCCAGGCCGGCCTGCAGGCGCTCGTCCACGGAGTTGGCGGGGTTGCGCATCACCCACACGGCGGCATTGAGGGCCTCCACGCCCTCCTCGTCCCGGCCCGGCACCGCGGCCGCCCGGTCCAGGACGCGGGCGCCCTCCTCCAGCATGAGCTCGACGTCGATGCCGGCGGGGACCTTGATGCTGGCGGCGTGGGCCCACGTCGCGTAGGGGTCGGACCAGCCCTCGACCCGCAGGCCCCAGTCGCCGGGGGCGTCGGCGGCCAGGCGGGCCTCGTAGCGGTCCAGGCCGGGCATGATCTCCACCATGCGGGCGCTGGGGCCGTCGGTGCCGTCGGGGCGCACGAGCACGGCGGTGGCGCCGAAGCGGTCGTGGCCCTCGCGGAAGACGGTGGCGCGGATCGGGATCACCTCGCCGGGCACGGCCTTGGCCGGCCAGCGCCCGTCCTCGACGACGGGGAAGACCTCGGTCACTGGAATACGGCCGATCGGCGCATACGGCGCCGGTTGCGGCGCGGCTGCGGCGGTGGCGGGGGCGGGGGCAGGGGGCTGGGGCGCGGCGTTGCGCGTGGTGTTCGCGGTCACAGACCAAGCCTACGGGCTCCCGCCCGTTGCGTCACTTCGGCCCGCACGCTCCCCCCGCCGAGATCGGTCGAGTTCCGCACCGAGATCGGTTCACTTCCGGCTCGAAATCGGTTCACCCCGGCGCCGGGAGCGATGCGGCCTCAGTAGTCCATGCGCATGGCGGTGCGCACGGCCTCCAGTGTCCGGTCGGCCACCTCGTTGGCGCGGGCGTTGCCGGCGTGGAGGACGTCGAGCAGGTGTGCCTCGTCGTCGGCGAGCTCGGCGCGCCGCGCGCGGATCGGGGCGAGTAGCTCGTTGACGGCCTCGGTGGTGAGCCTCTTGAGCGCGCCCGCCCCGCCGTCGCCGATGCGCTCGGCGATCTCCTCCGGGGCGCCGGCCCCGCACAGGGAGGCCATCATGAGCAGGTTGGACACCTCCGGGCGGGAGGCGGGGTCGTAGGTGATGCGCCGCTCGGAGTCCGTCTTGGCCTTCCTCAGGGCCCGGGCGGTCTCGTCGGCGCTCATGCGCAGCTCGATGGTGTTGCGGCGCGACTTGCTCATCTTCTCCCCGTCCAGGCCCAGCAGCACCGGCGCCTCCCCCAGCAGCGCCTCGGGGCGGCGGAAGACCGGGTGCTCCTTGACCGCCCGCCCGTAGCGCCTGTCGAAGCGCTGGGCGATCAGGCGCGCCTGCTCCAGGTGGGGGAGCTGGTCCTTGCCCACCGGCACCAGGTTCGCCTGACAGAAGAGGATGTCGGCCGCCTGGTGGACCGGGTAGGTCAGCAGCAGCCCGCTCATGGCCCGTCCGTCGGTGGCCTCCTGCTCGGCCTTGACGGTCGGGTTGCGGTGGAGCTCGGCCTCGGTGACCAGCGACAGGAAGGGCAGCATGAGTTGGTTGGCCGCAGGCACGGCCGAGTGCGCGAAGATCGTCGAGCGCCGGGGGTCCACGCCGACCGCCAGGGTGTCCGCCACGAGGGACAGGACGCGCTCGCGGATGGGGCCCACCCCGTCGCGGTCGGTGATGACCTGGTAGTCGGCCACGAGGATCCAGGTGTCGACGCCGCGGTCCTGGATCCTCCGCCAGGAGTCCATCGTCCCGAAGTAGTGGCCCAGGTGCATGTTGCCTGTGGGCCGTACGCCGGTGAGCATGCGGTAGCGGCCCGGGTTGACATCCAGGTCCGCCTTGATCTCGGCGGATCGGGCCAGCGAGCGGGCGAGGGAGGCGTCGTCGGCGGCGTTGGCCAGGGCCTCCTCGGCCGCGTTGGGGGTCTGCGTCATGGCCTCATCCTAGGCCGGTCCCGGAGGCTCGGATGACGCGTCCGACGCCGACGACGCGCCCGACGCCGACGGCGCCGTCGCCCCGGGTCCGAACGGCCCGGCCCGGTCCTCCCCGTCCTTCGCCGTCCCCGGCGGGGCGTCAGTCGTCCGTGGGCTGGGCGGCCAGGGCGCGCTCGACCTCCTGGCGCGCCTGCGTCACGCGCTCGGCGGTGAAGGCCTCCTCATGGGCCACCAGGGCCAGCCCGTTCAGGATCTCGGTGCCGTAGTGGTGTCCGTGGCCGTGGGGGACGTTCATGGCCCGCGGCAGGTCGGCGCTGACCTGGAAGAAGGTGATGTACGGCATCCAGCGCATGGCGGGGGAGCGGTCGGTGCTGGCCCGCTCCCGCAGCCAGTCGGGCTCGGGGGCGCGAATGAGCCGGGGCGACCACCACACCACCGGGTCGCTGGGGTGCTGGATGTAGAGGACGCGGCGGTCGCCCCAGGAGGCGTCCCCGACGAAGGTCTCCATCTCGTCGCGGTCCTGGGCGAAGCGGACCGTCAGCCCCGCCGAGTAGGTGGGATCCACCTCCCGGGTCCCCGGGTCCCGGCGGGCCACGAGATCGCTCCACAGCCGCGAGGAGTTGGGCGGCCCCACCCACAGGACGCCGTCGACGCTGCTCAGGACGTCGGACAGGTCGGAGAAGGCGGCCTCGCCCGCCACGACCCCGAGGGACTCCCCGTACAGCAGCAGTTTCGGACGGTCGTCCTGCGGCAGGGTCCGCCACCAGGCGACGACGGCCCTCACCAGCTCCCTGCCCGAGGAGCGCGCCTTGTCGGTGTCGGCGATGAACTGGACGCTCGAGGGCAGGTAGGAGTACTGGGCCGCGGCAATAGCCGTGTCGCCGTCGTAGAGGACCTCCAGGGACAGGGCCGCGATCGGGTCCGCCCAGCCGGTCCCGGTGGTGGGAGCGATCATGACGGCGGAGCGGGAGGCCGCCCCGGTGCGCTCCAGCTCATCGACCACCAGGGCGGCGCGCTCGGCGTCGGTGTCGGCGCTCTTGAGCCCGGCGTAGACGCGGATCGGCTCGACGGCGGGGCGCGAGGTGACCTCCTCCAGGCCCTGGGCGCTCAGGCCGCGCCCCACGAAGCGCTTGCCGTAGGCGCCCAGGGTCTCCCACGGCACCAGCGAGCCCGGCGACCCCGAGCGCTCGGCGGCCGTGGGCCGTTCGACGTTGGGGGGATCGGCGTCGTTGCGCACGGAGAAGGCCGCCTCCGCACCGCCGATGATCAGGCCCGGGATGGCCTGGTGGACCAGGGCGAAGACCAGCATGACCACGACGATCCAGGACGACACCGAGCGCACCGGCAGCGGCAGGCGCTGGGGGAGGCGGTCGCGCAGCCAGGTCTCCAGGTGCAGCAGGCAGCGGCCGATCGCGACCAGCAGCATCCACAGCCCGAAGCCGATGGGGAAGACCAGGAGGTACTGCGCCGGCGTGTAGGCCCGGGAGTCCGTCAGGGCGGCGACCTCCTGCTGCCAGCCGACCGCGCGCAGCAGGATCCCGTTGAGCGTCAAGATCACCGCCAGGCTCAGGGCGACTTCCACGCGCCGCCTCCACCTCGGCCACCACCTGGGCAGGCTCCGACCGCCGGCCTCCCACAGGACCCGGACCACCTTGCGGATCCAGGTGCGCCAGTTCCAGGAGACCCAGACCCCCAGCAGGTAGCCGGTTCCCGCGCACAGCCCGCAGGCCGCCCCCTGGAAGAGCAGGTCGCGGGGGAGCAGCGAGGGGGTCAGGGCCAGGACGAAGAACACGGCGCCCAGGACGAGCCCGGCCGGGTCGGGGCGAAGGCGGTCCCAGAGGCGCGCGACGAGCAGCGGTCTGGACGGTGTCGGCGGTGTCGGAAGCTTCACGGATCGAGGTCCTCAGGGGTCGGCGGCTGAGGGCGAGGGGCCGGTGCCAAAGATATACGCGCCGTTCCGGGTCCTCCCTGATGCGTCTCAGGGTGGTGCCTGTGAAACACTCCCGCCATGACCAGGCATGTGCAGGATGGTGACGGTCTCCTCGCGGGATACTCCGAGGAGGCCGATTCGTGGCGGCAGCGTGAGGAAGGACGTGCGCATGGCCGCGGGGGCGCCGGCCTGGTCGAGCACGGAGCGGTCGACGACCCGGTCGTCACGGCTCGTGCCCTGACCAGGATCTTCGGCCGCGGGGAGAACGCCGTGACCGCGCTGGACAGGGTGGACGTCTCCATCGCCCGTGCTCGTTTCACAGCGATCATGGGACCCTCGGGATCGGGCAAGTCCACGCTCATGCACTGCCTGGCCGGCCTGGAGTCCGCCACCTCCGGGACGATCACCCTGGACGGGCAGGAGATCACCTCCATGAGCCAGCGGCGCCTGACCAGGCTGCGCCGCGAGCGCATCGGCTTCGTCTTCCAGTCCTTCAACCTGGTCCCCTCCCTGACGGCCGGGGAGAACATCACCCTGCCCCTGGACATCGCCCGCCGGAAGGTCGAGCGCAGCCGCTTCGACCAGGTCGTCGAGGCGGTGGGGCTGTCCGACCGCCTGTCCCACCGGCCCGCCGAGCTCTCCGGCGGCCAGGTCCAGCGCACCGCCTGCGCGCGCTCCCTCGTGGGCCGCCCCGCCGTCGTCTTCGCCGACGAGCCCACCGGGAACCTCGACTCCCGGGCCACCGAGCAGGTCCTGAGGGTCCTGCGCTCCAGCGTCGACGACTTCGACCAGAGCGTCGTCATGGTGACCCACGAGGCCGAGGCGGCGGCCTGGGCGGACACCGTGCTCTTCCTGCGCGACGGACGGGTCGTGGCGCAGATGGACGAGCCGGACCGCGACCGGGTCCTGGAGGCGCTGCACGACCTGGGCTCCCCCGAGGGCGGGAGCGTCGGGAGCAGGCGGCCCGCCGCCGCGCAGGGGCCGTCGCTGTGATCCGGGTCGCTCTGCGCTCCGTGCGGGCCCATGCCGGACAGTTCCTGCTGACGGCGCTCGCCGTCGTCCTGGGCGTGACCTTCCTGTCTGGCACCCTCGCCCTGCGCGGCGTCCTGTCCGACACCTTCTCGGCGCTGATGTCCTCGACCATGACGGCCGACCTCTACGTGACGGGGCAGCCGATCAGCGGTGCGCAGTCCGGCGGCGGCAGCGGGGTCCTCACGGAGAAGATCGACGGGGCGGCGGCCGAGCAGATCGCCCGGGTCGACGGCGTGCGCGCCGCCCACGCGGCCTCCTCGCTCAGCGGGACGCTCGTAGGGGCCGACGGCACGCCCGTGACCTCCACCGGCGCCCCGACGCTCATCGTCCCCGCCTTCCCCGACTTCCCGGGATGGCGGCTGGTCGCGGGCCGGGACCCCTCCGGGACCGGTGAGATCGCCCTGGAGTCGGACGCCCTGAGACGCTCGGGCCTGGCCGTCGGAGACCGCACGCACCTGGTCGTGGACGGCACCCCCTCCGAGGTGACGGTGGTCGGGGAGCTCACCTACGGCACCTCGATGGCCGGGGCCACGATCGTGGCCGCGGACCCCGACTGGGTCATGGGGGTGGCCGCCCCGGACGGCAAGGTCGCCCAGATCGAGATCACCCTGGCTGACGGCGCCGACACCGCCGCCGTCAGCCGGCAGATCACGGACCTACTCCCCGACTCGGACCGCCTGCAGACCCGCGCCGAGCGCATCGACGAGCAGAACGCCTACGTCGAGTCCATCCTCGGCTACGTCCAGACCTTCCTGCTGGTCTTCGTCGTCCTGGCGATGTTCGTCGGCTCGTTCATCATTATGAACACCTTCGCCATGAGCGTGCGCCAGCGCCAGAAGGAGTTCGCCCTCCTGCGGGCGGTCGGGGCCTCGCCCACGTCCGTGTTCGCCACGGTGCTGTTCCAGGCCATTGTCATCGGCCTGCTCGGGTCGCTCATCGGCGTCGCGGGCGGGGCCGGCCTGACCCGCCTCCTCGTGGCCGGCCTGGAGGCCTACGGCATGCCCCTGCCCGGCGGGGTGCCCATGACGAGGGGCGTCATCGCCGCATCCGTCGCCATCGGCCTGCTGGTGACCATCGTGGGCGCACTCCTGCCCGCGCGGGACGCCGCCCTCACCCCGCCGGTGGAGGCCATGCGGGGGACCGCGGGTGCGCGCGAGAAGCCCCTGTGGGTCCGCGGCGCCGTCGGGGCGCTCCTGACGGCGGCGGGCCTGGCGGGCGTGGTCGCCGCCTGGACGGGCGACGACCTGCCCCATCGCACCGCCGTGCTGGGCGCGGGCGCGGGCGCCCTCGTGCTCGGGCTGCTCGTCTGCTCCCCGGTGCTCGCCCGCCAGTCCATCGCGGTCCTCGCCATGCCGCTGCGCCTCCTGCGCCCCGTCGGGCGCCTGGCGGCCCGCAACCTCGCGGCGGCGCCCCGCCGGACGGCCGCGACCTCGGCGGCGCTGGTGATCGGCGCGGCGCTCGTGTGCGCCGGGACGATCATCGCCTCCTCCATGCAGGCCTCGATCACCGACATCGTCAACGACTCCATGCGGGCCGACCTCCTGGTGAGAGCAACCGCGACATCGGGTCGGCTCACCCCCCTGCCCGCCGAGATGACCGAGCAGATCAACGCGCTCGACGGCGTGAAGGAGACCACCGGCTACACCGCGTACTCGGTGTCCACCACCCTGCCGGACGGCACCGAGAACGTGGGCTACATGGTCGCCGTCGACCCGCAGCGCTACCCCGACTTCTACGACCCGAACGTGACCGCCGGCTCGCTGGACTCCCTGGACGACGCGCACGTGGCGGCCTTCGCCGACTCCGGCCTGCAGCTCGGCGACCAGGTCGCGGTCACCGGACCGGCGGGCTCCGTGACGGCCACCGTCTCGGCGGTCGCCGACTCCAAGGGGCTGACCGGCACCCTCTACGCCACCCCCGAGGTCGCGGCAGCCGTCGGCTCGTGGACCGCCCCGGCGCCGACCGACCCGCAGGAGGTCCTGAGCTCCCCGCAGGGTCTGTTCGTCTCCCTGGCCGACGGGGCCGACATGGGCACCGTGCAGTCCCAGATCCAGGAGATCGTGGCCCCGGCGTACGTCTTCGAGGTCCTGGACGCCGATGAGCTCTCCGACCAGGTCGGCCAGATGGCCGACCAGATGCTCGCCGTCCTCTACGCGCTGCTGGGCCTGTCCCTGGTCATCGCCGTCCTCGGCATCGTCAACACCCTCGTCCTGTCGGTCAGCGAGCGAACCCGCGAGATCGGGCTCATGCGCGCCGTCGGCCTGGGCCGGGCCCAGGTGGCAGGCGAGATCCTGTGCGAGTCCGTCCTCACCGCCGTCTACGGCACCGTCCTGGGCGGGGCCACCGGCGTGCTGCTGGCCGGGGCCCTGCGCTCGGTCCTGGCCGACCGGGGTCTGACCGAGCTGGCCATCCCCTGGCCCCAGCTGGCGGTCATGCTCGCGGCGGCCGTCGTCGTCGGCGCTCTCGCCGCCCTGTGGCCGGCGCTGCGCGCCGTCCGGCTGCCGGTCCTGAGGGCCATCGCCACCGAGTGAGCACTGGAAGTGATTCCAAGGGGTGCGGAGCTCGCCGGACGGAGTGCGCTCACGTTCCGGCTCGACACCGGCCGGCAGGGCCGGCGCGGAGGGGCTGCCTACCATGGGTCCCGCCATCGGGAAGAAGGAGACCGGCATGGACGACGAGGCGGCACCGTGAGTGGGCGCGAGCTGATCGCCCTGGGCACCGGCAGCCTGGCGCCCACCCGGGAGCGCAACCAGTCCGGCCACCTCCTGCGCTGGGGGGCCGCCGGCGTCCTCTTCGACCCCGGCGAGGGCACCCAGCGGCAGATGACCCTCGCGGGCGTCCCGGCGCGGTGCATCCGCATCATCTGCCTGACCCACCTGCACGGCGACCACTGCCTGGGGCTGCCCGGGGTCCTCCAGCGCCTGTCCCTGGACCGGGCGCCCCACCCGGTGACCCTCGTCTACCCGGCATCCGGCCAGGAGTACGTGGACCGGCTGCGCGCAGCCAGCATCCACCACGACGAGCTCGACCTGCGCCCGCTGCCGGTCGAGGTCGGCAGCGAGCCGGCCGAGGTGCTGCGCGCGCCCGGCCTCATCCTGTCCGCCGCCGCCCTGGACCACCGGGTCGACGCCGTCGGCTACCGGGTCCAGGACCCGCCCGGCCGGGTCTTCGACCCCGGCGCCCTGGCGGAGCGGGGCATCGCCGGGCCCCTTGTGGGGCGGCTGCAGCGCGAGGGGCGCATCGAGACCGACGGCGCCGTCACCAGCCTGGAGGACGTGACCCGCGAGCGCGTCCCCGCCTCCTTCGCGCTGGTTCAGGACACCCGGCCCTGCGAGGGCGCCCGGCGCCTGGCCGACGGCGTCGACCTGCTGGTCATGGAGGCGACCTACCTGTCCGACCTGGCCGGCAAGGCCCGCGAGTACGGGCACTCCACGGCCCTGGAGGCCGGGCGGCTCGCCGCGGCGGCGGGCGCCGGCAGGCTGGCCCTGACCCACTTCTCCTCCCGCTACGGCTCCGCCGAGGCGCACGCGGCCGAGGCGAGGAGCGCGCACGGCGACGTCATCGCGCTCGCGGACCTGGACCGGGTGCGGATCCGCTGAGCCGCGGCGTCCCGGCCCGGACCGATCTCGACGCGGAAGTGAACCGATCTCGAGCCGGAGTACGACCGATCTCGGCGTCAGGGGCGGGGCGGGGGCAGCGGGTCGGCCTCCACGGGCTCGAGCACCTCGCCGGACAGGTAGATCCGCATGCTCAGCGCGTCCAGGGTCGTGGTGTCCCCGGGGCGGTCGTGGCGGCACTCGGCGGAGCGCCGCGGCCTGTCCTTCGTGGGCCTGACGACGCGGGTGCGGGCCGCCCCGCGGCTGACCCGGTGGGCCAGGGCGAAGGCCGAGGTGTGCGGGCGCGGCACTGCCCACGTGGAGTCCCAGGACAGGTGCCAGTCGGTGCCGTGGCCGTCGGGCAGCGTGACATCGACCTGGTCCAGCCAGCCGTTGATGACCACCAGCAGGTCGTTGTCCCCCAGCGGCCCGCCGTTGCGCAGCATCTGGACCACGCGCGTCCACGGGTCGTGCCAGGCGTTGGTGCTCATGGGGACGCCGTCGGCCCGGTACCAGGACAGGTCGGGCAGCGTGTCGCCCTCGGGCACGGTGCCCGTGGCGAAGATCTCCGGCCGCAGCACGGGGTGGGAGCCGCGCAGTCCGATGAGGAACCGGGCGGTGGCCAGCAGGTCGTACTGCCATGGCGCCAGGTCCCAGTCGTACCAGGAGATCGGCGAGTCCTGGCAGTAGGAGTTGTTGTTGCCCTCCTGGGTGCGGCCCATCTCGTCGCCGCCCAGCAGCATCGGCATGCCGGCGCTGATGAACAGGGTGCCCAGCACGTTGCGGGTGGAGCGGCGCCGCAGCATCTCGATCGGCCCCCCGCCCATGCCCTCCGCCAGCGGCCCCTCGAAGCCGTGGTTCCAGGAGCGGTTGTCCTCGGTGCCGTCGCGGTTGTCCTCGCCGTTGGCGAGGTTGTGC
Organism: Actinomyces israelii DSM 43320; assembly: GCF_000711965.1. Lineage (GTDB taxonomy): Bacteria > Actinomycetota > Actinomycetes > Actinomycetales > Actinomycetaceae > Actinomyces > Actinomyces israelii. Next base: position 22,085 of record NZ_KL544003.1, read on the forward strand.
TTGTAGTCGTAGGAGACCAGGTCCCGCAGGGTGAAGCCGTCGTGGGCGGTGACGAAGTTGACGCTGCCCAGCGGGCCGCGCCCGCCGGGGCACTCCCCGTAGCTGAAGGTGTCGGCGCTGCCCGACAGGCGCGTGGCCAGGTCGCGCAGGTCGGAGCCCGGCCGCCCCCTGGACATCTCCGAGGCGTCGCGCAGCCAGAAGGAGCGCACCGTGCCGCGGTAGCGGTCGTTCCAGTCGTGGAAGGGCAGGGGAAACTCGCCGGTGCGCCAGCCGCCCGGCCCTATGTCCCACGGCTCGGCGATGAGCTTGACGGAGCGCAGGACCGGGTCGGTGGCCATGCCGATGAGCAGCGGGTGCCGGCTGTAGAACTCCGAGGCGTTCCGGCCCAGGGCGACCGCCAGGTCGAAGCGGAAACCGTCGATGCCCATGCTGTCGGCCCAGTAGCGCAGCGAGTCCAGCGCCAGCTGGACGGCGCGCGTGGAGCGGAAGTCCACCGTGTTGCCGGTGCCTGTGACGTCGATGTACTGGGCGGGGCGGTGGGGGGCGTGAAGGTAGTACTCCAGGTTGTCCAGGCCCCGCAGGGACAGGCTCGGCCCGCCCACCCCCGACTCGCAGGTGTGGTTGTAGACCACGTCCATGATCACCTCGAGGCCGGCCTCGTGCAGCAGGGAGACCATGCCGCGTACCTCGTCCAGAACCGCCTGGGGCCCGGCGGCCTGCGCCGCGGCGGTGGCGTAGGTGGGCTCGGGGGCGAAGTAGGACAGCGTCGAGTACCCCCAGTAGTTGGTCAGGCCTCGCTGGAGGAGGAAGGCCTCGGAGAAGGAGGCGTGGATGGGCAGTAGCTCGACGGTGGTCACGCCCAGCGAGCGAAGGTGCTCGATCGCGGCGGGATGGGCCAGGCCCGCGTAGGTGCCGCGCAGCTCGGGCGGGACGCCGGGCATGTCGTGGGTGAAGCCCTTGACATGCGTCTCGTAGACGACGGTGCGGCCCTCGGGCACTCGGGGGCCGGGCACGACCGTGAACTGCTCGCCGGTGACCACGCCGAGGGCGACGTGCCCGGCCGAGTCCAGCTCGGAGGGGACGAAGGGCACATAGGCGGGGGAGAGGTCGTCCTCGACGGCGTGCGCATACAGCTCGGGCCCCAGGGACGGCTTCCCGTCCAGGGCGCGCGCGTAGGGGTCGAGCAGGAGCTTGCGGGGGTTGAACAGCAGGCCCTCGGAGGGCTCCCAGGGACCGTGGACGCGGTAGCCGTAGCGCTGCCCGGCCCTCACGCCGGGCACGTGGGCGTCCCATATGCCGAGCCTGGGGCCGCGCAGGCCGATTCTTTGCTCCGAGACGGCGGTACCGGTAGCATCGGTGTCGGTCAGGCACAGGTCGACGGCGGTCGCGTGCGGCGCGACCACGGCGAAGTCGGCCCCGTCCCCGCTCAGGGTGGCGCCCAGGCGGGTGCGGTCCGATGCGCCGGAGGCTGCTCGGGTGGCCGGCTGAGGCTCTGACAAGGACGACATGGGCTCCATTGTCGACGTACATCCGCCGGGCGGCCACTCGAGGCAGACGTGGGACACGCCTCGCCGCCCGGGCCGGGGGAGCAGTACGGGCCGATGCGCGTGACCCAGCGCTCATCGGCGCGGCTGGCCGGGTATGGCAATCTTGGACGCATGAAAATCGTGGTCTGCATCAAGCACGTTCCCGACGTGCAGTCTGAGCGGCGCATCGAGGACTCCCGCCTGGTCCGGGGCGAGGACGACGTCCTCAACGAGCTTGACGAGAACGCCGTCGAGGCCGCAGTGGCCCTGGTCGAGGGGCTCGGCGGGGAGGTCGTGGCCCTGACCATGGGCCCTGAGGACGCCGAGGACGCCATCCGCCGCGCCCTGCAGATGGGGGCCGACTCCGGCGTCGTCGTCAGCGACGACGACCTGGCCGGCTCCGACGTCGTGGCCACCGCGCGCGTGCTGGCCGCCGCCGTCGGACGCATCGGCGGGGCCGGGCCGGGCGACGGCGGCACCGGGGACGTGGACCTGGTGGTCACCGGCATGGCCTCCCTGGACGCCATGACCTCCATGCTGCCCGGCGCGCTGGCCGCGGCCCTGCACGTGCCCGCCCTGACGCTGGCGAGCTCCCTGGAGGCGGGCGCCGGGGAGGCCACCGTCACCCGCACCACCGGTACGCTCAGCGAGGTCCTGTCCGCCCCCCTGCCCGCGCTCGTGTCCGTGACCGACCAGGCCAACGAGCCGCGCTACCCCAACTTCGCCGCCATGCGCGCCGCCAGGAGGAAGCCCGTGGACACCTGGGACCTGGCGGACCTGGGCCTTCAGCCGCGTCCCGCCGCCGTCGAGGTCGTGGACGCCGAGTCCCGGCCCGCCCGACAGGCCGGCACCATCCGCACCGACGCCGGTCAGGCCGGGCGCGAGCTCGCCGCCTGGCTCGTGGACTCCAAGCTCGTCTGAGCGCGCGCACAAGACGTTGAAACCCCGCGCATGCGGGGATGACCGCCCCCAAGGAGAAGATCATGCCTGCCATGTCCGAGGCTCTTGACGCCCCCGTCCTCGTGCTCGCCGACCTCGACGGCGACCGCCCGGCCGACACCGCCCTCGAGCTCGTCACCGCCGCCCGGGCGCTGACCGCCGGCGACGTCATCGCCCTGACCCCGGGGCCCCTGGAAGCCGGCGCCCCCGCCCTGGCCGCCGCGGGCGCCACCCGCCTGCTGGTCGCCGACCTGGGCGGGGAGCGGGCCCAGGCCGCTGCGGCGGCCGACGCCGTCGTCGCCGCCGTCCACCAGACCGCCCCCGGAGCCGTCCTGGTCTCCGGCGACTACCGCGGCAGGGAGGTCGCCGGGCGCGCCGCCGTCCTCCTGGACTCCGCCTGCGTCGGCGACGTCGCCGACCTGCACGTGGCCGGCGGCGCCATCCGCGCCTCCCGGCTTGTGCTGTCCGGCTCCTGGTCCACCACCATGGCGGTCGCCGCGAGCGCCGGGCGCCCTCCGGTCCTCGCCGTGCGGCCCGGGGCGGTCGAGACCGCCGACAGCGCCGCCGACGGCGCCGCGCCGCTGACCGCCGAGGCCCTCGACGTCACGGTGAGCCCGGAGGCGGCCGCCGTCCGCCTCGTCTCGCGCGAGCGCACCACTGCGGCCGCCGGGCCGGACCTGGCCGGGGCGCGCACCGTCGTCGTGGGCGGACGCGGCGTGGACGGCGACTTCGACCTGGTGCGCTCACTGGCCGAGCCGCTGGGCGCGGCCGTGGGTGCCACCCGCGTGGCCTGCGACGAGGGGTGGATCGAGCGGTCCGCCCAGATCGGCCAGACCGGCGTGTCCGTCGCCCCGCGCCTGTACATCGGCCTGGGCGTGTCCGGGGCCGTCCACCACACCAGCGGCATTCAGGGCGCCGGCACCATTGTGGCCGTGTGCGACGACTCCGAGGCCCCGATCTTCGAGATGGCGGACTTCGGGGTCGTCGGCGACGTGGCCGAGGTCGTTCCCCAGCTGGTCGACGAGCTCGCCCGTCTGCGCGGCTGAGCGCCCGGCGCCAGTCACCGGTCAGCCGTTTGTCCAAGGAGAGCAATGACCGCCAGGCCCGCCGCCACCGAGTCCTCCCAGCCCGACGACCCGGGGCCCGAGGGATCTGCGGCTCCGACCGCCGAGCTGCGCCCGCCCGCCGAGGACCGCTGGGCGGCCGAGCTGGCCGCCCTGGCCGACTCCGACGCCTCCTGCGGCGCCGAGATCCCCGACGGCTGGCGGCTGTCGCCCCGCTCGGTGCGGGCTTTCATCGTGGGCGACGAGACGCTCGGGGTGACCCGCAAGTTCTACGGGGACGACCCCCTGGTCGACCGCGCCGTCGTCACGCTGCTCGGGCGCCAGGGGCTCATGCTCGTGGGCGAGCCGGGCACCGCCAAGTCCATGCTCTCCGAGCTGCTCGCCGCGGCGGTCAGCGGGGCCTCGACCCTGACCGTCCAGGGCTCGGCGGGCACCACCGAGGACCACATCCGCTACTCGTGGAACTACGCCCTGCTCATCGCCGAGGGCCCCTCGCGCCGCGCCCTGGTCCCCTCCCCGGTCTACCAGGCCATGGAGTCCGGCCGCCTGGTGCGCTTCGAGGAGATCACCCGCTGCCCGCCCGAGATCCAGGACACCCTCGTGTCGGTCATGTCCGAGAAGCAGCTCATGGTGCCCGAGCTCGGCGACGGCTTCCGCGTGGCCGCCGCCCGCGGATTCAACGTCATCGCCACCGCGAACCTGCGCGACCGCGGCGTCCACGAGATGAGCGCCGCCCTGAAGCGCCGCTTCAACTTCGAGACGGTGCGCCCCATCGCCGACCGCGCCTTCGAGGCCGAGCTCATCACCCGGGCCCTGGAGGCCGAGCTCGGCCCCGACCGGGCCCCCATGAGCCCGGAGGTCCTCGACGTGCTGGTCACCGTCTTCGCGGACCTGCGCACCGGCGCCACCGCCTCCGGCTCCCCGGTCAAGCGCCCCGACGCAGTCATGTCCACCGCCGAGGCCGTCAACGTGGGGGTGGCCGCCTCCATGAGCGCCTGCTACTTCGGCGACGGCACCGTCCGCGCCGCCGACGTCGCCCGCCAGCTGGTCGGCGTCGCCCTCAAGGGGGAGGCGGAGGACGCCCGGCGCATGCGCTTCTACGTCGACTCGGTGGTGCGCGAGCGCGCCCGCGCCTCGGCGCACTGGAAGGAGTTCCTCGCCGCCTCCCAGGGATTGTGGGAGTGACGGCCCGCGCGACCGGACCCGGCCCCGCGGTGACGGCCGCGGGGCCGGGCCGCGCGGGCGTCCCGCCCCGCCTGCGCCGCGCCCTGCGCTCCCAGCGGGCCTGGGGTGAGGCGGGCGTCCACCTGGTCCCCGTCCGCCATCACTCCCCGGCCTGCGCCCTGGCCCTGTCCGCCCTGCTGGAGGAGGTCCGCCCCGCCGTCGTCCTCATCGAGGGGCCGGCCGAGTACACCGCCCTGCTGCCCGCCCTCCAGGACCCGGGCACCGTCCCCCCGGTCGCGCTGCTCTCACTGGCCGACCGCACTGCCTTCTACTACCCGCTCGCCGAGTTCTCCCCCGAGTGGGTCGCCCTGCGCTGGGCCGGCGAGCACGGCGCCGAGGCCGCCTTCATCGACCGTACCCCCGGCCCGCACGGCGACACCGATAACGCCGACGACGCCGGCGCTGCCGCCGCCCGCACCCTGCAGGCCGAGTACCACCTGGCCCGCTCCGCCGCCCTGGACGCCCTCGCCCGGCGCCTGGGCTGCCGCGACCACGACGAGGTCTGGGAGCAGCTCTTCGAGGACCGCGCCACCGCCGACATCCGCGCCTGGCGCGACTTCTTCGCCGACACCCTGGCCTGGTCCGCCCTGGCCCGCCTGGACGCCGAGCGGGAGGTCCTCGACACCGACGGGACCCACGCCCGCGAGGCCGTCATGGCCGCGGCACTGCGCCGGCGTGCGGAGGAGCGCGGGGAGGAGAAGGCTGGCCTCAGGGGCGGGCCCCTGGTCGTCGTCACCGGCGCCTTCCACACCCCGGCCCTCCTCGACGCGCTCGACGCCGCCCCCGAGGCTGCCTGGCTGCCCGAGCCCGAGACGCAGCCCGACCTGCGGGACCGCCCGGAGAGCTGGCTCATCCGCTACGACTTCGCCCGCCTGGATTCCCTGAGCGGCTACGGGGCGGGCATGCCCTCCCCGGGCCTGTGGCGGCGCGCCTGGCGGGCCCGCACCCGCGACGCCCGCCCCGGCCGGGTGGCCCCCGCACCCGCCGGCGCCCGCGGCTTCGCCACCGGGGTGGTCCTCGACGTCGTCACCGCCCTGCGCGAGAAGGGGGAGCCGCTGGGCACGGCCCAGGCGCGCGCCGCCGTCGAGCAGGCCCTGGGCCTGGCCGCGCTGCGCGGACGCGCCTGGCCCGGGCGCACCGACATCCTGGACGCCCTGACCAGCTGCCTGGTCAAGGACGACACCGGCCTGTCGGGCAGACTGGGCGCCGCCGTCGCCACCGTCTTCGCCGCCTCCGACCTCGGGCGGGTCCCCCCGGGCACCGTCGGCCCGCCCCTGGTCGCCGAGGTGCGCGAGCGGATGATCGCCCTACGCTTCACGCTCGATACCGCCGTGGAGCGGCGCGTCAGCCTGGACACCGCCCGCAGGCCCCGCCACCGCCGGCGCCGAGAGCTGCTCGCCCGCCTGCGCTTCGCCGGGGTCGGCCTGGCCCGCCAGGTCGGCGGCGCCGACCTCGTGGCCGGCACGGGCCTGGGGCAGTTCGTCGAGGAGTGGGCCTACGCCTGGACGCCCGTGGTGGAGGCGGCCCTGGTACGCGCCGCCCAGGAGGCCCCCACCCTCGACATCCTGGTCGCCACCCGCCTGGCCGAGCGGCTGGAGGCAGAACCGGCCGCCGGGGCGCTGGCCCGGCTCCTGACCGAGCTGGCGGTCATGGGAATGGGCGAGGCGGCCGCGCAGGTGTGCGACGCCCTCGAGGCCGCCATGAGCGGCCTGAGTGACCTGTCCGAGCTCGCCGACGTCCTCCACCGCCTGGCCACCCTCGTGGAGGGCTCGGGCCGCCTGCGCCTGGACGGTGCCGGCAGCACCGGCGGCACCGCCCCGCGCCTGCGCTCCATGCTGGAGCGGGGCACGGCCGCCGTCGCCCGCCTGGTGGCCGAGCTGGTCGGGCTGAAGGACGACGAGGCCGCCGAGGCGGTGGGCGCCCTCATCGCCGTGCGCGACCTGCTCGTGCGACTCACCGGAGCCGACTGCGAGGCCAGGGCCGGCCGCGAGGCCGTCCTGCGCGAGATCGACGCCCTGCGCCGCGCCCGGGCCACCGCGCCGGTGCTCGCCGGCTGCGCCACCGGAATCGCCTCGACCACCGGGTCCCTGAGCCGCCAGGAGGTGTCCGACGCCGTTGTCGCCCGCCTGAGCCCGGGGGCGGACCCGGCCGTCCTGGCCGACTTCCTCGTGGGACTGGTCCGCACCGCCCCGGAGGCGGTCCTGCGCGCCCCCGACACCCTGGCGGCGGTCACCCGCACCCTGACCGCCCTGGAGGAGCCCGGCTTCCTGGCCATCCTGCCCGACCTGCGGCGCGCCTTCACCGCCCTGCGCCCCACCGAGACGCACCGGCTGGCCGAGCAGGTCGCCGCGCTCGCGGGCACCGACGCCTCCCAGATCGACGTGGTGCTGAACGTCGCCCCCGCCCAGGCCGCGCTCGGGCAGCGGATCGAACGGGACCTGGTCGCCTCGCTGGTGCGCGACGGCCTGGGGCGGTGGGCGGGCCGATGACCGCGCCCCCGCCCCCCGCGGGCCCCGACCGGGGACTGGACGACGACCGGGATCGCGACCTGGACCGCGAGCTGGCCGTGCGCCGCTGGCGCATGGTCCTGGGGCGGTACGCCGAGTCGGCCCTGCCGCGGAGCCCCGGCGACGCCGGCCTGGACGACACCCTGGCCTACCTCTACGACCGCGAGTACACCGGGCGCGGCCACCTTCTGGGCGGCGCAGGCCCCGGCGCGCCGGGCGGGTCCGGACGCGGCGGCGGACTGGGGCCCTCGGCGCTGCGGGCCGTGGACTGGCTCGACGGCGCCCGCCGCCTGTTCCCCGACTCCACCATTGAACGCCTCGAGAGCGACGCCCTGACCCGCTACGGGCTGACCGGCCTGCTGGCCGACCCCGGCTCGGTGGACTCCATCCGGACCAGCCCCGGGCTCGGCGCGGCCCTGCTGCGCATCAAGGGCACGATTCCGCCCGCCCTGGCCGACGGGCTGCGGGCCCTGATCGCCCGTATTGTCTCCGACATCGTCGAACGGCTGCGCCGCCCGATGACAACGGCCCTGACGGGCGCGCGCCGGCGTCACGCCCGCAGCCCCCGAGCCTCGGCGCGCAACTTCGACTGGCGCCGCACCATCGCCGCGAACCTGGGCAACACGGACCCGGCCACCGGGCGCATGCTCGTGGAGGACGTGCGCTTCATGTCCCGCCAGCGGCGCCGCAATGTGGCCTGGGACGTCATCATCCTGGTGGACCAGTCCGCCTCCATGGCCTCCTCTCTGCTCCACAGTGCTGTCATGGCCTCGATCCTGGCCGGCCTGCCGGGGATATCGGTGCGCCTGATCCTGTTCGACACCGCCGTGGTGGACGTCAGCCACCTGGCCGACGACCCCGTCGAGGTCCTTATGACCTGTCAGCTGGGCGGCGGGACCGACATCGCCAACGCCGTTGGCTACGCCGCCGCCCGGGTCGCCCAGCCCACCCGCACGGTGCTGGCCCTCGTCTCCGACTTCGAGGAGGGCGGGTCGGTCTCCGCTCTCGTGGCCCGGGTGCGAGAGCTCGCGGGCTCGGGCGTGACCATGCTGGGGCTGGCCTCCTTGACTGACGAGGGCGCGCCCTGGTTCGACCGGGCGGTTGCCGAGGAGCTCGCCGGGGTCGGCATGCGGGTGGCGGCCATGAGCCCCGACCGCTTCGCCGACTGGCTGGCTGAGGTGACCGCATGAGCGGCCTGCCCGCCTGGAGCGCGGTCTACACCGCTTTCGACGACGCCGCCCTGGCGGCCCTGGCCAACCGCGGGCTGGTGCGGCGCGGACGCGCCGCGCTGGCCGCGGGGCGCGTCGAGGCGCGGGACATCGGCCAGGACGGCGCGACGATCGCGGTGACTGACGCCGGACAGCTGGCGATCCCGGTGGTGCTGGGCGATGGCGGCCCGGGGCGGGCGCGCTGCCCCTGCCCCGTCGCCGGGGTGTGCGTGCACGTGGTCGCCGCCTGCCTGTGGATGCGCGAGGCGGCTGCCGGGAGCGGAACCGGTGCTGAGGCCCCCGCCCCGCCCGGCGCCGCCCGGGCCGGGGCCGGGGAGCCGGACACCCCCGGGCCCGCTGCGCCTTCAGGGCTCGGCGCCCGCCCGGAGGTGCCACTCGAGCCGCACCCCGGTATCGCCGGCGAGGACGACCCGGTCCTGGCTGAGGTGCTCGCCTGGGAGCCCGCCGCCGTCGAGAAGGCTCTCGGCGTGGCCGCGCTGCGCCGGGTCGCCGCCGCCGACGCGGGCGCCGACCCCGCCCGGCTCGCCGCCGAGACCCGTCTCTCCCGCGCGCCGGGGCGCCTGAGCGTCACCTGGCCCGGCGCCCCCGAGGTCGTCGTGATCGCGGGCCTGGGCCCGGGCGGGATGGTCGTCGCCGGCCGCCATGCCCGTCTCGCCCACGCCGCCTGGCGCCTGCGGGCCGTTGTGCGCCTGTTCGCCATCGCGGGCAGGGCCTGGCCGTGGAACGTCCGGGAGGTCTCCCTGAGCGCCGACCAGCGACGCCTGCTCGCCTCGGCCACGGCTGTCGTCGAGACCGTTATCGCCGCCGGGATCTCCCACGCCGGGCCCCGCAGCGCCCACGAGCTCGATCGCCTCGCTCGGGCCGCCCGCCTGGAGGAGATCCCGCGCCTGTCCCGGCTCCTGTCATCGGCCGCCGGGGTCGTGGGCGCGGTCGCCCGCCGCGACGACGGGGTGGACGAGGCCGCCGCCCTCAGCGCCCTGGCCGCCGCCTGGTCCCTGACCCGGGCGCTGGATGCCGCCGGGGCCGCCCCCGACCCCGCCCTGCTCGGGCGCGCCGAGGCCCAGCAGGCCCGGCCGGGCCTGCTCGTGCCCCTGTCGGCCACCTGGTGGCTCACCCCCTCGGGCAGCCGCGGCCTGACCGCCCGCTTCTGGGACCTGGACAACCGCCGGCTGGAGTCGGTGACCACCGGCCGCGCCGCCGGCGCCGACCCCGCCTTCCAGCGCTCCGAAGACGCTCCACTGGTGTGGGGCGCCCCCGTCAGGACCCTGCTGTCCGGCCCGCTGCGCCTGAAGGGGGCCACCCGGCGCGGCGATGGCGCCCTGGCCCCCTCCACCCGCACCGCGGTGACGCGCTGCGGCGGCTACGACGACATCGACCTGGCCGCCCTCGCCGATGAGCTCGGCTCTCTGCGGCGCGGTCCCCGGGCCGCGGGCTTCGAGGCTCCGGCCCCGCCGGTCCGCCTGCTCCTGCCCGGCGCGTCGGGCCTGGGCAGGATCGACGTGGACGAGATCCACCAGCAGTACGTGTGGCCCGTGCACGACGCGGCGGGCCGGGGGCACCTGCTCCGCCTCGCCCCCGACGGCGCGGAGTCCTGCCTGGTGGCCGCTGTCCTGGCCCGCAGCCTCCCGGTGGTCGCCATCACCGTGGAGGGGGACCGGCCCGCCGGGATCTATGTGCGCAGCGAGGGCGCGCTCGCCCTGCTGTCGCCCACCATCTCCTCGGTGCGCGCGGACGCCCCCGGCTTCTACCGCCGTCTGGCCGAGCGTCTGAAGCGGTTGCGCGCCGGGGCGAGCGTCCTGGCGCCGCCCCGGGAGGCGGGGCCGATCGAGTCCCTGTGCACCGACGTGCACGAGGCGCTGACGGCGCTGGCGGCCTCCGGCGCCCTGCGGGCGGAGGGGACGATCGCGCACGTACTGGCCACCCGCACCCGCGCGGCCCGCGACCTCCAGCTGCAGACCCTGGCCGCGGCGCTGACCGAGGTCGAGCAGCGCCCCGGGCCGGGGGCCGTCCTGCGCGCCTGCGCGGTGGTGGACCGGGTGCGGGCGCTGGCTCGCTGAGGGGCCCGCGGCGGCGGGCCGGCTCAGGCGAAGGCGCGTCCGATGTCGACCACCTGGTACTTCCCGGTCTCGTCGGCGCGCAGGATGAGCCAGGAGGCGTAGGCGCCCCGGCCGGGCCCGCCGTCGGGCCTGGGATGCAGCCAGGGCATCGTCGGGTCGTCCGTGGTCACCGGGCAGATGATGTCGCCCGGCGCCGAGGCCCGGCCGCTGCCGTTCGTGCTGTAGGGGCTCCCGCTGGGACCGGCGAGCGCGCACCCCACGACCCTGCCGCCCGTGGGGAACTGGACGGCCCGCGCCGTCGAGTTGCGGTTCTGACCGGCGCCGAGGTGCTGGTCGAGGGCGTTGAGGGCCTTCGGCTCCACCAGCTCGTCCTCGACCGCCCGGTCGTCGGAGGCGATGGCGTCGTAGGCGGTCTGGACGTCCTGGGCTGAGGGTATCCGCACCGCTCCCGAGGGCAGGCGGTAGAGGACGTCGGTGATCTCCAGGGAGTCCCCGTCCCACTGGTCGGTGACCGTGGCCTCGGCGCCGCCCTCGCAGGCGTGGCAGGCGGCGTCGCCGGCCACCTTGATGCCGGGCACGGTGTAGACCAGCGTGTTGCCCACCGAGCGCAGGTTCTTCACGACGAGGTCCGGGGACTCGCCGATGTCGTCCTTCACCACGTGGTCCACGGATCCGATGAGCGTCTTGTCGGAGTCGTAGGCGGCGACCACGTCGAACACCGTGTTGCCCCCGCCGTAGCACCTCAGGACGGTGATGGCCACCGGCGAGCCGTCGAAGACGCCCGGCCGCAGTGCGGTCATGGTGGCGGTCGGCGGCGCCCCCACGGCGGAGGAGCCGGTGGCCACGCCGTCGACGAAGGCGGCCATGGTCTTTCCGGTGGCCGGGTCCTGGCTGCCGGCGGTCTTGCACAGGTCGGGGACCTCGAGGGTGGAGCCCTTCATGTCCTCCAGGTCGGGCGCAGGCGCCGTGTCCCCGGTCGGGGCCGACGACGGCAGGGCGGTCGCGGTCGCGGGGACGGAGCCCTTGCCGAAGGACAGCAGGGAGGCCGTCGAGCCGTTGACGACGACGATGGCGTCGCCGGAGGCGGACCAGGAGGTCACCGTGCCGTCGGCCTGCCAGACGGTGCTGCCGCTCATGGGGTCGATGGCGACGATCGCGTCCGGGTGGGCGATGACGATCGCCCCCTTGGCCACCAGCCACCGCGGCGGGTCCTGGGCGCCCAGGCCGTTGAGGGCGGCGACGCCGTCGGGCAGGGTGCCGGACCACAGCAGGGAGGAGCCGTCGAGCCCCGCCATGGTCGCGCCGTCGCTGACCACCCACACTCGGCGGGTCATGGGCAGGGTCATGCCGGCGAACGTGCGGGGCATGTCGATGCGGGCCGCCCACACCGGGCCGTCGAACGTGAGCTCCCTGATCGTCTTCCCGCCGGCGGTCAGGGAGCCGTCCGGGCTCACGGCCAGTGGCATGTCCTCGGAGGCGGACTCGCCCAGCTGCACGGAGGCCGTCGGGGGCGCGGGGAAAGCCGAGTCGGGGGCGGGCGGCTGGCCGCCCGCGGCGCCGGGAGTGGCGTCCGGGGACGCGGGGGCGGCGGCCGGCACCGTGACGGGCCCGGCCGTATTGACGCCGGTCGACGGGTCGATGCTGAGCAGGTCCCCGCAGTCGATGGCCTCCTGCGTGTACTGGCAGCTCAGGGCCTGGCCGGCGAGCTCGTCGGGGACGGGCACCTGCCACACCGGGTAGCCCGAGGCCGAGGAGAGGTCGACGCCGACCAGCGCCTCCCGGCCGTCCTCGACCACTCGCAGCACCCGCATCTGTCCGGAGGCGAGGACGACGGAGCCCCCGGAGTCGATGGGGGCGGGCGCCAGATGCTCGCCGAGGCCCGACAGGTCGAGGGTCGCCTGGACGGCCGGCGGCCTCCTGTGCGTCCGGGAGCCCCCCGAACGGGCCAGGGCCCAGGCGCCGACCCCGGCGAGCACGATCACCAGCACCAGGACCGCGGCGACGGCGGCGCGGCCCCGGCGGCCGAGGCGGGGGCGGCGGAGAGCGCGCGATGGAGGCGGTGGGGCGGGCCGCCCCTGGGCGCCGGCGGCGACGAGGTCTGGTGCGGTAGAGGAGGGGGAGGCCCCGTCGGGCGGAGGAGGGGGAGGCCCTGGCTCGTCGGGCGGAGGCGGGGGCGGCTCGGCGGTCATAGGACCAGCGTAGAGCCGGCCGGCGGTGTCGTACGCAGGATGGGCGCTGCGCGCCAATGGGGAGGCCTGCCCTTCGCAGGCGGGGGTGCGGGGAGGGCGGGCCGTGACGCTCCGATCAGCCCGGCCCGCTCAACCGGGGCGAATTCATGTCGCACCCGGTCGTTACCCTTCATCCCGTAAGAATCGACATGGGGCCCGGGGAGAGCCGATGACGACGATTGACGACGCAAGGAGAATGCCGTGACCGAACCTGTAGTCCGCGACCTCGTCGACCGGGCGCTGCTGCCGCTCAAGGCGGTTGACGCGGGCCTGTACCACCGTGCCGTCGACTACGTCGTCGACGACGGCGACCCCGAGGTCCTGCTGGAGATCGCCGCCTTCGGGGACGGCCCCATCGGTTGCCTGCTCCTGGCGACCTCGAACGCCTCCTACACCCACTGGTACGGCCGGACTTGGCGCAAGCGCCTGCAGGAGGCGGGGATCAGCTGGAGGAAGGGGGACGGCTCGGCAGGCCCGGTCCTGGTCAGGCGCGACGCCCTCTACCGCAGTGACGCCGTGATCCCGGCCCAGTGGGTGCGGCTCGGCCGGCTCCTGGCCGCCGTCCTCCAGACCGACCCCACGTACGACCCGCCGGCTCCCGAGCAGGTACCCGGCTGGGTGGACGCCCTGCTCATGGATGTCATGTTCACCGTGGACGCTCAGGGCGCCGGCTCCACACCCGAGTCCCAGGCGCGCAGGCTCAGGCAGAGGCGGCTGTTCTGGGACGCCGGGCGTCTGGCGGCGCTGCTGAGGCAGGGGGGCGTGGAGGAGGCCGACGCCCCCGCCGTCGTCCTCCTGGCCGCCCACTCCAACTCCGCCGGGCAGCCGTCCTGGCGCAGGCGGCTGTCGGCCGCTGACCTGCCCGGGGTCACCGACTACCTCACTGAGCACGCGACCGCCCTGCCCGGCCCGCTCCTGGACGGCCTGCGCCGGCAGGAGCGTCATGACGTGCTCACACGTATGGCGGCCAACCCGCGGTGGGCCGCCGCGGGCGCCCACCTGGTCGCCGCCGTGGCCGCGGGGGCCTCCAAGGAGCTGCGCCGGGAGGCGATTGAGCTTCTCGAGGGCCTGGACGCGGCTACCAGGGCCGGTGCGCTGGCCCCCGTCCTGGCCCAGGCCCCGGCGTCCCGCTGCCGGGAGCTGGTGGAGTTCCTGGCCCGGACCCCCGGCGGCGCCCACGTGCTCACCCGGGCGGCCGAGGAGAACCGGAGGCTGGCCGACCTGGTCTCCGCAACCCGGGCCCGCCACGAGACGCTCGACGCCGTGGGGGTCGATGAGCCCCTCGACGTCCCCCCGTTCACGCCCCTGGAGGTGGGCCCGGACGCCGCCCCCGTCAAGGACGAGCTGCGCCCCGTCCTGGGGCAGGCTATGGAGCGCGCCGCCGCCTCGCAGAACTCCTCGTCCCGCACCCGGGCAGAGGGAGTGCGCCAGATCACCGAGGCGGATCTGGATGAGCTGGTGGCGGTCGCCAACGGCAGGAGCCGCGCCCGGCCCGCGCTCCTGCGCCGGTTCAACGTCATCTGGGTCGTCAGGAACGCCCCGAGCCTGACCCTGGCGCACGCGCTGCGGCTCCATGCCGTGGAGACGAGCCCCTGGTGCCGGCTGGCACTGAGCCACTACACGGGGCCGGAGACCGACCCGCGAGCCATTGAGGACCTCATGGCGCGCCTGGGCGGCGGCCCCGACGCCGTCGAGCGCTTCTGCGACTTCCACGACTACGTCTTCCTCACCGTCGACCCGGAGGCGTCCTGGCCGTGGTACGCCGAGCACCTCGACCTGCTGCGCGAGCGGCTCATGGACGCCGCCACGGCGCCGCGGGCCCTGGAGATCCTGACGGCCTTCCCCCGTGTCCCCGCCGAGCTGCTGCCCGCGGTCGCCGACGCCGCAGTGGGCCCCTCCAAGGCGAGCCGCCCGCTGGCCCAGGCGGCGCTGCGCTCCCACCCGCGGGTGCGCGAGCTGGCCGAGCAGGGGCTTGCCGCCAGGACGACCGAGGTGCGCACCTCGGCGGCGGCCTGGGTCGGCTCCCTGGCGCGCCCCGAGTCGGTCCCCGCGCTGCGCACGGCCCTGGGGCGGGAGAAGAGGGACGTGGCGCGGGCGGCCCTGCTGGTCGCCCTGGAGGACTGCGGCGGCGACATGACGGAGTTCCTGTCCCCCCGGGCCCTGGGGGCCGAGGCCGCCAAGGGCCTCAAGGGGAAAGTGCCCGCCTCACTGTCCTGGCTCGACCCGCAGTCACTGCCGGCCGTCCGCTGGAAGAACGGCGACGCCGTCGACTCCCGCACGCCGTGGTGGTGGGTGGTGCTGGCCGACAAGATGAAGAACCCGTCGGGCCGCGGGCTCATCAACCTCTACCTGTCCCTACTGGAGCCCGCCGACGCCGCGGCGCTGGCCGCGCACGTGACCCGGGCCTGGATCGCCCAGGACACCGCCCACCCGAGCGCGCAGGAGAGCCGGGCGCACGCCCAGGCCGCCGGTCGGCAGCGCTACGACCACGCCCAGCGGTGGCTCGCCGACTGCCGCGCGGCTCCCAGGATGGCAGGCTTCCTGAGCCGGGCCGAGGCCGAGGCCGCTGTCCCGCTGGAGGAGCGCGTCGCCCAGGCCTACGCGGAGCACCAGCGCACCTACGTGGGCTCGGCGATCGCCGACAAGGGGCTGCTGGCTTTCGCGGTGAGGATGGACGGCGGCGAGCTGGCAGGGCTGGTACGCTCCTACATGCGCGACAACCCGGGGCGGCGGGCCCAGTTCGAGGTCCTGGTCCACGCCCTGGCCGCCAACGGGAAGGACACCGCGCTCCAGGTGCTCCTGAGCATTGCGCGCCGCCACAAGATGGCCGGCATCCAGGCCGCTGCCGCCGCCCTGGCCCAGGAGGCGGCCGACGAGCGGGGCTGGAGCGCCGACGAGCTGGCGGACCGCACCATCCCGACCGCGGGCTTCGACCCCGACGGACTGCTGCACCTGTCCTATGGGGACCGGGAGTTCACGGGCCGCCTGACTCCGGACTTCAAGATCGTGCTTTTCGATGCCGGGGGCAAGGCACGCAAGTCCCTGCCGGCGCCGCGGGTGAATGAGGACCCCGAGGTCGTCAAGGAGGCCAGGAAGCAGCTGAGCGTCGCGCGCAAGGACGCCAAGGCGGTCCTGACTCTCCAGTCGGCCCGGCTGTACGAGGCCATGTGCGCGCCGCGCACCTGGCGGGGTGCCGACTGGCGGGCGCTGCTGGCCGCGCACCCCCTGGTCGGCCGCCTCGTCAGCCGGCTGATCTGGACCGCCGCCCCGGGCGGCGGCGGGGAGGTGGTTACATTCCGCCCCACCGAGGACGGGGCGCTCATCGGGGCCGACGACGCCGAGGTGCCCCTGGCCGATGACGCGGTGGTGGGCCTGGCCCACGGCACCGCCCTGAGCGGGGCGCAGGTCGCGGCCTGGCGGGCGCATCTGGCCGACTACGAGGTGGAGCCCCTCTTCGATCAGCTGACCGCCGCCGTCCCGAGGATCGACGAGGGGCAGAAGGCCCTCTCCGACCTCCAGGGCCATGTGACCGACACCTTCACCTTCCGGGCCGCGGCCGCCAAGCGCGGCTACCAGCGTGGGGACGTGGTGGACGCGGGCACCTTCCACGACTACGTCAAGGAGTTCTCCTCATCGCGCCTGACCGCGGTGCTGGGCTTCACCGGCTCCTGGGTGCCCGAGGAGAGCATGCCGTGTGCCACCACCAGCCTCTCCTTCCGGCGCAGGGGCCGTGAGGTCGAGCTCGCCGTCGTGCCACCCGTCCTGCTGGCCGAGTGCTACGCCGACTACCGGGCCATGGCGGCCCTGGGGTCCTTCGACCCCGACTGGAGGAAGAACGCCAGCCCGTGGTGAACGCGGGCCCGCCTCGCCCCCGGCCGCGGACCGGGGCCGATTCGTGTCGTACCCGATCGTTACGCTCATGAGCCATGAGGGCCGCCCCGCAAGGCCGGGCGGTCGGTGAGAGACAAGAAGAGCGCCGTGACCGATCCCGTAACCCGCCGGCTCGTCGAGCGCGCCCTGCTGCCGTTGCGCGCCGTCCTCGCCGACCTGCATGCCCCCGTCGGCCACATGGCGCCCGCGGGCCAAGGGGCACCGGCTCCGGGCCGTCGGTGTCCGAGTGCTGGAGCCCGGCGGCGGTCGCGGCCCTGTTGCGGGCGACGGGCACGGCCGCCGAGCAGATCCCCGCCGTCGTACTCCTCGCCTGGCTCGCCGAGGAGGCCGGGGTCCCCACCTGGCCCGACAGCCCCGAGCACTGCCTGCCGGGCCTTGACGGCTGCCTGGTCGCCCACGGTGGACAGGTTCCCGCCAGCGCGCTCACGGCACCGTCCGCGCACGCCAGGGCGGTCCTGGTCAGGCGCCTGGGTGACCACCCGCAGGCCGCCGCGGCCTGCTCCCGGCTGCTGGCGGCCCTGGTGGTGGACAGCGCCGCCACCGTGCGGCGCGCCGCGATCGCCGTCCTGGACGTCTGGACGTCCAGACGCGCCGGCTGTACGAGGCCATGTGCGCCGGGCGCACCTGGCCGCTGGCCCAGCGGCGCGAGCTGCTGGCCGCCCACCCGCTCGCCGGGCACCTGGTCACCCGACTGGTGCGGCTGGCGAGCGACGGGCGGGACGTTCCTGAGCCCAGCGCCCCGGACGGCAGTCCGGCACGGCCCCACCGAGGACGGCGAGCTTCTCGGGGCCGACGACGTCGCGGTCCACCTGCGCCGCCCCACGCCAGCTCCTGACCGGTGCCCAGGCCGGGGCCTGACGGGCATACCTGTCCGACTACGAGGTCGAGCCGCTGTTCGACCAGCTGTCGGCCCGCGCCCCCGGCCTCACCGCCGGTCAGACGACCATCCGGGACGCAGCCGGGCGGCGCACCGTCGCCCGCGAGCTGCGCAGGGCGGTCGAGTCCCGCGGCTACGAGTGCGCCTCGACCAGGTACCGGTACAGCGAGTTCTCCAAGGACTTTCCGAGCCTGGGTCCGCGCAGCATTATCGACTTCGCGGGCGCCGACGCCTGGGACGAGGGCGAGGAGACCGCCACCGGCGGCCTGAGCCTGCGCCGCGGCCGCCGGGACGTGCCCCTGGCGCAGGTTCCGCCCGTCCTGCTGGCGGAGTGCTACGCCGACTACCGCGCCGTGACGGATGCCGCCGAGGAGGCGCCCCTCCGCAAGGACCGATCGGCGGGCCTGACCGGCGCCCCGGCCGGTCCGCGCGCCCGTCCGGTGAGCGGTCTCTCCTCGCCTTCGCGGGGCTGCCAGGCTAGCCTTACTTCAACGATCTCTGGCGATGGGGAAGGGGAACCGTGACGTACACCGATGAGAGGCGCACGCCGCAGGCCGCCATCGCCTCGCGCCGCATGGCGCGCCGTCTCCTGTCCGGTGCCGGCTGCGCCACCCTGACCGCCTACCGGCTCGACGCCGGCGCCCCCTCCCAGCTCGTCCTCCACGCGCTCGACGTCACCGGGAGCATTATCGTGGCCGCCCATCCGGCGGCGGACCACCCGATGGCCGACGTGCCGTGCGAGTCTCCGGTCGAGGTGCGCCTCGACGTCGCGCTTGAGGCGGCCGAGCCCGGCCTGCGCATCACCACCGCCACCGTCCATCTCCTGGGCGTGCTCACCTGGCTCGACGACGTCGGG
Source organism: Actinomyces israelii DSM 43320 (assembly GCF_000711965.1). Lineage (GTDB taxonomy): Bacteria > Actinomycetota > Actinomycetes > Actinomycetales > Actinomycetaceae > Actinomyces > Actinomyces israelii. Next base: position 40,483 of record NZ_KL544003.1, read on the forward strand.
CGCGACGCCGTCCTGTCCGGCTCGGTGGCCGGGTGCCACTGCGCGATCACGGGTGAGGACCCGCTCACGGACCTGGCCGGGCTCGCCGATGCGCCGGGCGGGCGCCTGGGCGTCATCGAGACGAACCGGATCATGGTTCATGACGCCATGGGCGTCAGCGGACACACCATGGAGGAGGTGCTCGACCCCGATGCCAAGGGCGTGCGGCCCCTGCTGTGGTCGGCCTTCGAGACCTTCAGCGCGCAGGAGGAGGTCAAGGCCCTGGGCGAGGGTGCGCTCGAGGTGCTGTGCGACGGAGTGGGGCAGGGCGGCATTCCCGGGGTCCTCTGCTCCAGGCGCCCGTCCGAGGGACTGTGCGCGGCCCTGTGGGGGCGGGTGCTGTGCGTGGACGTGTCCCCGTACGCCGTCACGCTTCTGCGGCTGCGGCGCGAGACCACCGACACCCTTCAGATCTTCCTGCCGGCGGGCACGACCCGCGCCCACGAGGTCGGGCGTCATCTGCGGCGCCTCGTCCGGGAGACCCTGGTCGGCGGGCTGCTGCGGTGAGCGGCTGCACAGCCGCGCGGAGACGATGATGGGGAGGCCCGGTTACGGGCCTCCCCATCGCTGTACCTGTGAGGCGTGTTCTCCTGCCGCGGAAGCCATGACGAGCTGGGCGGGCGCCTCAGCGGGCCTCGTAGGACAGGCAGGTGGCCGTGTCCGATCCAATGGCGACGGCGTCGGCAGTGCACATGAGGTCGGTGTTGTGGACGCACTCCAGGCGCTGGCAGGCGCCCACGTGCCCCTCGGCCACCGGCAGGCCGCCACGGGCGTCGAGGCTGACGAAGGTGGAGCAGGCCGGGGCGGCGGCGTCGCCGCCGACCGTGATGGCGAAGGCGGTGCAGCCGCCATGGTTGTAGGCGCAGGCGGTGGTGGCGCAGGACTTGATAGCGGTGACGGTCGACATGATGGGTGCTCCTTCGGTGAGGTGCGATCACTGACGTAATTCACGGTAGGAGTGCGCGGCAGAGCTGGCAACATCTCTCCGGCAGGTTCTGCGCCGGTGGTGAAGGAATGTTGTTATCGCAATGAAAGGTGGATGTTGTGATCGGGTGCGGCACGTCGGGTCGGGGTGCGTCCGGGAGGCTTCTTACACGCGTTCGGAATTCGCTTAACAGGTGAGTCGAGCCTGTGCTGAGACCGCTGGGGCGGCGGGCGGGCCGAGGCGGCGCGAGTCCTCCGGCTTGACGGCGGCGTCCGTCTCGATGACTCCCGTCCGATCCGGATCCAGCTCGTCGATGACTTCTGCATGCGGATCGTGACCGGCACCTGGCCCGCCGGAACCCGGATACCCAGCGTGCGCGACCTCGCCACGCAGGCCGGCGTCAACCCCAACACCGTCCAGCGCGCCCTGGCCGAGCTCGACCGCAGCGGCCTGACCGCCGCCGACCGCACCGCCGGACGCTTCGTCACTGCGGACGACACGGCGTTGGCCGCCGTCCGCCGCGACCTCGCCGTCGGCGCCGCAGACACCTACATTGCCGCCGTCGCCGCCATCGGCATGGACCTCGCCCAGGCGGGCGAGATCCTGGCCGAGCGGTGGCCGGAGCGCCCCGCCCAGAAGTCAGGAGAGACCTCATGAGCACCTCGCCGACGACGCCGTTGGACGCGCAGGGCCCCGCCGCGCGCCCCCGCCCTCACGCCATCCCGTCCCTGGACGGCGCCCCGCCGCTGGTGGTGGTGCGTCACCTGACCAAGGCCTACCGCGGGCGGCCGGCCCTGAGCGACCTCAGCCTGAGGCTGCCGGCCGGGCGCATCGTTGGCCTCATGGGTGCCAACGGCTGCGGCAAGACCACCCTGCTGAAGATCCTCGCCGGCCTCCTGACCGACTACGACGGCCAGGTGCGCATCGCCGGGCATGCTCCCGGGCCGGCCTCCAAGGCGCGGGTGACCTTCCTCCCGGACGCCGGGTTCCTGGCCGCCGGCCTCACTGCGCCCCGGGCCATCGCCCGGTTCTCTCGGCTCTTCGCCGACTTCGACGCCGACAAGGCCCGCCGGCTCGTTGACTTCTTCAACCTGCCCCTCGATCACTCCCTGAGAGAGATGAGCAGGGGCATGGGGGAGAAGCTGCGCGTCGCTCTGGGGATGAGCCGCCGCGCCCGGGTCTGCCTGCTCGACGAGCCCATCTCCGGCGTCGTCCTCCTGGCGGGCCTCATGCGGGTCGCCGCCATGGGGGTGATTGTCGTGACTCCGGTCGTTGTGATGGTCCAGGTGGCGGTCGACTACTGGCGGTCCATGTACGGCCGGCGCGGCTACCTCACCCTGGCGGTGCCGGTGCGCGGTCGGGTGCACTTCGCTGTCAAGGCGCTCTACGCCTGCATGATGGCGCTGGTCGTGGGCGGGGTCTGTCTCGTCGGTCTTGTCATCTGGCTCGTCGTGTTCGCGCGCAGCATGGGTACCACCCTCGGCGGGCTCCTTGAACCGCTGCGAGTGGCTGCCGATGCGGCCGGACCGGTCAAGGTGATCATTTTCGTCACGGCCGTCCTGATCGGGATCGTCACGCTCGTTATCGAGGTCGGCGCTGTCATGAGCATTGGCGCGCAGGGGCGCTTCAACCACCTCGGGCTCGGGGCGCCTGCGATCGGGTTCGTCCTGCTCTACGTGGTCAGTCAGCTGCTCGGGCTGGTCGCTACCCTTTTTCTCCCTGTGAGCGTGGACGTCACGACTGGTGACGTCACGACTCAGGTGATGTGGCCGCAGTTCCTTGAGGTGATCCGTACCGGTGCCGAGGCGAGGAAGGTCGGGGTGGGCGCGGTGGCTGTCGGCCCCCTGCTCGCCGGGGCGCTGGCCTGGTGGGCGGTGCGTGCCATCGAGCGGCACACGTCCTTGCGCTGAGGGGACCCGTCATGCCACCTTGGCTCTCCGGTCCGTTCACGACAGTCGGCCACTGGCTCGCAAGCCCGGCTCACCGGCCCCGCACCCGAGCTGGAGCGGATGCGCGAGCGGCAGGCGGAGCGTCCCTTCCGTCTGGCCGCCATCCGCCTGGGCGGCCTCGTGACCCTGATCTTCCTCGGCTACGGCGGCCTCAGGGGCCGCTGGGGCGGGTGCCGGCTTCCCGCCCCGGCGGCCCTTCACCCCGGCTCTGCTCACCGTACTCAGTGGCTGGGCTGTGCGCGGTGAGCTGCTCAGGGCGGGGGGCTGTCGGAACCTACCTCGGCGCCTCACGGGCGTGGCTGCGCCGGGATGGGGTGCCGTCCTCCTGACCTGTTGAGCGGCATGAGGCGCCTGCGGGAGGCTGCGCGCCTCGGAGGGCTTCGACCACCGAGGAATGCCGGCGTTTCGTGGCACGCGGTACGCGCTGCTCAGGCCACGAGGGGGCTGCGCAGCCGGGCCCGGACCGATGGGCCCTCGCCGATGAGGCCCGTGGCCTCGTCCGCTCTTTCGTCGGCGTCGCGGACCAGTGAGACAGCATTCGGGCCAGGTGGGCGACGACCTCCGCGTCGGACCACCCGGCCCGCTCATCGATCGTCGGGACCTCCCTCTCGTCGCTGGCCATCGCGTACGCGCTGGCGGCGTAGTCCTGGGCGAGGCCCTCGGGCGGGGTGCCGGCGTTCGCGAGCAGGAGCATCAACACCATGCCCGTCCGGTCCCTGCCGTGCAGTGGACGGGAGTTCCGGGTCCGGCTCGGCGACCGCCTCGAGGGCTCTGCGGGTCAGGTGCGGCTGGAGCCGTCAGGCGTGTCACCACACGGGGGAATCCAGGATCGGGAAGTGGACGCGCTGGAACTCCAAGTCCGAATGGTCCTCGATGGGGGCGCCCAGAATCCATACCCGAGACGGTGGGTCGCTCGGGGCGCCTCGCATGCACAGCGCAGGTCCACCACGGTGCGCAGCCCCAGTCGAGGGCCCGGCGCCAGCCCCGCTCCGTGAGACATGCGCGGCGTGGGCCGCGCGCCGCGCATCCGGGAGTCGTGAACCTCCCGGACGACGTCGGGAGACCGCCCAAGTTACGGGCGCTGGTGCAGCTGTCCCACCGCAGTACGCGCACCCGCCTAGGGGGAGGACTCCGCTCCGGCATCGGCGCCCGGCGTCAGGTCACGGTCGCCTGGGCCAGCACCTGGTCGCCGGACTCGCCGCCGTAGACGACGACGGACTGCCCTGCCGCCAGGCCCCGCAGGTGCTGGTGCAGCCGCGCCCGCAGCGTTCCGGTCTCGGCATCGACGGCGACGTCGGCCGGGACGGGGCGACCGTGGGCGCGCACCTGTACGGTCACGTCTCGCCAGCCGGCCCCGCCGTCGTCGAGCACAGTGGGCTCGGCCAGGAGGACCAGGGCGCTGCCGCTCACGGCACTGCGGCGGAGGAGCTCCTCGGGGCCGACGACCACCTCGTTGGAGCTCGGCCGGGTCTCGATGACGTAGCGAGGCCGTCCGTCGGCTGCCGGGCGGGTCAGGCCCAGGCCCTTGCGCTGGCCGACGGTGAAGCCGAAGTAGCCGTTGTGGGTGCCGAGCACCTCGCCGTCGGGGGAGACCAGGGCGCCCTCACGGACGCCGAGGCTGCGGGTGAGGAATCCGCGGGTGTCGCCGTCGGCGACGAAGCAGATGTCGTAGGAGTCGGGCTTGGAGGCCACCGGCAGGCCGCGGCGCTCTGCTTCGGCGCGCACCTCCGCCTTGGAGGGGGCGTCACCGAGGGGGAAGAGTGCGCGGGACAAGCCCTCGCGGCCCGAGACCGCCAGCACGTAGGACTGGTCCTTGGCGGTGTCGGCCGCGCGGCGCAGCTCCAGGCCGGCGGTCTGGCCGGGGCGCCCGGAGGCGGCGCCCCCGCGCAGGCGGGCGTAGTGGCCGGTGACGACGGCGTCGAGGTCCAGGGCGAGGGCGCGCTCGAGCAGGGCGTCGAACTTGACGCGCTCGTTGCAGCGCACACAGGGGTTGGGGGTGCGGCCAGCGCGGTACTCGGCGAGGAAGTCGGCGACGACACGCTCCTCGAACTGTTCGGACAGGTCCCACACGTAGAAGGGGATGCCGAGGATCTCGGCGGCCCAGCGGGCATCGGACGCGTCCTCGATGGAGCAGCAGCCGCGCGAGCCCGACCGGGTCTGGGCGCGGCTGCGGGTCAGAGCCATGTGCACCCCGACGACGTCGTGCCCTGCGTCGGCGGCGCGCGCGGCGGCGACGGCGGAGTCGACTCCGCCGGACAGCGCCGCGAGCACGCGCATGGGGTCTCCTTCGATCGGATTCGGTCTGAGGCTGAGCAGGGGCGCAGGCAGAATATCGCGGCCTGCCCCGGTCGGAGTGAGGCATGAAGAGGGGCGTCGGGGGGGGGCAGCGGACGGCCGGCCCTTCGGAGCCAGCAGAGGCGGCGGATCTGTACATGGCGGCCCCCCGCGCGCGGGCTGCAGGTAGCCTTCCGGGCATGCCCGCTTCTGAGCTGTCCGCGTCCAACCAGGAGTACCTCAAGACGATCTGGACCCTGGGGGAGTGGGGCGACGGCCCCGTCACCCCGAGCCGTCTGGCCGAGCGCATCGGCGTGCGGCTCTCCTCGGCCTCCGACGCTGTGCGGAGGCTGGCCGCCAGCGGGCTCGTTGAACACGTTCCGTACGGCGCCGTCGCTCTCACTGCGGAAGGGCGGAAGGCGGCTCTCATCCTCGTGAGACGGCACCGGCTCCTGGAGACATTCCTCGCCAAGGTGCTCGGCTACTCCTGGGACGAGGTGCACGCTGAGGCCGATGCCCTCGAGCATGTCGTCTCCGAGCTCATGGTTGAGCGCATCGACAAGCTTCTGGGGCGTCCTGAGCGGGATCCCCACGGCGATCCGATCCCCACTGCGGACGGCGTCGTGGCCGCTCCCCGCCATATCGCCCTGGAGGCTCTGCCAATCGGGCGCCGCGGTCGCCTCGAGCGTGTCCTTGACGCGGATCCGGATCTGCTTCGGCACCTCGACAGTGCCGGTCTCAGACTGGATGACGAGGTCGAGCTTCTCCCCTCCGCACCCTTCGCCGAGCGAGTGACGCTCCGCTTCGGGGGCGACGGCCGGACCGTGCGTGTGAGGCGATCCCAGTGCCGTTTCCTCAGGATCTCTGTGCCGACGCGTCCTGGTCCGGACGTCTGAGGCTCGGCAGCCGACAGGACCCGCCCCGGCGTCTGCAGACGGCGTGTCGGGTGTCTGACAGGCACTCGCCCATCAAACTACGCCATGACGTATCTCATAGTACGGCATGGCGTAGTTTATGTGAGATTACTGCTACTACTACATAGCCGCTACTTGCAGGCATCGGACCACAAGATCTTGTGGTCGCATGAGTGACGAGCAGTACAGGAGGTTCTCGTATGCCCCTATCCGCAACCTTGGCCGTGCTCCCGTCAGGGCCGCAGGCGCGCTCGGTCACCGTTCTGGAGGGCGAGGTCTCGACTGACCTGGTCTACTTCTCCTCGGCATCGGGCAACACGCGCCGATTCGTCGAGAGACTCGGCAGACCTGCCACTCGCATCCCTCTGCGTCCTCGGACCGAAGGGCGTATCCGGGTTACACGGCCCTACGTCCTCATCGTCCCCACCTACGGGGGCGGGGACATCTCAGGGGCGGTGCCTCGCCAGGTTGCCCTTTTCCTCAACGATCCCCACAATCGCGCCCTGCTGCGCGGGGTCGTCGCCTCGGGCAATACCAACTTCGGTCAGGCCTACTGCCTGGCCGGTCCGGTTATCGCAGGCAAGTGCGCCGTTCCTGAGCTCTACCGCTTCGAGCTCTTGGGCACCGAGCACGACGTCGAACGGGTGCGCGAAGGGCTCGACCGGTTCTGGCAGGACCATGACGAGAGCGCCCGGACCACCTTCTCCGAACTGTCCCAGATGGACGGCGCGCCGTCATCCTGACGGCCCTGGCGCTCCTGTGCTTAGAACGGCCCACCCACAATGAAAGACCATGGTATGAACGATCTCACCATCCCCTACATCGAGCTTTCCGCCACGCCCCAAGGCTTCCGTCACGACCCCACCGCCCGCTTGCGCCCCGTTAACTGGAATCTTGTTCAGGATGACAAGGACCTTGAGGTCTGGAACCGACTCACCTCCAACTTCTGGCTCCCCGAGAAGGTGCCTCTGTCCAACGACATTCCCTCGTGGCGCTCCATGGAGCCCGAGGAACGGATCCTCGTCATGCGGGTCTTCACCGGCCTTACCCTCTTGGACACCGTCCAGGCCACCGTCGGGGAGATCAGTCAGATCCAGGACGCGCGCACCGAGCACGAGGAGGCCGTTTACACCAATATCGCCTTCATGCAGGCTGTTCACGCCCGATCCTATTCCTCGGTGTTTTCCACCTTCTGCTCCACACCCGAGATCGACGAGGCCTACCGGTGGGCAATCGGCAACGATGTTCTGCAACAGCGAGTCAGGAAGGTTATCGTCCACTACTACGGGGAGGATCCTCTCAAGCGGAAGGTCTCCTCCACCCTGCTGTCCTCCTTCCTGCTTTACGCCGGCTTTTACCTCCCCTTGCGCCTCTCCGTCCGCGCCACCTTGACGAACACCGCTGACATGATCCGCCTTATCCTGCGGGACAAGGCGGTGCACGGGTACTATTCCGGCTACAAGTATCAGCGCAGCCTGGAGACGAAGAATCCCGGACGGCGCCAGGAGATGGAGGACTTCGTTCTCGGCCTCCTCGAGGAGCTCCACGACCTTGAGATGGTCTATTCCGGGGAGCTTTACGATCCCTTCGGGCTCATGGATGATGTTGCCGCCTTCGTCCGCTACAATGCGAACAAGGCACTCATGAACCTCGGCTACCCGGCTCGTTACGCACCTGAGGAGACCGTCGTCAGCCCCGCGGTCCTGGCCGCGCTCTCGCCGGGATCCGAGGAGAATCACGACTTCTTCTCCGGCTCCGGATCTTCCTACATCATTGGACGTGCTGAAAGCACTAGCGACGAGGACTGGGAACTGTGAGCACGAACGGCACAACAGGACAGGGCGCAGCCGACACCGAGATCGCCATCATTATCGGCAGTCTGCGTCGTTCCGCGCGCTCGCGTGATATCGCTCGCCATGTCATTAGCTACCTGCCTCAGGGCTGGCGCGGAAGCGTCGTCGAGATTGGCGACCTGCCCCTCTACGACGCCGACTACGACGACCCGGCCGTTCCGGATAAGCCGCTGCCCTCGCAGTACGCGCGTTTCCGTCAGGCTGTGCGCGCCGCCTCAGGGGTTCTGTTCATTACCCCTGAGAACAACCGGACGATCCCGGCCTGCGTCAAGAACGCCGTCGACATCGGCTCCAAGCCGGGTGGTGAGGCGGTCTGGACAGTTCTTCCTGCGGGAGTCATCAGCCACTCGGTGGGCTCTCTCGGCGGCTACAGCGCCAATAAGAACCTACGGCTGGCGCTGTCCTATTTCGACATGCCCATGCCCGGACAGCCCGAGGTGTTCCTGCCGCGCACTGGAGAGCTGCTCGACGAGCGCGGTGAGTTCCGCAGCGCGAGAACGGAGGAGTTTCTGAGAGACTACGTCGAGAGATTCGCCCGCCTCGTCGTCCGGCGCGGCCGATAGTCGGAAACTGCGGAAGATCGTCCGTCGGGGCTGGTGTCTTAGACCCAGGCTCTTGTTCTGTCCAATGGTGAAGTTGAAATGTGGAGCCTGGCGTTGTCCAGGACGACCGCGGTCCTTTTGTTCCTCATCGGTCTCGCGTGTCGGGCGACCCGTCATGGGGGGCGGGTCTGATCGGCGTCCTGGTTACCCTTGATGGGGTGGGTCCTCATCCTCCTGGTTGTCAGGCCCAGCGCCCTGAGGAACGACTGGCTCGCCTTCTCGCGGTCCGCGTACAGCCTTGCTCTCCTCCCCCTTGGGGAGCCGCATCCGTCTGGTCATGGCCTCCTCGCCACTGCGCCTCTCGAACGGGTCGGGCAGAATAGACTCATACTCGACAAGGCGCAGGAGCAGCCGGTCAGGAGGAGTCCGACCTGCACCGGGCACCGAACCTGATCAGACTCGACATCCTCAAGAGCCGCGTAACTGGATTGCCGAGGTTTTTCGGACTGTGTTGATTGTGCTGAGCTGAGCGGCCTTGTTCTGGTTCGGCCGCTCGCGTTCGACCTCGCCCTGTGTCCGGTGCCCGGGCGTCCGCGTGGAGACGTGTCTGACTTGTGTACCGGGCTCGGTCCAGGAGGCAGTATCGTTGATGGTCTTACTCTTTGCTGGGGTGGACCATCGGCGTGCGCCCTACTCGTTCCTTGAGGGGCGCGCCCGCCGGCTTCCGCCCGGGCGCCCGCCCAGCGCACCCCGGTCCTCTCCGCCGAAGGATGAGTACCCTAATCCTTCAGGTGCCAGGCGGAACTGCTCGGCGGCGTGCCGGGGTGCCGCGGCGCGGGGGTGGGGTTTCTCCTCGTCGGGCGGCTGCGGGGCGCCATGTCGATTGCCTCGTGCCAGGACCGGTGCCGCGTGCGGTCGCCCCAATCGCACAGCCCACGACCTTCTTGGTGCAGCAGCCCGGGGGCGGTCGCAAGGTACACGAACCCTTTCCCAGGTGCGGATATAGGTGATATCGCCGACCAGCCTGTCTCCAGAACGTTTGGTGGCGGGATCCCGCATCGGAGCAGATCGGGGCGCGAGCCCCAGCACGACCGCCGGGATGATGGTGCGGACCTTGCGGCGGGGTTGTGCGGCCTCCAGGACTTAGGCGCGCACTGGCGGGTGCGCACCGCCTCCCGTTCCACTACCACGCCTCTGCTCGCGCGGGGTTTACGAACGCAAGTCCCTGGCCGACCTGTGGAAGGCCGGATCATCCCCGCTCGCGCGGGGTTTACCCTGCTGTTCATGGCCCCGCCTGCTGCGGGGCCGGATCATCCCCGCTCGCGCGGGGTTTACGTGGAG
>NZ_KL544003.1:51966-139329 GCF_000711965.1 Actinomyces israelii DSM 43320
GACATCAAGGTTGTCGTTGACCCGCGGATCATCCCCGCTCGCGCGGGGTTTACGTCTGGGTGAAGAAGAATCCACGGCCGGGTGAGGGATCATCCCCGCTCGCGCGGGGTTTACTCAGACAGGTGTGACGGACTGCTCGGGGTTCTGGGATCATCCCCGCTCGCGCGGGGTTTACGCAGGCCCAGACCGCGACCGACATGACGAATGCGGATCATCCCCGCTCGCGCGGGGTTTACTACCTGCCCGATGAGGTCACCAGGTTCCTTGACGGATCATCCCCGCTCGCGCGGGGTTTACCCAATACGCGTCATAGAACCAATATCCAGAACCGGATCATCCCCGCTCGCGCGGGGTTTACACCCAAGGGAGGGCCTACGACCTCCTCTCCAAGGGATCATCCCCGCTCGCGCGGGGTTTACTCGCCGTCGATGCCGTCGGCGCCTTTTTCGCCCGGATCATCCCCGCTCGCGCGGGGTTTACGGTTCATCACGGCGCTGGTGATGGAGCGGGCGAGGATCATCCCCGCTCGCGCGGGGTTTACCGCCGGCAGGATTCTGTCCCGCGACGCCATGCCGGATCATCCCCGCTCGCGCGGGGTTTACCACTTCCTGTCCCCTTTCACGCGCTTAACCGCCGGATCATCCCCGCTCGCGCGGGGTTTACCAGTCTCCGGACTCCGACAGCGAGTGAGTGATAGGATCATCCCCGCTCGCGCGGGGTTTACTCCTGGATGGCCTTGAGGCGCTCTGCGTTCTGGGGATCATCCCCGCTCGCGCGGGGTTTACTTGTGCCGATTAATGGTGAACATAATCCTTGGGGGATCATCCCCGCTCGCGCGGGGTTTACAGGTCAGCGCAGTGCTCGTGCCAGAAGCCTCCGGGATCATCCCCGCTCGCGCGGGGTTTACCCCTCAGGGCACGTCAGGTACTTCTGGCCGTAAGGATCATCCCCGCTCGCGCGGGGTTTACTTGGTGGTACGCCTGTGCCGGGTATGGGTGATAGGATCATCCCCGCTCGCGCGGGGTTTACGTATTCGGCCACTGAGCGGCAGCAGCCTTGTCAGGATCATCCCCGCTCGCGCGGGGTTTACTCCTCTTGACACTACTCCACTATTCTCCTACTCGGATCATCCCCGCTCGCGCGGGGTTTACACGAGAAGAAGTGACTTTATATGGGTAATGAGGGGATCATCCCCGCTCGCGCGGGGTTTACGGGACGCAATTATTGGGCATGAGGTTGTGGAAGGGATCATCCCCGCTCGCGCGGGGTTTACGTGGCTCCACTGCGTCACCTCAAGGTTATTGTCGGATCATCCCCGCTCGCGCGGGGTTTACCATGAATAATCGACATCAGATGGGCGCCCATGGGATCATCCCCGCTCGCGCGGGGTTTACGTGCGAGGGGTCCATGTGGGTGCGCGGATTTCCGGATCATCCCCGCTCGCGCGGGGTTTACCATGAATAATCGACATCAGATGGGCGCCCATGGGATCATCCCCGCTCGCGCGGGGTTTACGTGCGAGGGGTCCATGTGGGTGCGCGGATATCCGGATCATCCCCGCTCGCGCGGGGTTTACCCCGAATGGCTGGAATGATGCGAGTTCCCATTGGGATCATCCCCGCTCGCGCGGGGTTTACAGGTAGCGGTACATAGAGTTCCGACGCGTCGCCGGATCATCCCCGCTCGCGCGGGGTTTACATATGGAGACCTACGCGAACCCAGACGATCTCGGGATCATCCCCGCTCGCGCGGGGTTTACCGTCCATAAAAACCAGAGCCGCTCATCATTAAGGGATCATCCCCGCTCGCGCGGGGTTTACCTGTACCCGTTATAAGCGGCCGCCATCGCCCGCGGATCATCCCCGCTCGCGCGGGGTTTACTTGTTGACGGCGGCATCTTGGAGGTGCTGGTCGGGATCATCCCCGCTCGCGCGGGGTTTACACTTGGCGATCCTTGGAATCCCAACGATCGTCCACCCTACCAGACGGCTTCCGCCTTCACTGCTGACCTAGCGCCCGCTCGGAGGCGTTGCGGTAGCGCCGCCGTCGAGCGGCGATCGACCATGACTCCTTCGGCGGCTTGACGGCACCGGGGATCGCCCGTGATCCTTCGATCTGCCGGTATGGCGTGCGCATGACCAGGCAGCCCTCAACGTCGACCGGCTCGCGCTCATGCCCCAGCGACGCGATCGCGAAGCGCTGCTCGGAGCGCACCGACCAGATCAGCAGGGCGCGCCCCTCGCCGATGTAGGCGCGGACCAGCTCCCACAGTTGCTCGCGCACGCGGGCCGAAAGGCGCCCGACGAAGACTCCGGGGGAGACCTCGAGCAGCCAGCGGGTCATGGAGCCGCGCAAGGAGGCTGGGGCGGCCGAAAGGATCAGCACTACCATCCTCCCACGTCCTCTCCGGCGTAGTTCGAGCCACCGGCAACAGCGTTCCGCTGGTAGTCCCACAGGGAGACCACATTGACACCCAGGTCCTCTGCGTCCTCGACCTCGAACAGCCGGTAGATGTCCCTGACCGTCCGCTCGATGATCTTCAGCTCGAAGACCTTGTCCCTCACGCGCCGCCTGGTCGTCCCGGTGAGGTCGTCCATCCTCTCGGCGACCACGTCGAAGGCGATCGGGATCGTGGTCTCGGCCTTGTACAGGTCCGCGACGTCGTACACGAAGGAGCGCTCGTGTCCGGTGTGGACGAAACCGAGGCCCGGCGAGCAGCCCAGGGAGACGATCACGCCGTGGACGATCCCGTACAGTGCGGCATGCGCGGCTGACAGCGCCTGGTTGATCGGGTCCGAGGCCTCGAAGTTGTCGGGGCGGTAGTCCCGCCGCGTCCACGGGACGCCGGTGCGCCGGGAGTTCTCCCGGTACACCTGGCGAACCCGGGCGCCCTCCCGGCCTCTGAGCTGCTGCATGGTCAGCCCGTCGACGTCCTCGCCGCTGAACCGCATGCAGTACATCTCGCGCGCCACGCGCAGACGCTTCTGAGGCGAGGAGACACGGGTCGCCTGCTCCACAAGCAGCCGGGTGGAGGTCGCCAGCGACCGGCCGTGCGCGTAGTAGCGCACGCCGCGCTCACCGACCCAGACCGCCGTCGTCCCGCACTCACCGAGCAGACTCATCGCCTGGTGGCTCACTGACGTCCCCGGCCCGAGGAAGACCGCCACTAGCGACGCCGCCGGGACGTGGACGGTGCCCTTGTCATCGCGGGCGGTCAGGGCACCATCCTGCCGGTGGACGACGCAGTGCTCCAGGTAGAGGAAGGACATCCGGTCCTGGACGCGGGGGAGCGCCGTCACGGGGACCGGCAGCATCCTGGCCATCGTCAGTCCTGCCTCACCCGAGCCAGCGTCATGAGCCCGCAGCCGTAGGCCTTGGACCGGCCGATCCCGGCCACGAGCGCGCGACGCAGCGCCTCGGCGTCGGTGACGCGCAGAACGCCCTCGTAGACGGTCCGGTTGATCGTGACGCGGTCGCGCGCGCGACGGGTCGGATTCTCCCGCCTGAAGACGGGCCGCTCCCGGCGGACGACGACGACCGAGGTGTCGGCGCCCTCGTCATCGACCGGCGCGAGCTCGAATCCGTACCCCGGGGCACGGGCGACCAGCCACTGCCGCTGCTGCTCGACCGTGACGTGTCCGAACCGCTTCCCGCGTGCGCCCGGCCCTCGGGAGGCCGAGTAGGAGGGGTTGGCCGCCAGGCGGAAGGCCCACTGCTGCCCGGCTCCCAGCCGCTCCAGGAACGGCGAGTAGTCGAGGGTGCGCGCTTGCTCGCCGGCGGTCCCCGCCTCCTGGATGATCTGGGAGCAGTCGGGCTCCGACGGCGAGAGCAGGTACAGCGACGCCGTCGTGCCCCGGGCCCTTCCGTCCACCCTCCACAGGACGCGTCCGGGCCCGTCCCCGTCGTCGCCCCCGGTGGCCTTCAGGACGACGGCGTGCATGACCTGGGGCGAGCCCAGGTACTTGCGTGCGAGGCGGCGAGCCGGATCGAGCTCGATCTTCGTCAGAAACACAGGCCCGCCTCCTCCAGCTCAGCCATGGGATCGTGCGCGTCCGGCTCGGGGGCTCCGACCCGCACCATGAGCCGTTCGACCTCCCGGAAGCCGTAGTCGCGACGCCGGGGGTCGAAGGACAGCGGGACGTCCCGACTGCCCCGGGCGTCACCCGCCCGCTCCTCGACGGGCACGGCCTCCTGGTCGATGAGGATCTCCGCGTTGAGGCCCTCGCGGCGCCGACGACGGAACCACTCTGAGGCGAGCCACGGCTCGGCCCGCAGAGCGTCGAGCAGCGCCGCCTCCCGCAGCCCCAGGGACACCGGGTGCGTCGGCGGGCAGGAGCGCCTGCCGAGGTACAGCGGGAAGGCCGGGTGCCGCAGGGCCTCGTCAATGCCCTCCAGGAGCGCCCGGTCGCCCTCGATGCCGGCGAGGAAGACGGCGTCGGCCAGGTAGTAGCGGTTGGACAGCGGCATGGGCTTGCGGCCGTCGGTGGGCACGGCGGTGTGGAAGTCCCGGATGACGCTGCCGGGCTGGTCCTTGCGCACGCCGAAGCGCAGGGCGAGGAGGTCCTCGATCGGATCGATTCTGCGCCGCCCGACGGCGGAGGCCAGCATGCCGATGACGCCGCTCTTGGTCGGTGCGAGCTCGGTGGCCCTCACTGTGAACCGGGACTTCACCCCCCACGCCTGCATGGGGCCCGCGAGCCGCAGGAGGAGGACAGCCATCAGGCCTGCTCCTGACCGGGCAGGCGCGGAGCCACGACCTCGCGGACCCGCTCCGGCAGGTCGGTGAAGGACACCCGCTCCCCGAGCGAGGCGACGGCGTTGCTGTCGGTGAGCGCGACGACGAAGCTGCGCAGCGGCTCCAGGCCGTAGTTGTCCTCGATCGTTGCCGCGTGCCGGGCCAGCGCCTCCACCGAGCGGGCCACGTATCCGTGGGCCGCGTCCGCGGGGACCGCCTCCTCGAAGGCCCCTGCGAGGGAGACGGGCTGGTCCTCGCGCACAGCGACGACGACGGCCTCCGGCACCGTGCGGTTGGCGAAGGTGTTCTGCTTGCCGGTGGGCATGGACAGGCAGAAGCCCCTGATGAAGACCTCCAGCGCCCGCAGCGCGGCCTGCCCGTCCCCGAGGTTGTGCCGCAGCATGTCGACATTGACGGTGGCGTACCGGTACATGGTCGCCGAGGAGAACTCGACCGTGCCCATCATGCCGGCGCCGGCGTCCTCCTCCTCGGAGCGGCTCTTCTCGTCGTCGACGGCGGTGAAGAAGTCGTACTCGTTCTGCGCGGCGTGCGTGGAGATGGCGTGGGCCACCTGGCAGGCGGCGTCGATATTGAGGTCGGTGTTGTCGGCGACCATGCGGCCGAACAGGGCGATATCGACGGCGTGCGCCTCCTTGAAGATCTTCTTGACCGCCTTGGCGTCGAGCGCCTCGCCACTGCGCGCGGCGGCGATGGCGAGCTCGGCCAGGCGTGCGATCTGGCTGGTGGACAGGAACAGGAGGTAGCCGGACTCCAGCGGCCCGTCCTTCTTACGTGGGGCCGAGAGCTTGATCTTGGCCAGCTTGAAAACTTCTCCGACCAGGTCGGGGGCGCTCTCCGCGAGGTCGGGGGCGTCCTCAGCGATCTGGGCGGCGAGCAGCTCGGCAACCCGCTTGGTGCGCACGCCGACGTCGGAGGCGTCCAGGAGGTTGTTGAAGTACAGGCGGGCGGCCCGCTTCCAGGACTGGCTGGAGACCCGCAGGCGCCGCACGCCCCCGTAGACGGCGGACTTGGGGGAGCCCGAGTCGTCCCGGTTGACGCAGGAGGGGGGAAGGCTCTGGATGACGTGGATATCGACGTAGGTGCTCATAATCAGTTCTCCGGGGTCGGTGTGGTGGTGTTGTGGTCGGTGCGGGGCGCCGCGTCGGCGTCGTCGGCTGGGGACAGGGAGTAGTACTGGCGGGCCCAGGCGAGGCGGACCTGTTTGGCCCCGTTCGGACGCTGGAAGCGGACGATGCTGTCGGCGAGCATGGCGTGGTCCAGGGCGATGTCCCGGGCCCTCAGCAGCGAGACGAAACCCCGCAGGTGGTGGCGCAGCTCGGCGACGGTGGTCGAGGTGACCAGGGCGTTGAAGCGCTTCTGGGCGGACGGGTTCTCCTCGTCCCATCCCACCAGCTCTCGAGCGGCCCGGCCCAGCCCGACGCCGGGGCGGAACATGGGTATGGTCCGGGACTGCTGGTGCACGGCGTAGAGGGTCATGGCGGTGTGGACGGCGATCTCCTCCCGGGTGGGGGCGTCGCCCGCATAGTCCGGGACCTCCACCTGGGTGAGCTCCCAGGTATCGGGCACCTCGCCGGGCTCTCTGGCCACGGCGCCGCGCAGCGCTGCCAGCTCCCCGCGGGCCCGGGCCTCGTTGTGAAGGTAGCGGTTCTGCAGGCCGCTCTCGCCGCTGAGGCGGCTGTCCACGAGGCGGCCAGTATCTTCCAGGCGGGGCCGCCGGGGCCTGGGCGGTGCGGCGCCCGCAGTGTCTGGGGGCGTGCTGGTGTCCGGCGTCGTCATGCTGATGTCCTTTCTCCGTTCTCGACGGCTGCGTCCTGCGGTTCGGGTGGCGGCACCGCCTTATTGAGGGCGGCGCGGAAGTAGAGCAGAGCGCGACCGATGTCCATGCGCCCCTTGCCCTCCCCTCGCCCGGCGAAGGCGGTGTCGGAGGCGGCGGAGGCGAGCGCCTCCTGCTGCCTCCAGGCCTCGGAGCGCAGCAGGGTGCGCCACTGGTCGCGGGCCACAGCGGGGTCGGCGCCGTCGAGGGAGGCCAGCCAGGTGGGGAAGCTCTCGTCAATGACCTGGTAGAAGGCGGCCCCGGCGCGACCCCGTGCGGCCGAGGCCGTGTCCGGGCTCCCGCCCCGCGCCCTGTCCAGGTTCGCGGCCAGGTTCCGCAGCGCGGAGGCGACGCCCTCCGTCTCCTCCATGGCGTCGTGGACAACCCCGACCAGCCGCCTGCTGCCCGGATCCAGCAGGCCGGCCGGCAGCGAGAGAGCGTCATCGACGAGCTCGGTGACGACCGCTTCCTGGGCGCCATACTCCATGCCGACGGCGTGCAGGGGGATGAGGCCGGTCAGCGGCACAATGCCTTGGAGCATGAGCTCCTGGTAGAAGGAGACGACACCGGGGGAGCGGTACCGGGGCACGTCCCCGGCGCCCTTGACCGTGACCCGGGGGCTCAGCTGGGCGACGAGCGTGGACAGCCCTCGCCAGAAGGCCCGGTCCGTCGGCAGCTTACGGGGCATGTAGACGGTGGCCTTGAGCTTCCTGGTCTGCGGCTCGGAGTAGCGCCATGCGGTCATGGGCTCGACCAGGTAGCGGTTCTGGGGGGTCGCCTTGTCCCCGTTGCCCAGGAACAGGCTGGTGACACGGGTATCGCCGTGGAGGAGGACGCGGCGTGTCTGCCACGTGTAGCAGGACACCGGACCGGTGGGCCCCAGGGTGAGCGAGCCCGCGGGGGTGTCCGGCTCACACTCCCACGGAGGCAGGTCCGTGGCCGGGTCCACGTCGAGGCCGTCGGCCACCTCGCAGACGACGGTATTGAGCAGCAGGGTGCGCTCCAGATCCTGCCCGGTCACGGACACGACACCGATCTGCCCCGTCCAGCCGGGACCAATGGGGTAGGTCCTGCCGCCCTTGGTCTGTGGGTTGCCAACAGCGCCTGTGCGTATGCCGGAGGGATCGAAGGCGTGGACGTGCACCAGCCACCGGGCCGCTTCCGCCCAGTTGACGGACTCCAGGCCCTGGGCGATCCGGGTGGTGAAGAAGGGGTCCCCGTTGGGGACGTCCGCAATGAGGGACTCCAGGCCGGAGGTCTTCCCCGAGGCGGCGTGGATCCCCGCCACCTGGAAGAAGGGGCGCTCCGGGTCGCGCAGGTCGAAGCGGTCCCGGTAGCTCTCGAGGTAGGCGACGGCGTCGCGCCCGAGCCTGCCGGGGTCGTTCCAGTACTCCTCCCAGGTGTCCATGTTCTCCGGCCCGCCCATGGTGCGGTGGCAGATGGCCAGGAGCAGGCGCAGGATGGCCACGTCCTGGCTGGCGATCTCGCCGTGGATGCCGGAGATGTCCGCCGCCTCGCGGAAGACGGCCAGCAGCGAGACCTCGTCGGACGCGCCGTCGAGCCGGGTCACCCGTATCCAGGGCTCGTCCAGAAGATTGAAGCTGGGCCTCATGGGTGTCATTGGGAACGGACCTCCTTCAGTCCGGTGAATGGGGAGTACTCGAGCGTGGTGCCGGCCAGCTGTGCCCGGCCGTCCTCCAGGAGAAGGAACAGCTGCCCCTGAAGGTCGCGGTCATCCTGCCAGGCGGGTACGACACGAATCTCGAGCTCTTGGATGACCTTGTCGATGGCGCGCGCGTTGGACAGGCTCGCGGGCAGCCTCACCGCGGACATCACCATGGCTCGCACGACCTTCGGGTCCGGGACGCGGTCGGTCGGGATAATGAGCCCCGGTTCGCCAGACCGGCGCGGCAGGGTGCGCAGCTCCTCCTGGCCGCCCACCCGGCGCAGCTCCAGGAGGATGACCTCCAGGGAGTCCTCGCCGTCGCGGACCTGAGCACGCCCCTTGTCCTCACTGTCGGAGGCGGTCGTGTGCAGCCAGCCGATCAGCGAGGTGCTCCTCCCCGCTTGCTCCGGCTCGTTCAGGAGGAAGCCCTGAGCGGCGTCGTGCTTCTTCCGCCCCTCCTCGGCATGGGCCTCCCGGGCCCGGGCGACGGCCCCCTGCCAGCGCGGCGGCACCGGGGCGTCGGCTCCGTAGACGGCCTCGATGAGGTCGTGGACGTCGTCGGGCACGGTCACGACGCCGGGGCCGCCGAGCACCCGGTCCAGGGCGGCCGCGCTCATGAGCATGTCCTGCTCCCCGTAGATCGCCTTGGCGCCAGCCTCCACGACCGGGTCGTCCGAGGCGGTGGCGGGCAGCCAGTCCACGTAGCAGGTCGGCGTGGTGAGCCGGACGGGCCGCTGCCGCTCATGGCGGTGAAGGCGCCCCATGCGCTGGAGGACCAGGTCAATGGGGGCCAGGTCACTCACCAGCAGGTCGAAGTCGACGTCGAGGGACTGCTCCACCACCTGCGTGGCCACAACGATCGCCCGGCGCGGCCGGCTGGGGCGGGCGCGCGGCGGCCCGAAGCGGCGGAGGAGGTCGTCGTCCTTGGCGAGGCGGTCGCGGATGGTGAAGCGGGCGTGGTTGAGGCTCACGTCCTCGCCGAAGGTCTCGCGCAGCACCTCGTAGGTCTCCTGGGCGCGCCGCACCGTGTTGCGGACCACGAGCGCGCACCCGCCGTCGGCGAGCGACTCCGTCAGGAGCGGGACCAGGGCGTCCCTCGTGAGTCGCCTGACGCGCACCGTGCTGCGACGTCCCGACGCCGACGTCGGGACGACCTCGGTGCGCTCGCGCCCCGCGGCGACCAGGCAGGGGAAGGGGGTGCGCACGGTCTCGGGGGCGGGCCGCCTGGGCACCCGCTCGCCCGCGGCCAGGCGCAGGCCGCGCCGGTAGGCGTCGACCAGGGCGGTGCAGCGCGCCTCGGACAGGGTGGCCGACAGGAGCACCACGGGCACCCCGTAGGAGGCGAGCCAGGTCAGGACCCGGTCCAGGTAGACGTTCATGTAGGTGGAGTAGGAGTGCACCTCATCGACGACGACCACCTTGCGGCTCAGCCCCAGGTGCCGCATGGCCAGGTGCGGGGAGCGCATGGCCCCGAAGAGCAGGTGGTCCACCGTGGTGACGACGAAGTCGGAGAGCATCGCCTTCTTGCGCCCGTTGAACCAGGACAGGATGGCCAGGTCGGCGCGACGGTGCCTCTCGGCGCCGGCTGCCTGACCACTGCGAGCCTCCTCCTCGTCCCAGCCGATTCCGGTGGGGCGCGGGACGTCGTAGTCCTGGCCGCCCAGCGCCCCCAGGAGCCGGTCTCGGATCTCGTAGCCGCGCCGCCGCAGCGGTCGGGTCTCCTCGTTGAGCCGGGCGCGGCCGTGCAGGAGCTGGACTGCGAAGTCCGACGGCGCGCCCCCGGCGGCGTAGGCCTCCTCGATCCGTTCCAGCCAGGACAGCTCTCGGGAGAACATGGCGTCCGTCGTCGCCTGGGTGGGCAGGGCGAAGAGCACCCCGGCCCGGCCGGTCCGGGCGGCGAGCACCTCGGCGGCCATGAGGGCGGCCTCGGTCTTGCCCCCTCCCGTGGACTCCTCGACGACGAGCAGCCCCGGCAGCTCCATGGCGCGGGCCGCCGCCAGGGTGCGCGCCTGCACGTCGGTGGCGCGGGCGCCGGCGGGCAGGTCGAAGCGCTGGGCGAGCAGCGAGTCGGGGTCGGCGCCGTCGTCCCGGGGCCGCCACGGCGCGGGAATCTCCAGGCGGGACAGGCCGGCGTCCGCGCGTCGGGCGTGGGCGTCGGGGTCGAGCAGGTGCGCGCCGTCGTCGTCCAGGGGAAGAAGAGGGAAGTACGCCTCCGTGGAGGCGATCCAGTCCGCCACGATGACCAGGCCCGAGAGCTCGACGAGGAAGGGCTGGGACCACCGCCGCTGCGCCCAGCCGGGCAGCAGGGGCCCCGCACCGGTGCGGGCGGTGACCAGGTCGAGGAGCTCGCGCTGGGCGGCGGCCCACGCCTCGCCGCCCAGGAGGTGCTCGTGCCCGCTGAGTTCGTTGGTGAGGGCCGCCCTCGTGGGCGGGATGCCGTGGTGGGCGCCGACGACGGATGCCAGCGCGTTGGCGGGTCCGTGCCCCCAGCCGTGCTCGCCTGTCAGCCAGGACCTCAGGATCAGGTGGCCCGCCAGGGCGTGCGGGACCTTGCGGCGCTCGAGGGGGTCGATCTGCTCGTGCCTCAGTCCCGCCTCCTTCATGCGGTCATCCAGCTTCCCGACCTGGCAGGAGAAGGCCGGGGTGCACTTGCCGATGTCGTGGACGCCGGCGACCCAGGAAGCGAGGAGGCGGAACTCCTCCGTTGGGCTCAGGTCTGAGGCGGAGTCCGCGAGCTCGCGCTCAATGAGGTCCCGGGTGGTGGGCGCCAGCCAGCGCCCGGCGAGGTGCTCGGCGAGAGCGGCGGCGTCGAGCAGGTGCAGCCAGAGCGGGAGCCAGTGGTCGCTCTCCGGGTCGTAGCCGAATTTGGCCCATACGGACCGCGCGCGTGCTGAGAGCGCCACGGGGGCTCCTCTCTGGGAGTTTCCTTGGGATGGGGACCGGGCAAGATTATTACTTGGGTCACACCCGCGTACATACTGTGACTGAATCGTTACGTGGAGGTGCGGACGCGGACCGATCTCGACGCGGAACCGGACCGATCTCGGCGAGAGGAGGAGGACGGAGGGGTCCGGACAGGCGGGGCGGTCAGCTGGACTGGAGGACGGCCTTGAGCGGGGCGTAGTGCTCCTTGACCGCCGCGCGGTAGGCGTCGCGGTCGCCCGCGCGGGCGGCCTCGAGCATGGCGCGGTGCGCGCTGGCCGTGCGCATGATGTCCTCGGGGCGCGGCGCGTCCAGCATTGGCACCGTCAGCGTGTGCACGGCCCAGAACGCGTCCGTGAGGTGGCCGAAGAGGTGGTTGGGCAGGGCCTTCAGGAGCATGGAGTGGAAACGGTGATCCTGCTCGGTGAAGGTCTTGCCCGCGGCGGCGAGCTGCTCCATCTGCTCGACGACGGCGTCGATCGCGCGGTTCCTGCGCCCCTTCCAGACCCTGATCACCTGCTCGGCGAGCGAGTCGTCCAGGGTGGCGCGCACCTCGACGACCTCGCGCAGGGCCTGGTAGTCGTCCCCGGGCTTGAGCAGGCCGCGGAAGACGAGCGACTCCACCATGGGGCGCATCGATATCTGGCCGACGAACATCCCGTGCCCGTGGCGCACCTCGACGATGTCGAGCGCCACCAGCGTGCGGACGGCCTCGCGGACGGACGAGCGGGACATGCCCAGATCGGTGCACAGCTGTGACTCGGTGGGCAGCGGGTCCCCGGGGTGGAGGTGGGACTGGAGGATGTAGTCCTTGATGGCGTTGATCGCGGTCGAGGCCTGCGTCGTTGCAGTCCCGTTCATGGAGGCGTAGGCGCCTCGCTTCGTTTTCATGGCAGTCATTGTGGCCAGAATTCCATCGTTGTGCTCGCTTGTCCTGTGTCCGGACCCTGGGCCGGGCCTCCGCCCGGAGGGTGTCACGACACGAAAGCGTAAACGATGTGGTCAGATGTCCTCCGAGCTGCTACAGTCAGCCTATCAACGTCAGACAACAGACGTCAGACTTCAGGAGAACATCAATGGCGATCTCAACTCCGCGTACTTCCCGCCGCGACTTCATCCGCCTCACGTCCACCATGGGGATGGCCGCGGGTTTCGCCGCAGCCCTGGCCGCGTGCGGCGGCTCGTCCGGCGGCTCGGGCTCAGGCTCCGGGAGCGTCAACCCCGACGGCACCATCACGGCGGGCATCTCCTACGAGCTGGGGACGAGCGGCTACGACCCGATGACCACGACGGCCGGTCTGACCGTCGCCGCCAACTGGCACACCATGGAGGGGCTGACCGAGCTCGACGCGGTCAGCCGCGAGGCCTACGCCGCCCTCGGCAAGGACCTGCCCGCAAAGGTCGATGACACGACCTATGAGGTTACCCTGCGTGAGGGCGCCAAGTTCTCCGACGGCAGTGACGTGACCGTCGATGACGTCGTCTTCTCCTTCGAGCGCGTTCTCGACCCGGCGAACAACTCGCTCTACAGCCAGTTCCTCACCTTCCTGGACTCGGTGAAGGCCAAGGACGACGCCACGGTCACCATCAAGACCAAGCACCCCTACTCCCTGGTCGCGGAGCGGCTCAGCACCGTCAAGATCGTTCCCAGGGCGGCGGTCGAGGCCGACCCCAAGGCCTTCGACATGAACCCGATCGGCTCCGGGCCGTACAAGATGACCGACAACAGCGCCGCGTCCCAGACCGTCGTCTTCGAGCGCAACGACAGCTACAACGGCTCCCACCCCGCGCTCGCCAAGAAGATGACATGGCAGGTCCTCGCCGACGACACCACGCGCACCAACGCGATCACCTCCGGCACCGTTCAGGCCATTGACACCGTGCCGGCGACGAACCTCGGCGCGATGACGGAGCCGATCACGGTCTCCGCGGACAAGGGGTTCAGCCTCGTGTTCGTCATGTTCAACCACCAGGGCGCCTTCGCCGACGTCAAGGCGCGCCAGGCCATCATGTACGCCCTGGACTACGAGAAGATCTGCTCCACGGGTATGGGCACGCTGGCCACCGCGGCCACGTGCTTCGTGCAGGAGGACCACCCCGCCTACAAGCAGGCCTCGACGGTCTACACCTACGACGCCGCCAAGGCCAAGTCGCTGCTGGCGGAGGCCGGCATCACCTCCATCGAGGCCATTGCCACGGACCACGGCTTCTTCTCCGGGGCTCGTCCGATTATCAAGGAGAACCTTGAGGCGCTCGGCGTGTCCGCGACCTTCACCGAGAAGAAGTCCAAGGAGCTGTACGACTACATCAAGGCCGGGGACAAGTGGGACATCGCCATCGCGCCCGGCGACCCCTCGGTCTTCGGCAACGACGCGGACCTCCTCATGCGGTGGTGGTACAGCGCCGACCTGTGGGCCAACGACCGCATGCACTGGAAGGGCACAGAGGCCTACACCAAGCTGCAGACGATCCTCGACGCCGCCGTCCAGGTCGAGGGTGAGGCGCAGATCTCCAAGTGGCAGGAGGCGTTCGACCTCATCTCGCAGAACGTGCCGCTCTACCCGATCTTCCACCGCACGACGCCGACGGCCTACAACAGCCAGACCCTCGTGTCGTTCCGCAGCGTCAACTACCCCGGCCTGTCCTTCGTGGACGTCGGCTCAACGCAGGCCTGACCGGTCGTCCCCATCCCTTCAACCGTCTTCCTCACCCGGCCGCGCGCCTCAGGGACGCCGCGGCCGGGCGCAAGGACAAAGGAGCACTACAGTGTCCAACCTCCTCCGCCTGATCGGACGGCGCCTGCTCGCGCTACCGATCATGGTGCTGGGCGTGACGCTGCTCGTCTTCGTCGTCATGTCGTTCTCCACCGCGGACCCCGCGGTCCTCGCACTCGGAGAATCGGCCACGCCGGAGGCCCTCGAGCAGTATCGCGAAGCCCACCATCTCAACGACCCGCTGCTCACACGTTTCTGGGACTATCTCGTCGGCCTGGCCCACGGCGACCTCGGCACGTCCTTCACCGGCGTGAGGATCTCCGACATGGTGTCGACCGCCTTCCCGATCACCCTCCAGCTGACATTCATCGGCATCCTCGTCGCAGTCGTGGCCGCCACCGTCCTGGGCGTTGTCGCCGCCCTGTACCGGGACAGGACGCCGGACCAGGTCATCCGCGTCATCTCCATCCTGTGCCTGGCCACGCCCTCGTTCTGGCTGGCGCTCCTGCTCATCCAGTGGTTCGGCGACATCCCCGGCGCAGCGGGCGCCTTCCCCTCGGTGGTGACCAGGTGGACTCCCTTCAGCGACGACCCGGCCGCCTACGTGCGCCAGATCTTCCTGCCCGCTGTCGCCATCGCCGTGCCGAACACCGGGACGCTGACCCGTGTGGTGCGCACGGCCATGGTCGAGGAGCTCGACCGCGACTACGTGCGCACGGCCATCGGCGCCGGCATCCCCAAGCGGGTCGTCGTGGCCCGCAACGTGCTGCGCAACGCCCTCATCACTCCGCTGACGGTGCTCGGCCTGCGTCTGGGCTACGCCATGGGCGGGGCGGTCGTCATCGAGATGATCTTCAACATCCAGGGCATGGGGCAGCTCATCTTCCAGGGCGTCACCCGCAACGACGTCAACATCGTCCAGGGCGTGTCCATCACCGTGGCGCTGGCATTCATCATTATCAACATCGTCGTTGACATGCTCTATGTGCTGGTCAACCCGAGGATCAGGAGCGTCTGATGCTGCACAGCCGCACACTCGACAAGGTCTCCAGGCCCGGAATGCGCTTCCAGGGCTGGAGGAACCTGCCCATCGGCAGCAAGATCGCCGTCGTCGTCCTGCTCGTGATCGTCGCCATGGCGGTCTTCGCCCCGATCGTGGCTCCCTACGACCCCGGCGCCACCGGCCTGGCGACCGCGGAGACGACCGTCCACGTGCAGGGCGGCCCGGACATCGTCACCTACGACCCCGCCGTGCGCCCCTCGCCGGACCACCTCTTCGGGACCGACAAGCCCAGCCGCGACATCTTCTCCCGCGCCGTCTACGGCGCCAGGGTCTCACTCGTCGTCGGCCTGAGCGCCACGGGCATCGCCCTGGCCCTGGCCTCCGTCCTCGGAGCCATCGCCGCCACCAGCCGCAAGTGGATCGGCGAGCTCGTCATGCGCGTTCTCGACGTCCTCATGTCCTTCCCCGGCATCGCCCTGGCCGCCGTCCTGGTCCTGGCCATGTCCTCCCGCCTGCCGATCGTGCCCGTCATCATCCTGGCGACCGCCGTCGTCTACACCCCGCAGCTCACGCGCGTGGTCCGTGCGAACATCCTGGCCCAGTTCGGTGAGGACTACGTCGCCGCCTCCAAGGTCATGGGCGCGCGCGTGCCCTGGATCCTGGCCAAGCACGTGGTGCGCAACTGCATCGCCCCGATCATGGTCTACGCCACGGTGCTCGTGGCCGACGCGATCGTCTTCGAGGCCTCGCTGTCCTTCATCGGCGCCGGCATCACGTCGGTCAACACCCCCACCTGGGGCAATATGCTCTCCGAGGGCAAGGAGCTCCTGCTGTCGGGCCACTGGTGGCCGACCTTCTTCCCCGGCCTGATGATCCTCATCACGACCCTGTGCCTCAACGTCCTGGCCGAGGGGCTGACCGACGCCATGGCCTCCCCGCGCATCCGCGCCCGCGTCGACGTCGAGGCCGACGAGGAGGCCATGAGCACCGAGAAGGCGTGGGACGACGCGGACTCGGCCGTGCGCGACAACGCCGACGACGCCGACTCCGCGATCCCCGGGGGCCAGAAGAGCGCGCTGACCGGCCTGATCGAGCCGGCCGCCGAGGAGGTCCCGCTGGTCGAGCGCCTGGCCGCCCTGCGCGCCGCCGAGCTCGCCCGGGACGACCGGCTCGTCTACGCTGATGCGCAGGCCGAGCCCGTCCTGGAGGTCAGGAACCTGTCCATCGCCTTCCCGGTCCAGCACGGCGACGTCAACATCGTCGACAACGTCTCCTTCTCGGTGCGCCCGGGCGAGACCATGGGCCTGGTGGGAGAGTCCGGCTGCGGCAAGTCGATCACCTCCATGGCCGTCATGGGGCTGCTGCCCCCGACGGCGCGCATCACCGGCGAGATCCTGTTCAAGGGCAAGAACATCCTCCAGATGACTCCCGAGGAGCACAACGCCCTGCGCGGCCACGAGATGAGCATGATCTACCAGGACGCCCTGAGCTCCCTGAACCCCTCCATGCTCATCCGCTCCCAGATGAAGCAGCTCACCTCCCGCGGCGGGACCCGCAGCGCCGAGGAGCTCCTCGAGCTCGTCGGCCTGGATCCGGTGCGCACCCTGAAGAGCTACCCGCACGAGCTCTCCGGCGGCCAGCGCCAGCGCGTGCTCATCGCCATGGCCCTGACCCGCGACCCGGGCCTGGTCATCGCTGACGAGCCCACCACGGCCCTGGACGTGACCGTCCAGAAGCAGGTTGTGGACCTCCTCAACGAGCTGCGCGAGAGGCTCGGCTTCGCCATGGTCTTCGTCAGCCACGACCTGGCCCTGGTCGCCAAGGTCGCCCACCGCGTCACCGTCATGTACGCCGGACAGGTCGTCGAGCAGGCCGGGACCTCCGAGCTGCTGACCAACCCCGTCCACGAGTACACCCGCGGCCTGCTGGGAGCGGTCCTGTCCATCGAGGCGGGCTCCAAGCGCCTGCACCAGGTGCGCGGCACCGTCCCGAGCCCGAAGGAGTTCGTCAAGGGCGACCGCTTCGCCCCCAGGTCCTCCCACCCCGAGGTCGGTCTGGAGAGCCGGCCCGTCCTCAAGCCGGTGGCCGGAAGCACCGAGCACTACTACGCCATCACGCCCGAGCTCGAGGCGGTCCTCGAGAAGGAGGCCCACTGATGCCCGACGACACCGCCAGCACCTGGAACCCCGAGACCGACCCGGTCATCGAGCTGCGCCATGCGCACGTCATTCACAAGTCCCGCACCGGCAGGCTCTTGCGCCCCGACACGGTCCACGCCGTCAACGACGTCTCGCTGAGCGTCAGACGCGGCGAGACCCTCGGCCTGGTGGGGGAGTCCGGCTGCGGGAAGTCGACCACCGCCCGCGTCATGGTCGGCCTGCAGCCCCTGACCCGCGGCGAGGTCTACTTCAAGGGGCGCGCTCTGGGGCGCACCGCCGCGGACCGCAGGACCCTGGGGCGCTCCGTCTCGGTCGTCTTCCAGGACCCGGCCACGGCGCTGAACCCCCGCATGATCGTGCACGACACCCTCATCGACCCGCTCAACGTCCACGGCATCGGCTCGCCCAGGGAGCGCGAGGCCAAGGTCAAGGACCTCCTCCACCTGGTCGGCCTGCCTCCCAGCGCCCTGGACGTCCTGCCCAGGCAGATCTCGGGCGGCCAGCGCCAGCGCGTGGCCATCGCCCGCTCCCTGGCGCTGGATCCCGACATCATCGTCGCCGACGAGCCCACCAGCGCCCTGGACGTGTCGGTGCGCGCCCAGGTGCTCAACCTCCTCCAGGATCTCAAGGCCGCCCTCGGCCTGGGGCTAGTGTTCATCAGTCACGACATCAACACCGTGCGCTACGTCTCCGACCGGATCGCCGTCATGTACCTCGGAGAGATCCTCGAGCTGGGCGCTGCCGAGGAGATCTTCAACAACCCCCGGCAGGAGTACACGCGCACCCTGCTCGGCGCCGTTCCCTCGCTCCTCGAGGCCTGAGCCCCGCACCGACCCGCCCGCACCGAACTCAGGGAAATACTTAAGGGAACTCAAAGGAAAACCGCACATGGATACTCGTTTCACCGGAGTCATTCCACCGCTCATCACTCCGTTCACCCGGGACGGCGCCGTCGATCTCGATGGCCTCGACCGCGTTATCGAGCACCTGATCGCAGGAGGGGTCAACGGGCTGTTCGTCCTGGGCTCCTCCGGTGAGACTGCCTACCTCACCGACGCCGAGCGCGGCGCCGTCGTCGAGCGCGCCGTCGCCACGACGGCCGGTCGCGTGCAGGTCCTGGCCGGGGTGATCGACACCACGGCGCGCCGCGTCATCGAGCAGGCCCGCCGAGCCCAGGGCCTGGGGGCGGACGCGGTCGTCGCCGCGTGCCCCTTCTACGCCATCAACGACGCCGCCGAGATCGCCGACCACTTCCGCGCCATCGCCGCCGCCGTCGACGTCCCGCTGTTCGCCTACGACGTCCCGGTCCGTCTCAACGGCGTCAAGCTCGGCTGCGACATGCTCGTCCGGCTCGGCGTCGAGGGCGTCCTGGCCGGGGTCAAGGACTCCTCGGGCGACGACGTCGGCTTCCGCCGCCTGGTCGCCGCCAACGAGGCCGCCGGCCACCCGCTGGCCCTGCTGACCGGGCACGAGTGCGTCGTGGACGGCATGCTCCTGCTGGGCGCCGACGGGGCCGTGCCCGGGTACGCCAATGTCGAACCGCGGCCCTACACCGACATGTGGCAGGCCGCCCGCAACGGCGACTGGGCCGAGGCCCGCCGCATCCAGGACCGGATCTGCGCCGGCTTCGAGGTCGTCCACGTTCCCCAGGGGCGCTCCGGGGACGCCAGCGGCATCGGAGCCTTCAAGACCGCCATGCAGGCCATCGGCGTCATCGGCACCAACACCATGGCCTTCCCCGTCAAGGCGCTCCAGGGCGAGACCAGGGACAGGATCGTGGCGATCGTGCGCGAGCAGGGTCTGGTCTGAGATGGCGGCACCGACTGACGCGGCCCCGGTCGTCGGCGTCGACCTGGGCGGCACGAAGATCGCGACCGCCCTCGTGGCCGCCGACGGCGCCCTGCTCGGTCCCGTCCTGGAGGCTCCCACCCCGGCGCGCGAGGGGCCGCGGGCCGTGCTGGACGCCGTCGCCTCCCTGGTGGCCGACCTCGTCGATGCCGGCGCCCATACGGCGTCCGGGGCGCTCCCGGCGCCGACGGCGGTCGGGATCGGCTCGGCGGGTGTCATCGACTCGGGCCGAGGCGTGGTCGTCTCGGCCACCGACGCCATCGCCGACTGGCCCGGCACCGACATCGCCTCCGCAGTGGCCGGACGGCTCCTGGCCGCGGGCACTGCGCCGCAGGGCGTGCTCGTGCACGTCGACAACGACGTCAACGCCTACGCCGCGGGCGAGGCCTGGATCGGCGCCGGTGCCGGCGCGGCCGGCGTCCTCGTGGTCGCTGTGGGCACGGGTGTCGGCGGAGCGGTCGTCCTGGACGGCCGCGTCCACCACGGCGCCCACTTCCTGGCCGGGGAGATGGGGCACATGCCCTCCGGCCCGGCGGGCGCCGAGCCCTGCACCTGCGGGCGCACCGGCCACCTGGAGGCTGTCGCGGCCGGGCCCCAGATAGCCCGCCGCTACCGCGAGGCCACCGGTGCCGGCGTCACTGGCGCCCAGGAGGTCGAGAGGCTCGCCGACGCCGGCGACGCCGTCGCCCGACGCGTCTACCGCGAGGCCGCTGTGGCCCTGGGCGAGGCGATCGCCGCCGTCGTCACCGTCCTGGACCCCGAGCGCGTCATCGTCTCCGGCGGCCTGGCCCGCTCCGGCGAGCTGTGGTGGGGGCCGCTGCGCGAGACGGTGCGCGCCGAGGTCCTCGATCTCGTGGCCGGGGACCTCGAGATCGTCCCCGCCGCCCTGGGCGCCGCCGCCCCGATCGTGGGCGCCGCCCACCAGGCCCGACTGCGCCTGGCGGCGCATCTCGCCGCGGGCGCCTGAGGCCGTGGCGGCCCGGGCGCCGGTCCACCCACCCGACCATTGGAGGAAGCACCCATGACCGCACTCGACCCCGTGCTCGAAAAGCTGCGCGGCGGCCTTATCGCCTCCGCCCAAGCCTACCCGGGAGAGCCCATGCGCGACCCGCGCACCATGGACCAGGTCGCTCAGGCCTGCGTCGCCGGGGGCGCCGTCGGCATCCGCGCCCAGGGGCTGGCCGATCTCGCCCTGATCAACCAGCACGTTGAGGTCCCCGTGATCGGCCTGTGGAAGGACGGCCATGACGGCGTCTTCATCACCCCGACCCTCACTCACGCCATCGCCGTGGCCGCCACCGGCTCGCCCATTGTCGCCATCGACGCCACGCGCCGCCCCCGGCCGGACGGCCTCACCTTCGCGCGGACGGTGGCCGGTCTCAAGGAGGCGTTCCCCGGCGTCCTGGTCATGGCCGACTGCGGATCCCTGGACGACGCCCGCACGGCGCAGGATGCCGGCGCCGACGTGCTCGGAACCACGCTCGCCGGCTACACCGGGGAGCGCCCCAGGACCGAGGGCCCCGACATCGAGCTCATCGACCAGGTGGCGGCCATCGCCGAGGTCCCGCTCGTCGTCGAGGGCCGCGTGCACACCCCGGCCCAGGCGGCCCTGGCCGTGGACCACGGGGCCTTCGCCGTCGTCGTCGGCACCGCCATCACCCATCCCACGACCATCACGTGCTGGTTCGTCCGGGCCGTCAGTGCCGGCTCCCGCTGAGCGCCTGCCGACGGCCCGGTGCCCTGTTCCCGGGCGCCGTGGTGACTGTGACTCGTGTGACCAACGAGGTGGCGAAAGATCACAAAGTGGCGCGCCACGCCGAGAAAGCACCGTCATATCTGACAAAACGACCCATTTATGCATAGCGTTGCCGTCAGCGGCACCGCATCCCGGTGCCCACCAACGACCGAGAGGCAGATATATGTCCGTCAACCGTACCGAGCTCATCGCCGCCATCGCCGAGGAGGCCGAACTCACCAAGGTCCAGGCTGATGCTTTCCTTGCTGCTTTCCAGAAGGTTCTCGTGGAGAACATCGCCAAGGGTGAGGCCGTCAAGATCACCGGCCTGATGGGTGTTGAGCGTGTCGAGCGTGCTGCTCGTACCGGCCGTAACCCCCGCACCGGTGAGGAGATCCAGATTCCCGCCGGCTACGGTGTCAAGCTGACGGTCGGCTCGGCCTTGAAGAAGGCCGTTGCCAAGTGACCTCAGCGTGAGGACCCGGTGCCGCTGAGTGCGGCCGGACCGCAGACGTCAAGGCGCGTCGCCTCTGGGGGTGCCGCGCCTTCGTCATGCCCGTCGTTCGGCGCCTCGGCCGGGCGGGGGCCCGGCCCCGCGTGTGGCTCGTTCCCGGGGAGGATGGTCGCGCGGGCCGACCCGCATAGCCTCGGTCGCATGGACTCCTCACCTTCTCCCCGGGCCGGAGGCGCCACAGCTCCGGCGCTGGCTCTGGACGGACTGTGCAAGGCCTTCGGGCAGAAGGTCGCCGTCAACATGCTCTCCCTGGCCGTCCCGGCCAGCTCCATCTACGGCGTGGTCGGCCCCAACGGGGCTGGCAAGACCACGACCCTGTCCATGGCCACGGGACTGCTGCCGCCCGACGCCGGCCGCGCCGTCGTCCACGGCATCGACGTGTGGGGTCGGCCGGCCGACGCCAAGGCGCGGCTCGGCGTCCTGCCCGACGGCCTGCGCACCTTCGACCGCCTGACCGGGCTGGAGCTGGTCACCTACGCCGGGCTGCTGCGCGGCCTGGAGCGCGACGTCGTGGTCGCCCGCGCGAGCCAGCTCCTCGATGTCCTGGACCTCAGGAGCGCGGGCCGTACGCTCGTGACCGACTACTCCGCCGGCATGCGCAAGAAGATCAACCTCGCCTGCGCCCTCGTCCACGCGCCCGCCATCCTCGTCCTGGACGAGCCCTTCGAGGCCGTGGACCCGGTGTCCGCCCAGACGATCCAGTCGATCCTGGCCGCCTTCGCCGCCGACGGCGGCACCGTCATCATCTCCAGCCACGTCATGGCGACCGTGCAGCGCTTCTGCACCCACGTGGCCATTATCGCCGCTGGCCGGGTCGTGGCGGCGGGCACCACCGCGCAGGTGGCCGCGGGCGGGGACCTGGAGGACCGCTTCACCGAGCTGGTCGGGGCCCCGGAAGCAAGGGAGGACCTGTCGTGGTTGCGACCCTCGTCCGCCTGAGGTGGAGGCTCACCCTCAACGCCCTGAGCCGCAGCGTGTGGATCCTGCTGGCCTCCCTGCTCGGCGCCGCCTGGGCGCTCGGCACCATTATCTCGGTGGCCGCCGGCGCCGTGGCACTCGGTCTGCGAGCCCCGGTGCCGCTCACCGCCACCCTCATCGGCGCCCTGGGGGCGCTGACCACCCTGGGCTGGGTCCTGGTGCCGCTGCTGCTCACGGGCGTGGATTCCACGCTCGACCCTCGGGCGCTCGCGCCGTGGATCGCGCCCTCGCGGTCCCTGTCGGCGGGGCTCGCAGTGGCCGGGGCGGCGGGGGTCCCCGGCCTCGCCACCGGCGTCTGCCTCGCCCTGCCCGCCCTGGCGTGGGCTGCGGGCGGCCACTGGGGCGCCGCCGGTCTCGCCCTGCTCCTGGCCCCGGTCGCCCTGGCGACCTGTGTTCTCGTCTCGCGCGTCGTCGTGATCGGTCTCGGCGCCTCGACCACGCGCCGGGGGCGGGACCTCGTCGGCGTCATCGGGGGACTGGCCCTCATCGGGGTCGCCCTCCTGCCGAGCCTGCTCAACCTGGTCGCGGCGCGCTCGGCGGGGCTCGGCGGCTCCGCGCTCATGACGCTCATGAGACTCGGCAGGGTGCTGTCGCTGAGCCCCTTCGGGTGGGCCTTCGCGGCCCCCGGCTACCTGGCGCAGGGACGGGCCGGGGCGGCGCTGGCCCTGGCGGTCGGGGCGCTGGCGCTCCCGGTCGCGCTGGCGCCGCTGTGGAACAGGATCGTGCGGCGCGTCATGTCCGGCGGCCGGGCGGCCGGGCGGCGCTCACGCCCGGAGCGGGCGGCCGCGCTCGGACGGACGCGGGCTGCCGCCGCCGACGCGGACGCTGCGGACGCTGCGACGGCTGCGCTCCTGCCGTGGCACCGCCGGCTGTCACGGGTCATCCCCTCGCCGGCCGCCGCGATCGCGGCGCGGTGCCTGCGCTACTGGCGGACCGACCCGCGCTATCTGGTGCTCGGGGTCTCCACCGTGCTCGTCATGCTCGTCGTGGGCGTCGTGACGGTGCTGGGCTTCCGGCAGGGGGTCGAGGAGAACGTGGCCTTCGAGACGGCTCCGGCCGGCGCGGCGCTCGGCCGGGCCCCGGCGGCGCTGCTCGGGGTGCCGGTCGCGATCGCTCTGATGTCCGGCTGGGTGCTGCACGACGACCTGGGCTACGACTCCACCGCCCAGTGGATGCATCTGAGCGCCGGGGTGCGCGGTCTCGACGACCGCCTGGGGCGCGTGGTCGCAGCCGCCCTGTGGCAGCTGCCCGTCCTGGCGGTCGTCACCCTCGCCCTCGGCGTGTGGACAGGGCGCTGGGAGATCGTTCCCGCCGTCGTCGGGGCCCAGCTCGGCCTGTACGGCGCCGCCGCGGCCTGGTCGAGCGTGATGAGCGCGGTCCTGCCCTATGAGGTCAACGCGCCGGGGGAGAGCCCACTGAGGTCGCGGTCCTCGGGAATGATCCTGGTCGCCTCCTTGGTGCAGATGGCCGGCCTGGCGGTGATCGCCGGGCTCGCGCTGCCGGTCGCCGTCGGGCTCGGCGCCCTGATGGCCACCGGTGCCTGGCAGTGGGGCTGGGCGCTCCTGGCAGGTGGAGCGCTCTGGGGCGCGGGGCTCGCCCGGGCCGGCATCGTCGTCGGCGGGCGGGTGCTGGACCGGCACTGGGTCCGGGTCCTCGCCGTCGTGCGCACCTGGTCCGGGCACGCCGAGACCCGTTAGGTGAGTGGTTCCGATGGGGCGCGGGCCGGGCCCGCGGCGCCCCTTCACCGATCTCGGCGCGGAGGTGAGCCGATTCCGAGCCGGAGTACGACCGATCTCGGCGAAGGGTGACAAGGCGTTAGCCGCTGTCTTAAGGTTCTGGGGCCGGAGCGCGCCCTCGTGCCGCCCGGCGCCGAGGGCCCGCTCGGGCCGAGATCGTCCCGCACCGCCGAAGAGGA
This sequence comes from Actinomyces israelii DSM 43320, assembly GCF_000711965.1. Lineage (GTDB taxonomy): Bacteria > Actinomycetota > Actinomycetes > Actinomycetales > Actinomycetaceae > Actinomyces > Actinomyces israelii. The sequence continues at coordinate 75,990 of NZ_KL544003.1, forward strand.
ACAACCTATGAAGCTCGTCATCCTGGACACCGCCGAGGCCATCGCTGAGCGCGCCGCCGACGCGATCGAGGACCTTCTGACCTCCAAGCCCGCCGCTGTCCTGGGAACCGCCACGGGATCGAGCCCGCTGCCCCTCTACGACGAGCTCGCCCGCCGCTGCGAGGCCGGGCGCATCTCCTTCAAGGAGGTCACCGGCTTCATGCTCGACGAGTACGTCGGCCTGCCCGAGGGCCACCCCGAGCGCTACGCCACCTTCATGGAGCGCAACCTGCGCTCCCGCGTGGACATGCGCCCCGGCGCCCTGCACGGTCCCGACGCCCTGAGCGAGGACCTCCAGGCCGCCTGCGACGCCTACGAGGCCGCCATGGCGGCCGCCGGCTACTGCGACCTGCAGATCCTGGGCATCGGCGCCGACGGTCACATCGGCTTCAACGAGCCGGGCGGCCCGCTGGACTCCACCACGCACATCGACGAGCTCACCGAGCAGACCCGCCGTGACAACGCCCGTTTCTTCGACGGCGACATCGACGCCGTCCCCACCCGCTGCATCACCCAGGGGCTGGGCACGATCATGAGGGCGCGCAGACTCGTGCTCATCGCCACCGGCGAGAACAAGGCCGAGGCCATTGCTCACCTCGTCGAGGGAGACATCGACGCCCAGTGGCCCGCCTCCGTCATGCAGAACCATGCCGACGCCCTCGTGCTCGTCGACCACGCTGCCGCGAGCCTGCTCAAGAAGCAGCACTGAGTGCCTGAAGCCCTCTGCGCCCGTCCGACCGTGGCGCGGTTCACAACGGCATCCGCTGTCATCGGATGCCGTGGGACCGTCGTGGGCCGCGGGCGCCCGACTTAGACTGACCCCATGAGCGAGATCTCTGCATCCACGGGCGGAGTCCCCAGCGACCCGGAGGAGCGGCCGAGCCAGTCGGCCGGGACGGCAGTCCTCGAGCGCGAGGAGCTCCAGTCCACCGACGACGGCGACGCCGACCGCTTCGCCCACTACGTGCGCAAGGACAAGATCGCCGCGGCCTCCGCCACCGGGCGCCCGGTCGTCGCCCTGTGCGGCAAGGTGTGGACTCCCGGGCGGGACCCCTCGAAGTACCCGGTGTGCCCGACCTGCAAGCAGATCTACGAGCAGATGAGGCCCGGCGGCGGCAATGGCGACGGCCCCCGCTTCCCGCGCTTCCCCTTCTCCAGAGGCGGTCGGTGACTCCCGCACGGGGTCCCCGGGCGCGGCACCGCCCGACCCAGCCGTCCATCTTCGCCGCCGAGAACCTTCCGCCCGCCTACCCGCAGCGCGCCGCCTGGGGCACCTCGCGGCCGCTGCGGGCCTGGCAGGAGGCCGCGCTGAAGAAGTACCTGGCCGACCTGCCCGAGGACTTCCTGGCCGTGGCCACGCCCGGGGCGGGCAAGACCACCTTCGCCCTGCGCATCGCCACCGAGCTGCTCGCCGCCGGCGACGTTCACCGGGTCACCGTCGTGTGCCCCACCGAGCACCTGAAGTACCAGTGGGCCGAGGCCGCCGCCCGCGTGGGAATCCGCCTGGACCCCTCGTACACGAACTCCCAGGGGGCGCTGGGCTCGCGCTTCGACGGCGCGGCCCTGACCTACGCCCAGGTCGCCGCCAACGTCAGCCTTCACCGCAGTCGCACCGACTCGATCCGCACCCTGGTGGTTCTCGACGAGATCCACCACGGCGGGGACGCGCGGAGCTGGGGCGACGCCATCCGCGAGGCCTTCACGCCGGCGCGCCGCCGTCTGGCCCTGACCGGCACGCCCTTCCGCTCCGACGAGTCGGCCATCCCGTTCGTGCGCTACGTCGAGGAGACCGGCGGCGCCAGGCGGTCCCGGGCCGACTACTCCTACGACTACGCCGACGCCCTGCGCGACGGGGTCGTGCGCCCGGTCATGTTCATGACCTACTCCGGCCAGATGCGCTGGCGCACCAGGGCCGGCGACGAGGTGGCCGCACGGCTGGGGGAGCCGCTGACCAAGGACCTGGAGGCCCAGGCCTGGCGCACGGCCCTGGACCCCGCAGGGGAGTGGATCCCCGCGGTCCTGGCGGCCGCCGACCAGCGGCTGAGCGAGGTGCGCCGCCAGGTGCCCGACGCCGGCGGGCTCGTCATCGCCTCGGACCAGGGCTCGGCCCGCGCCTATGCGGGGCGGCTCCGCGCCATCACCGGACAGGCCCCCACCGTGGTCCTGTCCGACGACGCCGGCGCCTCCAGCCGCATCGAGACCTTCGCCGCGAGCCAGGACCGCTGGATGGTGGCGGTGCGCATGGTCTCCGAGGGCGTGGACGTGCCGCGCCTGGCGGTGGGGGTGTACGCGACCTCCGCCTCGACCCCGTTGTTCTTCGCCCAAGCCGTCGGGCGCTTCGTCCGTTCGCGCGCCCGCGGCGAGACCGCCTCGGTGTTCCTGCCCTCCGTCACGCCCCTGCTGGGGTTGGCGGGTGAGATCGAGGTCGCCCGCGACCACGTCCTGGGCGGGGCCGGGCGCGCCGACGAGGACGCGCTCTTCGCCCCCGAGGAGCGTCTCCTGGCCGAGGCCAACAAGGCGGAGAAGGCCTCGGACGACCTGCTGGGCTCCTTCGAGGCCATGGACTCCACCGCCGAGTTCGACCGGGTCCTGTTCGACGGCGGGGAGTTCGGCACCGGTGCTGTGGTCGGCAGCGTCGAGGAGCAGGAGTACCTGGGTCTGCCCGGCCTGCTCGAGCCCGAGCAGGTGACGGCCCTGCTGCGTCAGCGACAGGACAAGCAGATCGAGGCCCAGAAGAAGCAGGCGGCCGCGGCCGCCAAGCGCCGGGCCGACTCCGGCGTCGACGACGCCCGGCGCCGGGCCGCCGCCCGCAAGGAGCTGAGCCGACTCGTTGCCGCATGGGCGCGTCGCTCCGGCCAGCCCCACGGCGTCATCCACAACGACCTGCGGCGCGTGTGCGGCGGTCCTGAGGTGGCCCAGGCCTCCACCGAGGAGATCGTCAGGCGCGTGGAGACCCTGCGCCGCTGGTTCGTCGGCAAGCGGTGAGAGGGCTGAGAGGGCTGAGAGGGCTCGGTCTTCGGCTCACCGGCTCCGCGCGGGCCGCCCTCGGTGCGCTGCGCGCTCAGCCCCTCAGGGGCCGGCGGCCGTCGAGGTCCACGTGGCGCGTGGGCACCGCCGGCTCTCCCTCGCTCAGGCGCCAGGCGTCGTAGGGCAGCTCGGCGCGCGAGGCCCGGTGCCGCTCGGCGGCGGCGGCCAGTGCGTGTGGGCCGCGGTGCTCCTCGACGACGACGCCGTCGTGCACCAGCTGGACCTGCAGCGGGCGGGCCCCGGCCTCGGCCAGGGCCGCCAGCGCCTCGTCCTGGTCCTGGGCCGACACGACGAGCTCCTCGGTGGCGGAGCCGGTGCCGTCCATCACGCGGCCGGCCCACTTGCGCCCGCCGACGGTCGCCTTGCCGCCCTCGGAGAACTTGGCGACCTCGTGCATCTCGCCGTCGGCGCCCGCCCGCTCGACGAGCTTGTAGATCAGGGCGGCGGTCGGTCGGCCGGAGCCGGTGACCAGCTTGGTGCCCACGCCGTAGGAGTCCACCGGCGCGGCCCCCAGGCCCGCGATCGCGTACTCGTCCAGGTCGTTGGTCACTGTGATCCTCGTCGTCGTCGCCCCCAGGGCGTCGAGCTGGGCGCGTACCTTGAACGCCTCGGCGACCAGGTCGCCGGAGTCGAGGCGCACCGCGCCGAGCTCGCCGCCGCCGTCGCGGGCCGCCCTGACGGCCCGCTCCACGCCGCGGGCGATGTCGTAGGTGTCGACCAGGATCGTGGTGCCCGGCCCGAGGCTGACCACCTGGGCCGCGAAGGCCTCCTCCTCCGAGTCGTGCAGCAGGGTGAAGGAGTGCGCGGCGGTGCCGACCGTGGGGATCCCGTAGCGCATGCCGGCCTCCAGGTCGCTGGTGCCCACGAAGCCGCCGACGACGGAGGCGCGGGCCGCCGCCACCGCCGCCTGCTCGTGGGCCCGCCTGGCCCCGAAGTCCACGCAGGGCCGGCCGTGCGCGGCGATCGTCATGCGGGAGGCCGCCGAGGCGACGGCGCAGTCGTAGTTGTAGATCGACAGGGCCAGGGTCTCCAGGATGCAGGCCTCGGCGAAGGTGCCCTCGACGGTGAGCAGCGGTGAGCCCTCGAAGTAGCACTCGCCCTCGGCGTAGCCGCGGATGGTGCCGGAGAAGTGGTACTCGCGCAGGTAGTCCAGGGTGGCGTCGTCGACCACCTGCGTGCGGTGCAGGAAGTCGATCTGCCTGCCGGTGAAGGCGAAGGCCTCCACGGCGTCCAGGAGGCGGCCCGTGCCGGCCACGACGCCGAAGCGCCGGGAGGCGGGCAGCCGCCGACCGAACAGCTCGAAGACACTGGCCCGCTCGGCGGTCCCCGAGCGAAGCGCCCCCTGGAGCATGGTGAGCTCGTACATGTCGGTGAGCAGGGACGTGGTGGGAGCGGTCGGGTCTGCGATGCGCTGCGTGGGTGTCATGACTCTTAACCTATCCCGAAACTCGGATTGCGGTGCAGCGTGTCTGCCCCAGTCTTCTCCCGGCCGCTACGCTGGTGGTCATGTCCAACGCACTGCACGTCGTCGAGCCCGACGTCCAGGAGCGTGCACGCAGCGCCGCCCAGTCCCAGTGGCGCACGGTCGTCCACGACGACCCGATCAACACCATGGACTACGTCACCTGGGTCTTCCGCACCTACTTCGGCTTCCCGCTGCAGCTGGCGCGCCGTCGCATGCTGGAGGTCCACACCCGCGGGCGCGCCACGGTGTCCACCGGGGCGCGCGAGCGCATGGAGGTCGACGTCACCGCCATGCACTCCTACGGCCTGCGCGCCACTCTCGAGCCGGTGGGGGACGACGCCGCGGACCGGGGCGGGGCCTGATGCGCGGCTTCGCCAAGGCGGTCGGCGGCTGGGAGAGCCGCCTGGAGGCCTGGGAGCGGGAGTACCTCGCGGGCCTGCTCGAGCAGGTCGCCGTGCTGCTGGCGGCCGATGACCCCGGCGGCCGTCAGGACGGCGGGACGACGCCCCCGCAGCCCGAGCTGCGACAGGGGGAGAGCACTCATGACGGTGACGTCCTCGCGGCGCTGGACTTCGACCCGGACCCGCAGGAGCCCCCGGCCCCGCTACCGCCGACGTCGGCCCCGCCAGCGCTCGCACCCGTGATCGATGTGCTCCTGCCCGACGCCTCCGAGGACCCCGAGGTCGCGCTCGAGGTGGCGGACCTGACCCGTGCGCGCCTGCGCGGCCTCAAGCACGAGCGCCTCAAGGCCGCCATCGTCGAGCTGCTGGAGCCCACGGGCGCCGACGGCGCCGTCCGCGTCGTCCGCGGGCACGAGCAGGAGTGGCTCGGCGCGCTCAACGACGTGCGCCTTGTGCTCGCGCAGCGGCTTGACATCGACGGGCCGCAGGCCGCCGAGGCGACCCACGCCATCGCCCGGCAGGAGGCCCCCCGGGACGAGGACGACGACGCCCGCTGGCGCCGCGGACTCGCCCTGTCCTACGACATGCTCACCTGGTGGCAGGAATCACTGGTGACCGTGCTGCTTTACGGCTGAGCCGCCGCCTAGTCTCGGATGCGTGAACGACGCGCCGATTGGGATGTTCGACTCCGGGGTCGGAGGCCTGACCGTTGCGAGGGCCGTACTCAACCAGCTGCCCGGCGAGCAGATCCTCTACATCGGGGACACCGCTCACACCCCGTACGGCCCCAAGTCCATCGACGAGGTCCGCTCCCTGGCGCTCGGAGTCATGGACGAGCTCGTCGAGGCCGGCGTCAAGATGCTCGTCATCGCCTGCAACACCGCCTCGGCGGCGGTTCTGCACGACGCCCGGCGCCGCTACACCCAGGGCCGGGGCGTCCCCGTGATCGAGGTCATCCACCCCGCCGCCCGGGCGGCCGCCCGCGTCACCCGCAACGGCCGTATCGGCCTAATCGCCACCCAGGGAACCGTCGACTCGCACGCCTACGACGACGCCCTGGGGGCCGTGCCCGGCGTCGAGCTGTTCTCCGAGGCGTGCCCGCGCTTCGTCGACCTGGCCGAGCGCGGCGTGACCACCGGCCCCGAGGCGCTCACCACCGCCGAGGACTACCTCGCCCCGGTCAAGGCCGCCGGCGTGGACACCCTCATCCTGGGCTGCACCCACTACCCGCTGCTCATCGGCCCGATCTCCTACGTCATGGGGGAGGATGTCACTCTGGTCACCTCGAGCCTGGAGACCGCCAAGGACGTCTACCGCGAGCTCGCCCGGCGCGACCTGCTGCGCGATCCCGGCGCCGCCGCGCCGCAGCACGAGTTCCGCTCCACCGGGGACCCCGAGTCCTTCGTGGTGCTGGCCCGGCGCTTCCTGGGCCCCGAGGTCAGGCGCGTCCTGCGGGCCGGCCCGGCGTCAGGGGCGGGGACGGCGCCCCCGCCCGGCGACGCCGTCCCCGGCGCCGTCGCCCACGTCCCCCTGCCCCCACAGATCTGACCCCACAGGACTGAGTCAAGGATCCCGTATGAAGCTCACGATCATCGGCTGCACCGGAAGCATGTCCGGTCCCGACTCCGCCGCCTCCTCCTACCTGGTGCAGGCCGATGGCGCGGACCCCGGCGGCGAGGTGCGGACGTGGTCGGTGGTGCTGGACCTGGGGCCGGGCGCGATGGGGCAGATGCTGCACTATCTCGACCCGGCCGACCTGGATGCGATCGCGATCTCCCACTGTCACGCGGACCACATTGTCGACCTCGTGGGGATGCACGTCTTCCGCCGGTGGAACCCGACCGGGGCGCTGGGGCCCGTGCTCGCGCTGGGGCCCGGCGAGCTGCCGAGCCGCCTCAACGGCGTGGACGGCACACCGCCGGAGGAGACCTACGCCTCCGAGTTCACCTTCCGCACCGCCGTCGTCGGCGAGACGGTGCAGGTCGGGCCGATGACGATCACGCCCTACGAGGCGCTCCACCCGGTCGAGGCCTACGGCTACCGCGTGGAGGGGCCCGGGAGGGACGGCCAGAGGCGCGTCAGCCTCGCCTTCACCGGCGACACGGACCTGTGCGACGGCGTGGAGGCCATGGCCGACGGCGTCGACCTGCTGCTGTCCGAGGCCGCCTTCCTGGAGGGGCGCGACACCTACCGCGGGATGCACCTGACCGGCAGACGCGCCGGCGAGCTCGCCGCGGGCACGAGCGGCAAGGGCGGTCGGATACCCGCGGGCCGCCTCGTGCTGACCCACATCCAGCCGTGGACCGACCCCGCCGACACCCTCAAGGAGGCCGCCGAGGCCTACTCCGGCCCCCTCGAGGCCGCCACCGCGGGCGCGAGCTGGGAGATCTGAGCGAGACCGGCACCGGCCGTCCGCGCCCTGCCGGCCTGCGCGGCCCGGAGCGGCGGTAGGCTGAGCCGGTGGCTGCGCAGCGCGGGGACCGTCGACCGGGGCTGACCTACAGCCCGTCGGTCCCTGACGGGCCGGATCGCCCCTGGACCCGGGGGCGCCGCACCCGGTGGTGGCTCGTCGTGCCGGCAGACCTGGCCGCGGCGCTGCTCGTGGCCCTCTTCGCCGCCGCCTCGCTGCACGACGCCTCTCAGGCCCCGGCGCTGGCGGCGCGCACCGCGGGCGCCACCGCCCTGGCGTGGGCGGTCGCATGGGGCGCGCGGCGCGGACGCGACCACCTGGAGGTCCTGTGGCCCGAGGGGGCGATTATCGTCGGCGTCACCTGGGGCGCGTGCGCGGCGACGCGCGGCCTGACCGGTGGGGAGATCGTCTCCTTCTCCTTCATGACGCTGGCCTTCCTGGTCGTGTTCCAGGGCGGGTGGCGCTGCCTGTACGGCTTCGCCAAGGCCCACGACTCGCTCGTGCCCAAGGCGGTGCAGCGCCGGCTCGATGCCCAGGAGGCCCGGGGCGGGCCGGGCGGGCCCGTAGCTGCATCGGCGGCGGACGTACCCCTCCCTCTCGAGCGCGGTCAGCTGCTTGGACAGGGCCGAGTCGGGCGTCCCGACGGCCTCGCGGAGCTCGGCGAAGCGCATCTGGGCCCGGCCCTGCACCGCCCCGACGGATCGCAGCGCGGCGCAGACCCGCAGCCTGCCCAGCGGGTGGATGACGGGGTCAAGCACGGGGACGAGCCGCGCCGAGAAGCGTCCAGGCGCACAGGGCGCCCGCCGCGGGCGCGATCACGGCTGCGGCCGCGGGCAGCCACGAGGCGGGAAGGGCGTCACGAGCTGCGATGACGACCAGAGGCAGGGCCCCGGCGGCCAGCACCCTGACCCAGTGGCTGCGGGGCTGCGCGAGCGGATCAGCCCACGGATCCTGGCGGAGGCCGGGACGGGTCAGGCGGGACCGCAGCATGACGCCGAGGACGAGCGTCAGTGCCCGCCTGCTCCCTCCGCCCGCGCCGGGCCGCCGCTCATCGCGCGATGCTGCCCGCATTCGGCGACGACGGCACGAGCAGGGCGGCGAGCACCGGCGCCAGGGCGCGCAGAGCCCGGCCGCGGTGGGAGATCGCGTTCTTCTCCGCCGGGTTCATCTGCGCCGTCGTCCGCCCCGCGCCGCCCGGCGCGTCCTCCTGGACGGGCACGAAGACCGGGTCGTAGCCGAAGCCGCCCTCGCCCCGGGGCTCGCCCAGGAGGCGGCCCTCCATCGAGCGCTCGATCCTCGTGACCGTCGGCCGGTTATCCGGGCCGGGGGCGGCCAGTACCGCCGCGCAGGTGAAGCGGGCGGTGCGGTGGGGGTCCGTCACGTCGGCGATCTGGTCCAGCAGGAGGCGCAGGTTCGCCGCGTCGTCACCGTGGCGGCCGCACCAGCGGGCGGAGAAGATGCCGGGTGCGCCGCCGAGCACGTCCACGCACAGGCCCGAGTCGTCGGCGACGGCGGGCAGGCCGGTGACCCGCACCAGGGCGCGGGCCTTGATCTCCGCGTTGGCCGCGAAGCTGAGCCCGTTCTCCACGGGCTCGGGCGCGCCCAGGGAGCCGGCCGAGACGATCGAGCGCGGGTCCAGCCCGGGCACGAGCGGCGCGAGGACCGCCCGCAGCTCGGAGAGCTTGCCGGGGTTGTGGGTGGCCAGGACCAGCACGGCCCCGTCGGGCGCGGTCACGGCCGACGCCGACACGCTCACGGGGTCTCCTGACCGGCGTCGTCGCTGGTCGAGACCGTGAACGGCTGCCGCCCCGGACCGGCCAGCGCCCGGGCCTGCAGCGCCGTCAGCTCGGCATTGCCCTTGGCGGCCAGGTCCAGAAGGGCGCACAGCTCGTCGCGGTTGAAGGGGACGTGCTCGGCCGTGCCCTGCACCTCGACGAAGTGCCCGTCTCCGGTCTGGACGACATTCATGTCGGTGTGGGCGCGCACGTCCTCCTCATAGGGCAGGTCCAGGCAGGGGACGCCATCGACAATGCCGACACTGACGGCCGACAGGGAGTCCGACAGAACCGGCCTGACCGCCCGCGGCCTGATGTGCCCCTTGTCGGCGCCCCAGGCGACGGCGTCGGCCAGCGCCACGTAGGCGCCGGTGATGGCGGCGGTGCGGGTGCCGCCATCGGCCTGGAGGACGTCGCAGTCCAGGGCGATGGTGTTCTCGCCCAGCGCGGCGACGTCGATAATGCCGCGCAGGGAGCGCCCGATGAGGCGGGAGATCTCGTGGGTGCGCCCGCCCACCCTGCCGCGCACCGACTCCCGGCTGCTGCGCTCGGAGCCGGCGCGGGGGAGCATGGCGTACTCGGCGGTCACCCAGCCCTCGCCGCCGCCCTTGCGCCAGCGCGGCACTCCCTCGGTGAAGGAGGCCACGCACAGCACCCGGGTGCGGCCGAACTCGATGAGCGCCGAGCCCTCCCCGTGGTCCAGCCAGTTGCGGGTGATGGTCACGGGGCGCAGCTCGTCGGCCGCGCGCCCGTCCTTGCGGGTCGTCTCGGGGGACTCGGTGTCTGTCACGGCGTCAGGCTACCGCTGCGCGGGCGCGCGGAGCGCCCCGATCCGGCCCCCTTCCGGCGGCTTCGGGAGCCGGGGCGGTCCCGCTGGCCGCGGAGGGTCACAGTATGGTCAAGAATGCGGATCTCCGGCCGCTTCCGCGGGCCGCGGGGGTATACCGGAGGGGTCCTTGCACACTTCCCACCCCCGAGGATCCCGTCATTATGATCGTCTCCCAGATCGGTTCGCGTCGCCCGAGCAGGCTGCTGTCCGCCGGCGGCTGGCTCATCGCCCTGGTCATCGTCCTCGCCCCGGCGGCTGCCGGGTGCGACGACTCCGCCGCGCATGAGGCCGCCCCGGCCAGCGCCGCCGCCACGACCCCGGCCGCGGTCGAGGTCCCGGACGTCGTCGGCATGAAGGGCGACGACGCGGCCGATGCCCTCAAGAAGGCGGGGCTCTCCAAGGGCCCGAGCTATACGGACACCGATGGCGAGGAGTCCGTGTGGGATCCGGGAAACTGGTCCGTGACCGCGCAGAACCCGGCGGCGGGCGAGCAGGTCCCGGCCGACCAGGTGATCACGCTCACGGTCAACCACGACTCCGCCGATGCGGCGGCCTCGGCATCCGCGTCCGCGTCCGCGGCGGCGGCGTCCGCTGCGGCTGAGGCGGCGGCGTCCGCTGCGGCGGAGCAGCCCGCCCAGGAGCAGCCTGCCCAGGAGCCCCAGTCGGAGCCGGAGGAGCAGGCCCGCACGTACTACGCGAACTGCACGGAGGCGAAGGCCGCCGGCGCGGCACCGCTGTACCGGGGCGAGCCCGGCTATCGGGATAAGCTGGACCGCGACCACGACGGGATCGCCTGCGAGAAGTGAGCCGTCGTCGGTCCTGTGCGCAAGAAGGGACTCGAACCCTCACGCCCGAAGGCACCAGAACCTAAATCTGGCGCGTCTACCAGTTCCGCCACTCGCGCTTGTGCGACTCACCCTACCGCCTCGAGGTCCGCAGTGCTCACGCGCAGCCCGCGCCTTCAGGGAGTCCCGGAAGTCGCAGGCCTCCCTGGTGCAGCCGGGCGCGGAGGCCCTGGGGCAGAAGCGGACGACGACGCCGTGCTCGGCTGCGTCTGAGATCGGCCAGGGAGGCCTCGGCGCCGGCCGCGTCGGGAAGGGCGAAGTCGGGGGCCTCGTCGCCGATGGCGAGCTGGGGCACAGCGTCCTCCTCTGCTGGTGCGACGGGCGCTGAACGGACTTGCGGACAGAGCGGGACCGCTCGGCGCGCCGGGCGGTCCCGCTCATTGCCATAATCCGGGACCGGACTTCCGATTGCGACTCGTCCTAGGCCGCCGGCGCCAGCGCCTCCTGCGCGGCCTGGACGCGTTCGAGAGCGCGCTCGAAGCGCGAGGGCGACACGGCGGCGCTCAGCGAGCTCAGCTCGGCGCGCGCGGCCGTGAGCTCGCGCTCGGCGGCCTCTCGGCGAGCCGGGGCGGTCGTGGTGCTGTGCGTACTCATCTGCGTACTCATCTGTTCTCCTTCTCCTCATAGCCCCCGCGGGGGCTCCTCGACGCCGGGCGGAGTGCAGGTGGATCCTGCGGCCCGGCGGTGCTGTGGCTGCGGGGCGCCGCCGCATGAGTCGGGCGGCGGCGATCCCCCGGTGGTCGGGGCCGCAGAGAATCGCTGCGGCGCCCACGACCGACGCACGGATGAGCGATGTCGCGAGCTGCGGTCGATGAGGGCATCCTCCGGACCGTCGACGAACTACGATGCCGTAGAGGGCCAGCGGCCTCCGGGCCGCGCGAACTGCCCGCCCACCAGGTGCGAGACCGCAGGTGCACTCCTGCGACCTCCGCCCGGCCCGTGCGTGGTACCCCCTCAGGGACTCGAACCCTGGACACCCTGATTAAGAGTCAGGTGCTCTGACCAGCTGAGCTAAGGGGGAATGCCTTGTTGTCTGATGATCACCGCCGCGCCCGTGCAGGAGCCCGGTAGTGGTACCCCCTCAGGGACTCGAACCCTGGACACCCTGATTAAGAGTCAGGTGCTCTGACCAACTGAGCTAAGGAGGCGCGCACCAGACTGCATGTGCCTGGCGACGGTGGAACACTTTACTTCCCGACGGCGGGGCTGTCCAATCCCGAAAGCGCTGAATCGCCCCATTGTGCGGGAAGTCTCAGGGACGGTCGTGGCGTCCGCGGGGTCCGAGCTCGACCGCGAAGCGGTCGGTGGCGGTGATGAGCGCGGACAGGGTCTCCGGCTCGCTGTAGGAGTGCCCCGACGCCGGCGAGATGCGCAGCTCGGCCTCCGGCCAGGCGCGGTGCAGGGCCCAGGCCGTTCCGATGGGGCAGCACATGTCGTAGCGGCCCTGGACAATCACCCCGGGGATGCCGTGATCGGCCAGCACGCGGGCGCCGTGGAGGAGCCGGTCCTCCTCAAGCCATCCGCGATGGATGAAGAAGTGGTTCTCGATGCGGGCGAAGGCGAGGGCGAAGGCCGGGTCCTGAACCTCGTCGATATGGGCCTGGTCGCGCAGGAGCGTGGAGGTCGCCGCCTCCCAGGTCGTCCAGGCGACGGCCGCCGGGCCGTGGACGGCGGGGTCGGGGTCGGCCAGCAGCTCGTGATAGCGCTCGATGTAGCCGCCCGGCCCCACGTCCCGGCCGGCGGCGGCGACGTAGCGCTCCCACTCGTCGGGCCAGACCATGTCGGCGCCGCCCGCCTCGTAGTACCAGTCGAGCTCGCGCTTGCGCAGGGTGAACACGCCGCGCAGCACCAGGGCCAGCACCCGCCCCGGGTGGGCCTGGGCGTAGGCGAGCCCCAGGGTGGATCCCCACGACCCGCCGAAGACGAGCCAGCGCTCGACCCCCAGGTGCTCCCGCAGTGCCTCCATGTCCGCCACCAGGTGCCAGGTCGTGTTCGTTGACAGGTCGGCGTCCGGCTCCCAGGCGTGGGGCAGGGAGCGCCCGCACCCGCGCTGGTCGAACAGGATGATGCGGTAGCGCTCGGGGTCGAAGACCCGGCGGTAGTCCGCCGAGCAGCCCGCGCCAGGCCCTCCGTGGACGAAGACCGCCGGAACTCCTTCAGGGTTGCCGCAGGTCTCCCAGTACACCCGCTGGCCGTCGCCGACGTCGAGCAGGCCCGAGGCCGTCGGCTCGATGGGCGGGTAGAAGCCGCGCGGCGATGGCGGGGCCGGGGACGCGGGGGCTGCGGGAGATTCCGAGGGTCCGGTCGTGTCTGCCATGGGCGCATTGTGGCACCGATGGCGCGGGCTGGGGGGACGACCGGCATCACGGTCCCCTCCGGCGTCGAGGACCTACCGATGGCTCGGGCTGGGGGAGACGACCGCGGGGCTGGGCCCGGCCGAGCCGCGGCTGATTCACGCCGGCAGGATGCGCCGCGGTACCGTGGGGCCCGTGACCACCCCCATCGTGACGCTCGCGACCTGCGCCGACTATCCCATGCTCGACGACGACGACCGCGGTCTGCCCGACGCCCTGCGGGAGCGGGGCATCGAACCGCGGGTGGCCGTGTGGAACGACCCGTCTGTCAGCTGGGACGACGCCGGCGTCGTCGTGCTGCGCTCGGTGCGCGACTACGCCAAGAGGCGCAATTACTCCAAGTTCCTGTCCTGGTCCCGGTCGGTGCCGTGCCTGGCCAACCACCCCGACGTCGTGAAGTGGAACTCCGACAAGCACTACCTGTCCCGCCTGGCCGAGCTCGGGGTCCCCATGATCCCGACCACCTGGCTCGAGCCGAGCGCCGGCTACTCCAAGCATCAGGTCCACACGCGCTTCCCGGCGCACGGCGACTTCGTCGTCAAGCCCGCCGTCTCCTCCGGCGGGCGGGGGACCGGCCGCTACACCGCGACGAACGCGCGGTCGCGCGCCGAGGCGATCAACGACACCATGCACCACATCGGACGAGGCCGGTCGGTCATGGTCCAGCGCTACCTGGAGGAGGTGGACCGCAAGGGCGAGTTCTCCCTGGTCTACTTCAACGGCGTCCTGTCCCACGCGGTGGAGAAGGCGCCCATGCTCCACCCGTCCTTCCGCTCCGTCGACGAGGTGCACGAGGAGATCGTCACTGCCCGGGAGCCCAGCGAGCAGGAGTGGCTGTGGGGCGAGCGGGTGCGCAAGGCCATTCACGGCCTGATCAAGGAGCGCTCGGGGCGCGACATCCAGCTCCTGTTCAACCGCGTCGACGTCGTCGCAGACGGTCAGGGGAGCTTCTACCTCATGGAGGTCTCGCTCATTGACGCGGGCCTCTACCTCGGCTCCACGCCGGGCGCCCTGGACAACTTCGCCGACGCCATCGCCCAGCGCGTCTTCTGGTGAGTCGCGAGGGGGCGCGATGACGCCATCGCGCCACGTACGTGCTCACCATCAACCAGGTGCACAGCCGTCGCTCCCCGGACCGAGTCCCCGAGCTGCTCGTCGCGCTTGCCGATGTCGGCGTCTTAGCGCCTTTTGAGCGCACCGTGGGGGACAAGGTGCAGGGCGTGCCCGCTGATGCGGCGGCAGCGCTGGCGGCCGGCTGCTCTCATCGAGGCCCTGAGTCATGGGCCGGAAGGAGTCCCGTCGTCCCGTCATGAGCCTGTCCTCGCTCGGCACGGCCCTGTGGGCGCTGCTGATCTCGCGCGGGCCTCCGGGAGGCTCCCCCCGCAGGATGAGGACGTCGGGCGTGCCGTGGTGTAGACAGTCCCCATGCGCACACTGCTCAACCTCATCTGGGTGGTCCTCGGCGGCTTCTGGCTCTGGCTGGGGTACGTCTTCTTCGGCATCATCGCCTGCGTCTTCATCATCACGATCCCGGCGGGGGTCGCCTCCTTCCGCATCGCCGGCTACGCCCTGTGGCCCTTCGGGCGCACCGTCGTCACCAAGCCCGGGGCGGGTGCCGTGAGCTGCCTGAGCAACGTGATCTGGTTCCTGGTCGCCGGCGTCTGGCTGGCGATCGGCCACCTGACGACGGCGGCCGCGCAGGCCGTCACCATTATCGGGATCCCGCTGGCGATCGCCAATGTCAAGATGATCCCCGTGACCTGCTTCCCCTTCGGCAAGGAGGTCGTCCCGGGCGACGGCCTCCTGTGAGGCTCCGACCGGCGAGACGGGCCCGCACGGGCCCCGGACCGTCAGGCGGTCAACGGTGCGAACGCGGCGCCCGTGACCGCCGCGAGGCGGTCCGGGGCGAGCGCCACGCTCATGCCCCGCTTTCCGCCGGAGACCAGCACGCGGTCGAGCGCCTCGGCCGAGTCGTCGATGACCGTCGGCAGGCGCCTCCTCTGGCCGAGCGGTGAGATGCCGCCGACGACGTAGCCGGTGATCCGCTCGGCGGCGGACGGCTCGATGAGAGCCGCCCGCTTCATCCCCAGCGCGTGCGCGGCCGCCTTGAGGTCCAGGCGATGGTCGGCGGGGA
This sequence comes from Actinomyces israelii DSM 43320, assembly GCF_000711965.1. GTDB lineage: Bacteria > Actinomycetota > Actinomycetes > Actinomycetales > Actinomycetaceae > Actinomyces > Actinomyces israelii. The sequence continues at coordinate 91,269 of NZ_KL544003.1, forward strand.
TGACGCACACGCCGACGTCGCGGCCCTCACCCACCAGCAGCGTCTTGAGCACGACGGCGGGGTCCTCGCCGAGCGCCCGGGCCGCCTCGAGCCCGAAGCCGAGCCCGGAGCGCTCGTCGTGAGCGTAGGTCACCATCTCGTAGGGCACGCAGGCCTCCTCGAGCGCCCTGATCGCCGGAGTCGCCCCCGCGTGCCTGCTCCTGGTCTTCCTGCTCATGACGGCGACCCTACTCGCGCCGGGGAGGGGCGGGCGGCCCCGACCGGCGGGGCGAGTCCCTCAGGGGACGGCCGTGAGAGGGAGGCCATCGATGCCCGGTGCGGGCTTCGGTTAGCGTGTCGCCATGCGAACTCATTCGACTAAAACCGGCCCCCCGCGCGATCACGTCGGCCTGTCCGGGCTGCTGACCGGCGGCCCCGTGGTCCTGGACGGCGCCATGGGGACCGAGCTCGGCGCCCGGGGGGTCCGCACGGCTCAGGAGCTGTGGTCCGCCGTCGCCCTGACCGAGGCGCCCGAGGCCGTCACCGCCGTTCACACGGACTATCTCTTCGCCGGCGCCCGGGTCATCTGCACCAACTCCTACCAGGCCACCGTCCCCGCCCTCATGCGCACCGGGCTCACCGAGGCGGAGGCCCGCGGAGCCATCGCGACATCCGCGCGCCTGGCCCTCGACGCCCGAGACCTGCACGTGAGCGCCCACCCGCGGGAGACCGTGCTGGTGGCGGGCAGCCTCGGCCCCTACGGCGCCTACCTGGCGGACGGGGCCGAGTACACCGGCGCCTACACCACCAGCGACAGCGACTTCGAGGCGGTCCACATCCCTCGCCTTCAGGTCCTGGCCGAGGCGGGGCTGCATCTCTTCGCCATCGAGACCCAGCCGCGCCTGGACGAGGCCCGCTGGCTCGTCGCGCGGCTCCGGCACATCGCCCCCGAGGCGGAGTGCTGGGTGTCCTTCCAGGTCCGCCCCGACGGCGAGCACCTGGCCGACGGTACCCCGCTGGCGCGCGCCGTGGCGTGGGCCGACGCCGAGGACGCCGTCGTCGCCGTCGGCCTGAACTGCGTGGCCCCGGCGGTCGTGGACCGGGCCCTGCCGGTGCTGCGCTCGGCGACCGGCAAGCCCCTGGTCGCCTACCCGAACTCCGGGGACGCCTACGACCCGGCCGCCAAGACCTGGCACTGTGTCCGCGGGCCGGAGCGGTTCACGCGGTTCACGGCGTCGGCCCCCGCATGGCTCGACGCCGGCGTGCGGCTCATCGGCGGCTGCTGCCGCACGACGCCGGTGGACACGGCGGTGCTCCACGACCTCGTCGTCGGCGACTGAGGAGGAGCCGTCCGGGGCGTCAAGAGCCCTCCAGGGACCGGGCAGTGCGCAGAAGCCCGCGCAGGGCGCGCAGGACGGCGTCGCGGTGCTTGCGACTGAGGATCCAGGCGGGCAGCCGGTGGCCCAGCTCGCGTCCCGCCGGCCGCAGGCGGGCCCCTACAAAGCCGAGGAGGTACTCGGCGTGCTCGCTGTTGGCGACCCACAGCGTGTGCCCGGCGCACGGGACGCTGAGGTAGAAGGGCAGGCCGTACAGGGCGTCGACGCCGTCGGAGACCCTCACCAGGCTCGTGCGCCCGGTCAGGACCATGGGCCTCCCGCACGGGCAGCGCCGTGCGGGACGCGAGCCCAGGGACAGGTGCAGTACCACCGCCTGGCGACGGCCGCAGGCGGGGCAGCGCCACGTCGTGCGGACCTGGACGGGCCGTGCGGGACGGGGGCGGTCGCCCTCCCACCTCCAGCAGCACCCGCAGAAGTAGCCCGACCCGGCTCCGTGGGCGCTCCAGGTGCAGCGGGTGCAGAACACCCCGCGCCTCACCACGTGCGCGGGGCCCGAGCAGGCCGGGCACACCACCCACGTGTCGAGGCGCGGCACCGCATAGAGGACCGCTGAACGTACTGGACTCGCTGGACGTGCCGGGCTCATCGCGCCAATCCTCTCACCATGCGCCGCGGACCCGCGCTCAGTCCTGCGGACCGACCGACAGCAGGTGCACCACGGCCCGCTCCTCCCGGTCGCACTCGGCCAGGTCCACCAGGGCCACAAGACGCCAGTCGTGGTCGCCGTCGGGGTCCTCGACGACCTGGGTCGCCAACCAGACCTTCCGGCCAGCGGCCTCGAGCGCCTCGATGAGCCGTTCGGAGACGCCCGCGGCGGCCAGGGCCACGGCGTCGGGGGCCTCGTCCAGCGGCGCCAGGGAGGACGCCCGGGCGGCGGTGTCGGTGCCGATCCAGTCGTACTCGTCCCAGTACCGGGCGAGTACGCCGTCCCAGCGCCCCTCGCCCCAGCCGGAGGGGGCGTCGAGCCGCCCCAGGCCCTCAACGTCATCGCGCGCCATGAGCTCGACCCGCCGGAACATCTCGCGGCGCACCGCCACCCGGAAGGCGTGGAGGTTGCGGGTCAGGGCCACCCTGCCGTCGGCGCCGGCCCCGAAGGCGCGCTCGACGCCCACTGAGTCCCCTGAGCCCGTCGAGTCGTCCGTCTTCGGGCGGTTGCCCTCCATCAGGTCGGCGGCCTCCTCGGTCCGACCGGACTGCGCCGCTCCCAGGGCCTCCCACTCGTCCAGCAGCGAGGAGTCCACCGCGCGCACCAGGGCACCGAGCCAGTCGATGAGCTCATCGACCTCGGGCGTGCGGTGCTCGTCGGGCACCACCTGCCGCAGGGCCCGGTAGGCGTCGGTGAGGTAGCGCAGGACGACCCCCTCGCTGCGGCCCAGCTCGTAGCGGGAGATGAGGTCGGAGAAGGTCATGGCGTTCTCCACCATGTCGCGGACCACCGACTTCGGGCGAAGCTCGTGCTCGGCGATCCAGGGGTTCGCCTGCTTGTACATCTCCAGGGCCGGGGCCAGCAGGTCCGCCAGCGGCCGGGGCCAGGTGATCTCCTCCAGGGCCGCCATGCGCTCCTCGTAGTCGAGCCCCTCGGCCTTCATGGCGGCGACGGCCTCCCCGCGGGCGGCCCGCTGCTGGGCGTACAGCAGGGGGCGCGGGTCATCGAGCGTGGCCTCCACCACGGAGACGACGTCGAGGGTGTGCTCGGGGGAGTCCGCGTTCAGCAGGTCCATGGCCGCCAGGGCGAAGGGGGCCAGCGGCTGGTTGAGGGCGAAGTCGCCGGGCAGGTCGACCGCCAGTCGCAGGCGGGGGCGCCCGTCGGCGGCCGCCCGGGCGGACGAGACGTGCTCGACGACGCCGGCCGTGCGCAGCGACTGGTAGATCCTGATGGCGCGCCGCACGTGCCTGCGCCGCTCGGTCTCGCTGTCGTGGACGCGGGAGAGCAGTTCGGCCATGGCGGCCACCGGGTCACCGTCGCGCTCCATGAGATTCAGAACCATGGTCGTGGTGACTCGGAACTGGCTGGTCAGGGTCTCCGGGGCGGCGTCGCGCAGGCGCTCAAAGGTCTTGTCGGTCCAGCTGATGCGCCCCTCGGGGGCCTTCTTGCGCACGATCCTGCGGCGCTTGCGCTCGTCGTCGCCCGCCTTGGCCAGGGCCCGCGCGTTCTCGATGACGTGCTCGGGGGCCTGGACCTCCACATAGCCGCGCGTGTCGAAGCCGGCCCTCCCGGCCCGGCCGGCGATCTGGTGGAACTCGCGGGCGGTCAGGTGGCGCTCCCTGGCTCCGTCGAACTTGACCAGGGAGGTCAGCACCACCGAGCGGATCGGCACATTGATGCCCACCCCGAGGGTGTCGGTGCCGCAGATGACCGACAGCAGGCCGAGCCTCGCCAGCCTCTCGACCAGCCGCCGGTAGCGCGGCAGCATGCCGGCGTGGTGGACGCCGATGCCGCGCCGCAGCAGCCGCGACAGGGTCGCCCCGAAGCCGCCGCCGAAGCGGAAGCTGCCGAGCGCCGCGGCCAGCTCGGCCTTGCGCGCCTTGGCGCCCAGGTCCACGCTCAGCAGCGAGGTGGCCCGCTCGATCGCCTCCCTCTGGGAGAAGTGGACGACGTAGGCCGGTGCCTTGCCCTGCTGCACCAGGCGCTGGAGGAGCTCGCCGATGGGCTCGACGACGTAGTCCATCTCCAGAGGGACGGGCCGCACGGCGTCATCGACGACGGCGACCTCGCGGCCCGTGCGCTCCCGCATGTCGGCGGCGAGGAAGGACACGTCCCCCAGTGTCGCGGACATGAGCACCATCTGCGCCTGGGGCAGCTCCAGGAGCGGCACCTGCCAGGCCCAGCCGCGCTGCGGGTCGGCGTAGTAGTGGAACTCGTCCATGACGACGCTGTCCACGTCCAGGGCCCCGCCCTCGCGCAGCGACTGGTTGGCCAGGATCTCCGCGGTGCAGCAGATAATGGGGGCGGCGGCGTTGATGGAGGTGTCGCCGGTGACCATGCCGACGTTGTCCGCCCCGAACAGGCGCACCAGCTCGAAGAACTTCTCGCTCACCAGGGCCTTGAGCGGCGCGGTGTAGTAGGAGCGGCCGCCGCGGGCCAGGCTCGCCGTGTGGGCCGCGAGCGCGATCATGGACTTGCCCGAGCCGGTGGGGGTGGCGGCGATGACGTGGCGCTCCTGGAGGATCTCGGACAGGGCCTCATCCTGGTGGGGGTAGAGGGGGCGGCCGGTGGACTCGGCCCACTCGGAGAAAGCGAGGTAGACCTCGTCGGGCTCGGGCACCCGGTCCGGGTCGTCGACGGGGATCAGGGAGTCCAGGAGCGCGTTGAGCGCGGGCGTCGGGCGGGGCGCTGCGGCGGAGGACATGCCCGCATGGTCTCACGGTCGGGTCGTTGCGACCGGCCGACGGGCGCGCGATCGCCCGGCGGCCGGCCGGCACCCGGACCGGGAGAGGACCGGGGCGTGACATGCTTGCTGGCGCTCGAGCCACCTCTTGCCGCATAGGGGCTCGACGCCGCAGTAGCCTCGGGCTCGCTGTACGCTTGCGCCACCTCTTGCCGCATAGGGGCTCGACGGCGGCGACCGGCCCGTCCGGCTCGTCATCGACTACGGGGTGCTGGGCCAGGCACCCGTTCCCTTTCCTCCCCCTCCTCTCCCCTCTCCCTCTTCGCCCCCCTTCGTCGAGATCGGTGCGGAACTCGACCGATCTCGGCGCGCCCGGCGCCTCCCGGACCCGACGGCTGCGCGGTCCTAGAGTGGCGGTGCCCGCACCGGCCCGACTCTCGCCGCGCCGGCGTTCACGGACACAGTCACATCCGGCACATCCGGCTGCTCCCAGGAGGAGACCATGACCAGAACCGAGCGCGCCTACCAGCGGACCTGCCCCGTCTCGCCCGACGGCAACCCCTTCGTCCACAACAACCTCGGCCTGTACACCCACAACCACCCGACCCCGCCGGCGGATGTCGCCGAGCGCAGGGCCTACCTTGTGGGCTCGGGCATCGGCGCCCTGCTCGCCGCCGCCTTCCTCGTCCGCGACGGGCGCATGCCCGGGGAGAACATCACTGTCCTGGAACAGCTCACCGTCCCCGGCGGCTCCTTCGACGGCGCCGGCGACACCGAGCGGGGCTTCATCGCCCGCGGCGGACGCGAGATGGGCCAGCACTTCGAGTGCTTCTGGGACATTATGCGCGAGATCCCCGCCCTGGAGATGCCCGCCCCCTACACCGTCCTCGACGAGTTCCGCACCGTCAACGAGAACGACCCCAATATCGACCCCTGCCGCGTCATCCACCACCGCGGGCACCGCCGGGACACCTACAAGATGGGGATCAACAAGAAGGGGCAGCGCGCCGTCGTCAAGCTCCTCATGGCCAAGGAGGAGGAGACCTACAGCAGGACCATCGAGGACTGGTTCGACGCCGACTTCCTGGCCTCGAACTTCTACACGCTGTTCAAGACGATGTTCGCCTTCCAGCAGTACGAGTCGCTGACCGAGATGAAGCGGTACATGCACCGCTTCCTCCAGTACTTCCCCGGCTTCTCCGACCTGTCCTGCCTGCGCTTCTCCCGCTACAACCAGTTCGAGTCCTTCATCGTGCCGCTGACCGGCTGGCTGAAGGACCGGGGCGTGGTCTTCCAGTACGACACGTGTGTGGACGACCTGGAGATGACCATCACCTCCGGCCGCAAGACCGTCACCGCCATCCGCCTTCACCGCGGCGACGGCCAGGAGGAGCGGGTCGAGGTCGGCGAGAGGGACCTGGTCCTGGCCACCATCGGCTCGTGCACCGAGTCCACCGGCTACGGCGACATGGACACCGTCCCGCCCTTCCACACCGACCGGCCCGGCGGGGCATGGACCCTGTGGCGCAATCTCGCCAGGAAGTCCGCGGTCTTCGGCCGCCCGGACGTGTTCTGCTCCGACCCGCGCAAGACCGTGTGGGAGTCCGCCTCCTTCAGCTTCATGGGCGCCGACCACCCCTTTCTGCGCAAGATCCGCGACCTCACCGGCAACGACCCCCTGTCCGGGCGCACGGTGACCGGAGGGATCATCACCGCCGAGGACTCCGGCTGGTGCCTGTCGCTGACCATGAACCGCCAGCCCCAGTTCCGCGCCCAGCCGGCCGACTGGGGCGTGGCCTGGGCCTACGGCCTGCACCCGCACGCCCTGGGCGACTGCGTGCGCAAGCCCATGATCGAGTGCACGGGCGAGGAGGTCCTCAAGGAGCTCTGCTACCACTTCGGCCTCATCGACCAGTTCGGCCGGATCAAGGAGCGCACCAAGGTGCGCCTGGCCACCATGCCCTACATCACGTCCTTCTTCATGCCGCGCCGTGCCGGCGACCGCCCCGAGGTCATCCCGGACGGCTGCGTCAACCTCGGGCTGCTCGGCCAGTTCGTCGAGACTCCCGACGACTGCGTCTTCACCACGGAGGGCTCGGCGCGCACGGCCATGATGGCCGTCTACGGGCTGCTCGACCTGGACCGCGACGTCCCGCCGATCTGGCCCGCCCAGTACGACATCCGCGCCCTGCTGGCAGCCGCCAAGACCATGAACGACGGCAGGCTGCCCGGGGAGAAGATGCTCAACCGCTTCCTGCGCGGCACCTACTACGAGGACATCCTGCCCTGAGGAGGGGCGGGCCGGGGCGCGATCGACAGCAGGGGCGTTCCACGAAGGGACCCTCCGCGAGGCGACGGGCGTCAAGTATGAGACGATGCCGCGCGTTCCCATCGTCGTCAGCGCAAAGGTCCCCTTATGGACTCCCTCGCCGCCTCCCTCCAGGCCATTGCCGACTGGATCACAGTCCACATCACCATGTGGGTCCTCATCGCCACCGGCCTGTTCCTCACCGTCGCCACCCGCGGCGTCCAGCTGCGCCACCTGGGCGGCATGGTCCGGCAGGTCGGCGGCTCGCGGGGCGGGGCCCGGGGCGGCATCTCCTCCTTCCAGGCCTTCGCCATCTCGCTGGCCGCCCGCGTGGGCGTCGGCAACGTCTTCGGCGTCGCCGCCGCCCTGCTCATGGGCGGCCCCGGCGCCATCTTCTGGATGTGGGTGGTCGCCCTGGTGGGCATGGCCACCGCCTTCTTCGAGGCGACCCTCGCCCAGATCTTCAAGGTCCGCGCCGACGACGGCTCCTTCCGCGGCGGCCCCGCCTTCTACATGGCCCGGGGCATGAGGAGCAGGGCCCTGGCCGGCGTCTTCGCCGCCATCACCCTGGTCACCTGCGGCTTCGTCATCACCTCGGTGCAGTCCAACGCCGTGGCCGGGACCCTGGTGGCGGCCCTCGGCGGCGGGCAGGAGTCCGCCCTGCCCGGGTTCGGGGGCCTGACCGCCGCCCAGCTGGTGGTCGCCGGCCTCGTCTTCGTGCTCACCGCTGTCGTCGTCTTCGGCGGCATCCGCGCCGTGGCCCGCGTCACCGAGTGGATGGCCCCGATTATGGCCCTGGTCTACATCGTCCTGGTCCTCATCATCTGCCTGGCGAACCTGGGCGACTTCATCCGCGTCATCGGCCAGATCCTCTCCTCGGCCTTCGCCGTCGAGCCAATGGTGGGAGGCCTGGGCGGCGGCGTCCTCGCCGCCGTCATCAACGGCACCAAGCGCGGCCTGTTCTCCAACGAGGCCGGTCAGGGCACCGCCCCCAACGCCGCGGCCACCGCCACCGTCGCCCACCCCGTCCAGCAGGGATTCATCCAGTCCCTGGGCGTGTTCGTCGACACGGTCATCGTGTGCACCGCCACCGCCTTCGTCATCCTCATCGCCGGGCCCGAGACCTGGGGCGCCGAGGGCGCCGACCCCTCCACGCTGACCACCCTGGCCATCTCCCACGAGCTGGGCGGCTGGACGGTCCTGCCCATGGCGATCCTCGTCTTCGTCCTGGCCTACTCCTCGATCATCGCCGCCTACGTCTACACCGACGTGAACATGGACTACCTCACCGGTGGCAGGCGCTGGGCGAGCTGGACCGTGCGCGTGGTCTCGGTCGTCTCCGCCACCGCCGGCGCGGTCCTGTCCCTCGACGTCGTGTGGAACGCCGTCGACATCGCCATGGCCGTGATGACCCTGACCAACCTCGTCGCCCTGCTGCGGCTGTTCCGGTGGGGCGCGGGCGCGCTGCGGGACTACGAGGCCCAGCGCGCCCGCGGCGTCGCCGAACCGGTCTTCCGCGGCCGCGGCAACCCGCACCTGCCCGCCGACGTGCCCGGCGACGTCTGGGACTGACACTCCCCGCCCGCCCCGTCACACCCCGCACCCTCCGCACAGCGGTGCGACCCCACCAAGGAGAAACCTCATGAACCCAGTAGTGACAAGACTCCCGCAGACCAACCAGCCGGCCGCCGCGACAGGAGCAGAACGATGAGCGCCGCCTCCGTCGCCGAGCTCGCCGCCCTCGCCCCCGCGCCCCGGGCCCTGTCCGCGGCCGACGTCGAGGCCGTCCTGGGCGCCGTCGACGACGGCTTCTACACCTATGTGCTCTCAGCCCTGCTGATCGCCGTCGGCCTGTACTTCACCGCGCGCACCCGCGGCATCCAGGTGCGCCACTTCGGCACCATGATGCGCAGCATCACCGTCTCCCGCTCCGGCGCGCACGGCGGCATCTCCTCCTTCCAGGCCTTCGCCGTCGGGCTGGCCGCGCGCGTCGGCATCGGCAATGTCGCGGGAGTGGCCCTGGCCGTCGTCGCCGGCGGGCCGGGCGCCCTGTTCTGGATGTGGGTGGTCGCCGTCATCGGCATGGCCACCGCCTTCACGGAGTCCACCCTCGCCCAGATCTTCAAGCAGCGCGGCAGGGACTTCACCTTCCAGGGCGGGCCCGCCTACTACATCACGAACGGCCTGGGGTCCAGGGCCTGGGGGGCGGTCTTCGCCGGCCTGTGCATCGTCAGCGTCGGGGTGACCGTCGTCATGGTGCAGACCAACTCCCTGGCGGGCGTCGTCAGCGCCACCGTGCCCGAGGTCGCCCCCTGGATGGTCGGCGTCGCCCTCGTGCTCCTGACCGCTCCGATCGTGCTGGGCGGACTGAAGTCCGTCGCCCGCGTCACCGAGGTCGTGGCGCCGCTCATGGCCCTGGCCTACGTGCTGGTCGCCCTGCTGGTCCTGCTGATCAACATCGACGAGCTCCCGCGCGTCCTGTCCGAGATCGTCCGGGGGGCCTTCGGCGTGGACCAGGCCCTGTTCGGCACCGCCGGGGGGATTATGGCCGCCGTCCTCAACGGGGTGCGGCGCGGCCTGTTCTCCAACGAGGCCGGCCTGGGCACCGTCCCCAACGCCGCCGGGACCGCCACCGTGGCCCATCCCGTGCGCCAGGGCCTCATTCAGTCCTTCGGGGTCTTCGTGGACACGATCCTGGTGTGCACCGCCACCGGCCTCATCATCCTGCTGGCCGCCGACACCTACCGGCCCGGCGACGACAGCCTCGTCGGCGCCGTCCTGACCCAGCAGGCCGTCGTGGAGCACCTCGGGGCCTGGACCACCTGGCCCATGGTGGTGCTCATCTTCGTCCTCGTCTTCTCCACCGTCCTGGGCTGCTACTCCTACTCCCAGGTCAACGTGAACTTCCTGGGGGGCGAGCGCCGCGCCGAGCAGCTCTTCGGCGTCGTGCTCACCGCCGCCGCCTTCGCCGGCACCGTCCTGACCCTGCCGATCGTGTGGGCGCTGACCGACATCGCCCTGGGGCTGCTCGGCGTGCTCAACCTCGTCGTCATCGTGCGCCTGACCCCCTGGGCCCTCGGCGCCCTGCGCGACTTCGAGGCCCAGGTCGCCGCCGGCCGGGAGCCGGTCTTCATCGGCCACTCCAACCCGCACCTGCCCGGCGACGTCCTGGACGGCGTGTGGGAGGCGCCGCGGCCCGGGGACGACGGCGGCCGCCGCTCGGGCGCCCCGCGGCCGCAGCCCGAGGGAGGGGAGTGAGCCGTGGGGGCCATGGACGCGGTCGACTCGGTCCTGGCCACCCTGTCGAACTGGCTGTTCGGCACCGCCCTGGTGTGGGTGCTGCTCGGAGCCGGCATATGGTTCACGTACGGCACGCGCGCAGTCCAGCTGCGGCACATGGGCTCCATCGCGCGGGCCGTCGCGGGCTCGCGCAGCGGCGCCGGGGGCGGCATCTCCTCCTTCCAGGCCTTCGCCGTGGGGCTGGCCTGCCGGGTGGGGACCGGCAACATCGTCGGCGTCGCCCTCGCCCTGGTCCTGGGCGGTCCCGGCGCCGTGTTCTGGATGTGGCTCGTGGCCCTGCTGGGCACGGCCACGGCCTTCACCGAGGCGACCCTGGGCCAGCTGTTCAAGGTGGACCGCGGCGACGGCACCTACCGCGGCGGACCGGCCTACTACATCGCCCGCGGACTGCACCTGCCGGCGCTCGGCGCCGTCTTCGCGGTCCTGTTCATGATCGCCAACGGCCTGGCCATGCCGATGGTCCAGGCCAACGCGATCACGGCGGCCCTGGGCGACTCGGCGGGTCTGAGCCTGTGGTGGGGGGCCGCGATCGTCGTCGTGCTGGTCGCACCGGTGCTGCTCGGCGGGCTGCGGTCCATCGCCCGCGTCACCGAGTGGATGGCGCCGGCCATGGCTGTCGTCTACCTGCTCCTGGTCGCCGTGATCATAGTCCTGCACCCCGTGCAGGCCGCCTCCGCCGTGGGCGACATCGTCGCGGGCGCCCTGAGCCTGCGCGCCGGTCTGGCCGGTACCGCCGGGGGCGTGGCGATGGCCGTCCTCAACGGGGTGCGGCGCGGCCTGTTCTCCAACGAGGCGGGACTGGGCGGCGCGGCCTGCGCCGCCGGGTCCGCCACCGTCGCCCACCCGGCGCAGCAGGGCTTCATCCAGGCCTTCGGCGTGCTGGTCGACACCATCGTCGTGTGCACCGCCACCGCCCTGGCCATCCTCGTCGCCGGGCGCATCGACGGCGCGGCGTACACCCCCGGCGTGACCGGGGCCGACGGCGCCGACGTGTCGGGCACCCTGACGCAGAACGCGATCGCCTCCGTCCTGGGGCGGTGGACCGCCTGGCCCATGACCATCCTCATCGTGGTGCTGGCCTACTCCACGATCCTGGGCGCCTTCTCCTACGCCGAGGTCTGCCTGGACTACCTCACCCGGGCCCCGGCGGCCGCCCGGGCGCTGCGCGCGGCCGCCGTGGCGTGCGCCTTCGTCGGCGGGGGAGCGGCGCTGACCACCGTGTGGACCCTGGCCGACGTCCTGCTGGGGGCGGGGGCGCTGATCAACCTGGTCGCCCTGGTCCTGCTGAGCCGGTGGGCGCGCGGCGCCCTGCGCGACTGGGAGGCGCAGCGCGCCGAGGTGGCCGCAGGCGTGCGGGACACCGGCTCCGTCCGCTTCCTCGCCACGGGCAACCCCCACCTCCCCGGGCCGCTGCCCGGGGGCGTCTGGGACGCCGGGGCGGGCGGCGCGACGATATCTTCCTGAAACGCGGGCGGCCTACGTTGAGGGCATGTTGGCCGCCCATGACCCCGCGGGCGGTGTGTGTCCCCGTCAAGACCGGAGATCCATATGCTTCCCGCAGTGCTTCCACCGACCGCAGGCCTCTTCGACGGCCCAGCCGAGCTGCTCGACCAGGTCTCGGGCCACCTGTACGGCGACTTCCTCGCCTGGCTGCTCATCGCGGCCGGAATCTGGTTCACAATCCGCACGCGCGGCGTCCAGGTGCGCCTGTTCGGACAGATGCTGCGCGCGATCGCGGGCTCCCGCGGCGGTGACGGGGGCATCTCCTCCTTCCAGGCCTTCACCATCGGCCTGGCGTCGCGGGTGGGCACCGGCAACATCGTGGGCGTCGCCCTGGCCATCACCATGGGAGGCCCCGGGGCCGTGTTCTGGATGTGGGTCGTGGCGATCGTGGGCATGGCCACCGGATTCATCGAGGCGACCCTGGCCCAGATGTACAAGATCCGCCACCCCGAGGGCACCTTCCGCGGCGGCCCCGCCTACTACATCAGCCGCGGCCTGGGATCGAAGTGGTGGGCGGGCGTCTTCGCCGTCGTCATCACCTTCGTCTTCGGCTTCGCCTACGAGGCCACCCAGGCCAATGCCATCTCCGGGGTCATGAAGGGCACCTTCGGCGTGCCGCCCTGGTGCACCGCGGTCATCCTGATCCTCATGACGGCCCCCATCGTCTTCGGGGGCATCACGGTCGTGGCGAGGATCGCCGAGTGGATGGCCCCGATCATGGCCGGCGTCTACGCCCTTCTGGCGGTCACTGTGCTCCTGCTCAACGCGCACGCCATCCCCGCCGCGCTGGCGAGCATTGTCGAGGGCGCCTTCGGGCTCAACCAGGCCTTCGCGGGCCTCGCGGGCGGGTTCACCGCCGCGGCGCTCAACGGCATCAAGCGGGGCCTGTTCTCCAACGAGGCGGGCGAGGGCTCGGTCCCCAACGCCGCGGCCACCGCCACCGTCGCCCACCCGGTCCAGCAGGGCCTCGTGCAGTCCCTGGGCGTGTTCGTCGACACCATCGTCGTGTGCACCGCGACCGCCCTCATCGTGCTGCTCTCCGGGGTCTACACGCCCGAGGGCACGCTCGAGATGGGCGAGGGCCCCGCCAAGGACGCCGCATCGACCCTGACGTCCTCCTCGATCGGCGCGGTCCTGGGCGGCTGGACCGAGTACCTCATGGCCGTCATCATCTTCGTCTTCGCCTACTCCTCCCTGCTGGGCAACTACACCTACGCCCAGGTCAACATGGACTTTCTGCGGGGCACGGGGCACAGGCACTACGCCCTGCGCGCCATGATCGTGGTGGCCACTGGGATCGGGGCGGTGGCGTCGCTGACCTTCGTGTGGAACCTGTCCGACGTCGTCATGGGCCTCATGGCGATCATCAACATCGTGGCGATCATTGTGCTGGGCAGGTGGGCCTTCGGGGCCCTGGCCGACTGGGAGGACCAGAAACGGCGTCTGGACGCCGGGGAGATCAGCGAGATCCGGTTCGTCGCCGAGAACAACCCGCACCTGCCGGGCGCCCTGCCCGGCGACGTGTGGAGCAGGGCCGGCGCCGGGCGGATCGAGCCGGCGGCCGACGGCGGGCAGCGGGACCCGCAGTACGTCCAGCAGTAGCGTGCAGAGGCGCCCGCCCCGCGCCGTCTCGGCCGTCCGGCGCCGCGGCGCCGATCCTCTACGCTTCCCCCATGAAGATCGCGCGCTTCTCCACCGGCGACGAGTTCCGCTACGGGATCGTCGAGGGCCTGCCGGACGATGACCCCGCTCCCTCGGGGGGCAGCCGGGGGCACCTCATCGTCCTGAGGGGCGACCCCCTCTACACCCCGCCCGAGGCCATGGGCGAGGTCGTGCCCCTCGACGAGGCCCGGCTCGTCTCACCGGTCATCCCGCGCTCCAAGGTGGTGGGCATCGGCAAGAACTATGCCGCCCACGCCGAGGAGATGGGGGGCCGGCCACCGGCCGAGCCGATCGTCTTCCTCAAGCCCAACACGGCCGTCGTCGGCCCCGACTCGCCGATCCTCCTGCCGCCCTGGTCCGAGGAGGTCCACTACGAGGCCGAGCTGGCCGTCGTCATCAAGTCGGTGGCCAAGGACCTCGCCCCCGCCGAGGCGCCCCGCGTGATCCTGGGGTACACGGCCGCCAACGACGTCTCCGCCCGGGACCGCCAGCGCGAGGACGCCACCTGGACCCGGGCCAAGGCCTTCGACACCTCCTGCCCCCTGGGGCCGTGGATCGAGGTCCTTGAGCCCGGTGACGGCGGCTTCGACCCGGACGACACGATGGTGCGCGCCCGCGTCGACGGCGCCGTCGTCCAGGAGGGCTCGACGCGCGACATGATCCGCTCAGCGCCCGAGCTCGTCGCCTACGTGTCGGGGATCTTCACCCTCCTGCCGGGCGACGTCGTCCTGACCGGCACGCCCGCGGGCGTTGGCGAGATCCGGGCCGGGCAGCGCGTCGAGGTCGAGGTCGAGGGCATCGGCTCCTTCTCCAACCCCGTCATGCGCCGCTGAGGCCGGCGGGTCCGGCGGCCTCAGGCCCGGAGCGCGCCGACCGCCCCGGCCAGGCGCCGGGCGATCTGGACGGCGATGCCCCGGCCCGTGGCCAGGTTGAGGCGGCAGAAGCGCTCGTACCCCCGCCCGAAGGCGGCGCCCGGACTCATGGCGACGCCCGGCTCCCGGCGGAAGAACCGCGCCGGCGCCTCCCCCTCCAGATCCAGGCCCGAGCAGTCCAGCCAGCCCAGGTAGGTGCCCGTGGGCGCGGTCAGCTCCACCCCCTCGACGCCCGACAGCGCCTCGGCCACCAGCTCGGCATTGCCCCGGACGTAGTCGCGGACCGCCCGGTTCCAGGCCATGCCCCCGGGCGTCAGGGCGGCGACGGCCGCCCGCGCCCCCAGGGCCGCCGCCTCGTCGGCCAGGTGCGCGCTGAGGGCGGATGCCTCCCACGCCGCCCTGGCGCCGCCGGAGGCGATGAGCTGGGCGCACATGAGACCCGGGATGTTCCAGCCCTTGGACACGGCGGTCGCCGTGAAGGTCAGGTCGGCCTCGGCCGCCGGCCGCGAGGCGTAGGGCGTGTGGGCCGCCGCGGGATCCAGGACGAGCGGGGAGTGGATCTCGTCGGCGAAGACCGGCACCCGGTAGCGGGACGACAGCGCCGCCACGGCGTCGAGCTCGGCCGGGGGCAGGACCCGCCCCACCGGGTTCCACGGGTTGCACAGCACCAGCAGGCCCGCGCCGCCGGCCATGGCCGCCTCGATGCGGCCCAGGTCGAGCTCCCAGACAGGGCGCCCCGCGGCGTCGCGCCCGCGGCGCGCCGGGACCTGGACGCACTCGCGGCCGTGGCGGCCCGGGATCGACAGGAACGGCATGTAGGCCGGAGTCGGGACGATCACCGCGGACCCCGGCCGGGTATGGTGCTCGACGACGGCCCCCAGCGCCGAGAGGACGTTGGGCAGCAGGCTCACGTCCTCCACCGGCACCCGCCAGCCGAAGGCCTGCTCGTGGAAGGCGGCGACGGCCTCGCGGGCCGCCTCGCCCACGCCCGTCGGCATGTAGCCCAGGGTGCCGTCCTCGACGGCGCGGCGCAGGACCTCCGCCACGGCGGGCGCGGTGCCCAGGTCCATCTCGGCCACCCACGCCCCGATGACGTCGCCGTCGTACTGCGTCCACTTCAGCGAGCCGCGGCTGCGCATGACCTCGGGCGTCAGGGCGTCGAAGGCGCGGACGAGGTCGTCGTGCGGGGCGGCGGAGGCGGTCGGGGCGGCGTCGGTCATGGGCGCCAGCCTATCCGGGCCGTGGAGCGCCGCCCGCCCGGAGGGAGCGGGGCCGCGGGCCCGGCCCCGCGGGTCGCGGTCCCGTTCGCCGAGATCGGTCCGAGGAGTCCGACGGGGTGCCCGCCGAGCGCCTGCTGGGCGGGACGATCACTTCTCCCGCCCCGGAGCCAGTCGGTCAGCCGGCGAGACGATCGGCTCCGGCCTGGCAGGCACGGCCGCCGGGCACTGCGGGCCGGAGCGCGCCGGAACGCCCACGGCGTCAACCGCGGTTGACGCCAGTTTGCTCCACGCTCCGTTGGAATCACTCATCTAGGGTATTCACCCGATGTCATGCGGGTGTGAGCCGCGTAACGTCATGGGTGTCCGCCACGTGACGACAAAGGAGTGATTCCCATGGCCGGCACCATCTGCTTGACCTTCCACTTCGACGCGGTGAGCCTCTACCCGGGCATGTTCGGGGTGACCTCGCCCTCGACGGCCTCCCGGGGCGAGTTCGGCGCACGCGTCGGCGTCCCGCGAATCCTCAAGGTTCTGCGCCGCGAGCGAGTCCGGGCGACCTTCTTCACCCCGGGTCTGACGGTCGACACCTTCCCCGAGGTCTGCAAGGAGATCCGCGGGGACGGGCACGAGTTCGCCCACCACGGGTACCGTCACGTCAGCCCCGTGCCGATGACCGAGGCGGAGGAGCGCGAGGAGCTTCTGCGCGGCATCGACGCGATGGAGCGCCACCTCGACGGCTACCGGCCCTACGGCTACTGCTCGCCCGCCTCGGACCTGTCCCCGAACTCGATCCGCCTGCTCAGGGAGGAGGGCTTCGTCTACGACGCGACCATGTGCGCCGACGACTTCACGCCCTACTGGTGCCGTGAGAACGACGAGCTGGGGGCCGACGGCTCCATCACGTTCGGCACCAGGGTCCCCCTTGTCGGCCTCCCCTTCTCCTGGACGCTCGACGACTTCCCGCAGATGGAGTTCGTCCTGGGCAGAGGACTGACCATCGAGGGCCTCAACGACCCCAGGAAGTGCGAGTCCATGTGGCTGGCCGACATGGACTTCATGGCCGAGGAGGTCGAGGACGGCGTCTACGTCATGTGCTTCCACCCGCAGGTCATCGGCCGCGGGGCGCGCATCCGCGTGGTCGAGCGCATGATTCGCCGCGCCCGCGAGCACGGCTTCGCGTTCACGACCTGCCTCGAGGCCGCGCAGAACTGGAAGGCCAGGAACCCGTTCCAGGCCGCCTGACCGACACGACCAGCCGTGCGGGGAGGCGGATCCGGTCCGCCTCCCCGCCATCCCCGAGGAGGAACCATGGCGCTACCGCCCATCATCACCGTGGACGAGGCCGACCCCTACCGGCGGGGCCGGGCCATCGGATACAAGGCCCGGGAGTGGATCGACCGTTCCCTCCGGCTCTACGGGCGCATCTTCGAGCACTACGCCAGCCTGGAGTGGCCGCGCGTCGTCAAGCACGCAGAGGCGTTCCGGCCCGTCATCGGCGGCTTCGACCCCGACATTCTCGCCGAGATCGACGGCATCGCCGACGGCGCAGGCACCGGCCGAGACGACATCCTCGCCCTCAACGTCCGCTCCGAGATCATGTTCGGGCTCAAGGCCGCACCCGCGGCCGAGTGCACGTCCTTCTTCGCCGGGCCGCAGGCCGCCCGTGGGGGCAGGGTCCTGCTCGGGCAGAACTGGGACTGGAAGCCCGACTGCCTGAGCACCACCGTCCTCCTGGACGTCAGGCAGGGGCCGGACGCGCCCGCCTACATCACGATCGTCGAGGCGGGGCTCCTGGCGAAGACGGGACTCAGCTCCGCCGGCATCGGCCTGACCACGAACACCCTGATCTCCCCCTACGACAGGGGGGAGGCCGGGGTCCCCTACCACGTCCTGCTCCGCAGCATCCTGAGCTGCGCCGCCCTCGAGGAGGTCGAGGACCTTCTCGCCCGGGCGCGGCGCTCCGCGTCGGCGAACTACATGGTGGCCGACGCCGCCGGGCGCGGCCTGTCGATCGAGACCTGGCCGGGGTCGCCGGGCGGGGTCTCGCGCATCGATCCCGTCCGCGGCGTCATCGGGCACTCCAACTGCTTCGTCTGCGAGGTCCCCTTCGAGGACCTCGGGGCCGTCGAGATCCCCGACGGCCCCGAGCGCGTGCGAGTCCTGTCCGGGATGCTCCAGGAGGCCTCCGGCTCGTTGGACGTCGCCTCTCTGCACCGCATCTCCCAGACCCATGGGCTCCTGCACCCCAACGGCATCTGCCGGCATCCGGACGAGAGTCAGGAGCCCATGGCCCGCCTGATGACGGTCGCCTCTGTGATCTACGACCTCAAGGACCTCACGGCGCACGTCTGCCTCGGCAACCCCTGCACCAACGATCTCGAGGTCTACCACCCGACCTTCGCCGGGGAGGCGCCGTGAGCGCGCCTCGCGTCATCCCGCTCGCCGTCCGCGCGCCCTGCGGGCGCCGTCGCCCAGCCGGTCGATATGCTCGCTCCCGAGACGCTGCGGCCAGCGGGAGCCGACGTCGGCCCCGTGACGGCGCGGCGCTCGGGCGGATCGGCGGCGGCCCACGCGAACGGCTGCTTGAGGATCGACGAGGATGAAGGACGATGGGCGTCGGCGCATCGGCTCCCTCCGGGGCGAGGGGAGGAGCGGGCCACCCGGAGCGGCGCGGCGAGGCCCTGGTCCGCGAGGACTCGTGCACGGTGCTCTGCGACCCTCATCGTCTTGTCCGTCCCGTTGTCGTGGACATCGCCCGCGCTGCGCTGAGGCTCGATCTCGGCCCGGTGAGCTTCATGTGCCGATGCGGGCCGTCGGGGGCGCTCGCGGTCCGAGTCGGCGAGGCCGACTGCGCTGAGGGGGTCAGGGAGCTGACGGTCCGCGACGCTCCGATCCCCTGGGGACTGACCCCGAGGCAGCTCGAGGTCCTCACGCTGCTGTCCTTCGGCCTGACGAACCAGGAGATCGGTGCCGGGCTCGGCATCCGCCTCAAGACGGTGGGCGCCCATGTCGAGGACCTCTTCACCCGGCTGGGCGTGACGAACCGGACTCTGGCCACCGTCGTGGCGGTCGAGCACGGCCTGCGGCTCATCGACGTCGTTCCGGGGGACGACGAGCTCCCCGGCCTCGACATCTGCCGGCTCAGGAGCCAGTGGGACCGGCAGCGGCGCGGGGCCGGGCCCGCCGGCGGGAGGGGGCGGGCCGTGTCCGGTCGGGGCGTCCCGCCCCCGACCCGTGAACGCCCCTGGGAGAGGACGCCTCTGCGCATCGGCTCGATCATTCCCCAGCAGCTGCCGGGGGAGGCCCTCGACATGCTCCAGGGCGCCGAGCTGGCCATCCGCAGCCGCAACGCCCGCGGAGGAGTGCACGGCACCCCGATCGAGCACCTGGTCGTCAGCTGCGACGTCTTCGACAGCGCCAGCATGACCGAGGCGCTTGCGAGGCTGCGGGGGATGGGGGTTGACGCCGTGCTGCTGGGCTACAACCTCGACTACCCCAATACCGAGAGGTTCCTCAGGGCCGCAGGGGAGACCGAGGTGCCCGTGATCCACGCGTCGACCTCCCGGCTGGCCATCGACAACGTCGCGGACAACCCGGGGCTGCTCGGGAACATCTTCCACATATGCGCGGGCGACGAGCTCTACGGGCCGGGGATCCTGAGCCTTCTCGACCACGTGGAGGCCGCTCACGGCGTCGGCCTGCGGGGACGGCGGCTCGCTCTCATCGAGCCGCCCCCGGGGATGGACGTCTTGGGGCCGTACACTGCCGACCGCCTGTGCGACAGGGGCATCGGCCTCCTCACCGTCGGGCGGGGGCAGTCCCTCTGCGACGCCGCGGAGCGCTCCCACATCGTCGCGGAGCTTGACCGGCTCGATCCGGACATTGTGGTCTGCGCCTCCTTCCTCGACGAGCAGCTCCTGGTGGATGTGCTGACGTCGTTCACCGGTGAGGCGCGACGGCCTCTCGTGTTCTCCCTCTTCACGCCCTCGCTCGCCGGATTCGTCGAGGACAACGCCGCCCTGGTCGAGGGACTGGTCTGGTCGACTCAGACGGGGACCTACCACGATGCGCTCGGGCAGCGGTTCCGCAGGGAGATGATGTCCTCCTACGGGCGGTGGCCCGGCCACTCCCAGGCCGGGGTCCACTTCGACGCGGTGAGCATGCTCGTGCGCTCATGGCTCGACGCCGGGCACCCGCGCGACTACGCCGACGTGACCCGGCGGATGAGGGAGCACCCCTACCGCGGGGTCAACGGCAGCTACTGGCTGGCCGGAGCCGGTCAGTCCCCGCTGAGCTATCCCTACGAGAGCCTGGACGGGTCCCTGGCGCAGGCGCAGCTCATCTACCAGGTCCGCGGGGGCCGGAACGCGGTGATCCTCCCCGATGCGTACGCCGAGGCAGGCGTCAGCATCAAGGGGACTCGACTGGCGGGCCCCTCCGGGGCGTGAGCCCCCGCCGGGCTCCGTGAACCGATCTCGGCGCGGAAGTGAACCGATCTCGGTGAAAGGGGCGGCGCCGCCCACCACGGCGGGGCGGGTCGCCGGAGCGGAGGGATCCTGCCGTTAGGCTTGCGCCACTATGAGTGAGAACACCCCCTCCGCCGCAGCCACGGCGGCCGCCCCGCCCGCCCCCGGGTCCAGCCCGGTGCGCGTCCGCTTCTGCCCCTCGCCCACGGGCGCCCCGCACGTGGGCATGGTCCGCACCTGCCTGTTCAACTGGGCCTGGGCCCGCCACACCGGGGGCACCTTCGTCTTCCGCATCGAGGACACCGACGCGGCCCGCGACTCCGAGGAGTCCTTCGACGCCATTATCGACTCCCTGACCTGGCTCGGCCTGGACTGGGACGAGGGAGTCGGCAGGGGCGGACCCCACGAGCCCTACCGTCAGTCCCAGCGCATGGACCTGTACAGGCAGATCGCCTCCGAGCTGCTTCAGGCCGGCTACCTGTACGAGTCCTTCTCCACCCCCGAGGAGATCGAGGCCCGTCACCGGGCCAAGGGCGAGCCCCCCCGGCTCGGCTACGACGGGTACGACCGCCACCTCACCGACGAGCAGAGGGACGCCTTCCGCGCCGAGGGCCGCCGCCCCGTGCTGCGCATGCGCATGCCGGAGGAGGACATCGCCTTCACCGACCTGGTGCGCGGCCCCATCACCTTCAGGGCCGGCAGCGTGCCCGACTACGTCGTCGTGCGCGCCGGCGGGGACCCGCTCTACACCCTGGTCAACCCCGTCGACGACGCCGCCATGGGCATCACCCACGTGCTGCGCGGGGAGGACCTGCTGTCCTCCACACCGCGCCAGATCGCCCTGTACCGCGCCCTGATCGCCATCGGCCGCGCGCGGGCCGTGCCCGAGTTCGGCCACCTGCCCTACGTCATGGGGGAGGGCAACAAGAAGCTCTCCAAGCGCGACCCGCAGTCCAACCTCCTCATCCACCGCTACCGCGGCATGATCCCCGAGGGCCTGCTGAACTACCTGGCGCTGCTGGGCTGGTCCCTGAGCGCCGACCGGGACGTTTTCTCCGCCGCCGAGATGGTCGAGGCCTTCGACGTGACGCACGTCAACCCCAACCCGGCTCGATTCGATCCCCGCAAGTGCGAGGCCATCAACGCCGAGCAGGTGCGCGCGCTGGCAGAGGCCGACTTCCGTGACCGCCTGGTGCCCTACCTCGCCGACGCCCTCCCCGACCCCACCGGCCGGGCGCCCGCCGAGCCCCTGGTCTCGGCCGCCTCCTTCGAGGCGCTCACCGCCCGGGAGCAGGAGATCCTGTCCGCCGCCGCGCCCCTCATCCAGACCCGCATCCAGCTGCTGCGCGAGAGCCGGGACATGCTCGGCTTCCTCTTCGTGGCCGACGACGACCTCGTCATCGACGACAGGGCCGTGCGCAGGCTCAAGGACTCGGCCGCCGACGTCCTGGAGGCGGGCATCGGGGCCCTGGAGGGGCTCGCCGAGGACCAGTGGAGGGCGGCCGGGCTGGAGGAGGTCCTGCGGGCCGCCATCGTCGAGGGCCGGGGAATGCCCGGCGGCGAGGGCATCAAGCCCCGCCTCGCCTTCGGTCCGCTGCGCGTGGCGATCACCGGGCGCCAGGTCTCCCCGCCCCTGTTCGAGTCCATGGAGATCCTGGGGGGCCCCGCCTCGCTGACGCGGCTGCGCGCCCTGCGGGACCAGCTGGGCTGATCCGCCGGTGAGCGGCTCGACCGGGGCCGCCGCACTCGGGGCGGGGCGATCCGGCCGCTCGGCCGCCGAGACCGGCGAGCGCTGGTGTGGGCGCACTCACGCCGTCCGGGTTTGTCGGCGGGAGGGCCTGCGTGTAGATTGTCTCCCGCTGCTCCGGGGCCCCGGCGTCTCGAAGCGCGCCAGCACTGGGGTATGGTGTAATTGGCAACACAGGTGATTCTGGTTCATCCATTCTAGGTTCGAGTCCTGGTACCCCAGCGGAGAGCCGGACGGTTCGGTTCATCTCCCGGTCCGGGCTCGGCCGGCCGAGTGGTCTCTCCCATTACAAGTGCATACACCGCGCCCCGTTCGTCTAGCGGCCCAGGACACCGCCCTCTCACGGCGGCAGCACCGGTTCAAATCCGGTACGGGGTACGAGTCAGGAAGATGCTTCGCATCCTCACTGATCGGGCCCCGTTCGTCTAGCGGCCCAGGACACCGCCCTCTCACGGCGGCAGCACCGGTTCAAATCCGGTACGGGGTACTTATCGCTGCTCTCGCTTTCCGTGCCCGGCCGCTGCTGCGGTCGGGCACTCGTCGTCTGCGCCCGCCTGCCGCCGCACCCGCTCAGGGGGCGCACCGGGCTCCGGTTCCACTCATCTAGAATGCGTGGCGTGACGAACTTCCCGACGCTCAAGGCTCCCGGTCCGGTTCCCGACGGCGCGATGCGCATCGTGCCCTTGGGGGGACTGGGAGAGGTCGGCCGCAACATGACCGTCTTCGAGGTCGATGGCGAGCTGCTCATTGTCGACTGCGGCGTTCTGTTCCCCGAGGAGGACCAGCCCGGTGTCGATCTCATCCTGCCCGACTTCAGCTACATCGAGGACCGTCTCGACGACGTCGTCGCCCTGGTCCTGACCCACGGCCACGAGGACCACATCGGGGGCGTGCCCTACCTGCTGCGGCTGCGCGACGACATCCCGCTGGTCGGCTCCGCGCTCACCCTCGCCTTTGTCGAGGCCAAGCTCAAGGAGCACCGCATCCGCCCCGCCCTGCGCGTGGTCGCCGAGCACGAGGCGGTCTCCTACGGCCCCTTCGACCTGGAGTTCGTCGCCGTCAACCACTCCATTCCCGACGCCATGGCGGTCATGATCCGCACCGACGCGGGCAACGCGCTGATCACCGGGGACTTCAAGATCGACTCCCTTCCCATCGACGGGCGCATCACCGACCTGCGGTCCTTCGCGCGCTTCGGCGACGAGGGCGTGGACCTGTTCTGCGTGGACTCCACCAACGCCGAGGTCCCCGGCATGATCGGCCACGAGAACCAGATCGGTCCCGTGCTCGACAGCGTCTTCGCCGAGTCGGACCAGCAGATCATCGTGGCCTCGTTCTCCAGCCACGTCCACCGCGTCCAGCAGGTCCTGGACGCCGCCGCGCTCCACGGGCGCCGCGTGGCCCTCGTGGGCCGCTCGATGGTGCGCAACATGAGCATCGCAGCCGAGCGCGGCTACCTCAAGGTCCCCGACGGCGTGCTCATCGACGCCAAGGACGTGTCCTCCCTGCCCCCCGACGGGCGCGTCCTCATGGCCACAGGGTCCCAGGGCGAGCCCATGGCGGCCCTGTCGCGCATGGCCCACGGCGAGCACCGCAGCATCACCCTGGAGCCCGGCGACACCGTCATCTTCGCCTCATCCCTCATCCCGGGCAACGAGAACTCCGTCAACCGCGTCATCAACCAGCTCATGCGCCTGGGCGCGCGCGTCGTCCACCAGGGCAACGCCAAGGTCCACGTCTCCGGCCACGCCTCGAGCGAGGAGCTGCTGCACGTCTACAACATTGTGGGGCCCCGCAACGTCATGCCGATCCACGGGGAGGTCCGCCACCTCGTGGCCAACGGTGCCCTGGCCGTCAAGACCGGGATCGCCCCCGAGAGCATTATGCTCGCCGAGGACGGCGTCGTCGTCGACCTGCTCGACGGGCGCGCCCGCATCGCCGGGGCGGTGCCCTGCGGCTACGTCTACGTCGACGGGGCCTCTGTCGGGGAGATCGACGAGACCGAGCTCAAGGACCGCCGCATCCTGGCGGAGGAGGGCTTCGTGTCCGTCTACGCCGTCGTCGAGACCAAGACCGGCACCATCCTCGCCGGTCCGGACATCCAGGCCCGGGGCATGGCCGAGGACGACTCCGTCTTCGAGGACGTCCTGCCCGACGTCACCACCGCGCTCCAGGCGGCCCTCGACAAGGGCAACGCCGACGCCCGCTCCCTCCAGCAGGCCATGCGCCGCGCGCTGGGGCGGTGGATCGGGCGCCGCCTGCGCCGCCGGCCCATGATCGTGCCCGTCGTCATCGAGGCCTGATGAGGGGATGAGGGTATGAGCCCGCCGAGCATGCGCCGCCCGCCGTGCTTCATCTCCACCGGGAGCGTCCTGATGGACCTTCCGCTCCGCGTCGGCCGCGTCCCCGCGCCCGGCGGCGCCGTCACCGCCACGTCCTCCGGCCCCGCCGTCGGCGGGGGGTACACGGTCGTGTCCGCCGTCGCCCGCCAGGGCGTGCCCGCCGCCCTGGCCGCCACGCTGGGCACCGGCCCGAACTCCGCCCAGGTGCGCGAGACCATGATGACCGACGGAGTCGAGCTCGTCGTCGAGGAGCTCGTCGGCGACATCGGCACCTGCACCACCCTCATCGAGCCCTCCGGGCGGCGCACCTTCATCACCACCGAGGGGGTCGAGGCCGAGCCCCAGCGGGAGGACCTGGACCGTCTCGAGCTCATACCGGGCGACTGGGTCTACACCACGGGCTACGACCTGGCCCACTCCACCTCCCGGGACGTGCTCGCCGAGTGGCTCCTCGCCCTGCCCACCGGCGTCAGCCTCATTGCGGATCTGGGGCCCGTCGAGCCCGAGATCCCGGGCCCCATCATTGATCCGCTTCTGCGACGCACCAACCTGCTGACCGGCAACCACCTCGAGATCACGCAGCTGTCCGCTCGTCTCGGCAGCCCGGCGGCCATGCGCCGGGCCGCCCCCGACGCCCTGATCGTGCGGCGCACCGGGGTGCACGGCTGCGTCCTGTGGCCCGCGCGCGGCGACATGATCGAGGTGCCCGGATTCGCCCGGGACGTCCTGGACACCACCGGCGCCGGCGACACCCACACCGGCGTCCTGGTCGCCGGCCTCATGGACGGGCTCGACGTCGTCGCCGCCGCCCGCCGCGCCAACGCCGCCGCGGCCGAGGCCGTCAGCCGCCTGGGCCCGGCGCGCTCGCCGCGGCGCGACGAGATCGATGCGCTGCTGTCCGTCCAGGTCGCCCCGGGACCCGAGTCGCCCCCGGGGGTGACGCACACGTGAGGATCTCACTGGCGTGGTTGGCTGCCGAAACGCCGCCAGTTCGATAATGTCGCAGGCACCATGGCCACTTCCCCCTCATCCTCCGCCCGCTCCGGCGCCCGGGGCCCCCGCGGACGCGCTTCGAAGCAGCCCACGCAGCAGATGGAGCCGTCTCCGTCGGGGAGCCGGTACCGCCGCACCGCATGGGCCTTCGTCATTCTCGCCCTGGCCGTCGTCACCGGCCTGCGCGAGTGGCTGGGCGTGTCCGGCGCCGCCGGGGGCGTCCTGCACCACCTGGCTGCCGGACCCGTCGGCGTCCTGGGCATCGCCGTCCCCCTCCTGCTGGGAGCGCTGGGAGTGGCCATGCTGCGGGTCCGCCGCCTGGGCACGGTGCACGCGCGCATCAGCGTCGGCACCCTCGGCGTGCTCGCGGGGGTGACGGGCATCATCCAGGTCGTCTCCGGCAACCCCTCCCTGGCACACGGCATGGCTCCGCTGGAGGAGGCCGGTGGGCTGCTCGGCTGGGCCGTCGGGTACCCGCTGGTCGTGCTGTTCTCCTCCGTGGCCGCCGTCATCCTGTTCGTCCTGCTCATCGCCTTCTCCGCCCTGGTGATCTCCGGACGCACCATCGCGGACCTGCGCGAGCAGCTCGCCGAGCGCCGCGGCTCCGCCTGCAGGGAGGACGGCGGCGAGCCCGGCGACAACCTGGCTACGCGCGTCCTGGGGGCGATGCGCCGCACCGCGGGCGGCCGCAGGGCCCAGGACGAGGCCCAGACCCGCACCCTGGGGTCCTACGACGGCGACGAGCCCTTCCGCACCGCGCTGGAGACCGAGAAGCGGCGCCGGGGCAGCGGACGCCGCAAGCGCACGCAGCCCCCCTCCGTGGAGGCGGCCGACACGGGGGCCCAGCCCGCCCTCGACGACGACACCCGCGACCGGACGGCGACCTCCGTGCTGTCGACCCCGGCCGCGGGCGTGCCCCTGGACGACGAGCCCGACTCGCCCCCCGCCGTGCGCCCGGGGCGCTCCGCCGCGGCGCGCTCTCGGGGGCCGCGTCCGGTCCCGCCGGCCGAGCCCAACGCCGTCACCGAGGAGACTCCGTCGCTTGAGACCGACCCGGCCGACGAGCCCTCCATGACGGACATGACGGACATGTCAGGGATGCCGGGGATGGTGCCGATGGCGCTGCCCGACGGCACGACCTACACCCTGCCCAGCGAGAGCCTGCTGGAGCCCGGGGCCGGCCACGCCACCCGCACCGAGGCCAATGACGCGATCGTCGAGAAGCTCCAGGACGTCTTCACCGAGTTCAATGTCGACGCCACCGTCACCGGCTACACCCGCGGCCCCCAGGTCACCCGCTACGAGGTCCACCTGGGCCGTGGCGTCAACGTCTCCCGGGTGACGGGCCAGGAGAAGAACATCGCCTACGCGGTGGGCAGCGACGAGATCCGGCTGCTGACCCCCATCCCCGGCAAGAGCGCCATCGGCGTGGAGATCCCCAACTCCGACCGGGAGATGGTCAAGCTCGGCGACGTCCTGCGCTCGGGCGCCGCCAAGAAGCAGACGCACCCCCTGGTGGTGGGCCTGGGCAAGGACGTCGAGGGCGACTACGTGGTGACCAACCTCGCCAAGACGCCCCACATGCTCGTGGCCGGTCAAACCGGATCGGGTAAGTCCTCGTTCGTGAACTCCATGATCACCTCGATCATGATGCGGGCCACCCCCGAGGAGGTCCGCATGGTGCTGGTGGACCCCAAGCGCGTGGAGCTGACGATCTACGAGGGCATCCCGCACCTGATCACGCCCATTATCACCAGCCCCAAGAAGGCGGCCGAGGCCCTGGAGTGGGTGGTCCGCGAGATGGACGCACGCTACGACGACCTCGCCTCCTTCGGCTTCAAGCACATCGACGACTTCAACCGGGCGGTGCGCGCGGGGCAGGTCGCGCCCCTGCCCGGCTCGCAGCGCGTCATCTCGCCCTACCCCTACCTGCTGGTGGTGGTCGACGAGCTCGCCGACCTCATGATGACCGCGCCCAAGGACGTCGAGGCCTCCATCCAGCGCATCACCCAGCTGGCCCGCGCCGCCGGAATCCACCTGGTGCTGGCCACCCAGCGGCCCGTAGCCCAGGTCGTCACGGGCCTGATCAAGTCCAATGTGCCCTCGCGCCTGGCCTTCGCCACCGCCTCCCAGCTGGACTCCCGCGTCATCCTGGACCAGAACGGCGCCGAGACCCTGACCGGCCAGGGCGACGCCCTCTACCTGGGCCCAGGCACCTCGGCCCCCGTGCGCGTCCAGGGCTCGTGGGTCGATGAGTCCGAGATCCGCGCCGTCGTCGAGCACGTCAAGCGCCAGCTCACCCCGGAGTACCGCGACGACGTCACCGTCCCGGAGGTCAAGAAGCAGATCGACGAGGAGATCGGCGACGACATGGACCTGCTGCTGCAGGCCGCCGAGCTCATTATCTCCAGCCAGTTCGGCTCGACATCCATGCTCCAGCGCAAGCTGCGGGTCGGCTTCGCCAAGGCGGGCAGGCTCATGGACCTCCTCGAGTCCCGCGAGGTCGTGGGCCCCTCCGAGGGCTCCAAGGCCCGCGACGTCCTGGTGGCCCCCGAGCAGCTCGAGGAGACGCTGGCCTGGATCAAGGGCGAGGGCGGCGCCCCCGGCGGCGAGCCCGAGCAGCCCCAGCAGGCGGGGCAGGCGCAGCAGGCCGGTGCCCCCCAGCCGGCCCGGTCGGCGGGCTCGGCCGACGCGGCCGGCGCGGGCGACCGCCGGCCGGCAGCCGCTCCGCCCGCCTCCCGGACCCCCGACTCCGGAACCGATGCGGATCGGCGGGTCCCGCAGCCGTGGGGCGGCGACACCGCCTCCGACGGGGCAGGAGACGCGGGGGACGCGACAGACTCGGAGGACGCCTGGAGCCTGACCGGGCGCGGCCCCTCCTGGTGAGGCGGCCAGCGCCGGGCGGGGGCCGCCCAAGGCTCCCGGACCCGGGCGGACGGGGAGCGGCCCGTCCCGCCGGGCCTCAGCCGCGCGGCACCACCGTCGGCTCCGGCCCGGTCATGGCGGGCACGTCATCGGAGTAGGTCTCCATGTTGAGGAAGGTCGTCGCCGCGTCCCACCGGTTGGCGAGCTCCTCCTCGCTCAGGGTGCAGCCCTCGGGGACGCTGCCGGCATGGGCGGCCGCCAAGTCTATCATGTGGTGGCCGTTGTTGTCGACGGTGAAGGGGTGCCAGTGCAGGGCGTCCACGTGCACCTCACTCGCGCCGTCGGCGGCCTGACCGACGGTGACATCGACCCACACGAAGGTGCCGGTGCCCGCCAGCGCGTTGCCCAGCTCGGGCGACTGGTTGGAGATGAAGTTGCCGGCCGAGTACGACACCCACATGCCTGCGCCGCCAGGGCCGCCCTTGAGGAGCTCGTTGGTCTGCGGCACGTGAGGGTGCGCGCTGAACAGGACGTCGATCTCGCCGGTGTCGGCGATGGCCTGGGCGTACTCGGTCTGCTCGGCCACCGGGTCGGAGGTGTACTCCTCGCCGATCTGGGAGTGCAGGACGACGATGTCGGCTCCCGCCTCGCGGGCCGCCCGCGCCTGCTTGGCGGCCCAGTCGACGTCATTGAGGTTGACCGCCCACTGCGGGTCGGCGGTGAAGCCGTTGAGCCCGTAGGTGGTGGACAGCTCGGCGACCCTCACTGTGCGGCCCTCGCGCTGGAGCTCGTAGATCTGGTAGGGCCTGTCCGCCTCCGCCTGGGTGCGGTTGGTCCCGCTCCAGCCCATGCCGGCGTCCTGGAGCGCGTCGGCGGTGGCGATGACGCCGTCCATCCCCTGGTCCCAGGAGTGGTTGGAGGCGGTCGCGCACCCGTCCCAGCCCGTGCTCTTCAGGGCGGTGACGACGCCCGGCAGGGTGCCGAAGGTGGGGAATCCGGAGACGACGCCGGTCGGGGAGACGGGGACCTCCATGCCGCACAGGGCCAGGTCGACCCCGCTGGTCCAGGGCCGGGCCGCCGCGGTCAGCGGTGCGATGTCGCCCTGCCCGTCCTCGGTGTCGTCCATGACGGGCACGTGCATGAGCACGTCGCCGCCGTATCCGATCGTCAGGTGCGCGTCGGGCGGCGGCGTGGGGGAGGGGCTCGCCGCGGGCTCCTCGGACGCCGTGGCCGCCGCCGGGTCGGTGGCGGAGCGGGCGCAGCCGGTCAGGAGCCAGGCGCTGGCGGCACCGGTCCACACCAGGGCGACGACGGCGACCACCGCGAGCGGCCCGGTGCGCCGTCGGCGCGCCCCAGGGATCGAGGGCCGCGCGGGGTCGCCGAGCCGAGAGGATTCAGAAGTGTGAGAAAACATACGTCTCAGGGTAGGGGCTCGGCCACGCCGTTGAAAGGACTTCGAGCGGAAGACTATGTCCTGGCCCACACCCGGCATCGCCCGTGCGCAACCGCCGTCGTGCCGCGCCTGGGCTGAAGAGGGCGCTCACACCGTTAGGCTTGTCCCGATGAACGCCACTCCGACGCCCCCCGACCGTGAGGGCTGCGAGGGCTGCGAGGGCTGCGAGGACCATGGCGATCGTGATGGCGCTGCCGCCGGAGTCCCGGCCCCGCAGGGCCCCTCAGCGCCGGGCCGCGCGCCCCTGCTCAATGTCGCCAACGCCCTGACCGTGCTGCGGCTCATTCTGGTGCCGGTCTTCATCTGGCTCATGCTGAGCCCCGGCGAGGCGACGAGGCTGACGGCGACCCTCGTCTTCATTGTCGCGGCCTTCACCGATCGCCTCGACGGGCAGCTGGCCCGCTCGTGGGGCCTGGTGACCAGCTTCGGCAAGATCGCCGACCCGATCGCGGACAAGGCCCTGACCCTGTCAGCCTTCCTCCTGCTCTCGGTCGCAGGCGGCCTGTGGTGGTGGGTCACCATCGTCATCATTGTGCGCGAGCTGGGCATTACGGTGCTGCGCTTTGTCATGCTGCGGCGCGCCGTCATGGCGGCCTCCCGCGGCGGCAAGCTCAAGACGGTGCTGCAGATGTTCGGCATCGTCGGTCTGCTGATGCCCTGGGGCATGCTCCTGCCCGACGCCATCGCCGGCGGGATCACCGCGCTCGCCTACGTCATCATCGCCGGCGCGCTGGTCGTCACCGTGGTCACCGGCGGCGACTATGCCGCTCAGGCCTGGCGCATCGCTCGGCGGACGGCGGACGGAGCTGGACGATGAGCCCCGCCGATGGCGCCCCCCGGGCCTCCACCCTGGTCGAGGCGGCCCGCTGGCTCCTGTCGAGCGCCGAGAGCCGCGGCCTGACCGTTGCGGTCGCCGAGTCCCTCACGGGCGGCGAGGTCGTCTCGACCCTCGTGAGCGTCCCGGGCGCGTCGGCCGTCGTCGTCGGGGGCGTGGTCGCCTACGCCACGCGGATCAAGGCCCAGGTGCTCGGGGTCGACGAGCGCCGCCTGAAGCGCACCGGCCCGGTGGACGGCGAGGTCGCCAGGCAGATGGCGAGCGGCGTGGCCGCGCTCATGGGAGCCGACCTCGGGCTGGCTACCACGGGCGTGGCGGGCCCCGGGCCGGCCGACGGCCACCGCGCGGGCACCGTGCATGTGGCGGTGGTCTCGCCGTGGGGCGAGGTCTCGCGCGAGCTCCACCTGGACGGGGACCGCATGCAGGTGCGCGACGGGGCGACCACGGCGGTCCTCGCGCTCGCCGCTGCCCTGCTCGGTGCGGCCGAGACCTGATTCCTCAGCAGGGAACCTGTCGGATACCCAGGTTTCTTCCAGGATCCTCGGCTTTGATGATCCTGCCGCCGGCGAGGCGCACAGCCCCACGGCGGCGGGAATGAATCTCCGCAGTGAATGGTTGCACCACACGATGAATAACGCGACTCACCCCCGCACAACCCGACCCGCTCGACCGGTCGGACGCGCGCCGATGCGCCCGGCCGTCAAGGCTGGACGCGGTGCGGCTGCGGACGCCACCGCCAGCAAGCACGAGAACGTCCTCCTGCGCCGTGAGATCGGCGAGGTCCTGCGCTCGGTGCGTCAGCACCAGGGCCGTACGCTCCGCGAGGTCTCCGGCCAGGCCAGGGTCTCGCTCGGATACCTCTCGGAGGTCGAGCGCGGCCAGAAGGAGGCCTCCTCCGAGCTGCTCGCCTCCATCTGCCAGGCCCTGGAGGCCCCGCTGTCCGTGGTTCTGCGCGAAGTCTCCGACCGCATCGCCGTGACCGAGGGCGTGACCATCCCGGACACGGTCCCCGACGAGCTGGTGCGCCAGCAGGGCGTGCCCCTGCGCTGATCGCGCACTGCGCGCGACCAGGTGACCAGGCAGTTCTGCCTCCGGTGCCGTCCGCGGCGCCGGAGACGGCTGGGCCTTCGCGCTGCAGGAGGGCGCGGGGCGCGGCCCGCCTCTTCGCCCCACGGGCGCCTGCGCGCACGCGACAGGGATCCCACATGAAGCACTCCGAGTTCTGGAAGGCAGTGGAGACCGTGCACGGCTCGGCCTACGGGCGCTCTCTCGCGCAGGACCTCGTGGTGCCGGGCCTGGGGGCCACCTGCGTGGAGGCGCTGGCGGCAGGGGTGCCTCCACGCGAGGTCTGGCACGCCCTGTGCGATGAGACGCAGGCTGGCGACGCGGACCGCTGGGTCTTCCGGGAGGATGTTCGACGGCGACCATCCCGGCGGTGAGCGACACGTCATCATCCCGGCTGGGATTCGAACACGTGTTCGGCTACACTGGTCCACAGACGACGTTCGCGCGCCCGGTGCCCACAGGGCTCGATAGGGAGCGGTGAAACATGTCGGTGGTCCGGCATAACGTCGTTCGTGAGCCCCGGAGAGGGGACCTCACCACAGGACCAGCCATGACCGCCGCGGCGTCGAGCCGCCCGAGAACCCGAGGTAGACCCATGCCCGTCGCCACCCAGACCAAGGACCGGTCCAAGGCCCTGGCCACCGCACTCGCCCAGATCGACAAGTCCTTCGGCAAGGGGTCGGTCATGCGCCTGGGGGATGACACCCGCCCGCCCGTGGCCGTCATCCCCACCGGCTCGACCGCCCTCGACATCGCCCTGGGGATCGGCGGCCTCCCGCGCGGCCGCATTGTCGAGATCTACGGGCCGGAGTCCTCCGGCAAGACCACCGTCGCGCTCCACGCCGTCGCCAGCGCCCAGAGGGCCGGGGGCAACGCCGCCTTCATTGACGCCGAGCACGCCCTCGACCCGGTCTACGCCAAGGCTCTGGGCGTGGACACCGACAACCTCCTCGTCTCCCAGCCGGACACCGGCGAGCAGGCCCTGGAGATCACCGACATGCTCATCCGCTCCGGCGGCCTGGACATCATTGTCATCGACTCCGTTGCCGCGCTCGTTCCCAAGGCGGAGATCGAGGGGGAGATGGGCGACTCCCACGTCGGCCTGCAGGCCCGCCTCATGAGCCAGGCGCTGCGCAAGATCACCGGAGCGCTCTCGTCCACCGGCACCACCGCCATCTTCATCAACCAGCTGCGGGAGAAGATCGGCGTCTTCTTCGGCAGCCCGGAGACCACCACCGGCGGCAAGGCCCTGAAGTTCTACGCCTCGGTGCGCATCGACGTGCGTCGCACCCTGACCCTCAAGGACGGCGACCAGCCCGTGGGCAACCGCACCAAGGCCAAGGTCGTCAAGAACAAGATGGCTCCGCCCTTCAAGCAGGCCGAGTTCGACATCCTCTACGGCCAGGGGATCTCCCGGGAGGGCGGCCTGCTGGACCTCGGCGTCGACAACGGCATCATCCGCAAGTCGGGGGCCTGGTACACCTATGGCACCGACCAGCTCGGGCAGGGCAAGGAGAACGCCCGGACCTTCCTGAAGGACAACCCCGAGCTCGCCGAGGAGATCGAGAACAAGATCCTGGCCGCCCTGGGCGTGGGCGAGCCGGGGCGCAGGGCCAAGGAGGAGGCCGCTGCCGCCGCCGCGCAGGCCGATGCCAAGGCCAAGGGCCCCTCCAAGGACGACTCCGCCGGTTCCGCCGGCCCGGCCAAGGACAGGGACTCGGCCGCGAAGGGCGCCGTCAAGACCGCCAAGAGGCGCACCAAGAAGAACGCCGCCGAGCTGGACATCGACTCCGCCTTCGGCGAGGACGCCGGCGGCTTCTAGTGCCCTGGCTCACCGCCGATGAGCACCAGGAGGAGGTAGAGGCTGCACGGGACGTCGTCCTGCGGCGCCTCGACCGCTCGCCCGCTCCGCGCGCGGCGCTGGCCGACCTGCTGGCGCGCAAGGAGGTCGCCCCGGACATCGCCGAGGAGGTCCTCGATCGGCTCGAGTCCGTCGGACTCGTCGACGACGCCGCCTACGCCGCCGCCCTGGCGCGCACCCGCTTCGCCGAGAAGGGCGCCGCGCGCCGGGCCATCGCCGAGGAGCTGCGGCGCAAGGGCCTGGGGGAGGACGACATCCGTGCGGCCCTGGGCCAGATCGACTCCGACGACGAGGCGACCGCGGCCCTGGCCCTGGCGCGCAAGAAGCTCGCGGCCACCCGGGGGCTCGAGCCCGCGGTCCGCCGGCGCCGCGCCCTGGCGCTGCTGGGCCGCAAGGGCTACTCCCGCGAGGCCGCCCTGCGCGCCCTCGACCGGGCCCTGGCGGAGCAGGGCTGAGGGGTCGCCGGCGCGCAGGGCCGCGGGTCAGGCCCGGCGGCCTGGACCGCCGCTCGCCTCCTCATCCAGGGCGGCGCGCACGCGCCGGTGCGCCTCCCAGATCTCCTCGGGCAGGCCGTCGAACTGGGCGAGGTGCTCCTCGCGCAGATCCATCTCCCGGCGCCAGCGGTCGGCGTCGATCTCGAGCAGGCGCTCCAGGTCGCCGCGGTCCCCATCGAATCCGTCGAGGTTGAGCTCCTCGACGCGCGGGACCAGCCCCACCGGGGTGCGCACGCCCTGGGCCCGGCCCTCCTTGACGTCGATGAGCCACAGCAGGGCGCGCAGGTTCTCCCCGTAGCCGGGCCACAGGAAGCGCCCGTCGTCGGGGTCGCGCTGGAACCAGTTGACGTGGGCGAAGATCGGCGTGTGCTCGGCGGCGCCCAGCACGTCCAGCCAGTGGCGGGCGTAGGCGCCTTCGGGGAAGGACATGAAGGGGCGCATGGACATGGGGTCGTAGCGCAGGCGCCCCTCGGTTCCCTCCGCGGCGAAGGTCGCCTCGGCGCCCAGCGTCAGGCCGTCGTAGACGCCCTCGGCCAGGTCCGTGATGGCGCGGATGAGCGGCTCACGGTCGCGGCAGCGCCCGCCGAAGATAATGGCGTCGATCGGCACGCCCTCGCTCCGCTCGTAGTCCTCGGCGATGTTCGGCACCACGGACAGGCGGGCGGTGAAGCGAGAGTTCTTCTGGGACCACAGGTCCTCGTCGGCGCCGGAGCGCTGGTGGTCGGCGGGGCGCTCGGAGACGAGCTCGTTCTTCCAGTCGCGCCAGCCGGTCACGTCGTCGGGGTAGTCGGGGGTCTTGCCCTCCCACCACAGGTCCTTCGTGCCCTCATGGTGGGCGACGTTGACGAACAGGGTGCCGGTGCCCTCGGCGATCGCCCTCATGGCGTTGGGGTTGGACTCCCAGCTGGTGTCCTTGGCCACCCCGAAGGTCCCGTACTCGGGGTTCATGCCGTAGACGCGCCCGTCCTCGCCCACGCGCAGCCAGACGATGTCGTCGCCGTAGAAGTCGACCTCGTAGCGGTCGCTGAGCGCGGCCGGCGGCAGCATCATGGCCAGGTTGGTCTTGCCCGAGGCCGAGGGCATGCCCCCGCAGACGTGGTAGGTGCGGCCGGTGACCCTGTCCCGGATGCCGATGAGCATGAACTGCTCGCCCATGAAGCGGCCCGAGGCCCAGCCGTCGTAGGAGCCCTGGCGCAGGCCGTGGGCGATCTTGCCCAGCAGGGCGTTGCCGCCGTAGGCGGAGCCGAAGTGCAGGATGGTGCGGTCGTCGGCGATGGTGGCGAACAGCCGGCGGTCCTCCTCGGTGCCCTGGCCCAGGGCCTCCAGGTCCCCGGTGGCGTGGACGGCGCGCACGAAGAAGCCTGGGTCGTCCAGGTCGTTGAGGTAGCCGGTGCCCACGCGCGCCATGCGCAGCATCTGGAGGACGACGACGCGGTTGTCGGAGAGCTGGACGCCGACGGCCCAGCGGGCCAGGGGCGAGCCGGGGGGCGCCATGAGGTAGGGGACGACGTACATCGTCCGGCCGGTCATGGCGCCGCTCATGCGCTCGACCTGCTGGGCGCGGACCTCGTCGGCGTCGCGCCAGTTGTTGTAGACGCCCCTGTCAGCGGGGTCGTGGGTGGCCACAACCGTGCGCTCCTCGGAGCGCGCGGTGTCCTTGGGGTGGCTGTGGGCCAGGTAGCGGCCGGAGCCGGCCTCCATGATCTCCCCGGCGTCGAGCGCCTCGGCGAGAAGGCGCTCGTCGGCATCCGAGTCCACGACCTCGATGCGGTCGGGGGTGAGGATCTGGGCCCATTCGGTGACGAACTCGTGGACTGAGGGGTTGGTGATCCCCGCTCGGGCGAGGACCTCGGTGGGATGCGTCATGAGAACTCCAATCGTTGAGCGGGTCCCGTCGGGCATCGTCGCCCAGGTGCCCGACGGGCCCGTGCCCGATCCTATGCAAAGTTTCGGGTATGCGAAAATCTGAACGCAGCCTGTGCATTGCCGCCAGCGGGCTCCGGGAGCCGCGTCGCTTGCACCACCCGCCCCACCGCCGAGATCGGTCCGGTTCCGGCTCGAGATCGGTTCACATGACCGATCTCGGCGCGGAACTCGACCGATCTCGACGCGCCCGGAGCCTCCCGGAACCACTCCTCTACGCTTGGTCCATGAGCGAATCCGACCGGGACGGCGCCCGGACCGCCCCCGACCTCCGCGACCTCGCCGCTCGGGCCGGCATCGGGGCCGAGCACGTCATCCCCTACGGCCGCGACGTCGCCAAGATCGACCTGGGGGTCCTGCGGTCCGGCGAGGCCACGGCGCCCCGGGGCGCGGGCCACTACGTCGTCGTCACCGGCATGACCCCGACGCCCTTCGGCGAGGGCAAGACGACCGTCGCCATCGGAGTGGCCCAGGCCCTCGCCCGCCGCGGCGAGCGCCCCGTGCTCACCCTGCGCCAGTCGGCGATGGGCCCGACCTTCGGCATCAAGGGCGGGGCGGGCGGCTCCGGCAGGGCGCGCATCCTGCCCGCCGAGCGCATGAACCTGCACCTGACCGGCGACTTCCACGCCGTCACCGCCGCCCACAACCTCCTGGCCGCCGTCATCGACAACCACCTCCACCACGGCAACGAGCTGCGCATCGACGAGCGGACCATTACCTGGCCGCGCGTCCTGGACGTCAACGACCGCGCCCTGCGCCACATCGTCACCGGCCTGGGCACCCGCGCCGACGGCGTCACCCGGCAGTCCTCGTTCGACATCACCCCGGCCAGCGAGGTCATGGTCATCATGTCCCTGGCGACGTCCCTGGCCGACCTGCGCGAGCGGCTCGGCCGCATCGTCATCGGCCGTGACGCCGACGACCGGTGGGTGACCGCCGAGGACCTCCGGGCGGCGGGGGCCATGTCCGCGATCCTGCGCGACGCTCTGGCCCCCAACCTCCTGCGCACCGGCGAGGGCGCACCGGCCCTGGTCCACACCGGGCCCTTCGGCAATATCGCCACCGGCTGCTCCTCGGTCCTGGCCGACCTTGTCGCGGCCCGGGGCACGGCCGGGACCGCGCAGCGTGCGCCGGGCTACGTCCTCACCGAGGCCGGCTTCGGGGCGGACATGGGCCTGGAGCGCTTCATCGACCTCAAGTGCGCCGTCTCCGGCATGCGGCCCGAGGCCGCAGTCCTGGTCGTCACCGTGCGCGCCCTCAAGGCCCACTCCGGCCGCTACCGCCTCGCCAGCGGCAGGGACCTGCCCGCCGAGATGCTGGCTGAGAGCGTAGAGGACGTGCGGGCGGGCGCGCCGAACCTGCTGCACCACCTGGGGATCGTGCGCGGCTTCGGCCTGACCCCGGTCGTGGCCGTCAACATCTTCCCCACCGACCACGACGCCGAGGTCGCCGAGGCCCTGCGGATCGTCCGCGAGACCGGCGCCCGGGCGGCCGCCGTCCGCCCCGTGACCGACGGCGGCGCCGGCTGCCGCGAGCTCGCCGACGCCGTCGTCGAGGCCTGCGACCGGGCCCGCCGGGCCGGGGCGCCGCCGGTCCGGGCGCTGTATGGCCCCGAGGACGACCTGCGCACCAGGATCGGCAGGGTCGCCGCCATGTACGGGGCCGACGGCGTGGACTACGCGCCCGCTGCCGCGCGCTTCCTTAAGCGCTGCGAGCGCGACGGCTTCGGCCGCCTGGCGGTCGTGGTGGCCAAGACCCCGCTGTCGCTGTCGCACGAGGCGACCCGCAGGGGCGTGCCGACCGGCTGGCGGCTGCCGGTGCGCGAGGTGCGGCTGGCCGCCGGCGCAGGCTACGTCTACGCCCTGTGCGGCGCGGTCTCGACCATGCCCGGGCTGCCGAGCCGGCCCGCAGCCGAGCGCATCGACATCGACGCCGCCACGGGGGAGATCCTCAACCTGCGCTGAGTCCGGGCGCGCAGCAGGGGCGCGGCCGCGCATGCGAGTCGCCCCGAGCCCCGGCCGGGACTCGCCGAGATCGGTCGTATTCCGGCTCGAGATCGGTTCACATGACCGATCTCGACGCGGAAGTGAACCGATCTCGACGAAAGGGGAGGCGCGGGCGGCTGCAGGGCTCAGGCGGGGGCGATCTCGGCGTCGAAGCGCTCGGCGTACTCCTCGGGGCTGAGCAGCTCGCCCTCCCCGGTGACCTCGACGGCGAACAGCCAGCCCTCTCCGTAGGGGTCGGTGTTGATGACGCTGGGGTCGTCCACGACCGCATCATTGCGGGAGGCGACCGTGCCGGTCACCGGGGAGTAGAGGTCCGAGACGGCCTTGGTCGACTCCAGCTCGCCGCAGACCTGGCCGGCCTCGACCTCGGCGCCGACCTCGGGCAGCTCGACGAAGACCACCTCGCCCAGGGCGTCGGCGGCCACCGCCGTAATGCCGACGCGGGCGGGCGCGCCGGCGTCGATCCACTCGTGCTCGGCCGAGTACCGCAGGTGGAGTCTAATGTGCTGACGGGGCATATCGGTTTCCTTTCCTCTCAGGACGGCTGGCGGCGTCAGCGCGCGCGCCGGTAGAAGGGCGCGGCGACCACCCTCATGGGGTGGGTCCGGCCGCGCACGTCGACATCGAGGGCCGTGCCCTCCGGCCACCCCGGCTCCTCCGGGGAGGCGGGCACCAGCAGCGCCAGGGCGATCGGGTGGCCGAGGGTGGGGGACAGCAGGCCGGAGGTGACGACTCCGACGCGCCGGCCCTCATGGTCGCGGACCTCGCAGCCGGCGCGGGCCGCGCGGCGCCCCTCGCCCGCCAGGGCCACGAGCCGCCGCGTGCCCTCGGAGCCCTCGCGCGCGGCGCGGGCCGCCAGCGCCTGCCTGCCGACGAACTCGGGCTTGTCCAGCTTGACGACGGCGCCCAGCGAGGCGTCGTACGGCGTGGTCTCCTCGGTCAGCTCGTGGCCGTACAGCGGCATCCCCGCCTCCAGGCGCAGCGAGTCGCGCGCCGCCAGGCCGCAGGGCGTCAGCGCCGGGAGCGGCCTCCCGCCGGCGTCGTCGTCCCCGGGCGGCAGGGCCGCGGCGCGCCCGGCGATGACGGTCCACAGGTCGACGGCGTCCTCGGCGCCGCAGAACAGCTCGAAGCCGTCCTCGCCCGTGTAGCCCGTGCGCGCCAGCAGGATCGAGTGCCCGGCGGCAGCGGCCCGCACCGCGGCGTAGTAGCGCAGGCGCCGCAGGATCGTGGGCCCGCACAGCACATCGGGCCCGCAGTCCCCGCCGTCGTCGGGGGCGCCCTCCTCGGGGCGCAGCGCCGCGGGCATCCCGGCGCCGGAGCCGATGACGCCGCGCAGGATCTCCTCCGCGCGCGGGCCCTGGACGGCGATCAGCGCCATGGTCAGCGAGATATCGGCGACCTCGCAGTCGAAACCGGCGCAGCGCGCCGCCAGCTCGGCGGCCACGCGCTCCCGGTTCCCGGCGTTGGGCACGACGAGGTACTCCTGGTCGCCCACGTGGTAGACGATGAGGTCGTCGATGATCCCGCCGTCCTCGGCCACGATCATGGTGTAACGGGCCCGGCCGAGTGCCACCTTCGAGATCCACCCCACCAGGGCGTGGTCGAGCGCGGCGGCGGCGCCGGGGCCGGTCACCTTGACCTCGCCCATGTGGGACAGGTCGAAGATGCCGGCGCTGCGGCGCACGGCATGGTGCTCGGCGAGGTCGGAGGCGTAGCGCAGAGGCATCTGCCAGCCTCCGAAGTCGGTGAAGGAGGCGCCCGCTGCGGCGTGCACGGAGTGCAGGGGCGTGGTGCGCACCGTACGCACCGTGCGCGCGGTGGCGGACTCCCGGGTCTCCTCTGGGGGCCTGTGCTCGGTCATCGTTCCTCCTCTGATGTCAGGACGGCGGTGGGCCGGGCGGTCAGCGCGGCCGATACGGCCGGGGCGGCATTGTCGGGCGCGGGGCAGGTGCACCTCAGGTGACGGTCCCCCCAGGCGTTGTCAATGCGCGAGACCGGCGGGAAGTACTTGTCCCGCACCAGTGACGGCTCCGGGAACGCGGCCCGGCTGCGGGGATAGGGGCGGTCCCACTCGTCGGAGGCGACCTGCGCGAGCGTGTGCGGGCTGCGGCGCAGCGCGGAGTCCTCGACGGCGGTCCGGCCGGCGATGACCTCGTCGATCTCGCCGCGGATGGAGCGCATGGCCTCAACGAAGCGGTCCAGCTCCTCGAGCGGCTCGGACTCGGTGGGCTCGACCATGAGCGTGCCCGCGACCGGGAAGGACAGGGTGGGGGCGTGGAAGCCGTAGTCGATGAGCCGCTTGGCCACGTCCTCGGCGCTCACCCCGGAGCGCGCCGTCAGTTCGCGCAGGTCGAGGATGCACTCGTGGGCGACGTACCCGCCCGGGCCCGAGTACAGGGGCGGGAAGCAGTCCCGGAGCCGGCGCGAGAGGTAGTTCGCGTTGGCGACCGCGGACAGGGTCGCCCTGCGCAGGTCGGCGTCATCCAGCAGCGCCAGGTAGCTCCAGGCCAGCGGCATGACGCCGGCCGAGCCGAAGCGCGCCCCCATGACCGGGGCGCCGCGGAAGCCGTGGTCCGCGTCGGCCGCCTCGGGGGCGGGGGAGCCCGACGGGCCCGCCGGCAGGTAGGGCGCCAGGTGCTCCTTGACGGCCACCGGCCCCACACCCGGCCCGCCGCCGCCGTGCGGGACGGCGAAGGTCTTGTGCAGGTTGAGGTGGGAGACGTCCCCGCCCAGGTCGCCGGGCCGCAGCAGCCCGGCCAGAGCATTGAGGTTGGCGCCGTCGATGTAGACCTGGCCGCCGGCCTCGTGGACCAGGCGGGTGACCTCGCCGACCTGCGGCTCGAACACGCCGTGCGTCGAGGGGTAGGTCAGCATGATCGCGGCGAGGCGGTCGCCGTGCTCGGCCAGCGTAGCCCTGAGGTCGTCGACGTCGATGGAGCCGTCGGGCGCGGTGGCGACCACCTTGACGGCCAGGCCCGCCCCGGCCGCGGAGGCGGCGTTGGTGCCGTGGGCGCTCGCGGGCACCAGGCACAGGTCGCGCCGGCCCTCGCCCTTGTCGCGCAGGTAGTGCCTGATGGCCAGCAGGCCGGTCAGCTCGCCCTGGGCGCCCGAGGCGGGCTGGAGGCTGACGCGGTCGTAGCCGGTCAGGGCCGCCAGGCGCTGCGAGAGCTGGGCGAGCAGCAGCCGCCAGCCCGCCGTCTGGGCGGCGGGAGCGTAGGGGTGGATGCCCGCCAGCTCGGGGACGAGCCAGAGCGCGGACTCCGCCGCCGCGTTGAGCTTGAGGGTGCACGAGCCCAGCGGGATCATAGTGCGGTCCAGGGCGAGGTCGCGGTCGGCCAGGCGGCGCAGGTAGCGCACGAGCGCGGGCTCGCTGCGGTAGTCGTGGAAGGCCGGGTGGGTCAGGAAGGCGCTCTCGCGCACCAGGGCCGGCGGCAGGGGGAGGGCCCGGGCCGGTGCGCCGTCGTCGGGGTCGGCGGGCCTCCGGCCGGTGAGGGCCCCGACGACGACGGCGACGTCCTCATCGGTCGTGGTCTCGTTGGTGGACAGGCCCACGTGATCGGCGTCGAGCAGGCGGAGGTTGTAGCCGAGCTCCTCGGCGCGGGCGACCGCCCGCTCGGCGGCGCCCGGCACGACGACGCTGAGGGTGTCGAAGAAGCTCTCGTGCTCGATGCAGAGCCCCGCCGCGCGCACCCCGGCGGCGATGCGCGCGGCCTGGGCGTGAGCGTGGCCGGCGATCGCCCTGAGTCCCTCGGGGCCGTGGTGGACGGCGTAGAAGGCGGCGACGACCGCGAGCAGCGCCTGGGCGGTGCAGATGTTGGAGGTCGCCCTCTCCCGCCGGATGTGCTGCTCACGGGTCTGGAGGGCCAGACGGTAGGCCTCGCGGCCCTCGCTGTCCCGGGAGACGCCGACGATTCGGCCGGGGACCTGCCTGCGGAGACTGTCGGCCACAGCCATGAAGCCGGGGTGCGGGCCGCCGTAGAACAGGGGCACGCCGAGCCGCTGGGCGCTGCCGACAGCGACATCGGCGCCGACGGCGCCGGGCTCCCTCAAGACGGTCAGGGCCAGGGGGTCGGCGTCGACGGCCGCCAGGCCGCCGCGCTCGTGGACCGCGGCGATCGCCCCGGCCAGGTCCCGGATCGCTCCGCGCGTGGTCGTGTGGGCCAGGACGGCGCCCAGGAGCTGCTCCCCGGGAGCCGCCGAGCCGTCCTCAATGGCCGCTGGCCCGGCGGTCAGCGCTCGGATCCCGAGCGCCTCGCAGCGGGCCAGCGCCACCTCGATGCACTGGGGGTGCAGGCCGCAGTCCAGGACGACCGGGCGCCCGGCGGCCCTGCGGGACGCCCGCGCCATGAGCAGGACCGCCTCGGCGACCGCGGTGGCCTCGTCCAGCAGCGAGGCGCAGGCCACCGGCAGGCCGGTCAGGTCGCTGATGAGCGTCTGGAAGAGCAGCTGGGCCTCGAGCCGGCCCTGGCTGATCTCCGCCTGGTAGGGCGTGTAGGCCGTGGTCCAGGCCGGGTTGCCCAGCACGTCGCGGGAGATGACGGCGGGTGTGAAGGCGGGGTGGTAGCCGCGGCCGATCATCTCGGTGTGCGGCTCGTTGAGGGCGGCCACTGCCCGCAGGGCCTCAATGGCCTCGGGCTCGGACAGGCCGCCGGTGGCGGTGGAGGGCTCGCTGCCGCCGGGCGGGGGCAGGGCCGGCAGGCCGGCGGGGACGACGGCGGTGGCCAGATCCTCGAGCTCGTGCAGGCCCAGGGTGGCCAGCACGGGATCCTGGCGGTCGCCCGTGGCGCCGATGTGGCGCAGGACGAAGGGGACGTGGGGAACGGCGTGTCGTCGAGCCATGAGGACCTCCGGTCGGAGCATGAACCGGCCCACATCCTAGGGGACGAGCCGGGGCCCTCGTGAACGGATGCGCCAGCGCGCCGTGGCGCCCCGGCACCCGTTAGGCGCACGCGCATCGGAGTGCGCGGTCTCAACCCTCTCCGGCCCGAGATCGGTTGTTCTCCGGCCCGAGATCGGTTCAAGGGGCTCAGCGGGGCCCGTCGCCGGGCCTCCATCAATCCTTCGGGGCGCTCCGGGACACCCGAGAGGCGGACATCAGTCGGAAAAGGTGGCTCCCACGCACTTTTAGCACCGGCCCCCGCCCCGCTCTCGCCGCAGAACCGCGGAATCACGCCGTTCCCCGCTGCGCCCAGGATCGGCGAACGCCTTAAAAGTGCGTGGGAGCCACCTTTTTGAGGGGTCGCAGCCCGCGGCGGACGTCAGGCGGGCCCTCGACCTCGGCCGGCCGGGCCTGTTGCGGGCCGCGTACTGAACGACTACGCGGGAGGGCGCGAGCGCGGGTCGGGAGACTCTGCTCGGCGCGGTTGCGCTCCGCCGCGTGTGGTCGCAGTCGGTGCTGCCCGAGGTCGCGCGCCTGTCCCTGGAAGCGGTTGGGAGCTTCGGATCCGCGCCGCGTTGGAACCAGTCGTCCGGGCCCTGGATGGGGAAGCGCCCCTCGTTGGCGAGCCTGA
Source organism: Actinomyces israelii DSM 43320 (assembly GCF_000711965.1). Classification (GTDB taxonomy): domain Bacteria; phylum Actinomycetota; class Actinomycetes; order Actinomycetales; family Actinomycetaceae; genus Actinomyces; species Actinomyces israelii. The sequence goes on from NZ_KL544003.1 coordinate 134,399, forward strand.
GGTCAGGTATCGTCCGTATCATGAGTACTGACGCTGGCCGTCAGCCTGTCCCGGGCCGTTCTCATGACGGGCCCTCCCACAGGCCTGGACGTACCGGCGCGTCTCGGGTGGGTCGACGCGCCGCCCTGGTCGGCGGCGTGGCCCTCCTCGGGGCTGCGGGGGTCGGGGCGGTCGCCGTGAGCCAGGGGATTCTCCGACCCCCGTGGCATCGAGGGTGCGGGTGCGTCATGCCGCCGCCGCCTTCGCCTGCTGCCGGCGTTGAGTCCTTGCGGGACGCCGTTGAGGCCTATGCCCGTTCTCGGAGCCTTGCTGCCACAACCAGACTCGAAGGCGCCGGTGTTGCTTCCAAGGTCGTCCTCTACCGCAGTTCCGAGGAGGGCGACGCCGATGCGGAGGATATGGGCGCCTTCCTCACCGGGCTCCACGCGGAGGTCTCTGACGAGATCGCCGGCGGGCAGGGCCTGTCCGTCGATGTCGATCTGCGATGGACCAGCGGGGGCGAGGACCAGGCCCTCACAGCCGGCCTCACAGGCGCCACGGACTCGGCTCGTCTTGGGGCGTGCGTGGCAATCGCCGTCCCCGTGCTCGTCGATGGAGCGGGCCAGGCTGACATTACCGACGACACCCTGTCCTGCTACCTCGGGGGAGATCCTGCTCCTCAGGCGGTGCCGGACGGCAGGGGCCGGCGCGTCGGCTGGATGCTCGCAGCGCCTGCGAGCCTGCCCGAGAGCGTGCTCTTCAAGCAGGTCGCCTTGAGCCGCCTCACGGCCACTATTGAGATGCGGGCCGGTGGGGACCTGTCCGCCCTGCCGATCGACGGCCTCTCCGACAAGGCCTGGGAGGCCGGCTGGACAGATCTCACGGTGCAGGACCTGGCCCCCGGTGCGTCCGTCCTGGTCGAGAGCAGCTCCCAGGGGCGCAGCGGCCCCCTTCAGGTCGCCGATGTCCGCGGCGTCCTGGAGCAGGCGCGATCGGGGAGCTGGGCGCGTCGCATCATCTTCAGGGGCGACGTCGGCACCGACGACCCGGGGGCCGCCTTCGACTGCGACGACGGCGCCCTGTCTGTGCCGGATCCGATGCCTACGATCGACGGCATGCCCCTGTCCGCCGAGCTGTCCGAGGGGCTCCTCCGCGATCTCGGCTAGGGCGTGGGAGGCGAGTGCTCTTCAGGTTCTGGGGGCGAGCCGCCCAGGTGAACCGCGTGTCGCATCAGCCCCAGATGGTGAGTGCGATGAAAGCGACTGCTGAGCCCAGGATGGTCGTCCATAAGAGGGCGATCTTGCCGATCTGCTTGATCACTCCATGGCTATTCTTGAAGGCGGAGCGCCAGGGGTGCTCTCCGAGCGACGCCGCTTGGACGGACGAGGTGATATATCTCATTCCGGAGTGCGCCGAGAGGCCGAAGACGATCAGGAGGGCCACGACCAGACACCAGATCGGGAGTGCGGACTTCGTGAATGTGAACAGCAGCCTCGCCAGGACGAGGACTGGCATGACGATCACCATGAATAACGTGAGCGTGTTCTTGCAGGCCTTGCTGAGAACCTCCGAGAGGTACTGATCCGGCGTCTTGGGCTCTCGGGCCGCAGCCTGTGCAGCCTCCATGGCCTCCATAGCCTCCGTATTGAGCCTGCCCAGCTCCAGCCGAGACTTCTCGTGGTCCGGGTCGAGCTCGAGCGCCCTCTCGAACGCGTGCCTCGCCGCCGCAGGGTTCACGGTCCGGTAGACCATGCCGCGCACGTGGTGGGCCCAACGGCTGTCGGGGGCCTCGGACACGGCAATGTCTGCCGCGCTCGTCGCGGGCCCGGTCTCACCCAGGCTCAGATAGGACAGGGCGAGCAGACCGAAGAGCGTCTCATTCCTGGGGTGGATCCGGATGGCGTCGAACGCGCACTGGACGGCCTCGGCCTCGCGGCCCATCCGGTGCAGAAGCCTGGTGCGCGCGATCAGCCCGTCCAGGCCCTCGGGGCGGAGGGACACGGTGCGGTCCGCACTGTCCAGGGCACGATCCAGGTCGCCGGTCAGCGTGAGCGCCGCAGCCAGCGCCGTCCACCGGTCGTAGTCCTGGTCGGGGCTCTCGGGCTTGACGGTGATGAGCAGCTCGGCGGCGAGGTCGGGGCGGCCCGAGTCGATGAGCCCCCGCGCGCGCCGAATCGTGGGGTGACCCACTCGCTCCTCCTCTTCAGCACTGGACCGCGGGCCGTCACGCAGGCGATGGCCCTCGCGCCGCCCGCCCGGGCGCCGCGGAGGAGGGTAGCACGAGGAGCCGCAGCAGGCGGCCTCCTTCGCCTCCTCTACACTGCCAGGCGATGACCACTCTTGACGCCACACCCCGGCTCGACGCCCGAGGAGCCGCGCCGCGCACCTACCACGTGCGCACGCTCGGCTGCCAGATGAACGTCCACGACTCCGAGCACATGGCCGGCCTCCTCGAGGACGCAGGCTACCTGCGCGTCGAGGACGTGCCCGAGGCCGCGGCCCGCGCCACCGAGGCGGGCGACGGCGGTGCCGACGTCGTCATCCTCAACACCTGCTCGGTGCGCCAGAACGCCGCCAACCGGCTCTTCGGCAACCTTGGCCAGCTCGCCGCCGTCAAGCGCCGGCGCCCCGGCATGCAGATCGCCGTGGCCGGGTGCCTGGCCCAGCAGATGGGGCAGGGGATCGTCGAACGCGCCCCCTGGGTCGACGTCGTCTTCGGCACCCACAATATCGACGTTCTGCCCGCCCTGCTGGAGCGCGCCCGCCACAACGCCGAGGCTGCCGTCGAGCTCGAGGAGTCCCTCAAGGTCTTCCCCTCCACCCTGCCCACCCGCCGCGAGTCCGCCTACGCCGCCTGGGTGTCCATCGCCGTCGGCTGCAACAACACCTGCACTTTCTGCATCGTGCCTTCCCTGCGCGGCAGGCAGCGCGACCGCCGGCCCGGGGAGGTCCTGGCCGAGATTGAGGCGGTCGCCGCCGACGGGGTCACCGAGGTGACCCTGCTGGGGCAGAACGTCAACTCCTACGGGGTCGGCTTCGGGGACAGGGGCGCCTTCGCCAAGCTGCTGCGCGCCGCTGGCGGCGTCGAAGGCATTGAGCGGGTGCGCTTCACCAGCCCCCACCCGGCGGCCTTCACCAGCGACGTCATCGACGCCATGGCCGCCACGCCCGCCGTCATGCCCAGCCTGCACATGCCGCTCCAGTCCGGGTCCGACCGGATCCTGCGGGCCATGCGCCGCTCTTACCGCAGCGCGAAGTTCCTGCGGATCCTCGACGAGGTGCGAGCCAGGCTGCCCGAGGCCGCGATCACCACCGATATTATCGTCGGCTTCCCCGGGGAGACCGAGGAGGACTTCGCCGCCACCCTCGACGTCGTTGAGAAGGCCCGCTTCGCCTCCGCCTACACCTTCGAGTACTCGCCCCGCCCGGGCACGCCCGCCGCGGACCTGCCCGCGGTCCCCGTCGAGGTGGTCAAGGACCGCTACCGGCGTCTGGACGAGCTGGTCCGCCGCATCACCCATGAGGAGAACGTCAAGCAGGAGGGGCGGGTCGTCGAGCTGCTCGTCGCCGAGGGGGAGGGGCGCCGGGACGCGGCGACCGCCCGCGTCTCGGGGCGCGCGGCGGACAACCGGCTCGTCCACGCCGCCCTGCCGGCCGGTCTCGCGGCCGGCGACTACGCCGCGGGCGCTCCGCGGCCCGGGGACATGGCGATAGTGCGGGTGACCCACGGCGCCCCGCACAACCTCATCGCCGACTCCGCTCGCTGCGGGGAGGTGCTCAGCACCCGGGAGCGGGTCGCCAACGACGCGCTGGGCGCCGGGGACCGCGTCTGGTACGACGACGGTCCGGCGCTGTTCCGGGTGCGCCGCACCCGGGCAGGGGACGCCTGGGAGCGGCGCCGCAGCCAGGCGCACACCGCCCCCGAGTCCGACACCGCCCCGGTGAGCCTGGGCATGCCCGCCCTGCGCGTGGGGGCCCCGGCCTGACGGCCTCCGGGGCCCGCAGGGACCCGACCTGCTAGCATCGCGCCGTCGGCGGCAGACGGTGCCGTCCAGAGCGCAATCGAGGCCTCATGGAGACTGCGGCGATCACGGCGTGGACGTTCCATGCGGAGGTGCCGATCCCTCAGGACGTCGGCCAGCTGCTCGTGCAGGGCGAGCGGCCCTGGGCGGCCTTCCGGACCTTCCGCGACACCGCCATCTTCACCTCCAAGCGGCTCATTGTGAAGGACTCCCAGGGCCTGACCGGCAGGAAGGTCGAGATGTACTCCCTGCCCTACTCCGCCATCAACATGTGGTCCTCGGAGAATGCGGGGACCCTCGACCTCAACGCCGAGATCGAGCTGTGGACGCGAGCCGGTCACATCAAGATCAAGCTCGGCAGGGGAGTCGACGTCCGGCGCATCGACCAGCTGATCGGTCACGCCGTCCTCAACAACGGGAACTGAAACGGGCACTGAGGTCGACGACGAGATCCTGGCGGCGGTGCGGGCCCGCCTGTCCTGATCGTTCCGGTCCGGGTCCTCTCGTGCCCTTCTCCCTATGCGGCTGCGGCCGTCGGGGGCGACGTCGTTCTGGGTGGTGGGTGTCTGGGGGTCTGGTGGGGTCTGGCGTCGTTGTTGCCTGGCTGTGACTGGAGATCTTTGGACTGCTGGGCGTGTCTCGGACAGCCCTGAAAGCGGTCTTTCAGGCTGCTTGTCTTACTGCTCGGTGCTCCTGGTCGACCTCGCCCTGCGTCCTGTGCCCCAGGGCGGAGTGGAGTCGTTTCTGCGTGTGTACCGGGCTCGACCTGGGAGGCAATATCCCGGACGGCCTTGCTTCTTGTGGGATACACCATCTGATAGACCCTCTCGTTCTTCAGGGTCGCATTGAACGACTCCGCCCAGGCATTGTCCCAGCACACCCCGGTCCTGCCCACCGAAGGGCGAATGCCGTAGCTCTCCAGGTGCCTGG
>NZ_JONS01000009.1 GCF_000711965.1 Actinomyces israelii DSM 43320
GGGTAGATCTTCATTTTCTTGGTCGTCAGGCTCAGTGCCCCGAAGAACGACTGGCTCGCCTTCTTACGGTCCACGTACAGCTTTGTTCTCTTTCCCTTGGGAAGCCACATGCGCCTCGTCTCGGCCTCGTGCTCGAGGCGGACCTCGTCGACGGTGTATACCTCCCATCCGTCCTGGAGCAGATCGTTGACCTGGCGCCGGATCTCGGCCATCCGCCTGGCGATGGCCTTCTCCTCGCGGCGCCCCACGAACGGGTCGGGGAGCAGAGGCTCATGCCCAGAAAGTGCATGAGCAGCCGGTAGGAGGACTCGGACCTGTACTCGACTCCGAACTTGATGGACACGACGTCCTCAAGGGGCCGGGACGTCCCAGAAACCGGCCTTGACTCCTGCCTCCGATGGCGGTCGGCTGAGAATCTCCTCCAGCTCCTTCTTCTGCGCCCGCTTGAGCTTTGCCGCGTTCTCGCCCACGGCGTGACCGGTTACCACGGAGCCCATCCTGGTCTGCCGCCATTCCGACAGCCACTCGCGTATCGTCCCCTCGGCCCGCTCGACCATCTCCGCGATAATATCCAGGCCGACGCCGCGGGCAGCGTACACAATCGCCTCCGCCTTCATTCTCACCAGCCTGTAGGTGTCCGAGCGCTTCTTCCACCTGATGAGGATGTCCCGTTCCTCGTTCGTCATGTCGATCTGCATGAGGCTATCTTATACGAGGTGCTCCGCAGGCGCCAACCAGGAATCCCGCAGCGGCTGCCCCGGAATGCCATTTTGTTTAATTCCAGTCATAACTCACAAGATATGGCGGTGAGGGCCGCGAAGGTGTTCTTCGGGGCGAGCGCATGGGCTGCCGGGCGTCTGGTGTGTCGTCGGGACGGGGTGGGTGCTGGGCTACTCCTACGACACGGCCGAGCATCTGAGTCAGGTGGTGGCCGACGGGGAACTGGTGGCCCGCATCGAGCGGGACCTCGCGGCGCGGACGGTGCGCGCACACGGCCCGGGCGGGGCCCTACCCGCACCAGCACAAGCGGCATACGGTGAGGGCATGAGCGATAACACCGGCCGCCCCGCAGACTCCGCCCCCTACGCGGACCTCCTGACCGCCTCTCTGGACCGCTCCCGCGAGCGCTTCGACCGCGCCCTGGACGGCGTCACCCTCGAGCAGGCCAACACGCGCCCCACCCCGGAGACGGCGCCGCGCATCGACTCCCTGACCTGGCTCGCCTGGCACGCGGCCCGGGAGATCGACCTGCAGGTCTCGGCCCTTGCCGCCGTCGAGCCGCTGTGGACCTCGGCCGGCTTCAGGGAGCGCTTCGCCCTGCCGCTGCCCGACGACACCGAAGACTGGCGCCACACGCCCGAGCAGGCCGCCCTGGTGCGCGTGAGCAGCCTTGCCGTCCTCACCGACTACCTCGACGCCGCCTACGCGCTCATCCGCGACTACCTGACCAGTCTGAAGCCGGCGGCCCTCGCCGAGATCATCGACCGCTCCTGGCAGCCGCCGGTCACCCGTGGCTCGCGCCTGGCCTCGATCATCGACGACGCCGCCCAGCACTCCGGCCAGGCCGTCTACTCCCGCCGCCTGCTCGGCCTGGAGGGCTGAGGCGCCCCGCGACACCCGCACCGCCATCCCATCTGTGCCGCTATCCGCCCATACAGGGACGGCAGAGATGCGAAGGGGAGCGTACCGTCATGGACATATGGGCATCACGCCCCCTGCTCTCCCGTCCCGATCTACCAGCAGATCCGCAACGGCGTCATCGAGGGCACCCGCCCGATTCGAGCCGCGCCTGGGCGGCCGCCTCGTCTCCGTGCGCGCCCTCGCATCGGCCTTCGCCGTCGCCCCGGCCACCATCCATCACCGGGGCCTACGACCTCCTGCGCGCCGAGAGCCTGGTGGTCACCGGCGCCGAGTGACGACAGCCCGACCGACGTGGCCTGCAACCCGCGCGGAGGACGGGGACAGCGGGGCCCGAGGGCGTCGACCGCTTCAAGGTTGCGCAGGATGATGGCTCTCCCAGCCAGCGGTGCGCCCGGCCGCGGACCGCTACTTCTCCCTCTCGGACACGGCGGGCCACCCGGAGGCCGACTTCGAGGAGCTGATCGCCCCGGCCGGAACGGACACCGCCGACCCGCACCGGGCGAGCGGATCGCCCGCCTGCGCGTCGTCACAGGGGGCTCTCGAGCCGGAAGCGAACCGATCTCGACGCGGAACTCGACCGATCTCGACGCGGAATACGACCGATCTCGGCGTCAGAGGGAGGAGGCCACGGCCTCGCCGCGGCGCAGGACGCGCACGGGCGCGAGCTCGGCGTCGGTAACCACCAGGTCCGCCCACCTGCCGGGCTCCAGGGCCCCGATCGAGCGGTCGCCCAGGATCTCGGCGCCCTGGCAGGACGCGGCGTAGACGGCATCGACCAGGTCGACCCCGCCGCGCCAGGTGGTGCGCACGACGTCGATGAGGTGCGCGGTGCCCCCGGCGATCGCGCCGCCCTCGGTCAGGCGGGCGACCCCGTCGGCCACCGTGACCGCGGCGGGCCCGAGCACGTAGTCGCCGTCGGGCATGCCGGCGGCCGCCATGGCGTCGGTCACCAGGACCACGCTCTCCCGCCCGAGGGTCTCGAACACGTCGAGGACGATCGCCGGGGCCAGGTGGACGCCGTCGCCGATCATCTCCACGACGCACTCGCCCCGCCGGGCGGCGGCGAGGAGCTCGGGGACGGGCCCGGGGGCGCGATGGTGCATGGGCCGCATGCCGTTGAACAGGTGGGTGGCGGTAGGGCGGGCCGAGCGCACCGGCCGGCCGGCCCGCAGGCGCGCCGCGATGCGGGCCGAGGCGTCGGCCAGGCCGGCGCGCACGGGGGCCGCCTCGGAGTCGGTGTGCCCGAAGGAGGGCAGGGCGCCGCCGTCGACCAGCGCGGCCACGACGCCGTCGTCGCCGGTGATGCCGGGCTTCTCCGGGGCGATCGTCATGGTGACGACGTGCCCGCGGCCGAGCTCGATGAGCTCGCGGGTCAGTGCCGCGTCGGGGTCGATGATGTAGGTGGGGTCCTGGGCCCCGCAGCGCTCGACCGAGACGAAGGGGCCCTCGAAGTGGATGCCGGCGAGCTCGCCCGCGTCGCACAGGTCGGCCAGGACGCGCGTGCGGGCCCTCAGGACGTCGGCGGCCGCGGTCACGCAGGAGGCGACCAGGCTCGTGGTGCCGTGGCGGCGGTGCTCCAGCACCGAGACCATGGCCTGGTCCGCGGTCTCGGCGTTGGGGAAGGACTCCCCGCCGCCGCCGTGGCAGTGGACGTCGACGAGGCCGGGCAGCAGGTATCCGCCCTCGGGGGCGACGACGGCGCCGGCCAGCAGGTCGTCCCAGCCGGCCCGCCCGGCCTCGGCCGCGGCCCCCACCCACGCAATGTGCCTCTCGGCGACGACGACCAGGCCGTCCTCGATGAGGGCGGTGGGGGTGACGACTCGCCCGCGCAGGGCCTCGGCAACACTGCTCATGCCCCGCAGTGTAGCCCCAGACATCTGACATCCGCCGAGGTCACCGACCTCGACGGCCTCGGCTCACGGCCTCTTCGCTCGGCTTCTCGCGGCTCCCCCGGCGCGCGCGACAGCCGGCCGGCACCGGCCCAGGCCAGCTGGGACGGCACGCTCATCAGCTCCTTCGTCTCCACAGCCGCAGGCCGCCCAGGGTGCAGATCCCGGTCACAGGCAGGGCCAGAAGCAGCCGCAGCCACTCGACACGGCTCACCCCGGTGCCCGTGTAGACGCCGATCATGACGTCGAGCCACTGCTTGAGCGGGTTCCACTCCAGGACCTTCTGGAGGACCTCGGGCAGGGCGTCCAGGGGCACGGCCCCGCCCGAGCCGAAGAACATGATGAAGAAGACCGCGGCGGACAGGGCCTGGGTGACGCGGGCGGAGACGCGCAGCGTCCCGATGAGGAAGCCCAGCGCCGACAGCCACAGGACCGAGCCGAGCAGGAGCAGGAGGTAGACGGGGCTCCACAGGCTCGCCCGCAGGCCGTCGTGCAGCCCGACCACCAGGATGATGATCGTCAAGGCGCCGGCCGCCAGGACCAGGGTGGAGATCAGGACGGCCGCGGCGAACAGCCGGCTCGGCAGAGGCACGACGGCGTAGCGGCGGTCCACGCCGTGGCTGCGCAGCTCGGCGAGGTAGATCGGCAGGCCCATGAGCAGGAGGTTGGCCACCACGGTGAGGACAAGAGCGGAGAACATGGCGTCGATGAAGTGCACTCCGGGGCCGATCTCGGTGGAGCCGTAGGGGATGCCGATGAAGACGTACATGATCACCGGGAACGCCAGGGAGAAGAACACCGCGACGGGCTCGCGCAGGAGCAGGACGAGCTCCTGACGCGCCCACACGGGCAGGATCCGCCACCAGGGCGCGGGGCGGGCGCGATCGGATACCGCCGTCCGCGTCCGCTCGTTCCGGTTCATGGAGCGGCTCATCGTGCCGCCCTCCCCTCTGCACTGGTCGCGGCGGCCCCAGCGGTACCGACCGCACTGGCCGCGCCGACCGTCACCGCGTAGGTGAAGACGTCCTCCAGGCGGATCGGTCCGCGCAGCACGTCCTGGCACCCCAGCCCGCCGCGCTCGCGGGCCGCCTCGACCCGCTCGCCGACCCGCACGACCTCGTCCCTGGAGCCCACCAGGAGGCGGGTGTCCCCGGTTCCAATGAGTTCGACGTCGTGGCGCCGCGCCCAGGCGTCGACGTCGGGGGCGACCCCGATGAGGCGCAGTCTCCACCGGCCGCCGGCGAGTCCCAGCACATCCTCGACCGGTCCCTGGAGCACGAGCCGGCCCCGGTTGAGCACCAGCAGCCTGTCGGCGTAGGCCTCCGCCTCGCTCAGGTCGTGCGTCGAGGCCAGGACCGCGACGCCCTCATGGCGTCGGCGCCGGAGGAACTCCCACAGCTCGGCGCGCGCGACCGGGTCGATCCCGCTGGTCGGCTCATCGAGGACCAGGGCGCGGGGACGCCCGATGCAGGCCAGGACGACGTCCAGCCGCCTGGCCCATCCGCCCGACAGGGAGCCGACCGGAGAGTCCACGTAGGCATCCAGACCGAGCTGTGCGACGATCTCGGCCACCGGCCCGGGGTCGTCGTACAGGCACGCGGCGGCACTGATGGCCTCCTTGACCTTGAGCCGCTGAGGCAGGCCCGCCTCCTGGAGCTGGACGCCGATGACCATCCGCTGCTCCCCCGACGGCCGCACCCGCCGGCCGGCGACGCGGACCTCGCCCGCGGTGGGCGAGCGCAGGCCGGAGACCATCTCCATGGCGGTGGTCTTGCCCGAGCCGTTGGGGCCCACGAGGACGACGATCTCGCCGGGGGCTACCGAGAAGGACACGTCGTCCAGGGCGGGCGCCTCTGCGCCCGGGTACCGCTTGGACGCCCCCTCCCACTCCATCACACGCCGCGCGGCGGAGGCGACGTCACCGATTCTGCTGCCGCCCGTCGACGGCGCTCCCCGCTCTCGATCCCGCTTCAGCATGTCGTCCACAGCCTCACCCTTTCGCAGAAACAAACCAGTTTGTATAACAAACTGCCGGAGCAAGAGTACCTCTTCTGATTCGGGTTGCAAACTCATTCGCAGAAGAGACCGAGGCGGTCCGTACAGCCGAGGCGGTCCGCGCATCTGGGTCACTCCGGCCGCGCACGCGCGAGCGCGACCCGAGCTCCCCGACGCCGTTGGCGACGGAGCGCGGTCCGGTCCCGCAGGGGCTCGTGCCGGGCGCACCGGGGCAGCACGGAGTATCAGCAGACTATGGCGGGCGGGAGGCCTCGTGCCGGTCACGCCGGGGGTGCGCCCCTGCTGCGCTCCTACTGCGCCAGGCGCTTCTCGACGGTCCTCACCGCCCGGGCCACGTCGCGCTCCGCCCTGGCCGAGGGCGCGGTCCCGCCCAGCCACAGCAGGCCCTCCCCCACGGGCCGCACGCCCACCACGCGTCCCCGGTCGACCAGGAGAGGGCGGAACATGCCGTTGGAGGCCGGGCAGATGAGCCGCTCGCCGGAGGCGCCGGTCAGGCAGCTGCGGTCCTTGTAGCCCACATGGAGCTCGTCGAAGGACGGGAGGAAGCGGGCTGCCAGGGCCCGCCTGCGGCCGGCGTCGAGCAGATCGGGCAGATCGGCGCGCATGTAGAGCGCGCCCGTGCGCGGCGCCGGCTCCCCCGCGCCCAGGACGCGCAGCCGTCCCCGCAGGCCGCCCTCGGCGACGGCGCGCACCAGGGGCACCCGGGCCGCCTCGGCATCGGCGTCGTAGCCCTCCCCGCCGGTCTCCTCCAGGGCGTCCTCCAGCGCCCCGGCGGCCTCCCGCTTGGGCAGGGTGGTCCAGCGGGCCAGGTCGTCGGCGCTGACGGGCCCGTGGCTGGTGGCGTAGCGGCGGGCGATCTCGGCCAGGGCCGCCGCGTGGCCCGGGCCGCCCCGCCCGACCCCGGGCCCGGCCGGCCCGCTGTCGGCGTCGGGCAGGGGGCCGGCGTCGACCACCAGGTGCTCGTTGCCGCGGCGCGGCCCCTGGACCAGGACCCCGTCGCGCTGCAGGCGCACAAGAAGATGGCGGCGCCGGTAGGCCGAGACGTTCTCGCCGCGGAAGGCCTCCATGAGCCCGGCCTCCTGCCAGGCAGCCAGCAGCTCGGCCCGCGGCAGCGGCCCGCGCCGCCCGATCACGCTCAGGGCGACCTCGGCGGCGCGCCCGCACAGGGCCTCGTCGACGCCGTGCTCGGCCTCACTGCGCCGCGTCCAGGCGTCCATGCGGTGCATGAGGGCCACGCGCAGCCAGTGGTGGTCCGCGGCGGCGGTGATGTGGACGGTGCCGCGCATGGGCCAGGAGCGCACCAGGTCGCCGCGCGCGAAAGCAGCCCCCACGTCACTGCCCACGGCGCCGCGGGAGCGCACGACCAGGGCGTGCGGCACCGCGGAGACCTGCTGGCCCTGGACGGCGAGCTGACGGCGCACGGCCTCCACGGGCGTCGGCGCGGCGGTGACCCCGACCAGCCCGTGGGCGACGATCCGCAGCAGCGAGACCTCCCGGGGCAGGGGGACACCGGACCTCGCGGGTCTCTGGCTCATGGACGACTCCTTGCGGCGGGGACCGCCCCACCCTACAGGCCGGCCCGAGGCCAGACGCCCTTCACAGCTCGTCGAGCACCGGACGACACATGACGGACTCGCGACCGGCCTTGTCGACACTGCGCACCAGCTGGATCCTCATTCCGTAGACCTCGGAGAGGTTGGCCTCCGTGAGGACCTCATGACCGGCCCCATAGGCGAGGAACCCCCCATCGCGCATAAGCGCCGCTTTCGATGGGAAGTAGAGAGCCTGGTCAGGGCTGTGCGTGATCATAATGACCGCCTTGCCCTGCTGGGCAGCGAGCCGGTGCGCCATCGTGATCACCATCGCGGAGTTCCTGTAGTCCAGGTGACTCGTCGGCTCATCCATCATGACCAGCTCGGTGCCCTGGGCCAGGGCCCGGGCGATAAGGACCATCTGCCGCTCACCCCCCGACAGGCGCGTGTAGGCCTCGGCCACCAGGTGGGACAGGCCGACGGCATCAAGAGCCTCGGCGCAGATGGCCCGGTCCTCGCGGCTGGGGTTCCCAAGGGGCCCGAGATGCGGGGTGCGCCCCATGGCGACCACGTCCTCGACGGTGAAGGGGAAGGGCGCGGAGTGGTCCTGAAAGACCATGGCGGCTCTGCGCGCAAGATCCCGCGGGCTCATCGCGGACACGTCCCGGCCGAGGAGCCGGATGCGGCCGGCCTCTGGTCTCGCCTGGCCGAGCAGGAGGCGCATCAGGGTGGACTTCCCGCAGCCGTTCGCGCCCAGCACCATGAGGACCTCGCCCGCTGCGAGCTCGAAGCTCACGTCCTTCAGGACGAGGCGCCCGGGCACGTACCCGAAGGCCACATGCTCGGCACTGACCACCGGGGCGCCGGAGGAGGAGGCGCTGGTCACTGGACCCATTCCGCTTTCGTGCGGCGCAGCAGGAGCGCGAAGAAGGGGGCGCCGATCAGCGCGATGGGGATCGACAGCGGCAGAGAGGTCTCGGAGGCCGAACGGGTGAGATCGTCAATGAGCAAGAGGAAGGTGCTGCCGAGGACGGCCGCCGTCGGCAGGAGCTTCCGATGGTCCGGACCGACGAGCATCCGCGCCATATGGGGGATGACGAGCCCGATCCACCCGATCGCCCCGCACTGGGACACGGCGGTGGCGGTCATGGCCGTCGCGCAGACGATCGCGATGGTCTTGAGCCGCTGCGTGTTGACGCCCAGGGAGCGCGCCTCGTCGTCGCCCATGGTGAGCAGGTTGAGTCGCCACGCAGCGGCCATGAGCCCTGCCGCTCCAATGAGGATGACCGGCGCCGCGAAGGCCAGGTTCTCCCAGCGCATTCCGACCAGCGACCCCATGAGCCAGAATGTGATGGCGGGGAGGTCGTCATAGGGGTCCGCGAGGTACTTGGTGATGGAGACCCCCGCGTTGAACAGGGAGGCGACGACGACCCCCGCCAGGATCAGCATGACGTTGGGGATGGTACCGCGGACCCGGGCGAGCCAGTAGGCGATGGCGACTCCTCCCAGGCCGAAGGAGAAGGCGAGAACCTGCACCAGCGGCGAGTGCGCGTCACGCGCCAGGATCCCCACGGCGGCGCCGAAGGAGGCGGCCGCGGAGACCCCCAGGATGTCCGGGGAGACCAGGGGGTTGCGGAAGACCCCCTGGTAGGCCGCGCCCGAGCAGGACAGCGCCGCTCCGACGAGCACCGCCATGAGGACTCTCGGCCAGCGGATCGTCCAGACGACCTTGGCGTCGAGCGCGCCCCAGGTCTGCTCGACCGGAAGGACCTTGGAGGCCAGGATGCGCACAGCCTCCCAGGGAGGTATCGAGTAACGGCCGATCACGAAGGACGCGAGGATGGAGGCGAGCAGCACCGCGATGCAGGACGCCAGGACAACGCTGAAAGGAAGGGTGCGGCTCCGGCGCCCGGCCCGGCCCGGCGCCTGCCCGCGGCGACCGGCGCGGTCGACGCCGGCTCCCGCCCGATCAGCGCTTGAAGACATCCTCGACCGTCGCGCCATCGGCAAGGGTGAACAGGGTGCGCATGTCGTCGTCGGTCAGCTCGAAGCCGAAGTAGGTGGAGTAGAAGCTCCGGGCAGCCGTCTCCATGTCGATGTCGGCGAAGAGCTCGGGCTGGATCGCCTTGGCGAAGAACTGCATGGCGAGGTACTCCTCGGGACCGTTGTAGGCCCAGGCCATGGCGCCGCGGGGGATGACGAAGATCTTGTTGCTCTTCACGGCTTGCAGCTCGGAGAAAGCCTGGTCGGACTGGATCATGGTGCGGATCTCCGGAGAGTCCACCAGAAGGATGCTCGGGTCCCACTCCAGGAGCTGCTCCGACTCGATAGCGGTCTGCCCCGATGGGCCCTTCGACTCACCCGTGGCACCTTCCGCGGCGTTGACGCCCCCGGCCATGGTGATGAGCTGCTGGCCAATGGCCGAGCCGTTGTTGGCCTGGAGGGCCTCCCCGTTACCGGAGAGCTGGACGACGGTGGGCTTCTTGTCCTTGGGCAGGTCCTTGGTCTTGGCCTCGATGCCGGCGCGGATGTCGTCGAACTCGGTTCCGTAGCTGGTCGCGCTCTCCATCTGGGCGCCGCCGATGGCCTCGCCGTAGTGGACCTGGTTGTCGCGTACGCGGTTGAGGAAGTCCTCGTCCTCGACGGCGACGCCGCCGATGCAGGCGATGCCGAGCTCCTCGAGCTGCTTGCGGGTGTCCTCGCCGTACCGGGAGGCGTAGGCGACCAGGTCGGGCTCGGCGTTGAGCAGCTCCTCGACATTCGTGGTGTTGTTCGAGAAGACGACGGGCAGGTCGGCGAGCTGCGGGTACTTGGACTGGATCCACGCGTTCTTCCCGGTCGAGTCCTCAATGGCGACGAGCTTGTCGACGCCGCCGAGCAGGAGCACCGCAGTGGTCTGAGCGGGAGCCGTTGTAGCGATCCGCTGAGCCTCCCACGGCACCGTGATAGTGCCGAGGGAGTCCTCGATCGTGCGGGTTGAGGGGTGGCTTGCAGTACTGTCGGCGCTCGCGACATCACCGGGGCTGCTCGTACCGCAGCCGGGAAGAACAAGGGACCCGATGGCCAGGACGACGGCGGCCAAGCGCAGCACGGGAGAACGCATGGTGATCCTCCTGGGAAGAACGGTTGAAGATCAAACCAATGGTAACGGGAGAATCATCAGGAATGATGGCTTTTCACCCTTGCGATCCCACCGAGTTCTCGGCCCATTACGACGATCCCGCCGCCCGGGGCTGAATACTCGCCGGGCCACCGGCCCAGCAGGGATCAGAAGAGGCGGGAGCCGGGGTCGTCCATGCCGCGCATGGCGTCGTAGTCCAGCACCACGCAGCGGATGCCGCGGTCCTCGGCCAGCACCCGGGCCTGCGGCTTGATGGTCTGGGCGGCGAACACCCCGCTCACCGGCGCCAGGACCGGGTCGCGGTTGAGCAGCTCGAGGTAGCGGCTCAGCTGCTCGACGCCGTCGATGCCGCCCACGCGCTTGAGCTCGACGGCCACCGAGCCGCCGTCGGCGTCCCTGGCCATTATGTCCACCGGG
This sequence comes from Actinomyces israelii DSM 43320, assembly GCF_000711965.1. Taxonomy (GTDB): domain Bacteria; phylum Actinomycetota; class Actinomycetes; order Actinomycetales; family Actinomycetaceae; genus Actinomyces; species Actinomyces israelii. The sequence continues at coordinate 10,617 of NZ_JONS01000009.1, forward strand.
CCGATGGCGGTGGGGTACTCGCGTCGCACGAGCCGCCAGCCGGGCCCCAGGACCTCGATCTGCTCGGCGAGGAGCTCCTGGAGGTGGGCCTCGACGCCGTCCTTGGTCAGGCCCGGGTCCACGCCGAGGTCCGCGCTGGTGTCCGAGAGGACCTCGAAGACGCGGATGATGAGCCGGTCGTCGGTCTTGGCGGCGCGCACCTCCCAGCGGGAGACGACGCCGGCCTCGCGGTCCTCCTCATCGGGCTCCGCCTCGCTGAGCCGGGCGGGCGGGCTCATCCAGTTCAGCGGCTTGTAGGAGCCGCCGTCGGAGTGGACCAGGACCGACCCGTCCGCCTTGACCATAATGAGGCGGGTGGCCCGGGGCAGGTGGGCGTCCAGGCGCCCGGAGTAGTCGACGGAGCAGCTGGCAATGACGACACGCACGCGACCACCCTAGCCGGTAGTCTCGGAGCCCGACGACACGCCGGCCGCCGAGCTTCCCGCGGCGGCCGGCAGCAAGGAGCACCCATGAGCCGGACCGCCGACATCTACTCCGTCGCCGCCGACATCTACCCGACGGTGGCGGCTCCCCAGACCGAGGCCATGGGGGCCGCCCTCGCGGAGCTGCTCGCCGGACCGCGCCCCGGCCCGCTCGACGGCGCGCCCGAGGCCGCGGCAGACTCCCCCGTCCTCGACCTCGGCTCGGGAACCGGCGGCGCCCTGCCCTACCTGGCGCGGCTCGGGAGCGGACCGCTCTACGCCGTCGAGCCGAGCGCGGCCATGCGGGCGGGGCTCATGGCGACCGTCTGCGCCGTGCCCGGGCTGGCGGAGCGCACAACCGTCCTGGGCGGCGCCCTGGACGACGTCGAGCCCCTCCTGCCCGACCGCCTGGGCGCCGTGACCGCCCTCAACATGCTCGGGCACCTCGACGAGGCCGCCGAGGACCGCTTCTGGGGGCTCGTGCGCGAGCGCCTGGTGCCGGGCGGCGCCGTCGTCATCGCCCTTCAGGGGCCGCTGGAGCCCGCACCCGTGCCCTGGACCGACTTCGGGACGACGGCGGTCGGCGATCTGCGCTACCGCACCGAGGGCCGGGCCGACCCGGAGGGCGGAGCGATGGCCTGGACCATGCGCTGGACGATCTCGACCGCCGACGGCGCCGTCCTGGAGACGCGCACCGCCCACCTGTCCTGGCGGGTCCTCACGCCGGACCACCTGCGCGAGCGGGCCGCCGGCGCGCTGTGCGAGCCGGGCCCCGCCAGGGACGACCTGCTCCTCCACTCCTTCCGGCGGCTGTGAGACGGGCCGCGTCCGACCTCCCGGGGCGGCCGGCGATGGCGCAAACCCCCCGGGCATGCTCATCATATCCCCCGTGACTTCTGCGACTTCCGATACCACCCCGCCGCCGCACTCGGAGGCGGTGCGCTACGGGTGGCCCCTGCCCCGGCGCCTACCTGACCGGGACAGCCGGGCCCGACCGCCTCGGCGGGCTCGACGCCGCCCGCGGGCTGGCGCTGCTCGGGATGATGGCGGCGCACGTGGGTTTCACGACCTGCGGGCTGACGTCCCTGTCCGGCGTGCTCAATCAGGCGCACGGCCGCTCCGCGGTCCTCTTCGCCGTCATCGCCGGGTTCTCGCTGGGCATCATGTCCGGGCGCACGCGCCCCCACACCGGCGAGGCCCTGGTACGCACCCGCCTGCGGATCCTCGTGCGCTGCGCACTGCTGCTGGTGCTGGGCACGTGCCTGGCGGTGCTCGGCCCACCGGTAGGAGTCATCCTGGGCTACTACGCCGCCTGGCTCGCCCTGGCCCTGCCCTTCCTCGCGTGGCGCCCCCAGAGCCTGTTCGTCCTGGCGGCCGTCACCGCGGCAGTCGGCCCTGTGATCAAGATCGGCCTTCCCGTCGTGCTGGACTCTCTGGGGATGACCGCCCAGCCGTTCCTGACGGACGGCAATATCGCCGTCATCTCCTTCCTCATCACCGGGCTGTACCCCGGCGCGCTGTGGATGGCCTACATCTTCCTGGGGCTGGGCCTGTCCCGCCTGGACTGGTCGCGCTCGCGCAACCTGTGGCGCCTGGCCGCGGTCGGCGTGCTGTGCGCCGTCGTCGGCTACGGCGGCGGCTGGGCCGCCAGCAGCGTCGCGGCCCCGGACGGCCCCGATCCCTATCACCTGGTCTCCCCCGCCGAACCCGCCCAGTGCTCCACCGGGCCGGGCCGCCTCGATCCGGCGGTCGGCCGCAGTGGGCGGGCCGGCTCGTCGGTCGGGCCCGACGCCGCCGGGTTCGGCACGGGCACGACGCCGGAGCCGGCGGCGGGGCCGGCGCCCTCCGCCGACCCGATCGAGACCGCGCCCGGGGACGGCGAAGGCATCGACGCCGGCGGCGGGAAGGGGGCCGTCGGCGCGTCCGCATCCTTCTCCCTCGAGTCCCTGGCCACCGCGGGCCCGCACACGGACACGCCCTTCGAGGCGGTGGGCCCCGGCGGCACGGCCATGGTCGCCTTCGCTCTTCTTCAGCTTCTCTCCCGCCGTCTGCGCCGGCTGATCGCCCCGCTGGCGGCCGTGGGGTCGATGTCGCTGACCGTCTACTGCGGGCACGTGCTCGCCGCCTGGGCGCTCCTCATCTGGACCGATGCCCTGAGCTCGAAGAGCAACCTGGCCTGGGGCGCCATGTCGATCGGGTTCGTCGCCTTCGCCATGGCCTGGTTCGCCGTCTTCGCCCGCGGTCCGCTGGAGCACCTCGTCCACGTCATCTCCGTGCGCGCGACCCGCGCCCGGCCGTGACCCGGACCGGCCGACCGCCGACCGCCCCGAAACCAGTCCGCTCCGCCCCGCTCAGCGGCCCGCAGTCGCACGGGCCGCCACGCCGTCGGTGCCGAGGCGGGCTCAGAGGAACCTCGGCTGCGTCGGGGCGGCGGCCTCGAGCCAGGCCACCATCGCCGAGTGCGAGTCCTCGATCATGGCCAGGTCGAAGTGCTCGCCGCGGTAGGTGCACTCGACATCGACGACGCGCCCGCCCGCTCCCCGGTGGCGGACCCTGCCGAGCTCGATGTCGGCGCGCTCGAAATGGTAGCGGGGCCGCACCGACAGCGAGATCAGTCGCGTCCAGTCCACCGAGTCCCCGCCGAAGGTGGCGATGCCGCTGGTCCAGCGGGTGCGCCCGGGCCGTCGCAGGGCGCACTCGAAGGATCCCACGCGCCCGGCCAGGTAGCGCAGTCGGACAATGAAGACCCCGGTCAGGACGAGCACGACGAGCGCCGCCGCGCCCACCGCCGTCCAGACCGAATGTCCCATGGATGCGCTCCTCAGTCCTCGATATCCGGGATATCGGGAACACCTATGTCCTCGGCCGGCGCGTCGTCGGCCCCGGTGTCCCTCGCCTCCTCCCCGGCGACATCGGCCGCCACGGTGACGGTGTCGTGGTCCACCGAGCAGAAACCGCCGGCAACCGGGACCTCGACGGGCCCGTCGTCCAGGGAGGTGATTCGCACAGTACCACGACCCACGATCGCCAGGATCGGCTGACGCCCCGGCAGGACCCCGAGCTCGCCGTCCACCAGCGGAACCGTGACCTGCCTGGCCTGCCCGCTCCAGGCCTCCCCGCCGAAGCGGGAGACGACCTCCACACTCAGCGGCCCAGCCATGTCAGGCCGCCGTGCTCTCGGCTGCGCGACGCTCCAGGTCGTCGATGCCGCCGATATTGAAGAAGACCTGCTCGGGCAGGTGGTCGTAGTCGCCGTCCGCGATGCGCTTGAACGCCTCGACCGTCTCGGCCACGGGCACCGTTGAGCCGGGCACGCCGGTGAACTTCTCCGCCATGTACATGTTCTGGGAGAGGAACTGCTCGATGCGCCGCGCCCGGCCGACGGTGACCTTGTCCTCCTCGGAGAGCTCGTCGATGCCCAGGATCGCGATAATGTCCTGGAGCTCCTTGTTCTTCTGGAGGATCGACTTCACGCGGGTGGCGACCTCGTAGTGCTCCCGGCCCACGTACTGCGGGGCCAGCAGGCGCGAGGTGGAGGCCAGCGGGTCCACGGCGGGGTAGATGCCGCGCGCGGCCACCTCGCGGGACAGCTCGGTGGTGGCGTCCAGGTGGGCGAAGGTCGTGGCCGGGGCCGGGTCGGTGTAGTCGTCGGCGGGCACGTAGATGGCCTGCAGGGAGGTGATGGAGTGGCCGCCGGCCGAGGTGATGCGCTCCTGGAGCAGGCCCATCTCGTCGGCCAGGTTGGGCTGGTAGCCCACGGCCGAGGGCATGCGGCCCAGCAGCGTGGAGACCTCCGAGCCGGCCTGGGTGAAGCGGAAGATGTTGTCGATGAACAGCAGCACGTCCTGGTGCTGGACGTCGCGGAAGTACTCGGCCATGGTCAGGGCGGACAGGGCCACCCTCAGGCGCGTGCCCGGCGGCTCGTCCATCTGGCCGAACACCAGGGCGGTCTTGTCGAAGACGCCGGCCTCGCCCATCTCCACAATGAGGTCGTTGCCCTCGCGGGTGCGCTCGCCCACGCCGGCGAAGACGGACACGCCGTCGTGGTCGAGGGCCACGCGCTGGATCATCTCCTGGATGAGGACCGTCTTGCCCACGCCGGCGCCCCCGAACAGGCCGATCTTGCCGCCCTGGACGTAGGGGGTGAGCAGGTCGATGACCTTGATGCCGGTCTCGAACATCTGCTCCTTGGACTCCAGCTGGTCGAAGGCCGGGGGCTGACGGTGGATGGGCCAGCGCTCGGAGATCTCCAGGTGCTCGCCGGGGCCGAGGTTGAGGATCTCGCCGGTGACGTTGAAGACGTGGCCCTTGGTGATGTCGCCGACGGGCACCGAGATGGGGGCGCCGGTGTCGCGCACCACCGAGCCGCGCACGAGGCCGTCGGTGGGCTTCAGGGAGATCGTGCGCACGACGTTGTCGCCCAGGTGCTGGGCGACCTCGAGGGTGATCTCGTGCGGCTCCTCGCCCTCGCCGGTCGCCTGGATGGTCACCTTGAGGGCGTTGTACATCGCCGGAATCGCGTCCGGCGGGAACTCGACGTCGACGACAGCGCCGATGATCCGGGTGACGCGCCCGGTACCGGGAGTGGTGGTGTCAGCCATGATGCGTTCTTCCGTGTCCGTTCTGCCAGAGCTGGGGTCTGTGGTCCCGCCTACTCGGCTCCCAGGGCGTCGGCACCCGAGACGATCTCCGTGATCTCCTGGGTGATGTCGCCCTGGCGCGCCGCGTTGGCCAGGCGGGTGTAGGTGTTGATGAGGTCCTCGGCGTTGTCCGTGGCGGTGTGCATGGCCTGCTGGCGGCTGGCGAGCTCGGAGGCGGCCGCCTGGAGCAGGGCGTTGCGGATGCGCGAGCGGACGTAGCGGGTGAGCAGGCCGTCGAGGACCTCGGAGGTGGAGGGCTCGAAGTCGTACAGGGGCTCGGCCCCCGTCGCCTCGGGGTGGACCCGCGGCTGCGTGGCGGCGATGTCCTCCCGGTTGAGCTCGCCGGGCCCATCGACGTCGACGACGGTCAGCGGCAGCATGCGGCGCACCTCGGGGACCTGGGCGACCATGGAGACGTAGCGGGTGAAGACGATGTGGACCTCGCCCACTCCCCCGGCCGAGGCCGAGGTGAGGAAGTAGTCCAGGAGCACGGTCGCGACCTCGTCGATGGCGGCGTCGGAGGGGCGGTCGGACTCCCCGATCCAGGAGTACTCCACCGTCCGCTCGCGGAAGGTGAAGTAGGAGTGGGCGCGCCGCCCGAAGGTGAAGATCACCGGCTCCTTGCCGTTCTCAATGAGCTGGTCGATGAGCCGCTCGGACTCGCGCAGGATCGTCGCCGAGTAGGCGCCGGCCATGCCGCGGTCGGAGGTGACGACCAGGACGGCGACCCGGTTGGTGTCTCTGCGCTCCTGGACGACCGGGTGGTCCAGGTGCGTGTAGGTGCCCACGGCGGCCACGGCCTCGGACAGGGCGTGGTCGTAGGGACTCGCCTCCTGCGCGTTGCGGCGTGCGGCACCGATCCGGGAGGAGGCGATGAGCTCCATGGCCCGGAACACCTTCTGGAGGGTCTGGGTGGATCGGATGCGCTGCTTGTAGACGCGCTGGTTGCCTGCCACGTCAGCCCCTCTTGAGGACGATCTGCTCGGTCGTGTGCTCCGCGGGGACCTCCTCCTCCGCGGCGGCGACCTCGCCGGACAGCATCTTGCCCCCGGCCAGGTAGGTGCTGCGGAAGGACTCCACCGCGGCGCGCAGCGCCTTCTCGGTCTCCTCGTCGAGGACGCCGCTGTCCCGGATGGCGCCCAGGATCTCGGTGTTGCGGCGCAGGTGGTCCAGGAGGGCGGCCTCGAAGGGCAGGACGTCGGCGACGTCGAGGTCGTCGAGGTAGCCGTTGGTCCCGGTCCACACGCTGGCGACCTGCTCCTCGACCGGGTAGGGCGTGAACTGCGGCTGCTTGAGCAGCTCCATGAGGCGCGCGCCGCGGGTCAGCTGCTGGCGGGTGGCGGCGTCCAGGTCGGAGGCGAACATGGCGAAGGCCTGCATGGAGCGGTACTGCGCCAGGGTGATCTTGAGCGTGCCGGCGACCTTCTTCATGGCCTTGACCTGGGCGGCGCCGCCGACGCGGGACACCGAGATGCCGACATCGACGGCCGGCCGCTGGTCGGAGTTGAACAGGTCGGACTGGAGGAAGATCTGCCCGTCGGTGATGGAGATGACGTTGGTGGGGATGTAGGCGGAGACGTCGTTGGCCTTCGTCTCGATGATCGGCAGGCCGGTCATCGACCCGGCGCCCAGGTCGTCGGACACCTTGGCGCAGCGCTCCAGGAGGCGGGAGTGCAGGTAGAAGACGTCGCCCGGATAGGCCTCGCGGCCCGGCGGCCGGCGCAGGAGCAGGGAGACGGCGCGGTAGGCCTCGGCCTGCTTGGACAGGTCGTCGAAGATGATGAGCACGTGCTTGCCGGAGTACATCCAGTGCTGCCCGATGGCGCTGCCGGTGTACGGGGACAGGTACTTGAACCCGGCGGGGTCGGAGGCCGGGGAGGCGACGATCGTGGTGTACTCCAGGGCGCCGCGCTCCTCCAGGACGGAGCGCACCGAGGCGATGGTCGAGCCCTTCTGGCCGGTGGCCACGTAGATGCAGCGCACCTGCTGGGCGGGGTCGCCGGTCTCCCACACGGCCCTCTGGTTGAGGATCGTGTCCAGCGCGATGGCGGTCTTGCCGGTCTTGCGGTCACCGATAATGAGCTGGCGCTGGCCGCGGCCGATGGGGATCATGGAGTCGATGGCTTTCAGCCCGGTCTGCAGCGGCTCGTGGACCGACTTGCGGGACATGACGCCGGGCGCCTGGAGCTCCAGGGCGCGCCGCCCCTCGGTGCGGATCTCGCCCAGGCCGTCGATGGGGCGGCCCAGGGGGTCGACGACGCGGCCGAGGTAGCCGTCCCCGACGGGCACGGACAGGACCTCCCCGGTGCGCCGCACGGTCTGGCCCTCGTCGATGCCCGCGAAGTCTCCCAGGACGACGACGCCGATCTCGCGCTCGTCGAGGTTCATCGCCAGGCCGGCCGTGCCGTCCTCGAAGGCGAGGAGCTCGTTGGCCATGACACCGGGCAGCCCCTCGACGTGGGCGATGCCGTCGGCGGCGAAGACGACGTAACCGACCTCCTCCGCCGCGACCTGCGCGGGCTTGTAGGACGCGACGAACTCGTCCAGGGCCGAACGGACGTCCTCCGGCCTGATGGTCAACTCTACCATCTGTCGTCTCCTTGCTGTGTGCTCAGTGTGCTCAGGAAGTCTGTGGATGGGCTCGGCCCGTGAGCCGGGTGCGCAGTGCGGCGACGTTGCTGCGGACGGTGGAGTCCATGACGAGGTCGCGCACGGAGACCCTGACCCCGCCGATGACCGAGGGGTCCACCGTCGTGTTGAGCTCGATGTCGGTGCCGATGCGGCCGGCGAGGATGGCGCGCAGGCGCGCCTCCTGGGCCCTCGTCATCGGGATGGCGGTGACGACGTCGGCAATGGTGCGGTTCTGCAGGTCGGCGGCCAGCTCGGTGACCCGGCGCAGGTTGTAGGGCACCCCGCCGACGGCGATCTCCGGCTGGTGCCGCACGCACCAGACGACCAGGCTCATCGCCGGCCCGGAGATGCGCGAGGCGAACAGGCGGCGGGCCAGGCGGACGCGCTCCTCCTTGCTGATGCGCCGTGAGGGCTCGAGGGCGACGCGGATCTCCCGGCTGTCGGCCAGGACCCGCCGGACGGCGAAGAGCTCCTGCTCGACGTCCTCGAGGGTGCCGCCGGCGCGCGCTCCGGCGAGGATGGCCTGGACGCCCAGGTCGTGCAGGGCGGTGATGAGGTCGACGGGCCGCGACCAGCGCCCGCGGACGAGGGCCTGGATGAGGGCGACGACGCGCTCGTCCATCCGTCCCGCGAACAGGCGGGCCGCCAGCACCGCCTTGTCGTCGGGCTCACGACCGGGGTCGGTCAGCGGTCCGCGCAGCGGGTTGGCGGCGACCTCGTGCGCAAGGGTCAGGATCTCCTCGCCGAGCTCCTGACCCTGCACGCCCGCCGAGGCCAGGACGGGAGCCCAGGCCTCGGCAGCGGAGGCGCGGCTGGCGGCGGTCCCGGTTCTCACCGGACCGCTCCGTCCCCGGTGGTGGCGCGCCGCTCACCGGCGGGCGCCGCCTCGAGCTCGTCGAGGAAGCGGTCGATGACCCGCGCGGACAGCTCGGTGTCCTTCAGGTGCTCGCCGACGATCCTCTCGGCCAGGGAGGAGGCCAGGAGCCCGACGTCGGTGCGCAGGCTGATCTGGGCGGCCTGCTTGTCCGCCTGGATCTGGCGCTCGGCGGCGTCCATGGCCTTGCCGGCCTCGCCCTGGGCGGCCTCGCGTGCCGTGGCGATGATCTCCTTGGCCTCGGCCTGGGCGTCCTCGCGGATCTTGGCGGCCTCGCGGCGGGCGTCCTCGAGCAGGCGGGAGGCCCTGAGCTCGGCGTCGGCATGGTCCCCCTTGGCCTTCTCGGCGAGCTCAAGGCCCTCCTGGATGCGGCGGGTGCGCTCGTCGAGGACCGTGGTGAAGCGGGGCAGGGCGTACCTGATGAGCACGATCGCGATAATGAGGAAGGCGACCGTGCCCCACAGCAGGTCGGGGGGCTCGGGCAGCAGCAGGTTGTGGCTGCCCTCGCCGCCCGCCGCGGGAGCGGCGACCAGCGCCGGATGCAGTGGAGTGAGTACGGGGGTCATACAGGACCGCCCGCGCTCAGGAGGTGAAGGCGAAGCCCGCGGCGAAGCCGAGCAGACCGAGGGCCTCGATAAGGGCGGCGCCGATGAACATGTTCGTGCGCAGGGCGCCGGCGACCTCGGGCTGGCGGGCGGTGCCCTCCTGGGTCTTGGCCACGACCAGGCCGATGCCGATGCCGGGGCCGAGGGTGGCCAGGCCGTAACCAATGGTCGCAATGCTTCCACTTACCATAGTTGGTTCTCTCCTTGGGGATCGGGTGTCCGGGCGGGCCCGGGGGCTTGTTCTCGGGGTCTAGTGCGTATTGATCGAGGACTCGATGTAGACGGCGGTGAGCAGGGCGAAGATGTAGGCCTGGAGGGAGGCGACGAAGACCTCGAACAGGACGAAGGCCAGGGCGACCCCGAAGGTCACCACGCCCAGGCCCTTGAGGGCGCCGGCGGCGGTGAAGAACAGGGCGCTCGTGGCGGCGTAGCACAGGGCGAGCAGGAAGTGCCCGGAGACCATGTTGGCCAGGAGCCGGATGGTCAGGGTCACCGGACGCATAATGAGGTTGGACAGGAACTCGATGGGGATGATGAGGATCCACAGGACCTTCGGCACCCCCGAGGGCAGCACGGCGCTGCGCAGGAACCCGCCGATGCCGTGGTTCTTGATGCCGGCGTAGAAGAAGGCGATGTAGGCCACCGCGGCGAAGATGATCGGCATGCCGATCACACTGGTGGCGGCGATGTTGAGGCCGGGGATGACGCCGGAGATATTGAGGAAGAGCACCCCCAGGAAGATCGTGGTGATAATGGGCACGTAGGGCTGGGCCCGACGCTTGCCGATAATCTCCTCGGCGATATTGACGCGGGCGAAGTCGAGGAGCATCTCGCACACGTTCTGGAAGCGGCCCGGCACGACCCTGGCGCGGGCGGCGCCCACGGCGAAGAAGAGCACGAGGACGCCGGTCATAATGAGCCGCACCATCATAATGCGGTTGACGGCGAACGGTGTCCCCGCGAGCAGGAAGGCCGTCGGGAAGAAGTCGTTCAGGGACGGCGGCTCGAAACCGCCCTCAGCGGGCAGGGCGACCGCCGCCAGTCCGGCGGCCAGAGTCGCGCTCGTCATTGCCAGGCCTCCTTCGGGACGAGTCGGGGCGTCGTAGGCAGCTCCGCCTGGAACGGGCACCGAACTGCGGGACGCCGAGCAACACCTTACTCGCCCTGCGTCTCAGATTCGACCGTTAGAGCCCGTCCATTGGCCAGAGAGACGATTTCAGTGGCGGTGACGCCCACCAGCACCGCCGCCAGCGTGACCAGGAACCACGCCGGAGACATGGCGGACCTGTGCGGCCCCGCCAGCACCACCACGCCGACCATGACCACGACCTTGCCGGCGAAGGACGCCATGACGCCACTGGAGGCGAGCAGCGGGAAACGGTCCCAGGGCACGGCCAGGGCGGCGGCCGTGATCGCGGTCAGGAGCGCGCCCGCGCCCGCGCCCCAGACGGCACCGTTCCAGGCCCGCCCGCCCGCCAGGAGCCCGGCGAGCAGGCCGATGGCCGCCAGCGCCCCGCCGACCGCTCCCGTGCGAGCGGCGGCGCGCCGGAAGACCTCCTGGTGCGTGCGCGCAGTACTCACCGGACTCATCGACGAGGTCCTCTCCTGACGTGCCGGGCGCCCAGGCGCCGCGCCCAGGACTGGCGCAGGCCCGGCATCATGTCGGCGGTGATCACCAGCGCCACGACCACGCCGACGCCGGCGCCCGCCAGGACGGCGGGCAGCGGGAAGAAGGCCATGGCGGCACAGGAGAAGGAGATGAGGGCCGCCCACACGTACATCACCAGCACGGCCCGACGGTGCGAGTGGCCGGCGGCCAGCAGCCGGTGGTGCATGTGCATGCGGTCGGGATGGAAGGGGCTGTGCCCGGCCCAGGTGCGCCGCGTGATCGCCATCACCATGTCGGTCAGGGGCAGCAGCAGCACCGCCAGGGGGATGAGCACCGGCAGGAACACGGGCACGGCCGTCGTGCCCTCGATGGACAGCGGATCGATCTGGCCGGTGACGATAATGGTCCCGGCCGCCGAGATCAGCCCCAGCTGCATGGAGCCGGAGTCGCCCATGAAGATGGTGGCCGGGTGGAAGTTGTGGGGCAGGAAGCCCACGCAGATCCCGATCAGGGCGGCGATCACGGTGGCGGCCAGGGACGTGTAGGAGGCGGGCTGGGTGGTGCGGGTGAGCACGTAGACGTAGAGGAAGAAGGCGCTGGCGCCGATGCCGATGATGCCGGCCGCCAGGCCGTCGAGCCCGTCGACGAAGTTAACCGCGTTGATGACCGCTAGCACCACCACGATGGTGGAGACCAGGCTCAGCCGCGAGGACCCCAGGGTGACCCCGCCCACCGGGAAGGTGATGAGCTGGACCCCCCGCCAGGCCATGACGCCGGCCGCCAGGATCTGCCCGGAGAGCTTGGCCCACCAGTCCAGCTCCCACAGGTCGTCGACGACCCCCAGCAGGCACACCATGCCCGCCCCCAGCACGACCGCCCACGCGGATGAGTCGATGACTCCGGCCAGGTAGGGCACCTGGGAGGCCACCGTCACGGCGGAGGCGAAGCCCGCGAACATGGCCACGCCCCCGAGCCGGGGGATCGGGGTGGAGTGGACGTCGCGGGCGCGCACCGGGGTCAGGGCGTTGGACACCAGCGCGACGTGCCGCACGATCGGGACGGCCATGTAGGTGACCGCCGCCGCGACCAGGAGGACCAGCAGGTAGACCCTCATGCCCCGCGCTCCCCGTCCGCCGCACCGGCCGGCGCCGCCGCCCCCGCGGCGCGCAGCACGGCGGCCAGGGCGGCGCGCGAGAGGACCCCGTCGCGCAGCACCACCGGCGCCTCGGCGCGGTTGGCGGCCAGCGACACGATCGTGGAGGGCACGGGGCCGGGCGTGGGGCCGCCGTCGAGCACGACGATGTCCCCCGGGCCGTCGCCGCCGGAGGGGAAGGCGGCGCGGGCGGAGGCGGCGTCGGTGGCCGGGGGCCGGCCGGTGCGGTTGGCGCTGGTGACGGCCATGGGCCCGGTGGCCCGCAGCAGCGCCAGGGTCAGCGGGTGGTCGGGCATGCGCACCGCGATGGTGCCGCCGGTCTCGCCCAGGTCCCAGCTCAGGCGGGGGGCCGCGTCCAGCACCAGGGTGAGCGCTCCGGGCCAGCAGGCCTCGATCAGGGCGCGGGCAGCGGGCGGGGTGCCGGCGACGACGCCGTCGAGCTGGTCGACGCCGGCGACCAGGACCGGCGGGGGCATCCGGCGCCCGCGCCCCTTGGCCGCCAGGAGCCGGGCGACGGCGCCGGCGTCGCGGGCCAGGGCGCCGATGCCGTAGACGGTGTCGGTGGGCAGGACGAGCAGGCCGCCGCTGCGCACGTGCGCGGTGGCGCGCTCCACCGCCGGGGGCGGCGCCGGGCGCCGGCGCGTCCGGGCCGCCTGCGTTGCGCGGGTATCGTGATCTGGCTGCTCCGTCACGGCGGCCATCCTCCCACGGATCTGCCGAGCGGGGCCCGGCGGGACGCGAGGACGGCGTTGCGCCCGCGTCTAGGTGGCGGGCGCAACGGCTGCCGCATTGCCGCCGGGGTCACACGAGGTGGCGGGCGGCGGCCCAGCGGGTGAGCTCGTTGCGGTTGGACAGCTGCAGCTTGCGCAGCACCGCCGAGACATGGGTCTCCACCGTCTTAATGCTGATGAACAGCTCGGAGGCGCACTCCCGGTAGGTGTAGCCGCGGGCGATGAGCCGCATGACCTCCCGCTCCCGGGCCGACAGGCGGTCGAGCTCGCAGTCCGCCACGGCCACCTCTCCGGCTCCCGCGCCGAAGGCGTCGAGCACGAAGCCGGCCAGGCGCGGGGAGAAGGCGGCGTCCCCGGCGGCCACGCGCCGCACCGCCTGGGCCAGGTCGGCCGCCGAGATCGCCTTGGTGACGTAGCCGCGCGCCCCGGCGCGGATGACGCCGACGACGTCGTCGGCCGCGTCGGACACGCTCAGGGCCAGGAAGCGCGTGGCCGGCACGTCCTGGCAGGAGACCACCACCTCGGCCCCTCCCCCGCCGTCGCCGCCCGGCAGGTGCACGTCGAGCAGGACGACGTCGGGGGCCAGCGCGTGCACGGCGGCGACGGCGCCCTCGACGTCGTCGGCCTCCCCGACGACGTCGAGGTCGGCGGCGTGGGCGGAGAGCTCGGAGCGCACCCCGGCGCGCACCAGGGCGTGGTCGTCGACGACCAGGACGCGCAGGGGCGCGGAGGGGGCGGTGGGATCGGCGGGCCTGGCGGGCTCAGTCATGATGCTCCTTGGGAGGGGTGGGAAGGGAGAGGCTGACCTCGGTGCCCTGGGCGAGGCGGCGCACGGCGCCGGTGCCGCCGTGGCGGTCCATGCGGGCGATAATGGACTCGCGCACGCCGTGGCGGTCGGGGGCCACGGCGTCGAGGTCGAAGCCGGGGCCGCGGTCACGCACGAAGACCTCCATCCGCCTGTCGCTGAGCTCGGCGTAGACGGACACCGGCGGGGCGCCGTGGCGCACGGCGTTGGACAGGGCCTCGCGCGCGGCGGCGACGATGACCTCGGTGGCGCGGTCCGGGACGCGGTCGCCCACCACCACCAGCTCGACCTCCACGCCGTAGCGGTCCTCAACCTCCCCGACCAGGTCGCGCATGGCGTCGGCCACCGAGGTGCCCGCCTCGGGCCGGTCGGTGTAGAGCCAGGCGCGCAGCTCGCGCTCCTGGGATCGGGCGAGGCGGGCGACGGCGGCGGGCTCGTCGGCGCGCTTGCGGATGAGAGTGAGGGTCTGGAGGACCGAGTCGTGCAGGTGGGCGGCGATGTCGGCGCGCTCAGCCTCGCGGACCTCGGCGGCGCGGGTATCGGCCAGGGCCCGGTTGGTGCGCAGCCACAGCGGGGCCAGGACGAGCCCGATGCCCACCACCAGGGCGGCGCCGGTCAGGGCGCCCGCGAGCAGGTCGGCCGGAGCGGTGCCGCGGCTCATCCACATGAGGATACCGACGGCCGCCAGGGCGACGCCCCCGGCCATGCGCAGGCGGGCGCCGATATCGCGTCCGGGCCCGGTGACGGCATCGACCTGGGACCATGCGAGCGCGGCCCCGGCCCCGGTGACGGCCAGCGGCCCGGCCCAGCTGATGGAGGACTCGACCCAGCCCACGGAGGAGAAGACCCCGGCGCGCCACAGGGCGAGCAGAGCGGCGGCGAGCAGGAGGGCCCCTCCGCCGAGGACGGAGCGCAGACGGCTGGAGACCGAGAAGAGCTCGGCCGGACGGTGGGCGAGCCGGGCGCGGCCGGCGGGCACGGCACCGGCCGCCTCGGCCCACGGGTCGCCGGTCGGGACGGTGAGCCACAGCAGCACGTACAGCAGGGGGCCGGCGCCTCCCGCCAGGGCCGTCACGACGGCGATGACCCGCACGACCGCCACGGGCGCGCCGAGGTGGATGGCGACACCGGCGCACACGCCCGCCAGGACGCGGGCGGGTCGCTGCCGCGAGGGCCCGCCCGCGGGGGGCGCCCCGAACCGGGCGGGGGCCGAGGAGGCCGGATGACGGGGAGGACGCCGCAGCGGCAGCGGCCGCGGAGCGGCGTCGCTGAAGCGCAGAGACGACAGAGATGACAGGGACGACAGAGACGACAGAAGGGTCGGGAGCCAAGGCGGCGGGGGGCCGGCAACGGGCTGCGCTGACGGCCGGCCTGCAGGCTGTTCCCGGGCTGTGGTCGTCATGGTCCTATCGTGGCACGCCAGGCGGGGCCCCGAGTCCGCCGCGGGGAGGAATCAGGGCGGAGGCGAGCGGAATCGGGGGACGTCTCAGGGTCTTTCCCGATCGTCAGGGGCCGGGTCCGACGGCGACCATGGAGCCATGAGCAACTCCGACATCCCCCCTGACGACCCTCATGACGACTCCGGGACGGCACCGCCCGAGAACGATCCGTCCCAGTCGACTCCCGCGGCTCCCGCCGCGCCCGGCACCGGCGGCCCGACTCCCCGGCCCGCACAAGACCCGACACCCGGCGGCACCCCCGAGGGCGGAGCGGGCCCTGCCGGGGCTCCTCCCGGCGGCTACGCCGCGGGCGCCGGCCAGTGGGCCTACCCGCCGCCGCGGCGCGGGGCGGCCTCCGGCTTCTTCGACTCCATCCGGCGCTCCGGCCTGGTGCGCACCGATCAGCGGTGGCTCGGCGGAGTCGCGGGCGGGGTGGCGCGGCGCCTCGGCGTGGACGTCACGCTCGTGCGCTGCATCTGGTTCGTCCTGTCGGTCTTCACCGGCCTCGGCCTGGTTCTCTACGGCCTGGCCTGGGCGCTCCTGCCGGAGGAGTCCGACGGGCGGGTCCACCTCCAGCAGGCCCTGGCGGGCGACATGAGCGCCGGCCTGGCCGGGTCAGTCGTCGTCTTCCTGGCCGGCCTGGCCTCCGTGGACCACGGCTCGGCCCTCTTCTGGTTCCCGGGCGGCTGGCACTACTTCTTCGGGCCCGCGCCGATCATCGGGGTCGTCCTCTGGCCGCTGTTCTGGACCGGCCTGTTCGTCGGGGCGATCATCTGGCTCGTCCGGTCGCTGCGCTCGCGGCCGACGTACGGCCCGCAGCCGCATCCCGGCCGGCTCGGCCGACCGGGCCCCGCGGCCGGACCCGGCCCGGCGCATCCGGGCCGGCAGCAGGCCGCGTGGGCGGAGGGGGCGCACGCTGCACGGGCAGCGCACACCACGCCTGCGGGAGCGCCCCCTGCGGGAATGGGGCCGGGGACGCCTCCCCGGCCCGTGCCGCCGCCGCGCCCGCCCGTCCCCGGCCCCGGCCGGACGGTGAGCCTCCTGGTGATCGGGCTGGCCCTCATCGGCCTGGCGCTCGCGGGCCTGGGACGCACGACCGACACCATCAGCGCCTTCCAGGCGGTCTTCTTCACGAGCGGCGGCCTGATCGCGCTGCTGGGCGGCGGCGTCGTGGTCTCGGCGCTGCGGGGCCGGCGCGGCGGCTGGATGACCGGTATCGGCTGGCCGGCCCTCTTCGCGACCCTGCCCCTGGTCTTCCTCGGGTCCCTCATGCCCCCGCAGGCCATGAACGGCCCCACTCCCAAGCACCCCGTCACCATTGCGCTCACCGACGCCGATCTCAATCCCGGTACGACGGCCTACCCGGTCGCCTCCGACGGCACCATCGACCTGGGCGCCTACGCGGCCGGCTCGGTGACCCTCGACCTGCGTCAGGTCACGCAGGAGGCGAGCAGTGACAGGACCGCCGCCGTGCACCTGACCGTCGGCGCCGGGCGCGTCCTGGTCAAGACCCGCGAGGGCCAGCCGGTCCACGTGGACGGACGGGCCGGTCTCGGAGTGCTCACGACCGATCTGGCCTCGACGTGGGACGCGGACGGCACCGCCGCGGACGCCGACCGCTGGAACGCCGGGCCCCGCCACTGGCGGCCCGGCCCCGACAGGGGCTACACGGTCACCGGGGAGGAGCTGTCCTCGTCCCGTTCGTGGTGGCGCCTGAGCGACGAGCGCGCCGGAGTCACCTCGCCGGCCGCCCAGGACGGCCGCGGGCGGATCGACGTCGACGCCGAGATCGGCACCGGCGCGATCCAGATCGAGGAGTCCTCCTCCCAGACGCGCTGGAGCGGCTCGACGGAGACCGCCACCTGGGTCGTGGACTCCTGGACCGACGACAACGGCTACCACGACGAGCTGCCTGTGGCCGGCATGACTCACCCGGCCGTCAGCTCGGACACCGCCGACAGCTGCCTCGACCAGGTTCTTGACAATAACGACGATGACGACGATGACGACCGCCCTTGGGCGAGCTGGCGAGACCTCTCGGAGCTGTCCGGCCGGCAGCGCTCCGCCTACGAGGGCTGCCTGACCACCGCGTGGGACCGGGAGGAGAGGGCCCGCGGCTCGGCGCCCACAGCGACGCCGTCCCCCACGACGTCGGCCCGGCCCACCGATGCGCCCTCACCCACCCCGACGCACTGACCCGCCATCTGAAGGAGAGAACCATGAGCACCGACAGCATCAACAGCACCGAGGGCGCGAGCAGCCTGAACAGCCCTGGCAGCCCTGACAGGGCCCCCGCGGGCCTCGCCGACCGATCCCCCGAGGCGCCGTCCGACCCGGACGCGGTCTGGACGGCCGGCTCCCTGGGGCGCGAACCGCAGCCGCACGACAAGCGCAGGCCGATCCGCAGGAGCACGCTGACCTGGGGCCTGATCCTGACGGCGCTGGGCGGGCTGCTCATCGCCTTCGGAGTGGGTCTGCACATCGATCTGGTCACCACGGGGATCGTGCTGCTGGCCGGCACCGGCGTCCTCGTCCTGGTGGCGGCGCTGCTCCCCCACTCGCGAGGCCGCTCCACGCGCTCTTGAGCCCGGCGGGGGCGAGCAGGACAGGGGCCGGACCCGCTGGCGGGTCCGGCCCCTGACGCTGCGCCCAGCGCCGGTTCGGGCCGCACTCAGCGCCGGTAGACGATACCCTTCCTGACCGCCTCGACGGCGGCGTCGTCGAGCAGGAGGCGGACGATCTTCAGGCCCAGGTCGATGGCGGTGCCCATGCCGCGGCTGGTGAGCAGGTTGCCGTCGATCACGACACTGTCCTCGCTGGTCTCGGCGCCGTTGTCCTCCAGGACGCGGAGGAAGGCCGGGTTGGCTGTGGCGCGGCGGCCGGCCAGCAGTCCCAGCTCGGCGGGGATGGAGGGGGCGGCGCAGATGGCGGCCAGGGGCAGGCCGGCCTCCAGGCGGCGGGTCACCTCGTCGGTCACGGCCCGGGTGCTCTTGAGGTTGGGGGTGCCGGGGACGCCGCCGGGCAGGAAGACGAGGGCGTAGTCGGTCAGGTCGACGTCGGCCAGGAGGGCGTCGCAGCGGAAGGTGACGCGGTGGGAGCTGGTGACCGACAGGTCGTCTCCCACGGCGAGCATGTCGACGGCGATCCCGGCGCGGTAGAGCACGTCGACGACGGCCAGGGCCTCGACCTCCTCCAGCCCGTTGGCGATGAGCACAGCGACCCTGGCGTCGGTGGCCAGCTTGTCCGGTGTGGGCACGGTTCCTCCTCAATGCGGATGACGGATGGCGATGAGTAGCGGTGGACGATCATGTGCACGGCGGGCACGCCGCTCGTCCCCGACCATAGTCCCGGCCGGAGGCGATCGGGAAGGCCCGGCGCCAGCATCCCCGGCCGCCCCGGGGCCGCCCTCAGCGCTGCCTCAGCAGGCGGTACTCGGCGTCGTCGAGAAGCGGCCGGGCCGACTCGGGGGCGTACACGCTCAGCCCGCCGTCGGACACGGCCAGCTCCACCGCCCCGTCCTCGCCGACGGTGACCGGCTCGTGGCCGCCCAGGACGCAGACCCACCGCCGTCCCGCATGGCGGGCGCCGACGTCGAGCCGCTTGGAGCCCGCCCGGCGGTCGGACAGCACCACCGCCAGGCCCGAGCCGGGGTGGGCGGCATCCCCCTCGCGCGCGAAGCCGACGACGTCCGGCTCGTCGAGGGCGTCGTGCTGGGGGCCGTGCGCGAGCGCGCGGCGCATGGTCATCAGCAGCGGCAGCTCGGTGACGGCCGGCAGGTCGCCTGTCTCGGGGGTGCCGAACAGGTCGCCCCAGAAGACGCAGGGGGTTCCCGCCTCGCGCAGGAGGATCAGTGCGTAGGCGGAGGGCTTGAACCACGGCAGGACGGTGGAGGCCAGCGACTGGCCGGGCTGGGTGTCGTGGTTCTCCACGAAGGTGACGGCACGGGCGGGGTCGGCCCCCACCAGGGTGCCCTCGAAGAGGCGGGACAGGTCCATGTCGCCGTTGGAGGTCGAGGCCGCGTGGAGGCGGAAGTGGAGGGGCACGTCGAACAGGCTCGTGGAGGGGACGGCCTCCAGGTAGCGCTCCAGCTCGGCGACGTCGCGCGACCAGTACTCGCCGACGGCGGGCAGGTCGCGTCCGGTGGCCCGGCGCAGCCCGGGCAGCCACCGGGCGAAGAAGTCCGCGCCCACGTGCTTGAGGGCGTCCAGGCGCAGCCCGTCCACGCCGGTGGCCTCCACGTACCACCGGCCCCACCGGTCCAGCTCGGCGGCGACCCGGGGGTCGGTGGCGTGGACGTCGGCGCCCATGAGGTAGTCGTAGTTGCCGAGCTCGTCGGTGACGTGGTCGTTCCACTGCTTGCCCTCGAAGAGCCACACCCCGGCCAGGCGGCGGGACTCGTCCCAGTCGGTGCCGTGGAAGCAGGTCCAGTCCCAGGTGAAGTCCGAGTGTGCCTCGGCGCGCCCGGGGAAGGTGAAGCGGGTCCAGGCGGTGATCTCCTCGGCCGGCCCGATGGGGCGGCGCCGGTCCGCGGGGTCCATGGGGGTGGCGCGCACGACCTCGGTGGAGTCGGCCCCCATGCGGTGGTTGAGGACGATGTCGGCCACGACCGCGATGCCGGCGGCGTGGAGAGCCCCGACGGCGGCGAGGTAGTCGTCCTTCGTGCCGTACTTGGTGGCCACGGAGCCCTTCTGGTCGAACTCGCCCAGGTCGTAGGTGTCGTAGACGCCGTAGCCGACGTCCTCGGCCCCGGCCCGGCCCTTGTAGGCGGGCGGGAGCCAGGCGGAGGTGACGCCGCAGTCGGCCAGCAGGGAGGCGTTGTCGGCCAGGAGCCTCCAGTGGGCGCAGTCGGCGGGCAGGTCCCAGGCGAAGGCCTGGAGCAGCAGGGGGTTGATCGGTTCGTCGCTCACGTGCAGCCACGGTGCCAGGCGAGCCCGGGAGCCGCCTGGGAGCCGGCGGGACCGCCGCGGGCTCAGGCGCCCTCCAGAATCTCGCACCAGGTCAGGAAGGACTCGGTGCGCGCGACGGCGTCGGCCAGCCGCTCGTCGCCGAAGCCGTGGGCTGCGCCGGGCACCCGCACGAGGCGGGCGTCCGGCAGCAGGCGCGCCGCGTCCTCGGAGACCGAGATGGGCACGTCGGCGTCCCGCTCGCCGTGGACCAGCAGCACCGGGATGCGCAGCCGCACCAGCTCGGCGTCGACGTCCAGACCCCGGGCGTCGGCGGCGTAGCGGCTCCCGAGGGCGATGTCGCGCCCCTCAACGCGGTGGGTGAAGGTCCGCGGCGCGGCGGAGGCGGGGCCGAAGCGGGCGCGCATCGACTCCGGCAGGCGCAGCGCCGGGTACCACAGGACGAGGGCGCCGACCTGCGTCGGCCGCCGGGAGGCCGTCAGCGCCGCGACGAGCCCGCCCTGGCTGCGTCCGAACAGTCCCGTCCGGCCGGTGTCGACGAAGGGCCAGGCGCCCGCCGCGTCCAGCACCGCCTCCAGGTCGGCGATCTCGGTGAGCACCGACATGCCGGTCGTGGGCCCGGCGGTGGGCGCCCCGCCGCCGCGGAAGGAGGGGACGACGGCCACCGCCCCGGCGGCCGCGAACCGCTGGGCGATGCCGGCCACGCGCAGCCCGGACTCCCCCAGGCCGTGGCAGCACACCACCAGCGGCGCGCGCACCCTCCCGGCGGCGGCCGCGCGGGGCACGTAGACCAGTGAGTGAACCAGCGGGCCGGGCGAGTCCGCTGAGTCCATGCCGCCCGCATTGGCGCCGCCGGCCACCGGCGTGCTGAGCTCGCGCGTAAGGACGTCGCTCATCGTCGCGGCCCCGTCCCGCTCGACGCCGCCCGCGTCCCTGTACATGCGCTGCTCCCTTCTGCGCCCGACGACGGCAGCAGGCCGTCGACGGACCGCAACAGCCTACGGGAGGGCGCCGCGGCCCGCTCGGTACGTGCATAACGCGCATACCGTCGGAACCGGACCGGTGCGGGCCGGGATAACGGCCCTGTCCATCACGCAGGCGCGCCCAGTCGGGTGCCCAACGGCCCAGTCCCGGAGGGGCGCACATGGGAGCGGGGCGACCGGACGAGAAGGGCATCGGCTTTCGTTGAAATTCCGGGATTCTGCCTGGATCGTCAAGACGAGTTGACACGCTCCCATGTGCACAGACCCCCCTGCCTGCACGTGGGAGCGTGTCAACTCGTCTTGACGGATGGCGAAGAACCGCGGAATCATGCGGAAAACCGGCACCCATTCCGGCAGAGCCCTCCTCTCCCATGTGCAACCCCCTCCGCAGACCCGCGCGCCCCGGGGACCGAACATCCAGATGTCACTCGGGTCAATGACCACGGGGTCAGGTCCCCGACGGCCCGCCGGACGCCTGCCGCCTCGTCGCGATCGTCAGTGCCGCCGAGAGCCGGTCGGGCGGGTCGGCGGGGCCGGTGCACCCGGAGCAGAAGTATCGGTCACAACCCGATCGCGCCAGGGCCGAGACCGCCGGAACCGCTGCGCGCCGCAGCCCGCTCGGCACGCGCACGCCGCGCGCGGGCTCACAGCCCGGGCAGGCCGTCCTGCGGGGCGCCGAGGTCGGGCAGGCGGGCGCCCTCCAGGCGCAGCATCCGCATCTTGCGGTCGGTGCCGCCCGCGTAGCCGGTCAGGGACCCGTCGGCGCCCACCACTCGGTGGCAGGGGACGATGACGCTGATCGGGTTGCGCCCCACGGCTCCCCCGACGGCGCGGGCCGAGCAGCGGTGGCCGATCTCGGCCTCGACGGCGTCGGCGATCTGCCCGTAGGTGCGGGTCTCCCCGCGCGGGATGGCGCGCAGGCGGACCCACACGCGCTGCTGGAAGCCGGTGCCCCGGGGGGCGAGCGCGGGCGGCTCCCCCGGGTCCTCCCCGGCGAAGTACCGGTCGAGCCAGGCCCGGGTCCGCCCGAGGACCGCCGGCTCGCCGCCTCCTGGATCGACGGCGGCACCGGCGCCGTCCAGCCCGGCCCGGTCGTGGCGCTGGCCGTCGAACCAGGCCCCGACGAGCGCCCCGTCGTCGGGCAGGCCCTCGCCGAGCTCGGCGGCCAGGGTCATGGGCCCCAGCGGCGAGTCGTAGGCGAGCATGGCGGTATGGCGGACATGACGCATGAGGGCAGTCTCTCAGAAAGGCCCTCTCTCAAGGGCCCTGCGCCGCGGCGGCCTCTCACCGGCGGCGCGTGGCGGGCGCGGCCCGCAGGACCAGGATGCGCTGGGAGAGGCGGCGCGCCGGCGCCAGCCCCAGCAGCGGCGTCAGCCAGGGGTGCATGCGCCCGATGACATCGGTGAGGAGGACGTCGTGGAGCAGCGCGAACCCGGGGGCGACCGTCCGGCGGAACTCCTCGGCGCCCGAGCACCCGTAGGTGAAGCGCGCGCCGGTGGCGACGACCGAGCGCTCCCGGCCGTATCTCTGGAACAGGCGCGGCATGACCTCGACCAGGACCGTCGCCCCGGGGAGGCTCCCGGCGATAATGCCCATGAGCCCGCGCACCTGGTCCTCGGTGAGGTACATGGTCAGGCCCTCGACGACCACCAGGACGTCACCGGCCGCCTCCACCTGCTCGGGCCAGTCCGGATCGAGGGCGGAGGCGGCGATCAGGTGCCGGCGCTCGCCCTCCCCCAGCAGCTGCCGGCGCAGGGCGATGACGTCCGGCAGGTCGAGGTCGAACCAGGTGATGCGTCCGTTGTCGAGACGGTGGAATCGGGTGTCCAGGCCACAGGCGACATTGACGACGACGGCGTCGGGGTGGGTGGAGATGAACCCCGAGACGAGGGGATCGAGCGTGAGGGTGCGCAGGATCACGCCGTCGGACATGAGGCGGTCGCGTGCCGCCTCCGAGAAGTCGTAGTCGAGCCGGGAGACGAGGTCGACGGCGGCCCAGTCCTCGAAGCGCGGGCGGGAGGAGAGGGTGTGCTCGGCCCTGGCGTGGAGGGGCAGCAGCAGGGTCTGGCTGGCGCCGGCCAGGTCCACCCGCTCGCGCGCGCCCGCCGCCAATGCACTCACAGCAGTCATGGGGTCATGATGGTGCGCCCGCGGCGGGGCCGCCAGGGCCGTCAGCACGAGCCCGACCGAGCCTGGTTCTGCCAGGGCCTGTTCCGCGGGCGCCGGCGGCCCTTAGCCTCGGGGCTGTTCGCAGACCCGACGTGAAGGAGATCTCGCATGGCCCGCACCACCACCGTCTTCCTGTTCCACCCCCACCTGGACGCCTCCCGGGTCAATGCCCGCCTCGCGCAGGCGGCCCGCGGCGCCGGGACGCCCGAGCGCCCGGTCCAGGTGCGCGACCTGTACGCGCTCTACCCGGACTTCCGCATCGACATTGCCGCCGAGCACTCTGCGATGGAGGGCTCCGACCGCATCGTCCTGCAGTTCCCCATGTACTGGTACTCCTCGCCGGCCCTGGTCAAGCAGTGGGAGGACGACGTCCTCACCTACGGCTGGGCCTACGGGCCGGCGGGCACCGCCCTGCACGGCAAGGAGCTGGCGCTGGCGGTCTCCCCCGGCGGGCCGGCCGCCGGCTACACGCACACCGGCTCGGTCCACTACGAGCTGCACGAGCTGCTGCGCCCCTTCCAGGCGACGAGCGACCTGATCGGCACCCGCTTCGCCGTGCCCTTCCTCACCCCCGGCGCAATGAGCCTGACCGATGAGGAGCTCGCCGAGCGGGCGCAGGACTACGCCGCCTGGCTCGCCGCCCCCGACCACCCGCGGCTCGGCGCCTTCGAGTAAGCAGAGCGGCGGGCCCGGGCGGCGAGACCGAGGCCCGGGCGCGGGGCCTCAGCGGCCTCAGCGGTAGGCCTCCGAGGAGGCGCTCTCGTCGTAGCCCGCCACGAGGACCAGGCCCGACAGGGCGTAGGGGCCGCCGATGTAGGGCAGGACCTGCACCAGCGCCGCGGCGACCTTCTGCCTGGTGTTGCCGGCCCTGATGGCCCCCGCGACATGGGGCCGCAGCTGGGCGGCCGCCCCGAGGGCGGCGACAGCGACCAGGCTGACGAGCTCGCGCGTAGCGACGTCCAGGCCGTCGCGGGTCTCCATGTCGCCGAAGGCGCCCGAGGTCAGCAGGTGCGGGACGACCCTGTCGAAGGGCTCGGGCAGCGCCGAGAAGACCGCCTTGACCTCGTCGCCGTACAGCGGGGCCTGGATGGCGGCGCCCGCGGCCTCCCGCTGCTCGTGGGCGACGGTGGCGGCGTCGGGCAGGGGCAGGCCCACGCCCGCGGCCGTGAGGACCTCGTTGGCGGTGGCGGCGGCGTTGAGGGCCTTGGGGTAGCCGATGTAGGGCGCGCACTGGTAGATCGCCTCGCGCACCTCCAGCGGCGCGACGCCGACGTTCAGGGCCGCCCTCACGTGCGCGGCGAGCTGCGGGAGCGTCTGCATGGCGGCCAGCACGGTCACGGTGAGCAGCTCGCGCTCGCCGTCGGTGAGGACCCCGGTGGCGAAGACCTCGCCGAAGATCTGGTTCTGGAGGATCTCGTAGAGCTCGGGGTCAGTGGGGTGGGGCTCCGGCTCGGCGCCGAACAGTCGGGCGAAGGTCTGGCGCGCCTCGGGGGTCAGGGCCATGGTGGATCTCTCCTCAGGTTCTGGGCTCACTGGACTCACGGGGAGCCGCGGAGCCTTCCGGCCGGCTCTCCCGAGCTGTCACAAAGCATGGCACCCGTGCCGCGCCCCCGACAGGCCCTGGGAGAGCCTGGCTGGAGCGCCGGACTCACCGGGGCTCACGGGCCGCCGGGGCTCACAGCACGCCGACCCGGCGCAGGTGGTCGTCGGTGACCGCGAGCGCCGCCTCCAGCTCCTCCCGCTGGAAGCCGTGGCCGGCGCCGGGGATGGGCGCGAAGCGCGCGTGCGGGAGGACCTGCGCGGCGCGGCGCCCGTAGGAGACCGGGACGAGGCTGTCGGCGGTGCCGTGGACGATGAGGGCGGGACCCGTGTAGCCCGCGAGCTCGGCGTAGATGTCGAGGTCCCACACGTCGGCGGCATAGCGGCGCCCGAGCGTCTGCCCCATCCAGGAGAAGGTCTCGCCGACCTTGTCGAGGGAGCCGAGCCCGCGGTGCAGGTCGTCGACGATGCTCAGGGCCGGGTGCCAGGCGACGACGGCGGCGAACAGCCTGGGGCGCCGCGCCGCGGTGAGCAGGGCGACGGCGCCGCCCTGGGACTGGCCGAGCAGGACGAGGCGCTCGGCGTCGATGGCGGCCCATGGCCCCTGCCCCGAGGCCGCCCCGGCCCGGGCCGCGTCGACGACGGCGTCGAGATCGGCGACCTCGGTCAGGAGGGACACGCCGGTCATGTCCCCGCCCGGCCAGCGGCCGCGGAAGGTGAAGCGGAAGGTTGCCAGGCCCACCTGGTTGAGATGGTCGGCGACGTCGTTGGTGGCGGCCAGGGAGGCGGCGACGCCGTCGCAGCAGATGGCCAGGGGCACCCGCCCGTCTGCGTGGCCCGCGGGCGGATCCGGGGGAGGGCCGGAGGGAAGGCCGAGGACTCCGTCCAGCGGCTCCCCCGCGTCCAGGACCTGGAGCCTGTGGCTGCGTGCGCGAGATGTCATGTGCTCAGTGTCACCCACGCGCGACGGCAGGGCGCCGCCGGCGCACCGGCGTGGCGGCCCTGCTGCCGCGCGGGCCTCACACGAGGGTCGCTCCGCCGTCGACGAGGATGAGCTGTCCCTGGACGTAGCTGGAGGCGTCGGAGGAGAGGTAGAGGATCGTCCCGTTGAGCTCGCCCCGCCCGCCCGGGCGGCCGGCCGGGTTCAGGGCGTTGTAGGCGGCCAGGAACTCCTCGCTCTTGAACAGGGTGTCCGCGGTCATCTCGGACTCGAACAGGCCCGGGCCGATGGCGTTGACGGTGATGCCGTAGCGGGCGTAGGAGCAGGCCATGCCCCGGGTCAGTCCCAGGACCGCGGCCTTGGAGGCGTTGTAGGCGTGGCGGATGAACACGTCCTGCTTGTCGGCGATCACGGCGTTGACCGAGGCGATGTTGACGA
Source organism: Actinomyces israelii DSM 43320 (assembly GCF_000711965.1). Taxonomy (GTDB): domain Bacteria; phylum Actinomycetota; class Actinomycetes; order Actinomycetales; family Actinomycetaceae; genus Actinomyces; species Actinomyces israelii. The sequence continues at coordinate 36,538 of NZ_JONS01000009.1, forward strand.
TCTTGCCGTAGCCGCGCTCGCGCATGCGGGGCACGACGTACTTGCTGACGTGGAAGACGCCCTTGACGTTGGTGTCGAAGGAGCGGTCCCACTCGGCGTCGGTGAGCGTGTCGACGCCGCCGCGCACGGCCACCCCCGCGTTGTTCAGGAGGATGTCGATGCGCCCGTAGGCGTCAATGACCTCCTGGACGGCGGCCCGGCAGCTGTCCTCGTCGGTGACGTCGCAGCGCACGGCGACGGCGCGGCGCCCGGTGGCCTCGATCTCCTCCTTCAGGGCCTCCAGGCGCTCCTGGCGCCGGGCGAGCAGCGCGACGTCGGCGCCGTGCTCGGCGTAGGCGCGGGCGGCGTCGGCGCCGAGCCCCGAGCTCGCCCCGACGACGACGGCGACCTTTCCGCTGAGGTCAAAACTGCTGCTCATGACGGTGTCCTCTCTGAAGCCCTCTGGGAGCTCTTCACTTGCCCTTCGCACGTTCGCCGCGCGTCCTGCGCGGGGCCGCGCCGGCGTGCGCCGCCCCGCGCGGGCCCACGAGAACCATGCCGGGCCCGCCGGGGCTTCTCAAGGGACCAAGAACCTCCCCTCGCGGCGGGATCGCCCGCCCAGCGCCCGGCGGGGCATCGTCGTCCGGCCCCGGCTCAGCGCCCGGCGAGCGCCCAGACCATGCGCACCACGCGCGCGGCCTGCTCCTCCAGCTCGGAGCGGGTCAGTGAGACCCGCGCGTTCTCACCGGCCAGGGCCGCCAGGACGTCCTGGCGGTCGGCCTCGCAGCCGGGCATGAACAGCTCGTTGCCGGCCTTGACGGTGGCGGCGGCCGTGGCGCGCGGGTGCTTCAGGTCCGTGCGGGCCATGCCGTCCACGACCCAGTCGGTCATGACCAGGCCCTCGAAGCCCCACTCCCGGCGCAGGACGGTCTCCAGCAGCTCGGCCGACTCGGAGGTGTGCACGCCGTTGAGGAGGTTGTAGGAGGTCATGACGGCGTGGGGCCGGGCCTGACGGACCACGATCTCGAAGCTGCGCAGGTACAGGTCGCGGGCGGCCCGCTTGGAGACGTGGCTGCACGAGTTCAGGCGGTTCGTCTCCTGGTTGTTGAGGGCGAAGTGCTTGACGGTCACCCCGCGCCCCGGGTGCCTCTGGACGCCACGGGTGATGCCGGCGGCCACGCGCCCGGCCAGCAGCGGGTCCTCCGAGAGGTACTCGAAATTGCGCCCGCACAGGATGGAGCGCTGCAGGTTGAAGGCCGGGGCGAGCCACAGGTGCGCTCCGAAGCGGTCCATCTCCGCGCCCACGAGGTCGCCGAGGGCCTCGGCCAGGTCGGGGTTCCAGGACTGGGCGACAGCGGTGCCGATGGGGATGGCGGTGGCGTACTGCTCAATGGTGCGCTCGGGCGTGCGCGGCCGATCGGGAGTCCCCATCATGGCCCCGAGCATCTTCTGCGACTCGTCGTCCATGAGCTCGGCGAAGTCCGCCGGCAGGGCGGAGTCCAGCGCGAAGGCGCCCTCGTCGTCGACGCCGACCCGCGGCGCGATGCGCAGGCCCGCCGGGCCGTCGGACATGACGAGGCTGGGCAGGCCCTCGAGGCGGGTGGTGGTCTGCCCGGCGGCGCCCACCAGGGTCTGGGCGGCCGCCCCGATAATGGACTGGGACTCGGCCCCGTCCCGGTAGTCGCCGAGCACCACGTAGGACAGCTCGTCGTCGGACAGCCCCTCGACGAAGCCCAGGGCCTCGGCCAGGTCGACCGGCTCGCAGCGGTCGGCCCGGCGCAGGGCGGCGGGCTCGACCGCCAGGCGCGGGACGCCGCCCGGCACCTCGACGGCGGCGGGGTCGGCCGGCCTCCAGTCGGTGAAGCCCGCCTCGCCCAGGACGTCGTGCAGCTCGCGCACGACGGTAGTGCGGGCCAGGCCGATGACGGCGGCGGGGGCGGTGTCGCGGCTGGAGACGCCCACGCGCACCACGTAGTCGCCGGCCTCCAGGACGGTGGCGGCGCGCGCCTCGTCGTAGGAGGCCAGGTCGGCCAGGTCGAAGGAGACGACGACGTCCTGGTGCTCGCCGGGGGCGAGCTCGGCGGACTTGCTGAAGCCCGCGAGCGCCTGGTAGGGCTGGTCGAGGCCGCCGGGCGGGACGGAGACGTAGACCTGGACGACCTCCCTGCCCGCGCGCTCGCCGGTGTTGGTCACCCGGACCCGCACGCTCGCCCGGGAGCCGTCCAGGTCGACGGCCGGCTCGCCGAGCGCGAAGCCCGTGTAGCCCAGGCCGAAGCCGAAGGGGAACAGCGGGGCCGTCCCGGTGGAGTCGAAGTAGCGGTAGCCGACGTAGACGCCCTCCCGGTAGTGGGTGTCGTCGGGGTCGCCGAAGTCGCCGACCGCGGGGTAGTCCCCCCAGGCGGCCCAGGTGGTGGACAGCCGGCCGGAGGGGTAGGCCGCCCCAAGCAGGACGTCGGCGAAGGAGTCGCCGACGGCGGCGCCCAGCTGGGAGAGCAGGAGGATGTTCCTCACGTCCTTCACCGGTGTCAGGTCCACCACGCCGCCGACGTTGAGGACCAGGAGGAACCGCTCGTAGCGCTCGTCCAGGGCGAGGATGTCGCGGACCTCGGCGTCGGTCAGGAGCACGTCGCCATGCTCGGGGCGCCGGTCGTTGCCCTCCCCGGAGACGCGGGCGAGCACGTAGACGGCGGCGGTCTCGCCCCCGACGCCCTCGGCGTCGAGCGGCAGGTCGTGCTCGGGCTCGGGCATGACGGCGCCCATGCCGTAGACGAGGGCGGGCACGCCGGCGGCACTGGCGCGGGCCTTGATGTCGGCGATGAAGTCGGCGTGGGCGCGCTCGCGGACAGCGTCGTAGGCGTCCAGCCACGCCTTGGTGGTCAGGGTGAAGCCGGCCTTCTCCAGGCCCTCCTCGATGGTGACGACGTGGCGGGAGTTGACGTCGCCGGACCCGGTGCCGCCCTTGACGGTGCGGCGGGCGCCGGAGCCGTAGAGGGCGAGCCGGCCCGCCCCGGGCAGGGGGAAGGAGCCGTCGGAGCGGAGCAGCACCATGGACTCGGGTGCGCTGGCGCGCACGGTGGCGAGGTGGTCGATCTCATACTGGTTGAGCGGCACGTGGAGCTCCTTTGCTGTGCTTGCTGCGGATTGTCGTGGGCAGCAGCGGGTTGTCGCGACCGCCTGGGCCGCGTGGATCTGCCGACGCCCCAAGCATCGCGTAATTTTTCCGCCCGGTCAATATCGCGATCATCCCCGCACGATAGCGAGAAAGACCTCGTTGAGGCGCCCCCAGGGCACCTTGGGCCCGGGCGCGAGGGCGCCGACGGCGTCCTCCAGCTCGGCGAGGGCGCCCGCGACCCAGGCGTCGAAGGCCGGGACGCGCGGGCGCTCGTCGCTCTCGCCCGAGGCGGTCTTGGCCGCCAGGAGCTCCTCGACGAGACCGCTCATGGAGTCCTCGAGCTCGGCGCCCACCAGGTCGCCGAAGAGCATGGGAGCGGGGGCGCGCTCAGCCACGACCCAGCGGGCGGCCAGGAGCGCGCGCATGATGTACAGGTACTTCTTGAGGCGGATCGTGCCCGCGGTGCACGCGGCCACCTGCCCCCTGGCCATGCTCAGGTAGTGGCGGGCGGAGGCGACCGGCGAGAAGCAGTCGGCGGCCAGGTCCCTCACGGCGGTGAAGGCGGGGTCCTCGGCGTAGACGATCGGGGAGGCGAGCCACTCGAAGAACGACGGGTTGGCGCCGCGCACCAGGCGCAGGGACTTGTCGAGGTCCCAGCCGCTGATGTCGAGGACCTCGTCGAGCCGCCACTCCAGGACGTCGCGCGCGCCCTCCAGACGCAGGTAGTGCTCGAGGGGGCGGACGTAGACGAAGCGGACGTCGAAGTCGGAGTCGGGCGACTCGAACCCCCAGGCCCGGCTGCCGGACTCCACGGCGAGCAGGACGCGCACCCCCTCGGCCTCCTCGAGGCGGCGCAGCTCGTGGGAGACGGCACGGGCGACGACGGCGGCACCGGCGGCGCGCAGGTCGACGGGCCGCGGGTCGGTGGACGGCACGGGGCGCCTCATGGTTCTGACCGGGTCGGGTCCGGACCGGCGGATGCGCGCGCCGTCGGCCCGCTCCCGCCCCGGGCCGGCTCCCGGGCCGGCCACCGGATTTCCCCGCTTCCGCGCACGACAAGCTCGGTCGGCACGACGAGGCGCTCGGGGGCGAGCGAGCCCTGGAGCCTGCGGAAGAGCCGCTCGGCGGCGAGCCGGCCCATCCGGCGCGGGTCCTGGCGCACGACCGTCAGGGCCGGGTCGAGGAGGTCGGCCAGGGGGATGTCGTCGAAGCCGACGTGGGCCACTGCGTGCTGGACCCCGGCCCGCCACAGCGCGTGCAGGGCCCCCTCGGTGACGAGGTTCTGAGCGCTGAAGACCGCCGTGGGAGGATCGGCGGAGCGGAGCATGAGGCTCAGGGCCTCCTCGGCGGCGGCCGCGCCGGTGAGCCCCGTCGCCGAGACAACGTCGTCCCGGGACAGCCCGCCCTCGCCCAGCGCGTCGAGGAACCCCCGGCGACGCTCGGCCGCCGTGGGCACCGTGAGCGGCTCGGTGAGCAGGGCGAGGCGCCGGTGGCCGTGGGCGAGCATGTGCCGGGTCGCGCGCGCAGCCGCCTCCCGGGTGTCGCTCGTGACGCAGTCAGCCTCCACGCCCCGCGGCACGCGGTCCACGAAGACGACCGGCACGCCGAGGTCGAGGATCGAGCCGAGGGCGCTCCCGCCGGAGGACACCGTGTCCACAATGATCCCGTCCACGTGACGCCTCATGGAGTCCCTGATCGCCCGGGCCTCCCGCTCGGGGTCCTCGTCGAGGCTGGAGGCGATCACCGCCACGTCGCGCTCCCGGGCCACGTCCTCGACACCGCGGTGCACCTCGCCGGCGAAGGGGTTGGCGACGCTGCTGACCAGCAGCGCGATCGTGTGCGTCGCGCCTCCGGGGCGCCGCAGGCTGCCCGCCCGCAGGTCGACGTGGTAGTCCAGCTCGCGGACCGCCGCCCACACCCGCTGCGAGGTGCTCTCGGAGACCAGCGGCTCGCCGTTGACGACGCGCGAGACCGTCTTGGTGCCCACGCCCGCCAGCGCCGCGACCTCCTTCATCGTCGGACGGCGCCTCGGCTCATCAGCCCGCGGCGTCGGCGGCGTCAGTGGCGTCAGCGGCGTCGCTGCCATCTCGGCCCCCTCGGATCTCGTTCAGACCCTTGACTCTAGCAGCGATCGATTCTATCGTTTTCATCACCGCCAACGATGACATCGTTGTCACCCTTGTGATTCAGCGGTTCTTCAACGGAGAGGAGCGTGCCGCACCCCCGCCGTCGGGCCCGGCGCCGCAAGCCCGCCCGACGGCCCCATATCCCACCCGGACCCGCCCCCCGTGACGGGTCCGCGCAATTCCGGCAATTCCGGCAATTCCATGCAATGGAGCAGACATGACAGTTCAACCGCGCCTGCACATGGAGGACATCGCCAAGTCCTTCCCAGGCGTGCAGGCTCTCAAAGGAGTCTCCCTGGACCTCCGACCAGGGGAGGTCCACGCCCTCGTCGGCGAGAACGGCGCCGGGAAGTCGACGCTGGTCAAGATCATCACCGGCATCCACCCCACCTTCTCCGGCGTCTACGAGTACGAGGGCGCGCCCGCACGGTTCCGTTCCATCCGCGACGCCCAGGAGGCGGGCATCTCGATCGTCCATCAGGAGCTCAACATGATGGCCGATCTGACGGTCGCGCAGAACATCTTCATAGGCCGGGAGTCCCCCTCGCTGAGGATCTCCGACCGCGACCTGAACCGCCGCGCCCAGGCGCTCATCGACGACTACGAGATCGGCGTCGACCCGCGCACGCCCCTGCGGGACCTGACGGTCAGCAAGGCCCAGATCGTGGAGATCGCCCGGGCGCTGTCCTTCCGGGAGACCAAGGTGCTCATCCTCGACGAGCCGACCGCGGCCCTGTCGGAGGCCGAGAGCGCCGAGCTCCTCGAGCGCGTGCGCGGCCTGCGGGAGCGGGGCGTGTCCATCGTCTACGTCTCCCACCGCATGCACGAGATCATGGACGTCTCCGACCGGATCACCGTGCTGCGGGACGGAACCCACGTGGGCACGCTGGAGACGGCCTCGACCACCATGGACGAGATCATCGAGCTCATGGTCGGGCGGCAGGTCGTCAACGCCCCCAAGAGCGCCTCGGCCGTTCCCGCCGACGCCGCCGTCGTCCTGGAGGCCGACCGCCTGAGCTCGGCCGACGTCACCGACGTCTCCTTCGAGCTGCGCGCCGGGGAGATCCTCGGATTCGCAGGGCTCGTGGGCGCCGGGCGCACCGAGACCATGCGGATCCTCGCCGGCGCCGACCCGGCGACGGGCGGGCGCATCACCGTCAAGGGCGAGCGGGTCGCCTTCCACCACCCGCGGGACGCCGTCAGGGCCGGCATCGCCTACCTGTCCGAGGACCGCAAGCGCTACGGGCTCGCCGTCGGCCTGTCGGTCGCCGACAACACGGCCCTGCCCTCCTACGACCGGCTCAGCTGGGGGCCGGTCGTCCTCGGCAGGCAGGTGGCCGAGGCCACCAGGCGCTACGTGGACAGGCTGCGCATCAAGACGCCCTCGATCCGCCAGCTCGTCCGCAACCTGTCCGGGGGCAACCAGCAGAAGGTCGTGCTCGCCAAGTGGCTGCTGCACGACGTCGACATCTTCATCTTCGACGAGCCCACGCGCGGGATCGACATCGGGGCGCGCTCGGAGATCTACGGGCTCATGCGCAGCCTGGTGGCCGAGGGCAAGTCGATCATCCTCGTGTCCTCCGACCTGGACGAGGTCCTCCACCTGTCCGACCGCGTCGTCGTCATGTGCGAAGGACGTAAGACCGGCGAGCTCGACATCTCGCAGGCCACACAGATCAAGATCATGGAGCTGGCGACAGCTCAGGAAGCACGTGAAGCAGCATGAAGACCAACCTCCTGAAGAATCCCCTCGGCAAGAAGCTCTCCCCCCAGGCCACCCAGCAGCTGATGGCCCTGGCCGCCCTGGTCATCCTCTACGTGTACTTCGCCATCTTCGGCACCCGCTTCCTGTCCCCCGGCACCTTCGTGTCGATCCTCGACTCCTCCTACTACATCGGCTACCTCGCCATCGGGATGACCTTCGTCATCATCACCTCCGGCATCGACCTGTCCGCCGGAACCGTCATGGTCGGCGCGGCGCTGGTCGGCGGCATCGCCTACAACGTGTGGCACCTGCCGATCCTCGTCTGCCTGCTGGTCGTCGTGGGGACCGGCCTCCTGTTCGGGGTCGGCAACGGAGTCCTCGTCGGCTTCTTCCGGCTGCCCCCGTTCATCGCCACCCTGGGCATGCAGTTCATCTCCCTGGGCCTGTGCGCCGTCGCCGCGAAGGTCCAGACCCAGACCTACCCGAGCCTGACCTCCTCCGACGGGTGGTTCAAGACCGTCCTGTACAAGGCCGGCACCTTCCCCGTCGGGGCGCTCTGGCTCGCCGGGTTCTTCGCCATCGCCTGGTTCATCCTCAACCGCACCAAGCTCGGCCGGTACGCCTACGCCATGGGCTCCAACGAGGAGGCCGTCGAGCTGTCCGGGGTCATCGTCTCCCGCTGGAAGTTCTGGGTCTACGTCCTCAACGGGTTCTTCTGCGGGCTCGCCGGGGCCATCTACGCGGCGACCTTCTCAGCGATCACCCCGCAGACCGGCAACGGCCAGGAGATGTACGCGATCGCCGCCTGCGTCATCGGCGGGACGTCGCTGGCCGGAGGCGTCGGCTCCCTGTGGGGGACGATCATCGGCGTCTTCGTCATCAGCGTCCTGAAGACCGGCCTGCTCTCCATGGGCCTGCCGGTCCAGTGGCAGCAGTTCCTCATCGGGACCGTCGTCATCCTCGCGGTCCTGCTCGACGTCATCCGCAGCAGGCGGGCCCGCCGCTCATGACCGTCCGGACGGGGCCGGCCCGCGCCCCCTCCCACCCCACCCGTGGATCTCGAAAGGATCTCCAGCCCATGGCCCCCATCACCCGCAGAACGGCGCTCGCCACCCTGGGCGCCGCATGCTCTGTGACGCTGCTGTCCGCGTGCGCGGGCGACGACGCCACGACCGTCATCATCATCTCCAAGAGCTATCAGAACCAGTTCTACCAGGCGGCCTTCAAGGGCGCCCGGGAGGCCGCGGAGTCCCTCGGCGTCAAGCTCGTGACCAACGGGCCCGACGCGGAGAGCAACGTGTCCCAGCAGGTCGAGCAGCTCGCCGCCGCCGTCAACCAGCGCCCCTCGGCCATCGCCCTGGCGGCCTGCCAGCCCGACGCCGTCCAGGACGCCCTCGTGGCCGCCAAGCGGCAGGGCACCCCCGTGATCGGCTTCGACTCCGGCATTCCAGACGACGCCTCGGGGGCCGTCCTGGCGACCGCGACCACCGACAACGCCCTGGCGGGAGGGAACGTGGCCAGCAACCTCGCGGCCAGCGAGGCCTTCCGCAGGGCCGTCGCCGCGGGCACCGCCGCCTCCCCCGCCGTCGTCGGCGTCCTGGCCCAGGACTCCACCTCGGGCTCGATCATCCAGCGGGTCGACGGCTTCATCGACACGCTGGTGAACGAGCTGGGCAAGCTCGACGGGCTCGCGGGCGCCATCGACGTCTCGGGTCAGCAGCACTGGACCCGGGCCTCGGACAAGCCCGCCAGGGTGAAGATCGTCGTCACGGTCCCGCCCACCACGAGCCAGGCCGACATCCAGTCGGCGGCGGCCTCGATCCTCGGCGCCCAGGGCCTGGTCGCCCTGTTCGCCGGCAACCAGGACACCGTCAACGGAGTCATCTCCGCCACCAGCGACGCGACCGCGCTGGACCGCGAGACCGGCGAGTACAAGGACCTCCTCGTCGTCGGCTTCGACGCCGGCAAGTCCCAGAAGGATGCGGTGCGCTCCGGCGCCTTCCTCGGGTCGGTCACCCAGGACCCCTACCAGATGGGCTACCAGGCGGTGCAGATCGCCGCGAGGGCAGCCGCCGGCGAGACGGTCGGGGACGTGGACACCGGCTCGCACTGGTACGACGCGAGCAACATCGACGACGCCGACCTGTCGATCCTGCTCTACGACTGAGCGGGGCGGCGTCGGGCGGCCGGGTGCGCCCGCGGCCGGCTTGCGGGTCGGCCGTGGGCGCACCCTATGCGCCCGGCGTGCCCGCGCCCCCGGCGCTGCTCCCGCCCGCGGCAGGGCGCAGCGGCTACCGTGCTGCTCGAACGAGCACACGAGCACGAGCAGGACACGGAGGATCCCATGGCTGGGAGAACGGGAAGGACGGGCAGGGTCGTCCTCATCACCGGCGCGAGCAGCGGCATCGGCTTCCAGGCGGCCAGGGACCTGGCCAGGGCCGGGCACACGGTCTACGCCGGGGCGCGGCGCGTGGAGCGGATGCGGCCGCTGCGGGCCCTGGGCGTCGCCCCCGTCGCGCTCGACGTCACCGACCAGGACGCCTGCACCGGCGTCGTCGAGACGATCATGGCCGAGCAGGGGCGCATCGACGTCCTGGTCAACAACGCCGGCTACGGCTCCTTCGGGGCGGTCGAGGACGTGGACCTGACCGAGGCGCGCCGCCAGATCGAGGTCAACGTCCTGGGTCTGGCCGCCCTGACCAGGGCGGTCCTGCCGCACATGCGCGCCCGCCGCTCGGGCACGATCATCAACATGAGCTCCATGGGCGGCCGTCTCGTGACCTTCATGGGCGGCTGGTACCACGCCACGAAGTACGCCGTCGAGGCCCTGTCCGACGCCCTGCGCATGGAGGTCGCGGACTTCGGCATCGACGTGGTCCTCATCGAGCCCGGTGGCATCAGGACCGACTGGGGCACCATTGCCGCCGACCACCTGGAGAGCTCCGCCCGGGGCGGCGCCTATGAGAAGGCGGCCGGCAGGGTGGCTGCGAACATGCGCAGGCTGTACGCGAGCAGGCGGATGAGCGACCCGCAGGTGGTGGTGCGGGCCATCCGCGGGGCCGTCGAGGCCAGGCGCCCCCGGTCCCGCTACCTCGTCGGCCTGGGGGCCAAGCCGCTCGTGGCCGCCCACGCGCTGCTGCCCGCCCGCCTGTTCGACCGGATCATGCGGGGCGCGGCGGCGGGCTGAGGGGCCGCGTGGCTCCCGCCGCGGCTCACGGGCCTACCGGACCTACAGGATCAGCCGCATCTGGCGCCAGACGGCGCCGCCGTGGGTGGACTCCCGCGAGACGCCCTCGTCGCGGAAGCCGAGGTGGGCGTAGAAGCCGACGAGGGCGGCCTTGGCGGTGAGCACGACCCCGCGGCGGCCGCTGGAGCGGGCGTCCTCGACAGCGTGCCGCACAAGCGCGCCGGCCAGGCCCCGGCCCCGGCGGTCGGGAGCGGTTGCAACGCTGAAGATCATCTGCCAGGCGCCGTCGGGCTCGTGCAGCTCGGCGCGGGAGAACATCTCGTCGGCCAGGTCGGGCAGGTCGGTGCACATGCCGTTGACGCAGGCGACCAGCCGCTCGGGGCCGTCGGTGTCGGGGCTGTCCTCGACGGCGAGCCAGACGTGGTCGGGGTAGGCGGCCAGGCGCGCGGCGATCGTCTCGCGGTCGGCGGCCTCGGCGGGCGGGAAGCAGAGGGCCTCCAGCTCGGCGACGGCGTCGAGGTCGGCGGGCGAGGCCGTGCGGATTCTCGGGCGGATTCTCATGCGCCCATTGTGCGTATGGCGCCAGCCGCATCGCGCGTGTACCACATGCCGATACCTGCCAGGCAGACGGCCGTGGCCACCACGGCGAGCACGCCGGGCAGGGCGGTCGCCCAGCAGGCGACGACGGCGCCAGCCCCACGGCCAGCGGCGGCGCCCGGTCAGGAGCGCCAGGAAGCCCCAGGAGGCCACCAGGCAGATCATAATCCCGCCGGCCAGCAGGGCGGCGGCCGTCGCCGTGAGCGGCTCACGGGGCTCATCGACAATGATCTCGGCGCTCACCGCCAAGGTGATGAGCCCGATGACCAGCACCTGCTGGCCGTTCGTGGCCGGCCTACCCGTAGACGTCGTGGGCGAGGATCATGGCGCTGCGGCCCACCTGGACGAGCACCAGGGGAACCACGCCGGACAGGACCCGCAGCAGCAAGGGGCGGGTGGATCGCAGTCACGGCCCCAGGCAAGGTCGGGGGAAGGACGAGGCCGCCTCGATCTGCCGACTGCCGAGCTCGATCTCAACGGGCGCCCAGCGCATGACCAGTCTGCGACGCGGCCGATACCGGAGCGCACCCTCCCCATCGGCGTGGATGACCTAGTGGATGACTTAGATGAGTGATTCCCAGGCCTGACGCCCGGGGCCTGACGCCCGCCATGCGCTGCGGCCCTATCAAAAAGGTGGCTCCTACGCACTTTTAAGGTGTTCGGCAGCCTTGAGCGCGGCGGAGATCGGCGTGATTCCGCGGTTCTGCAGCGAAGGCGGGGCGAGCGCCGGTGTTAAAAGTGCGTAGGAGCCACCTTTTTCCCGTCGAGGTCGGCCTCCTGGGGCCCCGGAGAGCCCCGGAGGGCTGGTGGTGGCCCGGCGACGGGCGCTCGCATCTCGACGAAGAAGGCAGTGGGGCTGCGAGGACCGGGCGAGGAACCCGCCCCTGTCAGCCGCCCGCCCCGGCGCCGCCGCCCGCCCCGGCGCCGCCGCCCGCCGCCGGGCGACGGCCGACGAAGACGCTCACCGCGGCGGCGAGGGCGATGACGGACAGGGCGAGGAGCACGACGAAGCCCGTGCGCGTGCCGGCGCGGGTCGCGGCGACAAGGTCGTCGGGGTCCGCGCTCTGGGCGGCGTTGACGACGGTGGTGGCCACGGCCGTCCCGACGGCGCCGCCGAGCTGCTGAATGGTGTTGAAGGCGGCGTTGCCGTCGGCCTGGAGGCGGTCGGGCAAGCCGCGCAGGCCGTTGGTCATCGAGTTGGAGACCGACAGCCCCTGGCAGATCGGCATGATGACGTAGATGAGGGCGAGCCAGGCGGCGGGGACGGTCACGCCGACGGCGGCGAACAGGGCCATGGCGAGCACGCCGCAGGCGGCGCCGACCAGGATGGGGCGGGCCGGGCCCAGGAGGTCGAGGACGCGGCCGCCGAAGGGGGTCAGGCACGCGCCCAGGATGCAGCCGGGCAGCAGGAGGCAGCCGGCGGCGAATGAGCCCATGGAGGCGCTGACCTGCGCATAGTAGGGGATGAGGTAGCCCAGGGCGAGCACGATCGCCTGGATGAGGACGACGTAGGTGACGCTGAGGGCGTAGGTGCGGTCGGTGAAGATGCGGATGCGGACGAGAGGGCGCTCGGAGCGGGACGACAGGACGCAGAATGCCGCGATGAGGACGAGCGCGAGGGCGAGCAGCCCCAGGACCCGGGGACTGGTCCACCCCGTCTCGCCGGCCGCGTTCGTGGCCAGGACGAGGGCGGTGAAGCCGGAGGCCATGACGAGGAACTGCAGGGGGCTGAAGGTGGCGTCGGCCTGCGGCCGGGTGGCCTGCCGGATGGCGAGGACGCCCAGGACGCCGGCGACGAGGAGGAAGGGCAGCAGGACGAGGAAGATCGACCGCCAGCCGAAGGCGCCGATGAGGTAGCCGCCGAGTGAGGGCCCGACGGCGGGCGCGATGGCGGTGATGAGGGTGGCGACGCCCATCATGGTGCCCAGCCTCTCGAAGGGGACCTGTTCGAGGACCATGTTGAACATCAGGGGCAGGGCGATGCCGGTGCCGACGCCCTGGATGAGGCGGCCGAGGATGAGCACGGTGAAGTGCGGGGCCGCGGCGCACATGACCGTGCCGGCCAGGAAGGCCGCCATAGCGAGGGCGAAGAGGGCCCTGGTGCGGAAGCGCCGGTTGAGGAAGGAGGAGATCGGCATGATCGCCGCCAGGACCAGGAGGTAGCCGGTGGTGATCCACTGGACGGTGGAGGTGGAGACGCCGAACTCCTCCATGAGGGCCGGGAAGGCGATGTTCATGGCGGTCTCGACGACGACGCCGGCGAAGGACATGATGCCGATGGCGACAACGGCGAGGACGAGGCGGGCGTCGAGCCTGCGTTCGAAGGTGGGCACGAGACTGATTGTATGAGGCGATTAATTCTCCGGCGTGTGACGTCTCAGGCAGGACCCGCACCGTCGCGGCGCCCCGTCAGCGGTCTCCCGCTGCGGATGCGCTCCCGGTCTCAGCGCCGCGGGAGGACGACGATCCCCCGCTCGACATAGCTGCGCACGGCCGCCTCGACGGTCTCGACGGTCGTGTAGCGGGGCCGGTAGCCCAGGAGCCGCCTGGCCTTCTCGTTGGAGAAGTGGCCGGAGCGGGCCAGGTGGAGGTAGGTGGACTTAACGGCGTCCTCGCCCAGGCCGCACTCGCCTGCCCACCGCTCCCAGCCGAGGAAGCCGATCCGGGGCTCGGCGCCGAGCACCCGGGCGACCGCCAGCGCGCAGCCGTAGGTGGTCAGCCCCTCGTCGGCGACGGCGTGGAAGCACTCCCCCAGGGCCGCCTCGCGATGGACGACGGCGTCCCGGAAGACCTGGGCGACGTCGTAGCCGTGGACGTGGTGGAGGATCTCCTGACCGAAGTTCGGCAGGACGACCTCGCCGCCGTCGGCGATCGTCTGAAAGACGCGGTGGTCGGTGTTGCCCAGGGGGCTGATGATGTCCCAGCCGGGGCCGGAGATCTGGCCGGGCATGACGACGGTGGCGGGGAGGGCGTCGCGCTGCCAGGCCCGGCGGAGGAGCTCCTCGATGGCGGTCTTGTCGCGGCCGTACTGGTCGAGGGCGCGGCGGGGGTGGTCCTCGGTGACGGGGTTGACCTCGGTGCGGCCGTCCGCCCAGATGGAGGAGGCGACGAGGTAGTGCCGCAGCGGCCCGCCGGCGAGGGCGTCGACCATGGCGCGCACCTGCTCGGGGGTGAAGGCGACGAGGTCGATGACGACATCGGCGCCGACGTCGGCGATGGCGCGGGCGAAGCCGGCCTGGGAGCGGTCCACGAAGAGGCGCTGCGCGGCCTCCCAGGCCGGGTGGTGCTCGTAGGGCCGGGAGGCGCCACGGGTGACGGCGGTGACCTCGTAGCCGGCCTCGGCGAGCTGGGGGACGAGGTAGGTGCCGATGTGCCCGGTGGCCCCGATGACGACTGCCTTCATGACTGTGGTCCCTTCTCAACGCGCTGGCTGCTCCCGCCCGGCGCCGCTGCCGCCGCGCTGCGGAGCCGCCTTCGGGATCCATGCTAGCAATGGCGGCGATCCGGGTAAGCCCCTGGGCCCGCGCCGTTCATCGAGCGCGCACCCACTCGAAGACGTCGGCTGCCTCCGGGCGGCCGTCGGCTCGGGCCAGCAGGTGGAAGGTCGCGTGGGCCATGGCGTCGCGGATGGGCACCACGGTGCGGTCGGGCGCCGGCGCCGCGTGGGAGGGCGCGTCGGTGACGAAGTAGGGCAGCGACGAGCTCGCCAGCTGCTCGAAGGACCGCGCGGTCCTCCTGGACGAGGAACTGTGAGCGCGGGAAGTGCCGGTCCCACAGCTCGCGCCAGAACCCGATGCCCTTCAGGAGAAGGAAGGTCTCACCGTCGAGCTTAGCCGCGCTCACGCTCGGCCGGCCCGCGAGCGCGTGCCCGGGAGGTCGCCGTCGGCCGGGTCGTCGCCGACAGCCAGGTCACGCGCGAGGATCTCTTCATCACCTCCAAGCTCTTCCTGCAGAGCTCCCCCTACGCCCAGTACGGCAAGGACATCGACGCCACCCTGGAGTGCCTGGGCACGGACTACGTCGACCTGCTGCTCCTCCACCAGCCCTACGGCGAGTACGTCTCCGGCCGGAGGGCTATGGGGGAGGCGGTCGAGGCGGGCAGGGTCCGCTCGATCGGCCTGTCCAGCTTCTCCGCCACTCTGGTCCGCGAGATCCTCGACTGGGCCGCATGGGCCCGCCCCACGGCTACGGGCCGATCCTTTACGAGGAGCTCGCACGCCCCTGGACGAGTGATTCCAAGGGGCGCGGCAGCGATGCCCAGTCCGTCGGCGTGCCAGGCCACTCGGCGCCTCGCAGTCCCGACGCCGTCCCCGGGGCCCTGGGCGGTCCGGTCCGGCCCGAGACGCCGGCCTGACGGCCCGCCGGGCGCCGCCGCGCCCCGCAAAGTGATCACCCCACGCACCTTTAGCCCTCCACGCCGCCCGGCCCGCGCCGCAGAACCGCGGAATCACGCCGATTCTCACCGTGTCCGGGGCTGTTGGCCGGCTTAAAAGTGCGTGGGATGATCACTTCTCCCACCCCGGAGCCAGTCATCGGGATAATCGGGTGCCGTTCCAGCAGGCCGCGGCTGCCGGGTCCTGCCGACCGGTGTCGAGCCGGAACGTCAACGTACCTTCCCAACACCAACGTACCTTTCTCCCATCCTTCTGAGCTTTACCCCCAGAAGGATGGGAGAAAGGTACGTTCACGTTGGGCCGCACGCCCCGCCCGGCGAGCGCCGCACCCCGGCGCGATCACAGGCCCAGGTCGGCGTGACTTCCAGTCTCCACCAGGACCAGGACCAGCTCCGTCTCCCTGATCTGGTAGATCAGCACCCAGTCGGGCCGGATGTGGCAGTCCCTCACTCCAGCCCGGTCGACCGTGAGCGCATGATCCCGATAACGGACAGGCAGCGTCTCGCGACGTCGAAGCATCTCAACCACCGCGAAGAAGGCATCCATGTCGAGGCCGCGTCTTCTAGCCCGCTTGAGGTCCTTCCTGCATTTACTCGAGATGACGATGTCGAGCACTACAGGTCCAGGTCATCGCGCAAGTCTGCGACGCTCCCGTAGCGTCTGGCGGTGCCCGCTGAGATCTCTGCGTCAATCTCGTCGTAGGCCTGCCGGGCCTCGGCACTCATGACATATGGACGGGACGTGTCGAAGGGGAAGCCCTTGAACTCATTGAACGCGCGCACGAACATGCGCACCGCATTTGACGGGGTCGTCCCCATCTGATGAGTGAGCTCAACAAATAAACGCTTGTCGTCGTCGTCGATCTTGACATTGAGGGTCTTAGTCGCCATCAGGTCTCCCGCCCCACACCTCACTGCATCAGCATGCTCATCGTATCATGGTGTAACACGATGTGGTACGGGCTCGTGGGGCCCGGCACCGCCCGGCCCGGGACGCCGCCTCACCAGGACGTCAGCGGCCCTGGACCAGGTCCTGGGGGGTGAAGCGGCGCCCCGCCGGCCCTCTCACTGGGACGTCGTGCGCACCGTCGTCCCGGCAAGGGCCTTCTCCCCGGGGCGGGCGAGCGGGCCGACGAGCTCGTGGGGCGCGTAGGGCTCCTCCAGGTAGGCGACGTCCTCGGCGGTGAGGGTCAGCTCCAGGGCGCGCACGGCATCGTCGACGCGGCTCGGCCGCGAGCAGCCGACGATGGGGGCGGCCACGCCCCTGGCCCAGTGCCAGGCCAGCGCGACGTCGGCCATGGGCACCTCGTGCCTGGCCGCGACCTCGGCGACGCGCGCGATGACGGGCATGTCGATCTCGCGGTCGCGGTCGTACTTGGCGCGCATGGTGCCGTCCGTCGTCGAGCGCACCGACGGCGAGTCCCAGGTGGGGCGGGTCAGGTGCCCGGAGGCGAGCGGGCTGTAGGGGGTCAGGGACATGCCGTACTGCTCGACCACGGGGATCATCTCCCGCTCGTCCTCGCGGTAGAGGAGGTTGTAGTGGTTCTGCATGCTGGCGAAGCGGGTCCAGCCGTGGGCGTCCGCCACCACCTGCAGGTTGTGCAGCTGGTAGGCGTACATGGCGGAGGCGCCCAGGGCCCGCACGCGGCCGTCGCGCACGAGGCGGTCCAGGGCCTCCATGGTCTCCTCCACGGGGGTGGAGTAGTCGAAGCGGTGGATAATGTACAGGTCGAGGTAGTCGGTGCCCAGGCGCCGGAGCGTGCCCGCGATCTCCCGCTCAATGGCCTCGGCGCCCAGATGGCCCTCGTTGAAGTAGACCTTGGAGGCCAGCACCACGTCCTGGCGCGCGACGCCGAGGTTCCTCAGGGACTGCCCGATGTACTCCTCGCTGGTGCCGTGGGCGTAGACGTTGGCGGTGTCGATGAAGGTGACGCCGAGCTCGAGCGCGCGGGCGATGACGGCCTGGGTGGAGGGCTGGTCGATGACCCACTGGTGGAAGTCCGGGAAGACCTGGCCGAAGCTCATGCCTCCAATGCACAGCCGCGGGATCGTAATGCCTGTGGTGCCGAGCGTCGTGTACTGCATGGCGCCAGTATGGGTGCCCGGCGCCGCCCCCGGGCAGGCCCTGCCAGAACCACCCTGGAGGCCGCCCAGCGTGCGGTCCGACGCCGGCGCCCAGCCTCAGCGGCTCCCTTTCGCCGCGAGGAGGCGCACCGCCCGGCCGGGCCCGCGCCCTGAGCCTCCGCCGGCCCGCGCCACGACCTGGGACCAGGCGGCCGTCTCGGCCCGCTCACGGCCCCAGCGCCTTGAGCGGGAAGGTGACGACGCCGTCAGGGAGCGTCATCACGGGTCCGTCGGCGGTAATGACGGCGGTGTACGCCGGAGGAGGGGTCCGTGCGGTGTCGATATCGGCCACGAAGGCAGCGAGCGAGGTCTGCGCCGCCGGGATCTGGCGCTGCCCCAGCTTGACCTCGAAGGCGGCCCAGCGCCCGTCATCCAGTTCCACAATGGCGTCCGCCTCCTTCCCCGCCTTGTCCCGGTAGTGGTAGAGGCGTCCGCCGCACATCTCGGAGAAGATCCGCAGGTGCTGCACCGCCTGGGACTTAAACCAGAGCCCGGCGGTCTCCAGGTCCTGTAGGAGGCGCTCCGAGGATGTCGCCGTCACCGCCGCGGCGAGCGCAGGGTCGACGAAGTGCAGCTTCGACGACGTGCGCACCGCGTAACGGGACCGCAGGTGCGGCGCCCAGGCCGGCTGCTCCTCGATGACGAAGAGGCGCCTGAGGGCGCCCACGTAGGCGATGGCAGTCTCCGCGCTCAGGGACTGCCCGGCCGCGTCCCTGGCGATGGCGCGGAAAGACGCCTCTGTCGCGACATGCCGGGCGAGAGAGCGCATGAGGGCGCGCAGGCGCACAGGATCCCGCCGCGGTTCACCGTCCAGGCGACCGACGTCGATACTGACAATGTCCTCGACGTAGTCGCGCAGGCGGCGCTGCGCCTGAGGGGTCGTCAGGTCGAGGTCCCCCGGCCACCCTCCGTGCACCAGGTCGTCCAGGGCCTCGCGTACACCGGCGCCGGAGTTAAGCACCGGCGCCGGCGCCTCGCCGTTGAACAAGCCCGCCAAGGAGACGCTGCCATCCCCGCGACCGCGCTCGAACAGGGTCATGGGCCGCATTCGGATCCGTGAGATCCGGTGTGCTCCGGAGTGCCGCGCGGCATCCTCGGCGGGGACGGATGATCCCGTGAGGATGAACTGTCCCGGGTGGCGACGGGAGTCGATCTCCCTGCGCACGAGGTTCCACAGTGAGGGCTCGATCTGCCACTCGTCAAGAAGACGCGGCACGTCGCCGGCCAGGAGGAGCGAGGGATCGACGTCCAGGGCGGCCCGCAGCTGCGGCAGCCCGGAGTCCAGCGCGATCTCGGAGGAGGCGTGTCGGCGTCCGGTCATGGTCTTGCCGCAGGCGCGGACGCCCTCGATGAGGACACCCCCCGAGTAACCGAGGATGTCGTCAACAAGCCGATCCACGACTCTCGGCAGATAGCCCTCCTGCTCCACGGTTCCCTCCCCGCACCCTTGCCGCGCAATGTCAACCCGGCATGTGGCGTCGCCCCAACCGGTCATGTGGCATCTCCTGGGCGCCGCGCCCCCTTGCCAGGAGCGGGGCCCGCCGCATTGTCCACCGTCTCCGCTGCGGCCTCGGCGAGCCCGAGAGCAGGTGCGGGACGCAGTCGGATGGGAAATGGCTGGTACCCTGTTCCCATGCAGGTCACGATCGATTCCGGAGGGCGGATCCTTCTTCCGAAGAGCCTGCGGGACTCCCTGGGGCTTCTGCCCGGCACGAAGGCGGATATCTCGCTCTACGGCAACGGCGTGCAGGTGACCCCGGGGGGACGCACCGCTCGGCTGGAGGCGGACGAGGACGGGCATCTCGTAGCCAGGTCGCACACCGTCGTCACCGACGATATGGTGCTCGCGCTCATGGACACCGGGCGCCGATGACGGATCGGCCTCGGCTCGCGGTCGACACGAGCGTCGCGGTCCCTCTGCTCGTCGCCTCCCACCAGGCCCATGGGGCCGTGCACTCCTGGGCGAGAGGACGCGAGCTCGGCCTCAGCGGGCACGCGCTGGCGGAGACCTACGCGGTGCTGACCCGGCTGCCCGGCGACGCACGTGTGAGTCCCGCGGATGCGGCTCGCGTCGGCACCGAGATCCTCCGCTGACTCCTCCGACCGACCGAAGAATCCCCGCTCAGTCAGCCGGCCTGGGCGGCCTATGCGGAGCGGTAGTACAGCACCGCGACCTGGGTGCGGTTCCTCAGCCCCAGCTTGGCCAGGATGGAGCTGATGTGGTTGCGCACCGTCCCCACGCTCATGAAGAGCCGGTCCGCCACCTCCGCGTTGTCCAGCCCCTGGGCCACGGCCTCGACCACCTCGTACTCGCGGTCGGTCAGGGGCGAGAAGGCGGCGCTGCGCTGATAGAGGCCCGACGACGGCGCCCCCTGCCGCCCCTCCCGGGCGCCCCGCCCCTGGCGACCGGGCCCCATGGTCGCGCGCTCGAGCACCTCTCCCTCCAGCACGCACACGCCCGCCATGACGGACCGCAGGGCCGGCGCGATCTGGGCGACGTCCTGCTTGACGAGGTAGCCGCGGGACCCCATCCTCAGGGCCCGCACGATGTACTCGTCGTCGGAGAAGGTGGTCAGGAAGACGATGCGCGCCCGCCCGTCGCGCGCAAGGATCCGCTCGGCCGCACTGAGCCCGTCGCCGCCCGGCATCTGGATGTCCATGAGCAGGATGTCGGGGCGCAGCTCCCGGTACCTCTCCACCGCCTCGGGGCCCGATCCGCCCAGGCCCACGACGTCGACGTCCGGCTCCGCCGACAGGATGGTGGCGAGCGACTGGGCGACCAGGGCGTCGTCGTCAACAACAAAGAGCCGCATACTCCGTCCTCCCCGCCTTTCGGGATCATGGCGAAGACCGTGAACCTCGGCCTCGGGGTGACCCGCACCGTCCCGCCCAGCGCCTCGACCCGGTCCGTCATGGAGCGCAGCCCGAGGCCGCCGCCCGACGCCGGGTCGTCCCGTTGCGGGGCGGCTCCGTCATTGTCGATCCTGACCTGCCAGAACGCAGGGTAGTCGGCGACCACCACGCGTGCCGAACCGGCCCGGCCGTGCCGGGCGGCATTGGTGAGCGCCTCGCGCACCACCGCGGCGATGCAGCGCGAGACCGCGGCCGGCGGCTCGGCGTCCAGGGAGCAGTCGATCGACACCCGGCCGATCCCGCAGCGGGAGCCCAGCAGGCCGAGGGCGATGGCAAGCTCCTCGCCCTCGTCGGACAGGGCGTGGACGCTGCGGCGCATGGAGTCGAGAGCCTCGTCCAGCCCCGAGTCGAGCGCCGCCAGGTCGGACACGACGCCGGGCTGGTCGCGGTGGCTGATCCGGAGGGCCTTGACCGCCAGGAGGAGGCGGGTCAGGAGGTGCCCGACGCCGTCGTGGATCTCCCGGGCGATCCTCGTGCGCTCGGCGAGGGCCGCGGCGCGCATCTCATGGTCCTGCGCCTGGAGGAGCCTGGCATTGGACTCCTGCAGGGCGAGGACCTTCTCGCGCAGGTCGTCCCGCACCGCATGGAGGCCCTGGCGCGCCGACTCGTCCTGCCAGGTGCGCAGCGCCAGCAGAGCCGCAAGGGCCCCGACCGCCACGGCGAGGACGAGAGCCGGTTCCTGCGATGCCCGCCGCATGACGGCGAGCAGCAGCGGGGTGCAGCACAGCAGGGAGATACCCCGATTCCGCCCGAGGCCGAGCGCGGCAATGCGCACGAGGTCGTAGACGACCAGCGGCGCGCCCGAAACCGACGCCGTCGTCGAACAGCCCAGGAGGAGATAAGCGCCGGGAATGACGATCAGCGCGCGCCGCCAGTCCGCCACCGCGCACAGCCCGCTCGTGATGACGGCCAGGAGCAGCCATATCACCGCGGCGGGTTCCGCCGCGTCAGCGGTACCAGCAGCCCGCGTCGCCCCGGAGAACAGCGCCAGCAGGCCGCAGGCGCCGAGGACCACACTCTTGTCGGCCAGTACCCTCACACCACGATTATCAGCGACCGATCGGCCGCGCACGTACCCGGCGGGCCGGTATCCGCGCCGCCGCACAGTGCTCATGACAGAAGTCATGGCCCGGTGCCCGGGCCATGACAACAGGCGCTTCTCCGGCCGACCACCGCCACGAGAGCATCACGGCGACGGCCCGCGCGAGCGCCGGGCCTGCAAGAGACCGAGCAAGGAAGCAGGAGCCGATATGGGCGGTGAGACGGTACCCGAGCGCAGCGAGGCTGTACTGGTCGAGTCCCTGGTCAAGCGCTACGGGGAGCTGGTCGCGGTGGACGGCCTGTCGCTGCGGATCGCCCGGGGGGAGGTGCTCGGCCTGCTGGGCCCCAACGGCTCGGGCAAGACGACGACCATCAACTGCCTGCTGCAGCTGCTGACCTACGACCGGGGCGAGATCAGCGTCTTCGGGGAGCGCATGACGGCGACCTCCTACGACCTCAAGCGCCGGATCGGCATCGTGCCGCAGGACGTGGCCGTCTTCGACGAGCTCACCGTGGCCCAGAACGTGGATGCCTTCTGCGCCCTGTACGTGCACGACCGCGCCCGGCGGCGGCGCCTGGTGGAGGAGGCGATCGCCTTCGTCGAGCTGGAGAGGTTCACGGGCTTCAGGCCCGCCAAGCTCTCGGGCGGCCTGCTGCGCCGACTCAATATCGCCTGCGGCATCGTCCACGCCCCGGAGCTCATCATCCTCGACGAGCCCACGGTCGCCGTGGACCCCCAGAGCCGCAACGCGATCCTGGAGGGCATCAGGCGCCTCAACGAGCGGGGCGCCACGATCGTCTACACCAGCCACTACATGGAGGAGGTCGAGCAGCTGTGCCACCGGATCGTCATTATGGACGCCGGACGGCAGGTCGCCTCCGGCACGGCCGATGAGCTCAAGGCCATGATCGGCACCGGTGAGCGCATCCGGGCCGAGATCATCGCCCCCGTACCCCTGGGCGAGCGGGCCCTGGAGCACGTGCGCACCGCCTCCTACCAGGCCCCCGAGCTGGTGGTCGAGTGCTCCCCGGGGGCTCACAACCTCTCCGACGTGCTGGGGGCGCTGACCCGGGCCGGGGTCACCTGCGGGCGGATCACCTCCGAGCCCCCCACGCTCAACGACGTCTTCCTGGAGATCACCGGGCGGGCCCTGCGGGACGAGGCGGCCTGACATGCTCTCCGTCCTCACCTACCAGGTGCTCCGGCTCCTGCGCGACAGGATCCTGCTGGCGTGGGTCGTGGCCTTCCCCGTCATCCTGTCGTGCCTCTTCATGGCCATGTTCTCCAACCTGGACGAGACCTACCAGGCCACCCCCCCCTGAACCTGGGCGTGGTGCAGGACGACGCCTACCGCGCCGCCACCGGCCTGGACGCCACGATCAGGGCCGTCTCCGAGGAGGGCGAGCGCCACCTGCTCAATCCCACCCTCTACGCCACCGCGGACCAGGCCCAGGAGGCCGCCCGGAAGGGGGACACCGTCGGCTACATCGACGTGGAGGACGGCAACCCCGTCCTGCACGTGACCCAGGAGGCCAACACCGGCAGCAAGGGCGACACGGTCCTGGTGCTGCGCGCGGTCCTGGACTCCTACACCCAGACCCGGGCCGAGTACGAGGCCCTGGCCGCGGCCGGGGCGCAGGCCGGGCCACCGGACACCGGCAGCGTCCCCACCCGACGGGCGCAGGTGACCCCGTCGACCGTCAAGCCGCAGACCCGCTACTACTTCTCGCTGCTGGCCTTCGCCTGCGGCATGGGCACCGCCGTGGCCATGACCGCGGTCCAGGGGGTCACGGCCACCTCCTCCCACCTGGGGACGCGCCTGACCCTGGCGGGCCTGCCCCGGTGGAAGGTCCTGGTCGGCACGCTGGCCGCCGCGTGGGTCTGCGTCCTGGGCTGCCTGCTCGTCGCCTTCGCCTTCATACGGCTGGTGGTCGGCGTGGACTTCGGGCCCCACGCGCTGCTGTGCCTGGTGGCCATCGGGGTCTCCAGCCTCCTGTCCTGCGCGGCCGGGGCGATGCTGGGGACCTCCCGCCGGATGAACACGGGCATCGTCTCCGGCATCGCCTCCCTGTTGTCCCTGTTCACCGGCCTGTACGGGTCCGGGGCCCAGAAGCTGGCCGACGCCGTCGAGTACCACGTCCCCCTACTGGCGCAGGCCAACCCGCTGTGGCAGTCCGCCCACAGCTTCTACGGGCTGCTCTACTACGACAGCCTCGCCCCCTTCGCCCGCAGCTGTGCCGTGATGGTGGGCATGACCTGCCTGTTCCTGGGCCTGGCCCTGGTCCGTATGAGGAGGATGAGCCATGAGCACCTTTAGGACGTCACTGCGGATCGTGGCGGCGCACCGGGTCATTATCCTGGTGTACCTGCTGACGCTGTCCATGTTCGGCCTGCTCATGGGGCTGTCCGTCACGGACGCGGCCGACGTGCACGCCACCGTGGCGGTGGTCGACCGTGACGGCTCGGAGGTCTCCCGGGGCGTGACCCGCTACCTGGGGTCTGTCGGTGAGGCCCGGCCCCTGGAGGACTCCCGGCAGGCGATGCAGGACGCCACCGCCCAGAACCGCATCTCCTACATCCTCGTTATCCCCGCCGGTTACGGGCAGGCCCTCCAGGCCTCCGCCCGCCAGGGCGGCGAGCCGCCGGCGCTGGAGACCGTCGTCAACTACGAGTCAGCGGCCGGCTCGTTCATGGACGTGCGCACCACCTCCTACCTGGAGCAGGTGCGCACCTACATGGGGGCCGTCACCGACGACCCCGCCCGGGCCGTCGCCCTGGCCGACGCCGCCATGGAGCACACCGCGGCCGCCGAGCTGATACCCCAGGAGTCCACTCCCCTGCCGCACAGCCTCCTGGTGTACGCCCAGTTCTCCCTCTACCCGCTCACGGCCTTCGCTATTGTGTCCGTCTCCACGCTCATGGCGTCGCTGGGGCGCCGGGCCGTGCGCTCACGGCTGTCCGCCGCACCCGTCAGCGGCTGGGAGCGCGGCCGAGGGCTGCTGGGGTCCTGCTTGGTGGTGGGCCTGGTGGGGTGGGCCTGGATCCTCTGCCTGGGGGTGGCGGTCTTCGGCCGGGGGTACCTGGTCTCCGCGGCCCCGCTGCTGGGGGTGGTCGGGGCCGCGCTGGGCGCCTACACGCTGGTGCCGGTCTCGCTGGGCTTCCTCCTGGGCCAGCTGGGGCTGGGAGAGAACGCGGCGAACGTCATCGCGAACATCGGGGGCCTGGCCCTGTCCTTCCTGGGCGGGGCGTGGATCTCGGCCGATATCATGCCCGCCGCCCTGGTCGCCGTCGCCAGGTTCACCCCCACGTACTGGGCCAACAGGGCGATGACCGGCGCCTCCGAGGTGACCTCCGTCTCCGCCGACACCGTGCTGCCGCTGCTGGCCGACTGCGGGGTGTGCGCCCTGTTCGCCGTGGCCATCTTCAGCGTGGGGCTGGCGGCGGGACGCACCCGGGCGCGCTCGGCGCTGTGAGCGGGGCTGCGGGGCCGGCCAGCGGCAGCCGGCCCAGCAAAGCCCCTTCGCCAGCCGAGATCGGCCCAGTTCCGCACCGAGGCCGATTCGAGGCACTGCCGGGTGCGGCCGTCTCGCGGGAAAGTGAGGCTCTCACGCGCTTTCAGCACCGCACTCCGTTCCACCGCACTCGGACCCCCCGGACCGATCTCGAGCCGGAATGTGATGCCTCAGTGCATCTGAGACACTTCGAGGGTCTTGGACGTGGTGATCCGGCGGGGATGGTCCCGGGACTGAGGGCCACGGGTGCCGGGGCGGTGGCTGCTGCACATTCGCGTGCGCTCCGCGCTGGCAGAAACCCCGGAATCATGCAGAAAAGAAGTTTCAACGGCGGCCACGATCCCGCTCCCATGTGCGCAGACCCCCCTCAGCGCACACGGGAGCCCGACGACCGAACACGACAACCAACGGGAAAGCGCACGATCCTGCGGGAAAACGGCCTCCGCCCCGCAGCGGCGCTCCTCTCCCATGTGCAACACCGGAGAAGACCACCCCTATCCCCCACGCTCACGCCTCGACACGGCCTCTGGGCGGGAACACCAGGGACCCTCTCAAGACCGGACGCCATACGAATCCGGCACGCAGTCCTGATGAGCCCGACCCCATCATCACAGCGCAGTCGGCGAGCCGCAGCACCCGCCATTGCCTGCCGACCTCCAACACCCCACACCCCCGCAACCGACCCACCACGCACAGGGCGCCGCCTCAGACGTAGAGGACAAACACTGCCTCACTGTCTCAGATGCACTGACACACTACAATCTCGAGCCGGAACCGCACCGATCTCGGCGAATCCCGCACGATGGCTGCATCCTGCGCAGGTCGGCCTATGACCTCACGAACCGGAAGAGGCGGGAAACCCCTGACCTGGGGCAGATGACGCGGAGCCGAGAAAGTGTCACACATCATATTGTGTCACCTACGGCATTATGGTCGTTTTGTCCATACAGTGCCTCTGGGCCGCCACTCTCAATGCATCCGGACGGCCCCGGCGAAGCGGAGGAGGCATGATCATGACAGCTCGGGGCAGGACCTTGAAGACTGTTGCCGGCGCAATGGCGGGCGCCGGTCTGGTAGCGGGCGCCTTCAGCGCCTTCTCCCATCTGCGCTACCAGCGCTCGGCACTGGCGACCCTGTCGGAGTACGGCACCCGGACGATGAGGCTGATGAGTCCCCGCATCTCGTTCACCGACCGGATCGCGCGAATGGCGAGCCGCCCAGAGCCCCGTCGGGACATGGCCTTCCCCATCTGGTCGCGGCTCTTCTACGACGTCGAGCGACGCGAGGGCGGCGGCATGCCCGTCTACTACGCCCGCCCGCACTCGCCGTCGGACACCGTGGTCATCTACATCCACGGCGGCGGCTACATCGCCACGGCGTCCCTGGGCCAGGCCCTGCTCGTCGACGACCTCGCCCGCGCCACGGGCGCCGAGCTCGTCGTGCCGCTCTACCCACTGGCGCCGCACCACACGTGGGAGGAGGCGCACCGGCTCGTACTGGACCTGTACCTGCGCACCGTCGCGGAGAATCCCGGCAAGCGGGTCATTCTCATGGGCGACAGCGCGGGCGGGGGCCTGGCTCTGGTCATCGCTCTGTCGCTCGCGGAGCGGGGCGCCAACCAGCCCGATGAGCTGGTCCTGCTGTCCCCCTGGGTGGATGTCACCCACGCGAACCCCGACATCGCGGACTACGTCGACGTCGACCCGCTCATGGCCCCTGAGCCGCTCACGGTCATGGGCAAGACGTGGGCGGGCGACACACCCACGACCGACTGGCACCTGTCCCCCATCAACGGGAACCTGTCAGCGCTGCACCGGGTCACCACCTTCGTGGGCAGCCGGGAGCTCTTCCTCCCGGACAACGCGCTCCTCCACGACAGGCTCGTGAAGGCCGGCGTCACCTCCACGCTGCACGTCGGGGAGAACCTCAACCACGTCTACCCGATGTTCCCCTCCCCCGAGGGACGCCGGGCCCGGCGCGAGATCGCCCGGATCGTCTCCGGCCGGGCCTCTGCCTGAGCCCCTCCCCCTTCGCCGAGATCGGTCGTACTCCGCACCGAGATCGGTTCACCTCCGCGTCGGTCGCGGCTCCGGAGCCGGGCATGAGCATAAAGGCTCAGGCGCTCAGTTCTTTACGGGGACCAGTATCCGGCCCCCAGGCCAGCACCGCGATACCCACGACCCCGAGAAGCGCAAGAAGCGCGCAGGGGACTGTCGTCTCAAGAGCGTAGTCCGCGGCGATATGCGGGGCACGAGCAATCAGCCACATGCCCCACAGGGCACCCCCGCCCCCGGCCCCAGCCGCGAGCGAGAACGCGCTGACCGCGCATCTCAGGGCCCTGCGCAATGGAGCCCGCCTCACCACGACCTGCACGACGGGAAGAAGCAGCCACACCGTGAGCGAGACGGAGCAGAGGAGGATCACGTGCCGCACGGGGCTGTGCACAAGGCCGCGCAGCGGCGAACCGTACCCGAGGACGACGCAGACGAGCCACACCGCCCCGCAGTACAGAACCAAGCGCGTGTCGGACCACTCCCACCGGGTGTGTTCGCGGGACCAGCGCGACACGTCATCGAAGAACCCGTGGACCATGAGACCGCCTCAGTACTCGTGCCAGGTCTGCACCCACCCGGTGCAGCAGTACTGCGTCCCGACGCAGCAATACGCGGCGAGACACGTTCCAAGCGCCCAGCTATTCCAGGAGAGGCCCGAACCGACCCGTCGTAGAAGGCAGTGCGAGAACGATAGCGAGAGAGACAGAATCCTGCTGCGCGCCCCCTGAGCAGGGTGGCACGCACGCCGGGGCAGCACGTGAACCATCTCCTCTATCGTAACAATGCTGCAAGGCAAGTGTAATATGCATCTCACACACGGGCAAGCGGGTCCAGGTCCACGCCGCTCAGGGAGATGCCACGGTCGTGGAAGGCCCGCGGAGCGCGCGAGCCCCTCCCCCGGCTCTGTGCGGGTCCTCGGCACCGCATCAACGGCGAGGCGGTGCCGCTTCCTCGCCCCCGGCAGGGGACGCCATCACCCGGCACCGGCGGCCAGGCGCGCACGCCCCGGTCGACGAGGACTCCGCCCCCTACTCCGTCGAAGACTCCGGGGCCGACGACGGCGCCCCAAGCTTCGTCAGTCAGCCCGATGAGCCGGCCCTGCCGTTCCCCCGGGTGGACATCATCCACGCAAACCCGGATATTGCGGACTACGTCGACGCCAGCCCGCTCACGGCCCCCAAACCGCTCATGGTCATGAGCGAGATATGGGCAGGCAGCACGCCCACGACAGGCTTACGGAGGCCGACATCAACTTTATGCCGCACATCGGGGAGAACCTCAACCACGCACCCGATGGTGCCCTAAACGCGCCACCATGGGCACCTGCGGATCGGGCGTTCTCCGAACAAGAACTGAAACATCGTTGGGGGGCGCCACCACGGTGGTGGCGCCCCCCAACGACAACGCCAAGCACGAGCCACTGTGCTACTTCACCGCGACGAAGACCTTGTCATCAAGAAGACCGGGCTGCACCGCGAGCACACCGTCCTGCGCCGTTGCCGAGGGAATCGACAGCACAGTGTTTCCCGTCACGCTCCCGCCGTTGTAGAGGGTCGTCAGTGTATCAATGGCATCAGGAGCGACAGCCAGAGAATCACTTCTGTCAATGGTGACGCCATCAGGGGACACGTAGTCCACGGAGACAAAAGCAGGAGTTTGACCGTTGGGGTCGTCACCGGTGTAAGTAACGCTGTAGTTGATAAGGACATACTCATGGCCTTCCTCCGGCGCCTCATTGAACTCGTTCGCCGAACGCACCGCATCGTTCGCATCGAAGGTCACGGAGTTGACAACGACCTTCCAGTCCTGACCAGAGATCTCAGTCCCCAGGGGAAGAGGGTTGTCGCGAGTGCCGCTCTTGGACGCAGACGCCCCTTGCGAGGACGAGTCGGCAGCGGCAGAGCCAACGGAGGCTCCCGCCGAGGAGAAAGCATCGTCAACGGCATCTGAGACCACGCCGAGGAACACGATCACACCGACGATGGTGCCAACTACCGCGACAATGACCGCGGTGATAGCCGGCCAGTGGCTCTCGCCCCGCCGGAACAGGCCCACCAGCCCAAGGATGAAGGAAACCGGTAGCAAGATCCAGCCGATGATGAGCGCGCCGGGGATGCACGCGAAGACGAAGCCGATGACCGACATGACCAACGCGATGAGGCCGACGATGTTGCGCGCTTTCTTCTCCGGCATGGGAGCAGGCACGGGTGCTTGAAGGGGGTATGACATTGCGACTCCTGAGGTCGTCTGCGACGGGGTACGGCGGGGGGAAGGCCGCCACCCCTATGGTACTCATAGTCCGCGACTCATGAACCTTTTTCCTCAGGGTTCTCCCATGCCCACAACCGCCGCCCGCGAGTAGACTCAGCGGCAAGATTTCGGCCACCAGGTCAAGACACTGCGCAGGCGCCAGGGCCTGAGCCAGGAGCAGTCGGCCCACCTGGCGGAGTTGGACCGCTCCTACATGGGCGGCGTCGAGCTGGGCGAGCGCAATGTCAGCCTCGACAACATCCACCGCGTCGCACACGCTCTGCACGTTCCGCCCGCTGGCCTGTTCCCCACGTCTGCACCAAGACGAAGAGCGGTTGAAGTCGCCCACCAAGCCGGCCCCGCGTCCTTCGCCAAGGTCGGTTCGCTTCCGCACCAAAATCGCCATCGACCGCTGCGGGCCGTCACCACGCCCGTCCCCTGCTGGACCACTCCGGCGTCGGCGCAGCCGCAGGCCGAGTGCCCGTCAACAGGCGCACGCGCCCACAATCGCCCCTGCCAACCTGACGAGGACGAGCGCGACCGCTCGCGCGCAGGGGAAGCAGGCGCAGAGGCGCCGCGCGCCGGATCGTGTCATCCCCCGGGCGGGCCCCCTCAGGCCGCTCACGGAGCCTCAGGACCCCTCGACGGCCGCCGGGGTCTTCGGCCGCGCCTGCTGGAGGTCCTCGACGAGCAGTCCCGGGACGACTCGCACCCCGAGCGGCACCAGCGCCATGAGGGTCTGGGTGATGAAGGACCGCGTCTCGGCGTCGAGGCTCGCGAAGGCGCGGGCGCGCACCGGTATGCTGTGACGCCAGTCGGCCCGCAGCTCGCGAGTCGTCGCCACGTCCCCGAGGTCGATCACCGAGTAGAGGGTGTCGATGAAGCGCCCGCGCTCCTCGGCCGTGAGGCCGCCGAGCCAGGCGCTGATGGTGCGGTTGAGGTAGCGGGCATCCGGCGCCAGGCCGTCGAGGGACACCAGGTCGCAGTCCTCCACCACCCAGGAGAACGGGTCGTGCTGCCAGATCATGGCGCGGCTGCTGCGCACCACCCGGTAGCTCTCCTGCTGCTCCAGCAGCATCCCGACCACCGAGGACTGGGGGATCGTCTTGTCGACCCTGGGCTCCACCCTGCGGTAGTCCTCGGTGGCGAGGAAGTCCGCGAGGAACCCGGGCCCGTCGTGGGAGTAGATCCGCCCCACGCGGTCGCCCACGCCCCCCGGGGCCGTCGCCGCCGCGTAGACGGCGAGGTTGCCGCCCTTGGAGTGCCCGCCGACGAGCAGGTCGCCGTCGACCCGTGCGGCGACGGCGCCGAGGTAGCGCGCAGCCTCGGTCTGGGAGGGCACGGGGCATCGGTAGGCGAGGTTGAAGTCCTCCTTCCAGCCCACGAGGGAGGCGTCCGTGCCCCGGAAGGCGACGTAGGACAGGTCCTCGGCGAGCCGGAGCGTCATGGCCGCGAACTGCTTCTCGGCCCGGGGGTCGGTGACGTCCACATAGCCCATGACCCGCACGTCCCGGAAACGGGGGCTGGCGGCCATGGCGGCGAGCAGGTCCAGGCCAGCCTTCTCGCTCCACATGCCGGCGTAGTAGGCGTCGAAGTGCTCGGCGCGGTACAGGTCCGCCAGGCGCACCCCCTCCCAGCCGCGGGCCGGAGCAAGGTCCGGGTCGTCGGCCGGGAGGCGCGTGTAGGCCGCCCAGGACAGGACGAGGCTGTCAACGGCGCAGAACCCGCGCTCGTCGAAGCGCTCCAGCCGGCGCCGGGCGTAGTCGAGCATGTTCCTCATGCGACTCATGTGCTCCTCCTCCGCTCAGGTCCCGGGCCCCTCGCGCCGCCGTCGGCCCGGGCCGACGGCGGCCGTCCCGGCCGCTCACCCCGCTACTCCCACTCGATGGTGCCCGGGGGCTTGGATGTGCAGTCCAGGACCACCCGGTTGACCTCGGGCACGGAGTTGGTGATGCGCGTGGAGATGCGGGCGAGGACGTCGTAGGGCAGGCGCGTCCAGTCCGCCGTCATGGCGTCCTCGCTGCTGACCGGCCGCAGCACGACCGGGTGGCCGTAGGTGCGTCCGTCCCCCTGGACGCCCACGCTCCGCACCCCGGCCAGCAGCACCACCGGGCACTGCCAGATCTCGCCGTCGAGCCCGGCGCCGGCGAGCTCCTCGCGCGCGATCGCGTCGGCCGCCCGCAGGACGCGCAGGTTCTCGGCCGTCACCTCCCCAATGACCCGGATGCCCAGGCCCGGCCCGGGGAAGGGCTGACGGGCCACGATCTTCTCGGGCACCCCCAGCTCGCGTCCGATAGCGCGCACCTCGTCCTTGAACAGGGTGCGCAACGGCTCGATGAGAGAGAAGTCCAGGTCCTCCGGCAGCCCGCCCACATTGTGGTGGCTCTTGATATTGGCGGCGCCCTCGCCGCCGCCGGACTCGACGACGTCGGGGTACAGAGTGCCCTGGACCAGGAAGCGGATCTGGCCGCCAGCCTCCCCCACCTCCTCGACGACGCGCCGCTGGACGGCCTCGAAGGAACGGATGAACTCCCGGCCGATGATCTTGCGCTTGGCCTCCGGATCGGTCACGCCCGCCAGCGCCGCAAGGAAGCGTTCGGACTCGTCGACGGTGATGACGCGGATGCCCATGCCCTCGGCGTAGTCGTGCTCGACCTGGGCCCGCTCGCCCGCGCGCAGCAGCCCGTGGTCCACGAAGATGCAGGTCAGCCGGTCACCGACGGCCCGGTGGACCAGGGCCGCGGCCACGGAGGAGTCCACGCCCCCGCTCAGGCCGCAGATGACGTGGGCGTCCCCCACCCGCTCGCGGATGGCGGCCACCTGCTCGTCGATAATGCTGCCCGCCGTCCAGGTGGCCGGGATGCCGGCGCCCACCTGCAGGAAGTTCTCCAGGGAGCGCTGGCCCTGCTCGGTGTGGAGGACCTCGGGGTGCCACTGCAGGCCGAACAGGCGACGCGAGCGGTCCTCAAAGGCAGCCACCGGCGTCTCGGCCGTCGAGGCGGTGACGGCGAAGCCCGGCGGGGCGGCCTGGACGGCGTCACCGTGGCTCATCCACACGATCTGCTCGGCCGGGGCGTTCGCGAACAGGCAGGAGTCGGGGCTGGCCTCGGCCCGGGTGCGCCCGTACTCCCGGGTGCCGGTGCGCCCCACGGCCCCACCCAGGGCTCGGGCCATGACCTGGAAGCCGTAGCAGATGCCCAGCACCGGCACGCCCGCCTCGAACAGGGCCGGATCGATGCCGGGCGCGCCCTCGGCGTAGACCGACGACGGCCCCCCGGACAGGATGATCGCGGACGGCCTTCTGGCGAGCATGTCCGCCACGGGCATGGTGTGCGGCACGATCTCGGAGTAGACGGAGGCCTCGCGCACGCGGCGGGCGATGAGCTGGGCGTACTGGGCGCCGAAATCGACGACGAGGACCGGGCCGGCGGGTCCGTCCTCGCGCGCCTCGGGGTCGGCGGCGCTGGGGGGGATGGTCACGCGCCCAGCATAATGTGCGGCGCACCGGCCCCCGGGACGCCAGCACCCGCGATACCCGAGCGAGGAAGCGAGGCAGAACGTCAGCGCCACCCTTCCCCCGCCCTCTGCCCCCGTCGGAGAGGAGAGAAAGAGACGTCCACGCCCCGAGGCACCATTCACGGCGTCACCACCGTTGACATCCGGAGCGCCGCTGGCCTGCCCGCCGCCTCAGAACCAGTCGCCTAAGCTCGAGCCCAGATGGCGCACAGGGTCAGGGCGGCCCCGGGCAGGCCGGGCACCAGGGAGGTGGCCAGCCCCGGCATGACCGAGCGGGTGCGCACCGAGACGGCGATGTGCATGGCGAATGCCGCGGCCCCTCCCAGGCACAGCCCGGTGGCGAGCACCCGGGTGGCCCGCCCGGAGCGGCGGGCGCAGGCCCACAGGGCGCCTGCGCCGAGCGTCTGAGCCCCGACGACGGCCAGGCGCCGGGAGGCGCGCGCGTCGGCCAGCGGGTTGCCCGTGCCCGAGGGGCCCCGGACGTGGGCGTCCAGGCGGGGCCACCCCGTCGAGCCGACGCGCTCGAGCCAGGCCTCGATCGGGTAGACGACCTCCTCGGTCTGGTGGACCGCCAGCAGCCCCAGGGTCAGCGCCCAGACCTGGTCGGGGCTCAGGGCGTGGCGCGCGGAGCCGCTCACCCGGACCACCCGGCCCGGGGCTCTTCGGCCGGGGCGGAGGAGACGCCGGTCGGAGCGGTGCGGCTCTCGCGCGCCGCGGCGCAGGCGCCCAGGGCGTGGGAGAGCACCAGCCAGGAGCCGACGACGAGCACACCCCGGGGCAGGCTGGAGCGGTCGGGCACACCGGCGCGCCGCAGCCGCGAGCGCGCCCACCACCACACCGGCAGCACCACGGTCGGCGAGGTTGCCGCGCCCGAGGCGTAGCCGCGGGTGAGCAGGGCGGCCGCCATGTGCCCGTAGGCGTGCAGGCCGAAGAGCCGCTGGGCGTCCTGGTAGAACCAGCCCCGCCCGGCGGTGCGCACGCCGTCCAGGGCGGCGGCCCCGAAGAGCAGCCCCATGACGGGCACCGCCACCTGGACGTGCCTGCGCGAGACGGTCAGCGCTCCCAGGCGCGGGCCGGCCAGCCGCCGCAACGGGGCGGGCAGGCGGGCCAGGGTGCCGGCCATCGTCGCGGACATGGTCGCCAGCTCCTCGCCGTCGTTGGCGGCGAAGGACACCAGCAGCGAGGCGGGGACCAGGACCCGCATGGGGCCGCTCAGCGAGCCGCCCGGAGCAACGTTCCCAGCACCACTCACAGCAGCAACCCTTCAAAGCCCTCGGGAGCAACATGGTGACGGTACTCTCCCCGCGGCACCGGCGCCAGGCCCCGACGGGCGCTTTCGCCCGTCATCCCGCTCCGTCTCGGCAGGAACGCGGCGGGTGACGCGACTATCACCCTTTTGTCTGTACAAAAAGGCGGTCACGCTCCTACTCTCACTGCACCGGCCGAACCACGGCCGCACCGGCCCGCAGGGCCGGGCACACCGCCGTGCGGGGCCGTCCCGTCTCGGTTCCGCACAGGAACCGAAAGGACACAATCATGACCGCTCCCGTCATCGACACCGTCGCCGTCACCACCCCGGAGTCCACCGCCTCCTCGAGGACCGAGGCCAAGGCCGCCGACCTGCTGACCTTCAAGATCGGCATGGGCATCGTGGCCGCCGTCGTGTTCGTCATGGCCGTCGTCGGCGCCGTGGCCGGCTCCTCCGCGCTGCTGATCGCCTCGGGCTTCATCGGCGCCGCGAGCGCGCTGACCGGCGTCTACACCGGCGTGAACCTCATCGACCGAGCCGCCTGAGCAGCCGCTCGCAGACCCCGGAGGGACGCCGGCCCTACCGGTCCTTCCCGAGCTGCGCGGGCGACGTGGACCGCGCAGCAGGTCGCCCAGGGCGACCCGCAACCTCATCAGCACCTGAGAGCGCCACCCCGGCGGGGGCGGCGCTCGCGTCATGTCCGGGCCGCTCCCGCACCAGGCGCCTCGAACCGATCTCGACGCGGAATACGACGATCTGGACGCCGGCCCCGTCACCGCAGCGCGGCCAGCGCGCGCGGCAGCGCCAGCAGCGCCAGCAGCATGGCGGCAACCTGGCAGGTCAGCACCACCGCGACCGCGGCCCCGGCCGAGACGAGCAGCAGGGCCGTCGGGCCGAGCACAGAGCCGATCTGGACCAGCGGGCGGATGGCCGCGCCGGCGCGGCGCTGGGAGCGCAGCAGCCACGGCGGCACCATCGGGTCGATGCTGCCGGTGCACGCGGGCACGACGGCGACGTACTGGCCGCCCACGAGCAGCACCGCGACGACGACCAGCACCGCCAGCGCCTCACCGCCGCGGAGTCCGCCCAGCAGCACCAGCAGCACGACGGCGCAGGCCGAGGCGCCTGTACCGCCGAGCACCCAGGCGAGCGGGTACCGCTCGGAGCGTCTGCACGCCCCCGCCACCGCCAGGGCCGCCCACAGCGGGCCGACCACGACCGCCGGCCACACCGGCAGCGCCCGCCCGTCGGCCTCACCGAGCGCCCACGGCGTCAGGCACAGCGCCGCCAGTCCAAGCGGCAGGGCCTGCACCGCCTCGAGCACGAGCCCGGCGAGCACAGTGCGGCGCACCTGGGCGATGCGCAGGTCATCGACCGCCAGGGGGTGCTGCTCCCCCTGCATGCCGGCGTCCAGCCGCACCCAGTCGATGGCGACCGAGGCCTCCAGCGCCCCGTGCATCCGCCTGAGCGACGCGTAGGCGGCCTCCAGCCCGCCGCGGGCCGCGTACCAGTGCGGCGTCTCCGGCAGGGATATGGCGAGCACGCACCCGGCCAGCGCCAGCGCGGCCGCCACCGTCCAGGCGCACGCCCGCGCCTGGCCGGGCATGGCCGCCCCGCCGCCCGCGCCCACGACCAGGGCCAGCCCAGCCCCGGCAGGCGCCAGCGCGCGCACGCGCGGCATGAGACGGCGGTGCCCGCGCACGGAGAGCTCGTGGGCGAGCTTGGGCACGACGATGGCGTACCCGCCGATCCCGAGCCCCGCGACCGCCCCCGCCGCCGCGCCCGTCCAGGCCCCGGGCAGGGCGCCGGCGATTGCGCCGAGAGCCACGAGGAAGCCGGAGGCGAGGACGGCGGGGCGGCGCCCCACGACGTGCGAGACCAGGTCGAGCACCGGGGCGCCCAGCAGGGAGCCGAGCGGGACGGAGGCGAGCAGCAGCATCAGGAGCGCGCTCTGGGTCGCCGCCCCGCCCGCCGGCGCGACCGTGCCGCCCGGCACGCCCCACCCGTGCGCCGCGCCCGACAGCGCGGCCCGCGCGGCGCCGTCGTCGGCCAGGCAGACCCCCAGCGCCCCCCAGACGGCCCCGGTGGCCGCTCCGACGCAGGCGAGGTGGGCGCCCAGAAGCCGCTGCATCGGGGAGCGGGTCGCGGTCGTCATCGGTCACCCTCCTGTGCTGGCCGTGCGCGGCGGCCCGCGCCGCAAGTCGCCGCGCCGTCCCTCCGGACCCGGCGGCCCACCCGGGACCTCAGGACCATAGGATGCCTTTGTGCGGACAATAATGTCCACTTCTGCGACCCCCGTCGCGGCCCCTATCCTGGCCCGCGACACGTCGGCTCACCCCCGAGGAGGAAGTGTGCCCGCAGCGCCCCCGCCGGCTCCAGGCCCGCGCACCGGCCCCGCCACCCAGCAGGACGTCGCGCTCGCGGCGGGGGTCTCGCGCGGCCTCGTCTCGCTGGCGCTCAAGGGCGAGGGGCGCATGTCCGACGAGACCCGGCGGCGCATCCTGCGCACGGCGCGCACCCTCGGGTACCGGACCAACACGGCCGCGGCCGAGCTGGCGGCCCGGCGCTCGTCGCGCCTGGCCGTCATCGTCCCCTACCTGGACAACCCCTTCTTCGACGTCCTCCTGCGCTGCCTGCGGCGCCACGCCGCCGACGCCGGTCACGTCCTGGTGGCCTTCGTCTCCGACCTGGAGGACTCCCTGGAGCACACGACGGTCGACGACGTGCTGTCCATGCGGCCGGCCGGGCTCCTCCTGCCCGGCACCTCCATGAGCGAGGACGAGCTCGCCGCCCTGGCCGGACAGGTCCCCCTGTGCGTCATCGACCGCGACCTGGAGACCGGGATCGTCCCCGTGGTTCGCCTGGACGAGGCCGACGCCGCCCGGCGCATCGCCGCGCACCTGGCCGCCCAGGGCCTGACGAACCTGGCCTTCTTCTCCCCGGCTCCCGGCCTGCAGGAGCTGCTGCTGGATGAGCGCCGCGGGGCCTGCCGCGCCGCCGCCGGGGCCGCGGGCCTGGCCTTCACCGAGGTCACGTGCGACGACGGCGCGAGCGCCGCGCTGGCCCGCGCCCGCGCCGAGCTCGGCGCCCCCCTGGGTGCGGTGGCCTACAACGACGTGCTCGGCATCGACGTGCTCGCGGCCACGCTCGCGGCGCACCTGGAGCCGGGGCGGGACGTCGCGCTCGTCTCCTACGACAACTCCCAGCTGGCCGCGCGCAGGCAGTTCTCCCTGACCAGCATCGACCAGTCCCCGGACCGGCTGGCGCGCGCCGCCATCACCGCCCTGCTCTCACCGGCGCGCACCCCGGCCGCCCGCGTCACGGTGCAGGGATCGCTGGTGGCGCGCGCCTCGAGCCTGCACGGCCCCGCGCGGCCGTGAGCCGCGCCGGCGCCCCACTGCGTCGAGATAGACATTTTCGTATGAGGTAGACGGTGACACCGCCGATCTCGTACGAAAATGTCTATCTCGACATGGGGCACGGCGGGCGCCCACGGGCGCCGCACCTGCACGGCGACAGGTTCCGTGCACCACAGGGGTCTTGCGCACCCGGTCACGGCCCGCTATCTTTGTCCTTACATATTGCTGACGCGCGTTAGCAATCTTCCTCACATTGGCCGACGACGGCCGTCAGGAGAAAGAGTCAATGAGCACCAAGAAGCAGATCGGCATCGGCGTCATCTCCCTGGGATGGATGGGCCGGCTCCACGCCCGCAGCTACCGCTCCGTCTCGGAGCGCTTCCCGGAGCTCGGCGCCCGGGCCCGGCTGGTGGCCGCCGCCGATCCCGTCGAGGAGGCCCAGCGCGCCGCCGTCGAGGACCTCGGCTTCGAGCGCGCCTACGCCGACTACCGCGAGCTCCTCGCCGACCCGCAGGTGGAGGCCGTCTCCATCTGCTCCCCGAACTACCTGCACGAGGAGATCGCCCTGGCCGCCGTCGAGGCCGGCAAGCCCTTCTGGATCGAGAAGCCCATGGGAGTCTCGGCCGAGCAGGCCCGGCACGTGGCCCGCGCCGCCGCGGACGCGGGCCTGGTCACCGCCGTCGGCTTCAACTACCGGCATGCCCCGGCCATCGAGTACATGCGCCACCTGGTCCGCTCCGGCGAGCTCGGCCGGATCACCAACGTGCGCGTGTGGTTCATCGCCGACTACAACTCCTCGCCGCGCGGCCCCCTGACCTGGCGCGCCTCGCGCGAGAAGGCGGGCGCCGGCGTCGTGCCCGACCTCATGAGCCACGGCGCCGACCTGGCCCAGTACGTCGTCGGCCGCATCGCCTCGGTCACCGCCGTCACCGACACCTTCATCACCGAGCGCCCCATCCCCACCAAGATGGGCATCGGCCACTCCGGCTTCGAGATCGGCGACGAGGTCGGCCCGGTGGAGAACGAGGACTACGTCGGCATGCTCGTGCGCTTCGACGGCGGGGTCATCGGCACCATGGAGTCCTCGCGCGTCAGC
The DNA here is from genome assembly GCF_000711965.1 of Actinomyces israelii DSM 43320. Lineage (GTDB taxonomy): Bacteria > Actinomycetota > Actinomycetes > Actinomycetales > Actinomycetaceae > Actinomyces > Actinomyces israelii. The sequence goes on from NZ_JONS01000009.1 coordinate 74,752, forward strand.
GTGGGGCCGCGCGCCGAGTACGTCGTCGAGGTCTACGGCACCAGCGGCTCGGCGCGGTGGAACTTCGAGCGGCTCAACGAGCTTCAGGTGTGCACCACCGTCGACGGCGGTCCCACCCATGGCTACACCCGCGCCATGGCGGGTCCCGCCTGGGGCGACTGGAGCCGCTACCAGCCGGCCATCGGCACCTCGATGGGCTTTGACGACCTGAAGTCCGTCGAGGCCGCCCAGTTCCTGCGCTCGTTCCTCACCGGGACCCAGGTGGCGCCGTCCGCCGCCGACGCCTGGTGCGCCGCGGAGGTCGACGAGGCCGTCGTCGCCTCGGCCGCCGACGCCCGCTGGCACGACGTTGCGCGCGTGGACCTGCCCACCACATTCGACGCCTGAGCCGGGCCGCCGTTCGAGACCCAAGACCCCCAGCCTCCAAGGAGACAACCGCATGAGCACAACTGCGCAGACGATCCCCCTGAAGGGGATCACCCCGGAGGCGATGACGAAGGCCGTCGCGGATACTCCACCATCGGGCAGGCACCGCGGGATCCTCGCCATCGCCGGCGTGGCCACCCTCGGCTCGCTGCTCTTCGGCTACGACACCGGCGTCATCTCCGGCGCCCTGCCCTACATGTACATGCCCTTCGGCGCCAAGGGCCTCCAGCTGACCAGCCTGGAGGAGGGCGCCATCGGCGGGACCCTGCTCATCGGCGCCGCGCTGGGCGCGCTCATCGGCGGACGCCTGTCCGACCGCTACGGGCGCCGGCACAACATCACCATGCTGGCCATCCTCTTCCTCCTGGGGGCCCTGGGCACCACCTTCGCTCCCAGCGTGTGGGTGATGTACCCCTTCCGCGTCATCCTCGGCTTCGCCGTGGGCGGCGCCAGCGCGACCGTCCCCGTCTACCTGGCCGAGACGGCGCCCAAGCGCATCCGCGGCTCGATCGTCGCCATCGACCAGCTCATGATCGTCACCGGCCAGCTGCTCGCCTTCGCCATGAACGCGGCCATCAGCACCGCCCAGGGAGGCCCGAAGGTCACCATCTCCTCCCTGCCCGCGCAGAGCTACGGGCTGGAGACCGGGCTGCAGCCCTTCGACAACATCTCCAGGCTGCAGGCCTCCAAGGGCGGCCCGCTCAGCTCCGCCGCCTACCACCAGTTCCTCGACCAGATCGTCATCTCCGGCGGCAACGGCGAGACCTGGCGCTACATGCTCGTCCTGTGCTCCGTCCCCGCCGTCGCCCTGTGGATCGGTATCCGGCTCATGCCCGAGTCCTCGCGCTGGTACGTGGCCAAGGAGCGCCTCTACGACGCCATCGGCGCCCTCAAGCGCGTGCGCAACCCCCTCAAGGACGGCCCCCTGGAGGACGAGCTCATCGAGATGGCCGAGGCGCGCCAGCGCGAGCTCGCCGAGGAGGCCCGGCGCCGGGGCCTGGGGTACGTCTGGAGCACCCCGTGGCTGCGCAGGCTGCTGGGCGTGGGCATCTTCCTGGCCATCGTCAACCAGACCACGGGCGTCAACACCGTCATGTACTACGCGCCCAAGGTCCTGGAGTACGCCGGCATGTCCACCTCGTCGTCCATCACCGCGCAGGTCGCCAACGGCGTCATGAGCGTCATCGGGTCGGCCATCGGCATCTGGCTCATCATGCGCTTCCGGCGCCGTCAGATCCTCATCGCCGACGTCACCGGGGTGGGCGTGTGCCTGCTCGGCATCGCCGCGACCTTCCAGCTGGCCATCGCCCCGCACATGGAGGCGGGCACCGCCCCGCCGTCGTGGGCCGCCTTCCTCATCCTGGGCCTCATGGCAGTCTTCATGCTCATCGTCCAGTCCTCCAACGGCACCGTGGTGTGGACCATGATGGGCGAGATCTTCCCCGCCAACGTCCGCGGCGTTATGAACGGCACCGCCATCTTCTGCATGTGGGTGGCCAACGCCGCCATCACATGGACCTTCCCTCCCATGATGGAGAGGCTCGGCGGCGGGCTGACCTACACCATCTACGGAGCGCTCAACCTCGCCATCGCCGTCGTCCTCCTCAAGATCATGCCCGAGACCTCCGGACGCTCCCTGGAGCAGATCGAGCAGGATATGGAGGCCCGCTACTCCTGACACTGGACCCGCATTAGTCCTGACAATTACGATTGCACCCAACGGGCCCGGCGGCCCGCTCCCCCACCGGAGGGGCCGCCCGCCCCGCGGACCCGAGACTTCAAAGGAGAAAGCTCATGACATTCCGGCTCGACCCCGCCACCGCCATCACCGACCCGAACGGCATCACCTGGGGCATGCACCCCATCACCTGGCGCAACGACGACATCCCCGAGGTCGGCGCCTTCAACACCCTGGAGGACATGCTCCTGGACCTGGCCGACGTCGGCTTCCGCGGCACCGAGTGCGCCGGCTTCTTCCCGCCCAAGGAGGTCGTCAAGGAGCGCATCGACGCCCGCGGCATCAAGATCGTCGCCCAGTGGTTCTCCGCCTTCATCGTGCGCGACGGCGTGGAGGCGGTCGTTCCCGACTTCACCGCCACCTGCGAGTACCTGGAGTACCTGGGCGCCACCCGTATCGTCGTCTCGGAGCAGACCGGCAGTGTCCAGGGCGTGCGCGACGTGTGCATCTTCACCAACAAGCCGGTTCTGAGCGGCCAGGAGTGGCCCCTCCTGGCCGAGGGCCTGAACCGCCTGGGAGACATCGCCCACGACCACGGCCTCGAGCTCGTCTACCACCACCACCTGGGCACGGTTATCCAGACCAAGGAGGAGACGATCCGCCTCATGGAGCTGACCGACCCGGCCAGGGTCTCCCTCCTGTTCGACACCGGGCACGCCTTCGTCGGCGACGGCGACGTCATGGGGCTGCTGGAGGCGACGGTCGACCGCGTCAAGCACGTCCACTTCAAGGACGTGCGCCCGGACAAGATGAAGGAGTCCCGCGAGGCGGAGCGCTCCTTCCTCGACTCCTTCCTGGCCGGCATGTTCACCGTGCCGGGCGACGGCATGATCGACTTCACCGAGCCCTACAGGTTCCTGGTCGACCACGGCTACAAGGACTGGATCCTGGTGGAGGCCGAGCAGGACCCGGCCATCGCCAACCCGCACGAGTACGCCACCAAGGCCCGCGCCTACATCGAGGGCGCCCTGTTCAAGGCCTGATGCCCGGCCCGGCTGCTCCGAGCCCCGGTCCCAGTGCGGCGGCGCCCCCTCCGGGTCTGGAGGGGGCGCCGCCGTCGTGCTCGGGTGCGGCAGGGAGGGCCGCCGTCACAGGCTCATGTCGACCACGGCGCGCCCCTGGATCTGGCGGTTGCGCAGCGCCTCGTAGCCCACGCCCGCCTCCTGGAGCGGGAAGCGGCGCGAGACGACGTCGGCGTAGTTGATGACGCCGCGCGCGGCCAGGTCGACGACGGCGGGCAGGTCCTGGCGGGTCCGGGCGCCGTAGGAGCCGAGGATCGACTGGCTGCGGCGCACCGTGCGGTTGATCTCCACCTCGGCGGTCTGGACGCCCGCGCCCAGGCCGATCGGCACCATGCGGCCGCCGTCGGCCAGCACGTTCAGGGCGGTGGTCCAGGTGGCCGGGATGCCCAGGGCCTCGAAGGCGACGTCCACGCCCTTGCCGCCGGTCAGCCCGAGGACCTCCTCTCGGGCGTCGTGGGTCACGGAGTTGACGACGGCGGTGGCGCCGTAGCCGGGCATGGGGGCGAGCTTGTCGTCATCGACGTCGATGGCGATGACCTGGCTCGCCCCGAAGGCGCGGGCGATCTGGACGATGTTGGTGCCCACGCCGCCGGTGGCGACGACGGCGACCGTCTCGCCGAAGCGCAGGTCGGCGCCGCGGCGCACGGCGCCGTAGCCGGTCATGGCCGCGCAGCCCAGGATGGCGGCGGGCACGAGGTCGATGGACTCGGGCGCGGGCGCCACGGCGGTGGAGGGGATGACGGCGTACTCGGCCAGGCCGCCCATAGAGTACATGTAGACCGGCTCGCCCTCGGGGGTGGCCAGGCGGGTGGTGCCGTCGTAGAGGACGCCCTTGAGCCGGTTGAGGTCGAAGAAGGGGCCGCACAGCTCGTCGTGGCCGGCGGCGCAGGCGTCGCACTGGCCGCAGGGCATGAGGAAGCCGCCGGCGACGTTCTGGCCGACCTCGAGGCCGGTGTGCTCGTTGCCGGGGCCCAGCTCGACAATGGTCCCGGTGACCTCGTGGCCGAGCACGGCGGGCAGGGGGAAGGCGATGGCGCCGCCGATGACGTGCAGGTCGGAGTGGCACAGGCCGCAGGCGGCGACCTTGATGAGCACCTCGCCGGCCTTGGGGCGGGGGGTGCGCAGGGTCTCCACCTCAAGACCCTTGTCGTGGTCGCGCAGCACGGCGGCGCGCATGGTCTCGGGGATCGTCGGACTGGTTCGGACTGCTTCGTTGCTGGTCATGTCGCTGTCACTCTCTGGCGGGGTTGGACGGCGGTGGACATCGACCGCCGACAGCGCAAGCCTAGCGCAGAATGGCTTATTTGTCCTTACAAATTGTCCTCATATTCGAGTGGCGGGGACCTTGGCGGCCCGCGCCCCCGCCGCCGCGGCCGCCGGGGAGCGAGGGCGGACCCGCGGGGCGGGGCGCGGACCGGGCGCCTCACGGCCGAGGACGGCGAGCCCAGGACCCCGAGCAGCGGCCACCACGTGAACGAGGATTTGTCACAACAAAGACTTGACTTCATCGTTCACGCGCGTGAACAATGGGGCGGCGCACACCTCCGTGCGACAGTCCGCCGATCAGAGTCGATCGGCGCAAGCAGAAGGATCCGTCCCATGACCCAGACCCCCACCGAGCTCACCAGGGCGGAGATCGACGCCCTGGTCGACAGGACTCCCCCATCGGGCAAGCGTCGCTCCGTCGGCTTCGTGGCGCTCGTCGCCACGCTCGGCTCGCTCCTCTTCGGCTACGACACCGGAGTCATCTCCGGCGCCCTGCCCTACATGCACATGCCCGTCGGCGCGGGCGGGCTCCACCTGGACGCCGTCCGCGAGGGCCTCGTCACCGCCACCCTGCTCCTGGGGTGCGCCTGCGGGGCCTTCTTCGGCGGGAGGCTCTCGGACCAGTACGGCCGCCGCCACAACATCCTCCTCCTCGCCTTCGTCTTCTTCCTGGGCGCCATGGGCTGCACCTTCTCCCCCAACATCTGGGCCCTCTACCCCGCGCGCTTCATCCTGGAGCTGGCCGTGGGCGGGGCCTCCGCGACGGTGCCCGTCTACCTGGCGGAGACCGCGCCCAAGTCCATCCGCGGCACCCTGGTGGGGATCGACCAGCTCATGATCGTCACCGGCCAGTTCCTGGCCTTCGCCATGAACGCAGGCATCGCCCGGATCACCGGCGGCCCCGAGGCCACCGTCACCGCCGCGGACCCGGGCACCACGATCACCGTGGGCGGCGTCGAGACCGCCGTGGAGGTCGGCCGGACCTACTCCTGGGACGCGCTCAAGGCCGTCTCCGACGCCATCACCGTGGACGGCGGGAACGGTCAGACCTGGCGCTACATGCTCGTGCTGTGCTCCATCCCCGCCGTCGCCCTGTGGATCGGCATGCGCATGATGCCGGAGTCCTCCCGCTGGCACGCCGCCAACTTCCGCTACGCCAAGGCCATCGCCGAGCTCAAGCGGGTGCGCAGGCCCGTCGACGACGTCGCCGGGGAGATCGACGAGATGATCGAGATCAACCGCCGCGAGGCCACTGCGGAGCACTGGAGCCTGGCCCGCTGCTTCGCCACCCGCTGGACCCGCAGGGTCCTGATCATCGGAGTCATGGTGGGCGTGTTCAACCAGACCACGGGCGTGAACACGATGATGTACTACGCCCCCAAGATCCTCCAGAACGCCGGCTTCGGCACCCAGGCGGCCATCACCCTGACCGTGCTCACCGGGATCGCCTCCGTCATCGGCTCCTCCCTGGGGCTGTGGCTCCTGCTCAGGCTCCCGCGCCGGAAGGTCCTCATCGGCGGGACCATCGGCCTGACCGTCATGCTGTGGGTCATGACCGCCGTCTTCCTGTTCGGCATCAACCCGCACCTGGACGCCGAGGGCAACGTGCTGGGCACCATGCCGGCGATGGTGCCCTACCTGGTGGTGGTGGTCATCATCATCTACCTGCTCTTCATGCAGGGCGGCAACGCCCCGGGCACCTGGGTCATCATGTCCGAGCTCTTCCCCGCCCGTATGCGCGGCGCCGCCATGGGCTTCGCCGTCCTGTGCCTGTGGATCGCCAACGCCATCATCACCTTCCTCTTCCCCGTCATGATGGACTACCTGGGGCCCGTGGCCACCTACCTCGTCTTCTCCGTCGTCAACGTCATCGCGGTGATCTACATGATCCGCCGCGTCCCCGAGACCAAGTACTCCTCGCTGGAGGAGCTCGAGGAGACCTTCCAGGCCCAGTACGGCTGAGCCCACCGGCTCGACCGAGCCCCCTGATCCTCCCTCCCCCTTCGCCGAGATCGGTCGTATTCCGCGTCGAGATCGGTTCGCGGACCGATCTCGGCGAGCGGGGGCAGGCCCGGCCCGCGCCCCTCAGGACGCATCGGCTAGAGTCCGAGGGTCCGCACGCGAGAGCAGAAGAGGGGGCGCCATGCCGACCAACGGTCACGACGTCACGCAGTCCGACGTCGCCGAGGCCGCCGGGGTGTCGCGCAGCCTGGTCTCCCTCGCGCTGAGCGGCTCCCCGAAGGTCGCCGAGGAGACCCGCGTCCATATCGCCCGCATCGCGAGCGCCCTCGGCTACCGGGTCAATGCGGCGGCCTCCGCCCTGGCGCGCCGGCGCTCGACGACCATCGGCCTGGTCCTGCCCAACCTCCGCAACGCCTTCTTCGAGCAGGTCTCCCGGGCTCTCGACGACGCCGCCGCGGAGCAGGGCCTGACAGTCTTCGTCGCCGTGGGCGCGCAGGACCAGGAGCGGCTCCGGCGCGCCATCGACAGCCTGCTGGGCGTGCGGGTCCTCGGCCTGGTCCTCGTCTCCCCGTGGCTGACCGACGCCCAGATCGTCGCGATCGGCGAGGAGGCCCCGACCTGCGTCATCGGCCGCCGGCCGCCGGGCGGCCACGTCGACTCCGTCCACATCGACGAGGACCAGGCCGCCCGCCTCGTGGTCTCCCACCTCGCGTCCCGGGGCGCGACCACCATTGGCTACGCCGCCCCGAGGGTGGTCGACGACGCCTCCCGGTTCCAGCGGGAGAGGGCGCTGGCGCAGGCCGCCGCGGAGGCGGGCCTGCCCCTCGTCACCGAGGAGGGGGACGACAACGGGGCGGGTCGGGCCATCCGCCGGCTCCTGGCGGAGGCGCCCGGCGTGGGCCTGGTGGCCCACAACGACATGCTCGCCATTGACGCCGTCGCCGTCCTGCGCGACGGCGGCGAGGAGGGCTCGCGCCGCGCCCCCCTCGTGTCCTACGACAACACCTACCTCGCTCGGCGCGACGAGTTCGCCCTGACCAGCATCGAGCAGCCCGAGCGGTTCCTGGCGCGCCAGGCCCTGCGCCTGGTCGCCGAGCGCGTCGCCGCCCTGGTGGACGACCCCGGCGCCCCCCTGCCCGCCCGGGACGTTGAGGCAGAGGGGCGCCTGGTCGTGCGGGGATCGTCCGCGGCCACCACCGAACGCCTCAGGTGATCGACTCCGACGGGGCCGGTCCTGCCTGGTTCTCAGGGTCGGCCCGTGGCTCTCTTCGCCAAGATCGGTAAATAGAGAGCTGCGGGGCGGCGGGCGGGGAGCACTCCCACCCACCGCTCCGGCATCAATCATCTCAGGCGGTGAGGATCCTCATCTCGTTGAGCAGCGTCTGCGCGACGAGGTGGAAGTCGAGCTCGGCGGAGCGGTCGTGGAAGATCTCCGAGCAGTACCAGCCGTCGTAGCCGGTGGCCTTGACCGCATCGACCCACTCCTGCAGGGGGATGGAGCCGCCGCCGGTCCACACGTTGCGCGAGACGCCCTGGTCGGGGACCTCCCCGGCGGGGACCGGCAGGCCGTCGCAGACGTGGACGGCGCTGATGAGGTCCTTGTCGAGCCTGGCGACCTCTTCCGGCGTGGAGCCGGTGACCCAGAAGTGCCAGAAGTCGACGACGATCCTCGCGTTGGGGCGGTTGATCATGTCGAGGATGCGGAGCGCCTGGTCCACGTGGTGGACGGGCGCCCAGCCCAGCGGTTCGAGGAAGAGGTCGAGCCCGTGGTCCGCGGCGATGTCCGCGGCCAGGGCGACGTTCTTGGCGGTGCCCTCCATGACCTCCTTGTCGCTGCGGCCGAGCAGACCGCGGAAGCGCGGGTCGTCGTCGGCAAGGCGCCCGGCCCTGAAGTCCTGGACGACAGTGACGTCGACGGGCCCGGTGCACATCTGCATGCAGGGCGCTCCGACGATCTGGCCGACGCGGGCCAGCTTCTCGGCCTCGGCGCGGAAGGCCTCCGGCTCATCCTCCTGGAGCGCGCCGATGCCCGAGACCTCGATGCCCTCCAGGTGCGGGAGCAGGGAGGCGGGGGTGTAGCCGGCGTCGAGGTAGCGCCACAGCTTGGGGCTCTGCAGCTCGATGCCCTCGAATCCGACGTCCTTGGCGACGGTGATGTCGTTGAGGGCGGTGCCGTGGAAGGTGGAGGTGACGTTCATGGACAGCTTCATCGGTGTTCTCCTTGGATCGTGTGCGTTCGAACTGGTGGTGCGGGTGTGCGGAGGGGATGGCGGGAGCGCGGCGCCGTCACAGGCCCGGCGGGACGGCGACGGGGGCGCCGGTGCGCAGGGACTGCGTCGCCGCCTCTGCGATGACCTGGGCGCGCAGGCCGTCGGAGATCGGGGCGGGGACGGGGGCGCCGCGCTCGAGGGCGTCGACGAAGGCGTCCAGGCTCTTGCGGTAGGTGCCGCGGACGCGCTCGAACCAGCCGGCGTCGAGCCCGTTGGTGCGTATCTCGCCCGGCCCGTAGTGGTTGACGAAGCCCGTGCGATGACGGGCGGCCTCCACCATGCGCTCGGAGCCGTTGACCTCGATGCGCTCGTCGTAGCCGTAGCCGATGCGGCGCTGGGAGTCGATCTGGACCAGGGCGCCGTTGGTCATCCTGAGCACGGCGATGGAGGTGTCGACGTCCCCGACCTGCGCGACGGCGGGGTCCACGAGCGCCGCCCCGGTCACGTGGACCTCGACGGGCTCCAGGCCGGTGATCCAGCGCAGCAGGTCGAAGAAGTGGACGGTCTGGTCGCGCATCTGCCCGCCCGAGACCTTCAGGTAGGAGACCGGCGGGAGCGAGGGGCCGCGGGTGGTCATGGAGACCAGCTCGACCTCCCCGACCTCCCCGGCGCGCACGGCGTCGTGGACGGCGGCGTAGGCCGGGTCCCAGCGGCGGTTGAAGTCCATCATGACGGGGATGCCGGCCGCCTCAACCGCGGCGGCGGCGTCCCGGGCGACGTCGAGGGACAGGTCGATCGGCTTCTCGCAGAAGACGGCCTTGCCGGCGGCGGCCGCGCGCTTGAGCAGGTCGGCGTGGGTGTTGGTCGAGGAGGCGACGACGACGGCGTCGATCGCCGGGTCGCCGAAGATCTCGTCGAGGTCGTCGCCGGCCTCGACGCCGTGGGCCTCGGCCAGCGCGACGGCTCGGGAGGCGTCGACGTCGAAGACGCGGGCGAAGTCGACACCGGGTTGGGCGGCGAGGTTCTCGGCATGGACGCGACCGATGAATCCGGCGCCCAGGAGGGCGAAGGTCTGCGTATTCGGCATAGGAGATCCTTTCGGACCCGCTCCGGGGCTCGTCGGCGGGGCGGGACAGCAATGGCGGGCCGTGCGGCAGCGCTGATGCACGGCTGGAATCATGCGGTTCACACGCGTGAATTCATGGCTCCATAATGCCTGTTCCGCGTCCTTTCGTCAAGGTTCTCGGCACTCTGATCCAAAACAGGCGCCGCCTCTGGCCATCGGTCGGGGCATGGCTGCGGGCCGGGGGCGACGACATCGGTGATGTCGTCGCCCCCGGCCCGCACGTCGTCCTTCAGCAGGGATCGCAGCGCGCGATCAGCTGTACTCCTTCTCGAACCGCTCCTCGAGCTCCTCCAGGGAGTGGTACTTCGTCTCGGGGACGAACTTCATGTAGAAGATGAGCGAGAGGACGTTGATGAGGCAGAAGATGAGGTAGGTCAACGCCCCTCCCAGGTTCTTCATCATGATGGGGAAGACGAAGGCCACAATCCCATTGGCAATCCACAGGGTGGCGACCGCCAGCCCCATGGCCGTACCGCGGACCTTCGACGGGAAGATCTCGGCGACCAGCACCCAGGTGACGGTGCCGGACTGCTTGGCGAAGACGAAGACAGAGACAATAAGCAGCACCAGGTACGGAGCGAAGCTCGGGGCGCCCGAGATATTGCCGTCGGCGTCCTGGTAGGGCTGGATGAGGAAGAAGAACACCGCCGACAGCAGTCCCAGCGAGATCACGATCGAGGACTCCTGGTAGATGCCCACGTGACGGCGCGCGAACCGGGTGACCAGCCACAGGCCCGTCGCGGACCCGATGAAGGAGATGCCGCCGGAGACCACATTGAGGGAGATCGCGTCGCTCATGGGCAGTCCCGCGGCGGAGAGAACCTTGGGGGTGTAGTACATGGCCGTGTTGATGCCGGTGAACTGGTCGGCCAGACCCAGGATAATGCCGATAATGAGCAGGTGCCTGGTCCACCTGACTCCGATGATCTGTCCCAGCCCCCACTTCTCCTGGTTGGCCTCCTTGCGCTGAACCTCGATCATCTCATCGAGCTCCTCGGCAATGGGACCGTCCTTGGCCTCGTCGCGCACGCGCTTGAGAGAGCCAATGGCCTCGGGAATCCTGAGGTTGGCGACGTACCAGCGGGAGGACTCGGGCATGAGGCGGATGCCGATCCACAGGGCGATGGCCGGGATCGAGGCGAGCACAAGCATGTAGCGCCATGTCGTCCCATTGCCGGACGCGACCATGACATTGGCGAGGTTCTGGACCGACTCCCAGGAGACCGTCTCACCGGCACGGGCGACGAGCTGACCCGAGCTGTTGACGACATCATTGGAGACCGTCACCTCAGGCCCGCCGTGAATCTGAGTCAGGACCGCATTCATGGAGAAGGCGAGGAACTGGCCGAAGACGATCATCATCTGGTCCACGGCCACGAGTGTGCCGCGAATGCGCTTGGGGGCGGTCTCCCCCAGGAAGACCGGCACCGTCGCCGAGGCGCCGCCGACGGCGAAGCCCAGCACGACCCGGAAGAAGTAGAGGATCCAGATGTTCGGCGAGAAGGTGCACCCCAGGGCGCCGAAGAAGAAGACCGCCGCCAGGAGCGTGATGTTGTGCCGACGTCCGTACTTGTCGGACAGCTTGCCGCCGACCGACGCGCCGATCGCGGCACCCAGGCACAGGAAGGTCCCCACAAGGCCCTCTTCGACTGTGTTGATATTGAGGCCGTCGGCGCTGTGAGGCAGATACATGTAGGGCAGCGCCGCCGAGATGACGCCGGTGTCGTAGCCGAAGAGCAGCGAGCCGAGCGTCGCCACCAGGGCGATGAGCCCCAGTGAGCGCTTCTTGCCGGACGGAGGGGTCTTGTCGACCAGCTCCTGGATCTTGTCGCGGCTCAGGTCACTGGCCGCGAGGGGGGATGAGGACATGTGGTCTCCTTGGGGTGCCTGCCGCCCTTGGCAGGCTCGAGGGCTGCGCCGCACGGGTTTCCGGCCTCCGCGCAGCTGCGGACGGGACGGAGGAGTCGTGCGTCCCTCCCTCGCGGCGCGGGAGGGAGGGACGACGCGTGGCTGTCAGGCGCCGAGCTCGGCGGTGAGCCGCTCGAGAGCGGCCTTGTTGTACTCGTCAGCGTACTCGTGCCACCCGAAGATGCACACGGAGACGACGCCGTCGAAGTGAACCTCCCGCAGGGTCGAGAAGACCTCGTCCCAGGGGACCTCGCCCTGCCCGATGGCGTTGTGCTGGTGGACGGTGACGTCGGCGCCGGGCGGGTTGATGATGTAGCGGTTGCCGTCGTTGATCCGGTGGTTGAAGCCGTCGGAGACGTGCACCTCGCGGAGCTTGCCGACGGCGGCGGCGGTGCGGATCATGCGACCGGCGTCGCCGGCGCCGTCGGACAGGTGGAAGGTGTGCGGGCAGCAGTACTCGTACCCCAGCCAGTCCTTGTCCACGGAGCGCACGAGCTCCAGGGCGCGGTCGTGCAGCTCGACGAAGTCGTAGGGGTGGGCCTCCATATTGAGGCGGATGCCGTACTTCTCGAAGTCCGGGATCAGCTCCTCGATCGACCGGTACCACTGCTGCTCGGAGCGGCTCGCGCGGTTGCGGTCGCCGGAGAACTCCGAGACGATGTCGCGCACGTCGAGGGCGTCGGCCAGCTCGAGCAGGCGCCGCCAGTTGCGCACCTGGGCCTGGCGCTCGGCCTCGTCCGGGGAGGACCAGTTGAACACCGGGTTGAGGGTGCGCACCTCGACCCCGCTCTCCCTCTCGGCCCTCCTGAGGTCCTCGATGAAGGCGCGGTCGGCCTTGGGGTAGTGGTGCCACAGGTGGAACTCGTTGTTGGGCGAGAGCTCCACGTACCGGAAGCCGAGCTCGGCCGCCTTGTGCAGCGTGTCCGCCGTGGACATGGTCATGTAGTACATGTTGGGGTCGAGAGCGATGTCGACCATGGGGTCTCCTCTCAGGACGCCGACGGCGTCGGCGGGGTTGTGTCCGTGAGCAGGCCGGGGCTCACCGCCCCGGGTCCGGGCCCGGCGGCCCGGCACCCCCGCGCCGGCTGCTCGTCCGGCGCGAGGGCGGTGCCGGCGGCTGCCGGCGGGCGACAGGTGCCGCCCCGCAGTCGGCCCTCAGGCGTAGAAGGCGGGCTTGTCGATCATGGTCACGGCGACCTCGCGGCCGTCGCCGTCGAGGGACTCCAATCCGGCGTCGACCACGCAGGTGGCGGCATAGCCGTCCCAGGCGGTGGAGCCGGTGTGCTCGTCGCGCTCGACGGCCCGGATCCACTGCTGGAACTCCTGGTTGAAGGCCGCCTGGAAGCGGTCGATGTGCGACTGGCACATGGCGTTGCGGTCGCCCGACAGGTCGCGCACGTGCACCTTCTCCTGGTCGCCCAGGCGGACCGTGCCGGTCTCCATGACCAGCTCGCACTCGATGGAGTAGCCGAACTGGATGTTGACGTTGACCTCGTCGTCGATCAGGACGCCGGAGGACGTCCTGGCCACCAGGACCAGCGGGTCCCGGAGGTGGTCGAAGCGGTGGGAGGTGGAGCGCGGGGCGTCCACGCGCACGGAGACGATCTCCTCGCCCAGCAGGAACCGGCAGATGTCGATCTCGTGGATGGCGGTGTCGTCGATCATGTTGCGCGTCGTGTAGCTCTCCGGCACCGAGGGGTTGCGGTGACGGCAGTGGACGAGCGTGGCGTAGCCGTGGTCGCCGGAGTCGAGGACCGCCTTCATCTCATTGTAGGAGGCGTCGAAGCGGCGCATGAAACCGACGGTGACCAGCTTCCTTCCTGCCTTCTGCTCGGCCTCCATGATCTTGATGCAGTCCTCGGCCGTGGTGGCCAGCGGCTTCTCGCACAGCACGTACTTGCCCGCCTCGATGACCCTGATGACGTCGGGGGCGTGGACCTTGCCGAAGGTCGCGATGACGACGGCGTCGACGTCGGGGTCGTTGATGAGCTCCTCGGAGGAGTCGTAGGCCCTGGCCCCGTAGGGCTCGGCGGCCGAGACGGCGGCGTCGTGGTTGATGTCGGCGACGGCGACGATCCGGCCGCCCGACAGGTCGTTGGTGATGCGGGCGAGGTGGGCGCGGCCCATGCCGCCGGCGCCGATGAGTCCAATGCGAACGGTCATGTGTGTATCTCTCTTCCGTGAGCGATCGCCGGAGTGGTCGCGGCGGCGGTCAGGCCAGCCCCAGACCGCACTCGGCCAGGTAGGTGCGCATGTTGATGGCGTTCTGCTTGGGGAAGGACGGGTCGCAGGGGTAGCAGTCCTGCTCGCAGATCACGTAGAGGGGCTTGTCGAGCTCGGCCAGGGCGTCGACGAAGGCGTGCATCTCGGGCAGGCCGGCCGGCGGGCAGACCGAGGCGCCCTTGGTGACGGCCTCGCCGAAGGGCCAGTCCTTCTCGTGGGCCTCGCGGGTGATGTCCTCGTCGAAGGCCTTGATGTGGACGTAGGTGATGCGCTCGGGGTACTTCCTGCACAGCTCGATCGGGTCGCCGCCCCCGTAGACCACGTGCCCGGAGTCCAGGCAGAGGTTGACGTAGGCGGGGTCGGTGGCGTCGAAGATGCGGGCGATCTCCTCGGGCGTCTCGATGTGGGAGTCGCCGTGCGGGTGCAGGACCATCTTCAGGCCGTAGTCATCCAGGAGCATCTGCCCCAGGGCGTTGGCGTGCTCGACGTAGAGCTTCCAGGCGTCGTCGCTGAGCACGCGGTCGTCGGTCCACTCCCAGGTCTTGTCGTCGCGGTAGAGCGGGGGCAGGTGGACGATGTACTCGGCACCGACGGCGGCGTGGGTCTCGGCGATGGCGCGGAAGGTCCTCAGCGTGGTCTCCCAGGCCTCCTGCTTGTGCAGGATGCCCCAGCCGGTGCCGGCGACGACGCGCATGCCGAACTCGTCGCACCACTTCTGGAGCTCCTTGGGGTCGGTCGGGAAGTACCCGAAGGGCCCGGTCTCGATCACCTCGAAGCCGGCCTCGGCCATCTCCTGCCAGGCCTGGCGGGGGGCCATCTGCTTGGGGTCGTCCGGGAACCACACGCCCCACTGGTCGGGGCACACGCCGATGGTCAGCTTGGAGTACTTCGGGTTGGTCGTGTTGACAGCCTTTGATGGCTCAGACATCGTTGTCGCTCCTCATCGAGGTTACATCCGAATCGTTTCGGACATGACTCAGGATAACGAATCCGACCCCGACACGCTAGATCTTTGTACTGACAAATTTGTCCGGCTTTCGCCCCGGCCGTCTCCGCCCGGCCCGGGAGCCGCACGCCGCCGCGGGCCGCCCGCGCCCCCCACGGCCCCGGCGGCGGGTCCCACGCGTGCGCGGGGCCCGCCGCCGTCGTCCCGCAGGGCCTCCACGAGGCCGCAGGGCCTCACAGGTAGTGGCGCTGAGGCCTGCGGTCCTGGAGGTACTGCTCGTAGGCCCTCTGCGTGGACTCCAGGCGGGAGACGCCCGAGACCGCCACGTCCCACCAGGAGGATCCCGGCGGGTTGGGGCCGTACAGGTCGGTCTCGATGTGGATCATCGCGGCCTCGTCGCCGGCGTGGGCCTCGGCGTAGGCCTTCTTGAAGTCCTCGATGCTGGAGACCCGGTAGACCTTCAGCCCCCAGGACTCGGCGTTGGCGGCGATGTCCACGCCCTTGACGTTCTCGGTGTCCTCCAGGTGGGAGCCGGCGCCGCGCTGACGGTACTTGGTGCCGAAGCGCTGCGAGCCGTGGGACTCCGAGAGCGCCCCGATGGAGCAGAAGCCGTAGTTCTGCAGGAGCACGTAGATGACCTTGATGTTCTCCTGGACGACCGTGGCCAGCTCCATGGGGAGCATCTGGTAGGTCCCGTCGCCCACGATGGAGACGACCTCGGACTCGGGGCGGGCGAGCTTGCAGCCCAGGCCCGCCGGGATCTCGTAGCCCATGCAGGAGAAGGCGTACTCCACGTGGTACTGCACGGGCGTCCTGGCCTGCCACAGGGCCTGCAGGTCGCCGGGCATGGAGCCCGCGGCGTTGATGACGATGTCCTCGTCCCCCATGAGCTCGTTGAGCGCGCCGAAGACCTCCGTCTGGGCGGGCAGCGGCCCGTGGCCCAGGTGGTAGCAGCGCTCGGTCCTGGCGAACCAGGACTCGCGCTCGGCAGCGATCTCGCGGGAGTAGTCCTCGCTGACGCGGTAGCCCTCCAGGGCCGCGGTCAGGGCGGTCAGGGCCTCGCGGGCGTCGGCCACGACCATCTCGGCGCTCTGCTTGGCGGCGTCGAAGGGCGTGACGTTGATGTTGACGAAGCGCACCCCCGGGTCCTTGAACTGGGTCTTGGAGGCGGTGGTGAAGTCCGAGTACCGGGTGCCGACGCCAATGACCAGGTCGGCCCTGTCGGCGATGTGGTTGCCCGAGTCCCCGCCGGTGGAGCCCACTCCGCCGATGGCGCAGGGGTGGTCGTAGCTGATGGCGCCCTTGCCGGCCTGGGTGTCGGCCACCGGGATGCCGGTGGCGGTGGCGAAGGCGCGCAGCTGCTCGGAGGCCTCGGAGTAGATGGTCCCGCCCCCGGAGATGACCATGGGGCGCCTGGCCGCCCTGATGAGGGCGACGGCGCGCTCCAGGGCGGCGGGCTCGGGCACGGGCCGGCGCACGTGCCACACGCGCTTGCGGAACAGCTCGACGGGCCAGTCGTGGGCCTCGGCCTGGACGTCCTGGGGCATGGCCAGGACGACGGCGCCGGTCTCGGCCGGGTCGGTGAGCACCCGCATGGCGTTCAGCAGCGAGGGGATGAGCTGCTCGGGGCGGTTGATCCGGTCGAAGAAGCGGGCCACGGGCCGGAAGCAGTCGTTGACCGTGACGTCGAGGCTGGTCGGGTCCTCGAGCTGCTGGAGGACCGGGTCGGGGACCCGGGTGGCGAACTGGTCGGAGGGGAGGATCAGCACCGGGACGCGGTTCGTGGTGGCCAGGGCCGCGCCGGTGACCATATTGAGCGAGCCGGGGCCGATCGAGGCGGTGATCATGTAGGTCGACATCCGGTTGCGGACCTTGGCGAAGGCCGAGGCGGCGTGGACGGCGCCCTGCTCGTTGCGGGGCATGATGTAGGGCATCTCGCCCTCGCCCGGGTCGGGGGCGATCTCGTTCTGCAGCAGCGCCTGGCCGATGCCGGCGACGTTGCCGTGCCCGAAGATGCCCAGGGCGCCGGCGATGAGGCGGTGCTCGACGCCGTCGCGCTCGGTGTACTGGTTGGTCAGGAACCGGATGGTCGCCTGGGCGACCGTCAGGCGGATGGTGCCGGCGTAGGCTTCATTGCTCACGATGTGCGCTCTTCTCTGGTGGTTGTCGGTGCGGTGCGTCGATCAGCGGGTCATGGGCAGGCGGGGGTCGATCTCCTGGTCCTCCCAGGTGCCGCGGATCCAGTGGTGGGCGGGGTCGTCGGGGGCGAGCCAGGCCAGGTCCTCGTCGGGTCCGGCCATGACATTGAGGTAGTACATGTCGTAGCCGGGGGCGGCCACGCACGGGCCGTGGTAGCCGTGGGGCACGAGCGCGACGTCGCCGTCGCGCACCTCCGTGCACAGGTCGATCGGCCTGCCGGGATCGGAGGCGTAGGTGCGGTGCAGGCCGAAGCCGGGGTCCCCGGCAGGCGAGGGGGCGATCTCGAAGTAGTAGATCTCCTCCAGCTCGCGCTCGTCGGCGCCCCTGCGGTCGTGCTTGTGGGCCGGGTAGGAGGACCAGTTGCCGCCCGGGGTGAGCACCTCGCAGCACAGCAGGTGGGAGGTCTCGACCCCATTGTTCAGGGCGTAGTTGTTGACCTGGCGCGAGCAGTCGCCGGCCCCGCGCAGGTCGGTGCGCACCTGGTCGCGCCCCAGGTGGCGCACCGGCAGGTCGCGCACGGCGATCGCTGCGGGCAGGGCGAAGCGCCCGCCCGCCGCCGAGGTGAGGGTGAAGGAGGTGCGGCGCGGCACGTAGAGGGAGTCGGTGATCTCCTCGAACACGCCGGAGCGCCCGGCGAGCTCGTAGGTCTCGCCGCCCGTCTCCACGGCGGCGGCGCCCGCCAGCGGCAGGACGAGGAGCTCGTAGTCGCCGGTCTCCAGGGCGAGGGTCTCCCCCGCCTCCAGGACCGCCACGCGCAGGCCGGAGTAGGTCCATCCGGCGTCGGCGGCGGAGATGTCGACGGTGAGGGAGTCGTGGCCGGTCGAGCCGGCGGGGACGTGGATGTCGAGTGTCATGAGAGCAGTCCTACGGTGTTGTCGACGGCGCCGGCGACGTCGTCGTCGGGCGGGAAGAGCAGGGAGCGGCCGATGACCAGTCCCTTGACGGTGGGCAGGGCCAGCGCCCTGGCCCAGGAGGCGCGGGCGGCCTCCGGGTCCTCGCTCACCGCGCCGCCCAGGATAAGGGCGGGCAGCGTGGAGGCCTCCGTGACGCGCTCCATGTCGGCCACGGCGGGCAGCTTGAGCCAGGTGTGGGCGCTGGTGCGCCCCAGGCCGGAGGCGATGGCCATGGAGGCGATGACGGCGTCCGGGCTGAGGTCGTTGACCACCCTGCCGTCGCTCCACCGCGAGATGAAGGGCTCGACCATGGCCATGACGCCCCGCTCGGCGAGGTCGTCGACGGCGCGGGCGCAGGCGGCGAGCGTGTCCGCGGTCCTGGGGTCCTCGTAGTTGACGCGCAGCAGCATCTTGCCGCCGTCGAGCCCGGCGTCCGCGACCCCGCGGGCGTCGTAGCCGGTGAAGCGGTCGTCCATCTCGAAGGCCGCGCCGGCCAGCCCGCCGCGGTTCATGGAGCCGTAGACGAGCTTGCCGTCCAGGGCGCCGAGCAGGGCGAGGTCCTCGATCATGTCCGCGGTGCCCAGGAAGCCGTTGACGCCGGGCCGGTCCAGGGCGGTCACGCAGCGGGCCAGCACGTCCTCGCGCGAGGCCATGGCCATGGGGGCGCCGCCGGCCGCGAGCGCGCCGCGGGCGGGGTGGTCGCAGGCGATGATCATGAGCTTGCCGTCGCCCTCGGGGAGGGTCCCGCGGGGGCGGTCGGCCAGCGTCCGGGCGATGCGCTCGGGAGCGTGGGCGCGGATGTCCACGATCCTGTCGGTCAGCGGGGTGGGGGGCATATGTCACAGGTCCTTGAGGTTCGGGGCGCACTGGTCGCGGTGGGCGCGCATGACGTTGAGCAGCTCGGGCTCGGCGGGCATCGCGGTGGAGCACTCGATGCGCTCGCAGACGATGGCTCCGGCGGTCGAGGCCGCGAAGATCGTCTTCTCCAGCGACCAGCCCGACAGCAGCCCGTGGCAGACGGCACCGCCGAAGGCGTCGCCGGCGCCCAGGCCGTTCTTGGTGGTGGCCGGGGTCACGGGCATCTCGATGCGCTCGTCGCGGGTCTTGGCGAGGGTCCCGAGCGGGCCCTGCTTGACAATGGCCAGCTCGACGCCGGCGTCGAGCAGGGCGTCGGCGGCGCGCTCGGGCTCGGTCTCGCCGACGGCGACGCGGCACTCCTCGCGGTTGCCGATGGCCACGGTCGTCCTGGGCAGGACGGCGGAGACGGCCTCGTGGGCGGTGGCCTCATCGGGCCAGAACATGGCCCGGTAGTCCAGGTCGATAATGGTGTGCGTCTTGCGCCCGCGGGCCTCCAGGGCGGCGTTGTGGGCGGAGCGGGAGGGCTCCTTGCTCAGCCCGGTGGCGGAGACCCAGAAGATCCGCGCATCGCGCACCGCGCCCAGGGGGACGTCCTCCTCGGTCAGCTCCAGGTCGGGGGCGGAGGGCTCGCGGTAGAAGTAGAGGGGGAAGTCGTCGGGCGGGAAGATCTCGCAGAAGGTGACGGGCGTGTTGAACTCCGGCTTGGTGACGACGTAGTCGTCGTAGACGCCCAGGCGGCGCATCTCGGCGCACACGAACCGCCCGAAGGGGTCGTCGCCGACGCCGGTGACGACGGCCGAGCGGTGGCGGTAGCGGGAGGCGGCAACAGCGACGTTGGTCGGGCTGCCCCCCAGGAACTTGCCGAAGGACTCCACGTCCTCCAGTCCCACCCCGATCTGGAGCGGGTAGATGTCGACGCCGCAGCGTCCAATGGTGAGAACATCGAGTGGCGGGGCTTGAAGAGGGGCGGTCATAATGGTCCCTTCCACATCATCGGGGCGGGTGTGTCGCGGGGCTCGTGGCGAGCCGATGCCCACAGCCTGCCGCACCGACGCGTCCCCGTCAAGAGGTTTGTCCGAACAAATCCGGGTTGGATCTCGGCAGCCGGGCTCGACACCGGGCCGGCAGCCGGACACAACCGAACACGCCCGATGACGACGCGGCGGCTCACTGTCTGTATTATGAGTTGCCCCATTGACTTCAGGGAACTCCCATGCCCATCACACCGTTCCAGCCCAACATCGCCATCGATCGTACGAGCGATGTTCCGCTCTACAGCCAGATCGCAGAGGCGCTCGCCGCCCTCATCCTCGACGGCACCCTGGCACCCGGCACCCGCATCGAGGACGAGGTCTCCATGGCACGGCGCCTGGAGGTCTCGCGCCCCACCACCAGACAGGCGCTTCAGCGCCTCGTCGACCGCGGCCTCATCTCGCGACGGCGCGGAGCAGGGACGGTCGTGACCTCCCCGCACGTGCGCAGGCCGATGGAGCTGTCGAGTCTTCTGGCGGACCTGACCAAGAACGGGCACGCGGTATCCACATCCATCACCGAGTACTCCATGCACCCGGCCGACGAGGAGGAGGCGGAGCACCTCGGCATCGAGCCGGGCACGAACGTGACGAGGATCAAGCGTGTGCGCAGCGCCGACGGCGAGCCGATCGCCCTGATGGAGAACCTCCTGCCGGCGGCGATCGCCCCCTCCCACGAGGAGCTGGAGCAGGACGGGCTCTACAACCTGCTGCGCACCCAGGGCGTGGTGCCCTCCACCGCCACGCAGTCCATCGGCGCCCGCAACGCGACGCCCGCCGAGGCCGAGGCGCTCGACGAGAAGCGCCGCGCGGCCCTGCTGACGGTCACCCGCACGGCCTACGACTCCTCGGGCACCGTCATCGAGTACGGCACGCACGTCTACCGCGCCTCGCGCTACTCCTTCGAGACGACCCTCTTCAACGCCTAGCCGCGCGGGCCCGCACCTCCCGCCCCGCTCCCTTGCCGAGATCGGTTCACTTCCGCACCGAGATCGGTTCGGCTCGCCGGCGCCCGCAGCGAGCAGGCCGCCCGTCGCTCCGACCGAACCGCCAACCGCCCCGATTTGTATGGACAAATTCTTGACATCTGCGCCGTGTGCCACTTGAATGGGGCGCAAGAGCCGCAACCGGCGACGACGCCTCCCGCGGCCGATCACCCCCATGGAGTATGCCGATGAGCAATGACTACACACCCGGCCCCCTTCTTGAGGCCTCTCGCACCACGCCGACCGCCCTGTGGAACGACTCCGCGGATCCCGATGAGCTCCGCCAGTCGATCTCCTTCGGCGGCGTCGGCGCGACCTGCAACCCGACCATCGCCTACACCTGCATCAACCTGAAGAAGGACCGCTGGCTGCCCCGCATCGCCGAGCTGGCCGAGGAGATGCCCGAGGCGACCGAGTCCGAGATCGGCTGGCAGGTCGTTCGCGAGCTGAGCATGGAGGCCGCCAAGCTGCTCGAGCCCGCCTTCGAGGAGCACAGGGGCCGCAACGGGCGCCTGTCCATGCAGACCGACCCGCGCCTGGCTCGCAGCGCCAAGGCCCTGGCGGACCAGGCCGAGGAGTTCTCCAAGCTGACGAAGAACATCATCGTCAAGATCCCGGCCACCTCCGTGGGCGTCAGGGCCATCGAGGACGCCACCTACCGGGGCGTGTCCGTCAACGTGACGGTCTCCTTCTCAGTGCCGCAGGCCGTCGCCACGGGCGAGGCCATCGAGCGCGGCCTCAAGCGCCGCGAGGCCGAGGGCAAGGACATCTCCACCATGGGCCCGGTGGTCACCCTCATGGTCGGCCGCCTGGACGACTGGATCAAGATCGTCGCCAAGCGCGACAACCTCTTCCTCGACCCGGGCCACCTGGAGTGGGCCGGCGTGGCCGCCTTCAAGCGCGCCTACCAGGAGTTCCAGTCCCGCGGCCTGCGCGCACGCCCGCTGTCGGCCGCCTTCCGCAACGTCATGCACTGGTCCGAGCTCGTCGGCGGGGACGTGGTCATCTCCCCGCCCTTCAAGTGGCAGAGGCTCATCAACGACTCCGGCTACAAGGTCGAGCCCCGCATGGACGTTCCGGTCGCGCCGGAGATCATGAAGACGCTCAAGTCCATCCCCGAGTTCGTGCGCGCCTACGAGCCCGACGGCATGACTCCCGAGGAGTTCGACACCTACGGGGCGACCGTGCGCACCCTGCGCGGCTTCCTCCAGGCCGACGCCGACCTGGACACGCTGGTCCGCGACGTCATCATGCCCCAGCCGTGAGCCCGAGGCCATGATCTCCCGACGTCGGTCGGGGGGTCCCGGCCGCTGCGCCGTGCCCGCCCCGGCCGGCCGCTGCGCCGTGCCCGCCCCGGCCGACGTCGGGATTTCCCGGGCCCAGTGCTGACGCGCGTCACCATCCGCATCCACCACCGCCAACCACTAGAACACCAGCACCGCTCACTACAAGGAAGTCCTGACATGCTGAACATCGCCGTCATCGGCGCCGGCCGCATCGGCCACGTCCACGCCAAGACCATCGCCGCCCACCCGGACGCCGCCCTCGCTGTCGTGTGCGACCCCATCGACGACGCCGCCCAGAAACTCGCCGACCAGTACGGGGCCCGGGCGTGCAAGGAGGCCGAGGAGGTCTTCGCCGACCCGCAGGTCGACGCCGTCATCATCGGCTCCCCCACTCCCCTGCACATCCCCCACCTGCTGGCTGCCGCCAGGGCGGGCAAGGCCGTGCTGTGCGAGAAGCCGATCGCCCTGGACATGAAGGACGTCGAGGCCGTCAAGTCCGAGCTCGACGCCGTCGCCACCCCCGTCATGTTCGGCTTCAACCGCCGCTTCGACCCGTCCTTCGCGGCGGTGCACGCGGCCGTGAGGGACGGGCGCGTCGGCGACCTGGAGCAGCTGACGATCATCAGCCGCGACCCGGCCGCTCCGCCGGTGGAGTACATCAAGGTCTCCGGCGGCATCTTCCGCGACATGACGATCCACGACTTCGACACCGCCCGCTTCTTCCTGGGCGAGATCACCGAGGTCTACGCCGCCGGCCAGAACCTGGACCCGGCGATCAAGGAGACCGGGGACTTCGACGCCGCCGTCGTCACCCTCAGGGCGGCCTCCGGCGCGGTGGCGACCATTATCAACAACCGCCACTGCGCCTCGGGCTACGACCAGCGGCTGGAGGCCTCGGGCCGCGGCGGGGCGCTCTTCGCCGAGAACATCCGCGCCACCACGGTGCGCCTGTCCAACGCCGAGGTCACCGACGCCCAGGAGCCGTACCTCGACTTCTTCCTCGAGCGCTACGCCGACGCCTACCGCCTGGAGCTGTCCGCCTTCATCGAGGCCGTCGAGAAGGGCTCCCCGACGCCCACGACCATTGACGACGCCGTCAGGGCCCTCGCCCTGGCCGAGGCGGCCACCGAGTCGGCCCGCACCGGCAAGCCGGTGAGCGTCGCCTGACGGACCGGCCGGCCCGCCACACGCACGGCTCGGCCGCGGGGGTGCTGCGCCCTCTCGCGGCCGAGCCGTCTTGGGCTCGAGACGGGTGCGGCGTCATGCCGGCCCCCGGTGCGGCCAGCCGTCGGGAGCGGCGGGCGGCCACGGCGGGCAGGCCCTTCCGTCCCGGTCAGGGCGCGGTGGCTCGGCGCAGGCCGATCCAGGCTACCGCCGCCATACGGCGAGCACGGCCCATGAGACCCCGGAGGCCGGGGTCGTCCTGTCGGCCGAGTTGACGGCGGGCAGGGCGGAGAAGGGCCGGGGCGCCGCGAGCGCCTGGGCTGGGCCGTGAAGCCGGCCGGCGAGGAGCCCGCCGACGTGTCCGGCCGCGAGGAGGGCGAAGACGGCGGTGAGCGCGGCCAGGGTCGAGCGCGCCGCCGCGCAGGCTCCCACGCACACCAGGCCGAGGAGGGCGCAGGACACGGCGGCGGCCGCCAGCTCGGCGCGACTCGCCTGCGCCAGCACCCGGCCCCGGTCGATCACCACATAGTCGATCACCACATAGCGGTCCGCCACCTGGGACGGCTCGGCCAGCAGGTGGGAGGAGACGAGCACGGCGCCGCCTCCCGACACCCGCTCGCGCAGAAGCGTGCGCACCCAGACCCGCCTCCTCCAGGCACTCACCGACCGCCTCCCGCGACAGGCCGCTCCCAACGGCGAGCACTATGAGGTTCTCCCACCCGCTCAGCCCCGGCAGCATCCCCACAGCCCCCAGCACCGCCCCCACCCGCCGGGGGGATCCAGTGCCTTCCGTCTCGGGTTTCGGGCTGCGGCGCACCGCCCCCACCCGCCGGGGGGGGATCACTCCAGGCGCCCAACGGCCGCCCATCAACCAGCGCACGCCCGCCATCCGGCCGGCACAGACCCAGCAGAGCTTCCGCACAACCGGCCTCAGGAGCTCGGCGCCGAGGAGCCCCGCACGAGCAGGTGGGGGCGCACGGAGTAGACGGCGCCGCCCCCGGGCAGCCGATCGACGACGACGCCCGCGGGCAGGCCGCCCGGCAGCCCCTGGTCGGGGTCCGCCTCGGGGCCCCCGCCGCCGCTCGGCCGGGAGACCGTGCCCGCCGAGCCCGCCGAGTCCGCCATACTCTCCATGCCCGCCACGGCCCGACGCACCGCGACGTCGGCGATCACGGGGGCGTCCTGGCGCACCGTCGTCAGGTCGAGGGCGGACAGGCCGGAGAAGGGGATGCCGTCGTAGCCGGTGACGGCTACGTCCTCGGGAACCCGCAGGCCCCGGCGCCGCAGCTCCAGGACGGCGCCGAGGGCGCAGCGGTCGTTAAAGCAGACCAGCGCCTGCGGCAGCACGCCCCGGGCGGCCAGAGCCGAGGCCGCGCGCGTGCCGGACTCCTCGTCGTCGCCGCCCGCCACAACGGACGCCGGTAGGCCTCGCTCGGCGAGGACCTCGGTGAAGACCCGGCGCCGCACCGGGGCCGCGGAGGCGCCCCCGCCGTCGATGTGGACGAGGCGGCGCCTGCCCGTGGACAGCAGGTGCTCCACGAGCGCGCGCACCCCGACGTCGTCCTGGGAACGCACGACGTCGACGCCGGGGACCCCGGTGTCGTGGCACAGGAGGACCACGGGCATGACGGCGGCCGCCTCCCGCAGCAGCGCGTCCTCGACGGCGGAGTCGACCAGCACGAGCGACTCGCAGCGCTCCCGCAGGAGCCCGCGCACGCCCTCGGTCTCGTCCCGGCTGCCGGTGACGGCCGACAGGGCGATGTCGCGCCCGCGCCGCTCGCAGGCGGCGTAGAGGGCGTCGACGAGCTCGACCTGGAAGGCCTGGCCGGCCACGAAGGAGACGCCGATCAGGCCGGTGCTCGCCCGGCGCAGGAGGCGCGCCTTCGGGTCGGCCTCGTAGCCGAGCTGGTGGGCGATGTCGCGGATCTCCTGCCGGGTGGAGGACGCGACCCCGGGGGCGTTGTTGAGGGCGGCGGAGACGGTGGACACCGATCTGCCGGCGCGCCTAGCGACGGTGGAGATGGTGACCCGACGACGGCGCGGTGCGGGCATGCGGCCCCTTTCCCTGTCGTGAACCCGTCAGGGCCGTGCGACGGGCGCGGCCCGCTGCGCAGCGTACCCGGTGCCCGGGGAGCACCGCCCGCCGGGAACGCCGCTGGGCCGGTTGCGGCGGGGCGGGGCGCGCCCGCGGCGTTGAGCATGTCCTGATAGCGCACTCCGAGATCGACCAGGAAGACGCCTGGGCGGCCGAGCCGCTGAGGCTCTTCTCACCGGGGGATCCTGCGGATTACGAAGAGGACGAGGACCGCGAGTTGAAGCTGTCCGCTGTCGGAGCTATCCGCCAATGAGGTGGGAGGCGTTGTCGTTCTTCAAGGTGTCGCCGAGGTTGGCGGAGGAGTGGGCGGGAATGACCTGGGCGGTCCCCCTGTAGCCGGAGTTGAAGTAGACCGTCACGGGCTGATCGGTGCGGTTGATGACCGAGGCCGCCTCATTCTTGATGCACTCGCCCTGGCCCTGACCTGGGCCCTTGAAGTCATAGCAGCCGGGCTGAGAGGTCCCGTAGTCCTCAACGGAGAAGGGGAAGTCCGATACCGACCCCTCATAATTGCTGTTGTAGTAGAAGCAGACCTCGCCGTCCTCGCACACGCCGTTGCGCTCCGCAGGAGGATCCGGAGCCGGCGTCGGCGTCGGCGTCGGATCCGGAGGCCAGTAGAAGGCCTGTGCGGCAGGAGCGTGAGCGGACAGAGCGCCGGCAGCGAGAGCGAGGACGGCTGCGGCGCCGGCGGCGTAAGGGGCGAGCTTGTTGATCATGATAAGAATCCTTTCTGCGAGCGTCCCGCCTGCGCGGGCACTGGTCTGCCTGCGGAGCGCCCCGGGCCCGGGGCGCTCCGCAGCATGTTCTTTCACGTCGACGTCGCTGTCGGGTACCCGACGGCAAAAGGCTAAGGGTGAGAGGAGCAGCCCACCAGAGGAAGGCCTGCCCTTGACGCAATAGCATTTTTCTGCTAAAAACTGAGCCCAACCGACACGGGCTCCGCCGAAGACCAGTATCCGAAATCCTCGTCAACGACTGGGCGATCGGCCCCAGAAGGCCGTCCACCTCCGTCCGGCTCGCGCCCATAGGCCGGCTCTCCCGGCCATCGCCCCCTCGACCGCGGCACCTGGGCTGCGGCCCGCACGCGAACCAATGAGCCGGATACCGGATGTCCGCCGGAATGACATTAGGGAGATCCGGTATCGCGCGCCCTGGAGGGATCCCTGCAAACACGCGGTTCTTCGCCAGCACCTCGGCGGCCCGAACGGCCAATGTCATTCTGACGGACAGCAGCTCCGCAGGCCGGGGGAGCCGAACGTCTTCTCGACATCAGTCGACCAGAACCCACCCCGCACCCGCCCCGTGTCGAGATCGGTCCGTCGGACCGATCTCGACACGGAATACGACCGGTCTCGACGAAGGAGGCGAGAGGGCCGAGGCGACGGGAGGGCCCCAGGGAGGGCGGGTGGGGCGGTTTGTCCTGACGAATCGGCAAGATCGACACCGCAGACTGTTGACAACCCCCGCCCCCGCGCCCATACTGGTGCCACATGTTCACGCGCGTGAATCACTGCGAGGCGCGCGCTCACCAGTCAACGAGGACAGAACACCCATGAGCAGCAGCACCCCCCTGTCAGTCGCCGTCATCGGCGCCGGCATGGCCGGCACCACCCACGCCAACGCCTGGCGCCAGGTGGGCACCGTCTTCGACCTGGGCCTGCCCGAGGTCCGCCTGGCCGCCATCGCCGACGCCTACGAGCCCTTCGCCACGGACGCCGCCGAGCGCTACGGCTACGAGAGGGCCGTCACCGACTGGCGCGACGTGGCCGACGACCCCAGCATCGACATCGTCTCCATCGTGGTGGGCAACGCCCTGCACCGCGAGATCGCCGAGGCCATGATCCGCGCGGGCAAGCACGTCCTGTGCGAGAAGCCCCTGGCGGACACCCTGGAGAACGCCCGCGCCATGGCCGAGACCGAGAAGGAGGCCGGCGTCGTCACCGCCGTCGGCTTCACCTACCGCCGCAACGCCGCCGTCGCCAAGCTCGCCGAGCTGGTCGCCTCCGGACACCTGGGCGAGATCAACCACTTCGACGGCCGCTACTGGTGCGACTACGGCGTGGACCCGACCGCCCCCATGGCCTGGCGCTACAAGGGCCCCATGGGCTCGGGCGCCCTGGGCGACGTCGGCAGCCACCTCATCGACACCGCCGAGACGATCCTCGGCCCCATCGTCTCGGTCTCCGGCGCCGCCATGATGACCTCCATCACCGAGCGCCCGGTCGCCACCGGGCACGTCACCCGCGGCACCGCCCTGGACACCGCCAACGCCATCTACGAGCCCGTGGAGAACGACGACGTCGCCACCTTCACCGCCCGCTTCGCCAGCGGCGCCGTCGGCACCTTCTCCTGCTCCCGCGTGGCCTGGGGCCTGCCGAACTCGCTCATGGTCGACGTCCTGGGCACCAGAGGCCGGGCCTCGTGGGACCTGGCGCGCTGCGGCGAGATCAAGATCGACGACGCGAGCTCCCCCGCCGACCTCGGCGGCGCCCGCCGCGTCCTGGTGAACCCCGGCTTCCCCTACTTCGCCCGGGGCTCCTCCATGGCCTTCGGCGGGGTGGGCCTGACACAGATCGAGCAGTTCACCTACCAGGCCCACGCCTTCCTCCAGCAGGTCGCCGGCGTGACCGGCGAGGCGGCCCTGCCGCCCTGCGCCACCTTCGCCGACGGCTACCGCGAGATGCTCATCGCCGACGCCGTGGCCCGCTCGGCAGCCGCCGGCGGGGCCGCCATCGACGTCTCCGGGCTCGGCAAGTGAGCCCCGACCGACCACGCACGAACACCTCTCACAGAATCTCACAGTAAGGAGCCCACTCATGGCACTCACCTACGGCGCCTACACCGCCTGCCTCCAGGACCGCTCCCTGCCCGAGGCCCTCGACGTCCTCAAGGACGCGGGGCTGACCGGCGCGGAGGTCAACGTCGGGGGATTCATCCCCTCCCCGCACTGCCCCGTCGACGCCCTGCTGGCCTCGGCCACCGCCCGCGAGGACTACCTGGGCATCTTCAAGGAGCGGGGCATGGTCCTGTCGGGCCTCAACACCTCGGGCAACCCCACCTCGCCCCTGCCCAACGAGGGCCTCAAGCACGCCGAGGACATCCGCAGCGCCATCCGCCTGGC
This sequence comes from Actinomyces israelii DSM 43320, assembly GCF_000711965.1. Classification (GTDB taxonomy): domain Bacteria; phylum Actinomycetota; class Actinomycetes; order Actinomycetales; family Actinomycetaceae; genus Actinomyces; species Actinomyces israelii. The sequence goes on from NZ_JONS01000009.1 coordinate 103,212, forward strand.
GGGCCTGCTGGGGGTGGGCGAGATCGTCACCATGTCCGGCACCCCGGGCACCGACCCCACGGCGAAGTACCCCACCTGGGTGGTCAACCCGTGGAACGGCATCGACATGGAGATCCTCGACTACCAGTGGAGCGTCGTCGTGCCCTTCTTCAAGGAGATCGACGCCCTGGCCCGCGACAACGACGTGCAGGTCTGCCTGGAGCTGCACCCGCGCAACCTGGTCTTCAACGTCCCCTCCTTCGAGCGGCTCGTCGAGGCCACCGGCGCCACCAACATCAAGGTCAACATGGACCCCTCCCACCTGTTCTGGCAGCAGATGGAGCCGATCGAGGCCACCAGGCGCCTCGGGGGCCTCGTGGGGCACGTCCACGCCAAGGACACCAAGATCCTCCCCGGCGCGGCCTACCGCGGCGTGCTGGACACCGACTTCGGGCACGTCCCGGCCGAGGCCGAGGGCAAGGTCCCGGTGGCCTACGGCTACTGGTGCAACTCGTGGCCGAAGGACCCGGCCTGGCGCTTCGTCGCCTTCGGCCTGGGTCACGACGCCGACTACTGGGCCGAGTTCCTTCGGGCCATCGCCCGGGTCAACCCGGAGATGAACGTCAACATCGAGCACGAGGACGCCGAGTACGGCAATGTCGAGGGGCTCCAGATCTCCGCCAAGAACCTGCTCGAGGCCGCCGCACTGGCGTGAGTCTCGCGTGAGCACGGCCCGGGGCGGCGGATCCGCCCCCCTGAGTGAGCCCTCCTCCACGAGGAGTGAGCACCCGAGTGGGCCGACGGCGCCGCGCGCAGCGCCGTCGGCCCACTCGCGCGGCACGGATCGCGCGGCACGAATCCGACCGCGGAAGAAATACCCACTTTTGTCCGAACAAAAGAATAGGATCTCAGGCATGACTCCCGCCGCATCGACGACGACGCTCCTACCGCTCTCCGCCCAGGGCCCCGGCCCCCTGGCCGCGCTCGGCGCCGCCCCGCCCGAAGCCGTCCGCCTGGCCGGCGGGTTCGCCGGCCTGGCCTCCCTGACGCTGGGCAGCTGGCTGCTCCTGCTGGCCGCGGCCTGCCTGACCGGCCTGGCCAAGACCGTGCTGCCCGGGGCCGCCACGATCGCCGTCGCCCTGTTCGCCGCGGTCCTGCCGGCCAAGGAGTCCACGGGAGTCATGCTCGTCCTCCTGCTCGTCGGGGACGTGCTCGCGGTGTGGTCCTACCGGCGCGACGCCGACGTGACCATGCTGCGCAGGCTGATCCCCGCCGTCGCCGTGGGGGTCCTCGCCGGCGCCGTCTTCCTGCGCCTGGCCTCCGACACCGGGACACGGCGGGTCATCGGCGTCGTGCTCCTGCTCCTGATCGCCGCGACCCTGTGGGGGCGGCGCCGCAGCGCGCGCCCGGCGCCCGGCGCGGCCGCCGCCGCGGGCCCTGAGGGCCCTGCGGGCGGGCCCTCCCCCGCGCCCTCGCCCCGGCCGGCGGACGACGCCGTCGGCTCCCGCTCCGGAGCCGGCTCCAGCCCGCCGGCCCGGATCCTGTACGGGGCCCTCGCCGGGTTCACCACCATGGTGGCCAACGCCGGCGGCCCCGTCACGAGCATGTACTTCCTCGCCTGCCGCTACCCCGTCAAGGCCTTCCTGGGGACCACCGCCTGGTTCTTCTTCCTCGTCAACCTCGCCAAGCTCCCCTTCTCCCTGAGCCTGGGCATTATCCGCCCCGAGCACCTCGCCCTTGACGCTGTCCTGGCGCCCGTGGTCGTCGTCCTCGCCCTGGCGGGCCGGCGCCTGGCCGACCGCATGGACCAGAGGGTCTTCGAGCCCATTGTCATCGCGCTGACGATCCTGTCGGCCCTGCCCCTGCTGCAGTGAGGAAGAGCTGAACCACGACGCCGACCAACCACGCTGGGCGCGCCGCAGGTGCCCGCCCCGCAGCGCCCATTCACAGCCACTGAAGTTTTCTCATCAGGGTGGTGCGAGGTGCCTGGTGTTTCTCGGGCAGTGGTGGGAAGAATCCGTATTCGAGAAACACCGGGCACCTCACAGATGGCCCACCACCGCCAGAAGCAAGACCGCCCGGGATACCGCCCCCAGGCCGGGGCCGATACACGATCGCAAACGACCCCGTCCCGGGACACAGGACACTAGGGCGAGGCCGACCAGGAGTACCGAACAACAAGACGAACAGCCCGAAACACACTCTCAAAACCGTCCAAGACGCGCCCGGCAGTCCAGCTCACCTCCTCCGGAGCAACCTCGCGCACCGCCCAGCACCGGCCAAGATACCCCCCCCTGCCGCCTGCCGGCACCGCCTCCTTCAACCCGTTTCCTGCACTACCGGTAGCGGACGGGGGCACACCGGGACGGGGCTAGAAGTCCACCCTGGGCACCGGCGCGCCCCCGGCGCAGCGACATAGGGACCCGGCCCCATTGGTGCGGACCCCTGAGCCCGGCCAGTCAGGCCCTCACCCCTGGTCAAGTACCTGACACAGGATTCCCTAAAGCATCGCTAGCCAACGCCATAGCGCGACATCCCCCACAGGAGTTCAGCAAATCGCACCCTACGCAGTTTCCAGTAATATTGCCGCGGTCCCGTATGCGTTTCATGACTACCGGATCGAGCCAAATATCCTCCAATAATTGCTCACGAAGACTCCCAGCCGCCATCGGAAGAGTCGCACAGGGAGCAACCATACCATCAACAGTAATCCTACAAAGAACGCGGCCAGCGCCACATCCAGTATATTTTGCCTTATCCTCAGGAGCCAAATATGGCTGGAATTAAATAAAATCGTTGTCTGGGCTGGCGCTCTCGGGTCGCCCGGCACGAGAATTATCTCATGTAGATCGACATGACGAACGAAGAACGGGATATCCCCACCAGGCGGAAAAAGCGTTCGGACACCTACAGGCTTGCGGGAATGAAGGCGGAGCGATTCTGTACAAGACGCTCCGCAAATGCCAACCAGAACTCCTGCAGTAGTTACCCCAGCATGCCGCTCTGTTTAATTCCAGCCAGAACTTCATTTTGATCCACTCTTCACGTTAAAAAAATGTGAGTACCCAACAAACAGGGCACCAGACAGTCCCAGAATAAAGCAGGCCATCCAAAGTTGAGAATCTAGCTGACGGGCGATCGCTTCCCCTCCCAGCGCGGGGCCAATAACTGAGGCTAAGGAAAATGACGCAGCCATATATCCCATCCACCTGCCACGCCCACCGGACGAAGTCAGTTGCGCAATCATCGCGGGAGCAGTTGTCGCAACCATAACCTCGCCTGTTGACCAGACTGCTGTTTGAAGAACGAACCCGGTTACAGATGCGAGCAGTGGCGTAACCGCAAAACCAGTCCCAAGAACAAGACACCCAATAGCCAGAGAGTACTGCATACCCATATACTTGATGAGTTTTATGCTCACAGGTTGAAAAAGCAGCACTACGGCGCCGTTAGCAGCGGATACTATTCCCCAATCGATTGAATTTAGGCCTCGAGAAGTTATCGTCATCGGAAGCGCAGTCCATGCCTGAGTTTGAATAAACCACATGAAGAATAGCAAAATTATTAAATGAATTAAGGACCCAGAACGACGCTGAGGTTCTTCCGAGACTTCTGTCGCGGAGCTTGTTTTTATAGAAGTTTTTCTAAATCCTATGGATAAGACAGAAAAGGCTAAAAAACATGTTGCCGAATCGATCGCAAACAGCAGCGAGAATGACTGATACGCAATGATTCCTCCGACAAGCGACGCAATGAGAAACCCAGCATTATTGGCCCAATAGAGAAGGCCATAAGAAAGGGGTCCCGTTACACTGTCCGTCAAATCGCCCACAAGAGCATTTACTGCGGGTCGCGACATTCCTGCCGAAAAACCAATGATAAATAAAAGGATGAGGATCACGGGCAGAGCATGTGCGAACGGTATAGCGGCAGTAAAGCAGCCGCTCGCTAAGAGATTTATGAGAATGACAGGCTTACGCCCCAACTTATCTGAAAGATGACCGCCTCCTACGCACGCTAAAAGTGCTCCAGCACCATAAGCCCCCACCATCTGCCCTATTCTGTTCACAGGAATCTGCATTTGCTCCAGATATAGCGGTATAAATGGCAACAAAAAAGTGCCCAAGGAGTTCGCGAGCGTGGCGAGCACCAGATAGTAGACTGGACGCGGGAGCCGCGCCAGGGAAGAAGTACTTTTAGGCGTCGTCATGATTGCGAGCAAACATCCGGTGACCAGCAGCGACTATCAGAGGACATAAAACTATCCGTAAGTGCGTATTCGGTTGCACGACAGCCTCCGCACTTATCACTGATTTTGCAGGAGCCGCACGCCCCAAAAGCCCGCTACGGTCTCGAAGGCGCATGAGTTCCGGTGAAGTATTCCACATCTCTCGAAGCGACTTCGCCCGAATATTTCCTAACGCATGTGGAAACACCACGCAGGGGAAAACTTCTCCTGTTGGACTGATAGCGCCCTGCGACTGGCCTGCTCGGCATCCACGGAACAGAGGCTTCAGAACTAAATTCGGCGCGACAAGTACAAGTTGTGCAAGGTGCTCCGTCATTCTAATCTCGGGGAATTTTAAGCGCATTTCATTCCACCACAACAGAACGTCTCGCCATTGTTCAGGGAGAAGATCCATTGAATCGGTCTCCTCGGCCGGCCGGCACGAGTTGGGAAAGGTTAAACCCATCGACTCCTGCCGAACGACAGAACTCGAATACTTGACCCATCTCGTTTACGTTTCCTCGGCGATCGGCAAAACGCGCCCTGGTCTTTATATTAACAGATCGGCTGTTCTCTATCGCTCTATGCGCGCGACTAAAAAGCCCCTCCCTTTGCCTAATTCTATCGTGTGCTTCCGCTAGGCCATCCAAGGAAACCTGAACTCGGGAAATCCCGGGGCTCGCCAAGTTACGTGCTCTACGAGCAGTCAAAGCCCACCCACCCGTTCCCACCCCAACAGTCAGCCCAACTGATGCCGCATGTTCTACAATGAACTCAAGGTCTCCTACCAGAAGCGGCTCCCCGCCGCTGAGCGCCAGATCCAGAAGCCCGTCGCGCGCGCATTCATCTATGCCCTTAAGAACTTCTTGCCTGGAGAGTTCACCGGGACTGCGACGAGCAGAAGAAGCATAGCAATGAATACACCGGGCATTGCAGGCGTTCGTAAGTGACCACACAAGATGGAGAGGCATCTTTTCGGACAAGCGACTCCTGCAACGACCCATTGCAATCTTGACTCCCATCAACGCCCGCCCGCGAACAGCATTTAAACTTCTAATCTGACAACACCTTGAGTGTATCACACATCTACCTGCCCAACAAGGCCCGAGCGAGCCCGATCAAGCGACTAAGATCAGATTTAATTAATAAAATCGTTTAACTTCCACGGGTGATGAATTACAGCAGGCGTGTTCTACGCATCCCTGGTCACGAGGGCCCGCGCCACCGGCATCCATCTGCCAGCCGTTTTGGATCACGCCACCGGCGCAGTCATCGCACATCGGGCGGTGGATCCAGGAGCAACAAGCCCCCGTCCCGAGGCATCGCAGCGCTCGTGGAACGAGTATTCAGATCTGGGCGGCACGATGGTCACCGACGATGCCGCGCACACCCGGCGGGCCGCCGCCGAGACGATCAGAGCCGCAGGCGGCCACCGGGTCCAACTGTCAAGGCCAGTGCCACCCATCCCGTCCTGCCGGCCGCGCTCAAGGCCCTGCCGTGGAAGGACGTCCCATCTACCGCCGCAGTGGAGCCCCTCACGTGCAGCACAGGCGGCGCACGGTCAAACCGCCGTACGGAGCTCACGCGCGCCCCGGCCTGTGCGGGTTCCCACAGCCGCAGAACGAGATCGGCCGGGCCTTTGGTCACATGCACCCGCCACTTGGGGGCACAATCGGACTGAGCATCGCCGGAGGAGCCGGCAGCACCACTCGACGTCGAGACGCGAAAAGGACCTACACCGTGGCGCGCAGCATCTACATCGCCTCACCCAGTGCCGGCACCGGCAAGTCGACCGTGGCCCTGGGCCTGGTCGCCTCCCTGACCAAGGTCGTCGCAAAGGTCGGCGTCTTCCGCCCCTTCGTCGACTCGCGCGACCGCGGCGCCGACCCCTTCCTGGCCCTGCTCCTGGCACGCTCCGGCTCGAGCGCCTCGGCCGCCGACTGCATCGGCGTGACCTGGGACGAGTACCACGCGGCGCCCGAGGAGTCCCTGTCCCGCATCGTCTCCTCCTACCGGGCGCTCGCCCGCGACCACGACGTCGTCATTATCGACGGCTCGGACTTCACCGACGTCGCGGGCACCCCCGAGCTCGCCCTCAACGCGCGCGTCGCCGCCAACCTCGGCGTCCCGGTCCTCCTGGTGGTCTCCGGGGAGGGCTCCCCCGAGGACGTGCGGGGCAGCATCGAGGTCTCGATCGCCGAGATCGCCGAGAACCACGCCCGCACGGTCGCCGCCGTCGCCAACAAGTGCCCGGCCGCCACCCGCGAGGCCGTCTCGGCCGCCATCGCCGGCGTCGAGGGGGTCGCGACGACGACCCTGCCGGAGATCCCGCTGCTGACCGCGCCGAGCGTGCACGAGGTCCTCGAGGCCCTCGACGGCGAGCTCATCTCCGGCGACGCCGCGCTCCTGGAGCGCGAGGCCGAGTCCGTGCTCGTGGCCGCCATGGACGTCTCCCACGTCCTGGAGCGCCTGGTCGAGGGCCAGCTCGTCATCGTCCCCGCCGACCGCTCCGCCGCGCTGATCTCGCTGGCGGCCGCCCAGGCCTCCTCCTCGTTCCCCAGCATGTCGGGCCTCGTCCTCAACGGTGGCTTCCCGGTCGCCCCGCACGCGCTGCGGCTCATCCAGGGCCTGGACATGCCCCTGCCGGTCTTCACCTCCCCGCTCGACACCTTCGCGGCGGCCTCGACGGCGGGCTCCCTGACCGGCGAGCTGGCGCACGGCTCGGAGCGCAAGGTCGACGTGGCCGTGACGACCTTCGAGCAGGAGGCCGACGTCGAGGCCCTTCTGGCGGCCCTGGAGGTCGAGCCCAGCGACGTGGTCACGCCCATCATGTTCCAGGCCGAGCTGGTCGAGCGGGCCCGCTCCGACCGCAGGACGATCGTCCTGCCCGAGCCCGACGACGACCGCATCCTGCGCGCGGCCGACGCGATCCTGCGCCGCGGCATCTCCGAGGTCGTCCTGCTGGGCGACGAGACGGCCGTGCGCGCCCGCGCCGCCGAGCTGGGGCTGGACATCGCCGCGGCCCGCGTCGCCTCCACCTCCGACCCCGAGCTGAGCGAGAAGTACGCCGCCGAGTTCGCGCGCCTGCGCGCCAAGAAGGGCGTGACTCTGGAGCAGGCCCGCGAGACCATCCAGGACGTGTCCTACTTCGGCACCATGATGGTGCACATGGGCGACGCCGACGGCATGGTCTCCGGGGCGGCCCACACCACGGCCCACACGATCGTGCCCTCCTTCCAGATCATCAAGACCAAGCCGGGCACCTCGATCGTCTCCTCGGTCTTCCTCATGCTGCTGGAGGACCGGGTCCTGGTCTACGGCGACTGCGCCGTCAACCCCGACCCGACCGCCGAGCAGCTCGCCGACATCGCCATCTCCAGCGCCGCCACCGCCAGGCAGTTCGGCGTGGACCCGCGCGTGGCCATGCTGTCCTTCTCCACAGGCACCTCCGGCAAGGGCGCGGACGTGGACAAGGTCCGCGAGGCCACCGAGATGGTGCGCGCCAAGGCCCCCGGGCTCGCCGTGGAGGGCCCCATCCAGTACGACGCCGCCGTCGACCCCGTGGTCGCCGCCAAGAAGGCGCCGGGCTCGGCGGTGGCGGGGCGGGCCAACGTCCTGATCTTCCCCGACCTGTCGTCCGGCAACATCGGCTACAAGGCGGTTCAGCGCTCCAGTGGCGCCATCGCCATCGGCCCGGTGCTCCAGGGTCTGAACAAGCCGGTCAACGACCTGTCCCGCGGCGCCCTGGTGGAGGACATTATTAACACCGTCGCCATCACCGCCGTTCAGGCGCAGGGCTGACCCGGCCTCCCGATCCGCGGCGGGATAGCCTTTCCCGCAGATCCTTCCGGGGTCGTGCCCGCGCCGCCGCGCCCGCCCCCGCCCAGTCCGTGCCCGCCCAGCGGGCCCCGTCGAACAGCCAGAAAGGCCCACTGTGACCACCCGGACCGTCCTCGTCATCAACTCCGGCTCCTCCTCCATCAAGTACCAGCTGATCGATCCCGACTCCGGGGAGTCGCTCGCCTCCGGGATCGTCGAGCGCATCGGTGACACGACCGGCTCCATCACCCACAAGCGCGCCGGGGAGAGGACGGATATCACCGAGCCGGTCCCGGACCACGGCTTCGGCCTGTCCGAGGTCCTGCGCCTGTTCGAGGAGAAGGGGCCCAGCCTGGCGGAGGCCAACATCGTCGCGGTCGGCCACCGCGTCGTCCAGGGCGGCCACTACTTCTCCGGGCCCGCCCTCATCGACGACGACGTCGTGGCCAGGATCGAGGAGCTCGTGCCGCTCGGCCCGCTCCACAACCCGGCCCACCTCAAGGGAATCGAGGTGGGGCGCGAGCTCCTGGCGGACGTGCCCCACGTGGCCGTCTTCGACACCGCCTTCTTCCAGAACCTGCCCGAGGAGGCGGCCCGCTACGGCCTGAACCGCAAGGTGGCCGACACCTACTCCATCCGCCGCTACGGCGCTCACGGCACCAGCCACCACTTCGTCTCCGGCGAGATCTCCAAGCGCCTGGGGCGCGACGACCTCAAGCAGATCGTCCTGCACCTGGGCAATGGCGCGTCGGTGTCCGCCGTCGTGAACGGCCGGGCCGTGGAGACCTCCATGGGCCTGACCCCTCTGGAGGGCCTGGTCATGGGCGGGCGCACCGGCGACATCGACCCGGCCGCCGTCTTCCACCTGGTGCGCGTGGCCGGCATGTCCATCGACGAGATCGACCACCTGTTCAACCGCGAGTCCGGGATGAAGGGCCTGACCGGTCAGCAGGACATGCGCGAGGTGTGGAGGCTCGTCGATGCCGGCGACCAGAACGCCCGGGACGCCATCGACGTCTACGTCCACCGCCTGCTGAAGTACGTGGGCGCCTACATCGCCGTCATGGGCGGGGTGGACGCCATCACCTTCACCGCCGGCATCGGGGAGAACGACTCGCGCGTGCGGGCCGAGCTGTGCCGGCGCCTGGACTACCTGGGGGTGCGCATCGACGCCGAGGCCAACGACGTGCGCGCCTCCGAGCCGGTGACGATCTCCACGCCCGAGTCCTCCGTGGTGATCACGGTCTTCCCCACCAACGAGGAGCTGGCCATCGCCCGCCAGGCGGTCACGCTCCTGTAGGCCTGGGCCGTCGGGCCGCGGGCGGGCCCGCTTCCCCTTGCTCGGGCCCGCCCGCTTCTCGCCCCTCCCGCTGGGCCGCTCAGGCGATGGCGGCTCCGGGCCCGAGGCGCAGCGGCGTCGAGCCGGAACGGTAGACCAGGCGGGACTGCAGCAGGTAGTTGAGGCCGAAGAGGCTGGAGTCGACGAGGATCTTGGCCAGCCACAGCGGCGCCCCCGTTCCGGTCAGGAGGGCGATCCCCAGGTACGACATCGTCGTCGTGGTCGTCTGGACGGCCGCGTAGCCCGCGACCGAGCGCCAGAAGGTCTCCGGGGCCGCCCGGAAGAGGCAACGGTTGAGCAGCAGGCTCATGGTGCAGGAGACCATCCGGGCCCCAACGACGGCGCAGAGGACCGAGCCCGTCAGAAAGTTGAGCAGGAGCGCAAGAACGTAGTCCACCGTCCAGCTGGAGAAGGAGACGGTGGCGAACAGGACGACCGTGGGCAGGCGGTCGCGGAGCCCGCTCAGAGCCCTCGCCGCCTTCAGGGCCGCCAGCCCCGGCTGGGCCGCCAGCTCCGCCAGGAGTCCCCGGCTCGCCGAGAGCCCCAGGCTCGCCGAGAGCCCCGGAAGAACCGGCTTGGCGGGGAGGGCGAGGTTCGTCGTCATGCCCCCAGCCTGCTGGGGGGCCTTGTGCGGCCGACCTGTCTCGCCTGTGCCGTTCCTGTGAGGGCCCGCGCGGGCCGGGCACGGCGGGCGGGCCGGGCGCTTCTCACCCGTGGCCTCAGGCCCCGCCTCAGAACAGCCTGCCGCTCTCCTTGCGGAGCCGGGCGCGGCGGGCGGCGGTGGCGCCGGGGACGGCTCCGGCAGCGTCGGAGACCGCGGGGGCGGCGCCGTCGTCGGACACCGCGGGAGCGCCGGAGGCCCTGGCGCCGGCCGCCGTCGGGGCGTCAGTGCCGCCCGTGTCCCGCCAGCCGGGGCCCGCAGGAACGGCGCGGCCCTGCTGGTAGGCGATGGCCGCGGCGCGGGCGCGCGAGTCGGCGGCCTCGTTCAGGGGGTGGCCGACATGGCCGCGCACCCACTCGAAGCGCACCGCCCGTCCCGCCAGGGCGGCGTCGAGCGCCTTCATGAGGTCGTCGTTGAGGACCGGCTTGCCGTCGGCCTTGCGCCAGCCGCGCCGCTTCCAGCCCTTCATCCACTTCGTCAGGGAGTTGATGACGTACTGGGAGTCGGCCTGGACCAGCAGGTCCTCCCCGGTATGGGCGGTGGCGTGCAGGAGCTCGAGCACGGCGGTGAGCTCGCCGCGGTTGTTGGTCGACTCCGGCCAGCCGCCAGCCGCCCAGCAGCCGTCGTCCACGTACCAGGCCCAGCCCGCGGGTCCGGGGTTGCCGAGCGCGGAGCCGTCCGCAGCAGCGATGATCGTCATGCCCGCACCCTACCGGCGCGCGGGGCGCCCCCGGACCGATCTCGAGCCGGAAGTGAACCGATCTCGAGTCGGAAGTGAACCGATCTCGACGCGGAATACGACCGATCTCGGCGAAGAGGACCGCGAGGCTGCGGGCGGGGGCTGCGGGCGGGGGCGGCCGGACCGCGTTCGGGCGCCCGCGCGCTCAGCCCGCCAGGCCGGGCAGGAGGTTCTTCAGGCCGATGGTCAGCATGCCGACGGCGATCGCCGCCAGGATCATGCCCATGAGACGGGTCATAATGGTGCGCAGCGTGATGGACATGTAGTGGCCGATGGTGGCGGAGAAGTGGAGCACGAGGCCCAGGAGCGCCAGAATGGTGAACAGCGCGAGCGCCACCGTGAGCTTGCCGCTGACGTTCTGCCCCTGGGCGACCATGACGATAATGGTCGTGATCGTGCCGGGCCCGACGAGGATCGGGAAGGTCATGGGGTAGAAGGAGATGTCGTTGGCGGCCGCGTAGTCGGCGGCCTGGGCCTTCTCGGCCTTGCTGCCCTCGTGGGCGCTCGCGCCGCGCCCGCTCAGCATGCCCAGGGAGATGGTGAGCAGGACGAGTCCTCCGGCGACCCGGAAGTCGTCCACGGTGATGCCGAAGAAGTTCAGGAGAGTGGTTCCGGCCGCCGCCACGACCGCGCACATGACGGCGCTGAAGGCGACGGTGCGCCAGGCGGTCCGGCGCTGCTGAGCGGCCTCCTGGCCGGTCGTCAGGCCCAGGAACAGGGGCAGGTTGACGAAGGGATTCATAATGGCGAAGAAGGCGCCGAGGGCCTTCACAAGCAGGGCTGTGTCCATGGACAGCATCATGCCTCGCCGACTCCGATCATGGTGGCGGAGCACGGCTCCTGTTCCGCGTTCGACACGCTCCCGCCGAAGCGATGACGCGTCTCACGTCCGAGACGTAGAGTAGGCGGGGCCGGGCAATGTCGCCCGTCACGATCCGACCTCGAGGACCCCTATGACCTTCATCCCCGCCTTCCTCGCAAGCTCCTCCGGCTCCACGCTCATTGACGCGCGCTGGTACGACTACTTCCCGATCGTCGTCTACTTCGCCTTCGTCATCGGGGTGGGATTCATGGCCAGACGCAAGGCCGCCTCCTCCGACGAGTTCCTCACCTCCGGGCGCTCGCTGCCCGCCTGGGTCACCGGCATCGCCTTCGTGTCGGCCAACCTGGGCGCCGTGGAGATCATGGGCATGTCCGCCAACGGGGCCCAGTACGGCCTGCCGACCTTCCACTACTTCTGGATCGGCGCGATCCCGGCCATGATCTTCCTCGGCCTGGTCATGATGCCCTTCTACTACGGCTCGAAGGTCCGCTCCGTCCCGGAGTTCATGTTCCGCCGCTACGGGACCGCGGCGCACCTGATCAACGCACTGTCCTTCGCCCTGGCGCAGCTGCTCATCGCGGGCGTCAACCTCTACCTGCTGGGCTCGATCGTCCAGCGCCTGCTGGGATGGCCCCTGTGGGTGGCGCTCATCGTCGCCGCCATTATCGTCTTCTCCTACATCACCCTCGGCGGGCTGTCCGCAGCCATCTACAACGAGGTCCTCCAGTTCTTCGTCATCGTCGCCGCCCTGCTGCCCCTGACCCTCGTCGGCCTGCACCGGGTCGGGGGCTGGAGCGGCCTGACGGCGAAGATCGCCGACGACGCCGTCGCGCACGGCGCGGACGCCTACGCCAACCCCGACGCCCAGCTGCACTCCTGGCCCGGCGTGCTGCTGTCGGGGTTCGACTCCTCGGCGCTGTCCGTCGTCGGCATCGTCTTCGGCCTGGGCTTCGTGCTGTCCTTCGGCTACTGGACGACCAACTTCGTCGAGGTCCAGCGCGCCATGGCGGCCGACTCCATCTCCTCGGCGCGCTCGGCGCCCATTGTGGGAACCTTCGCCAAGATGTTCGTGCCCTTCCTCGTCATTATCCCCGGCATGGTGGCCGCGGTGCTCGTGAGCGAGATCCACGGCCTCAAGCTCGCCACACTGGCCGGGACCGCAGCGGAGACCGGAGACGTCAAGTACAACGACGCCGTCCTGCTGCTCATGCGCGACGTCCTGCCCAACGGCCTGCTGGGCCTGGCGATCACCGGCCTGCTGGCCTCCTTCATGGCCGGCATGGCGGCCAATATCTCGGCCTTCAACACGGTCTTCACGGTCGACCTCTACCAGCGCTACATCAACAAGGACGCCGACGACGCCCGCTACCTGCGCATGGGGCACATCGCCACCGGCGTGGCGACCGTCGTCGCGATCTTCACGGCGCTGATCGCCTCGACCTACTCCAACCTCATGGACTACCTCCAGCAGCTCTTCTCCATGTTCAACGCGCCCCTGTTCGCCACCTTCATTATCGGCATGTTCTGGAAGCGCGCGACGAACCACGGCGGCTGGGCGGGCCTGACGGCCGGGACGCTGGCGGCGCTGGCCGTCAACATCCTCAACTGGAACCACATCGTCACCTTCCCCGGGCAGGGGGCCGCCTTCCTCGCGGCGGGCATCGCCTTCGCCGTCGACATCGTGGTGACCATCGCGGTCTCCCTCGGCACGGCGCCGCGCCCGGACGACCAGCTCAAGGGCTTCGTCTACTCGCTGACGCCCGCGTCAGACCGGCGCGACCCTGCCGCCGCCGAGCTCGCCTGGTTCCGCCGCCCCGTGCCGCTGGCGATCCTGTCCGGCGGCCTCGTCGTCCTGCTCAACCTCATCTTCCACTGATCGGAGCCACTCATGAATGCACGCACTCGCTCCCTGGCGGACATCCGCATCGTCATCGGCGCCGTCCTGAGCATTATCGGCCTGTTCCTGCTGATCTGCTCGGCGTTCCTCAACGGCCCCGAGGAGATGGCCAAGACCGGGGACGTCAACGCCAACCTGTGGTCGGGGCTGGGCCTGGTCGTCATCGCCGTCCTCATGATCCTGTGGTGGGTGGCGGACCCGGGCGGGGAGTCCGGCGACGAGAACATCACCGGCATGCCGGAGGAGGAGATCGAGCAGAGCCGCTCGCGCTGAGCCCGTCGAGGCCGCCGGGGCTGCCGGGGTGCGGCGGGTCCGCTCCCCGGCGGACGACGCGGTCGGGGGCTCCCACCAGGTGGTGGGAGCCCCCGACCGCGTTTGATCGGTTGAGTCGGCTCAGGCGTCGAGGTCCGTCTCAAGCAGGGCCTTGAGCTCACCGAGCGCGGCGTCGGCGCCATCGGCGTCGGAGGCCAGGGTGACGACGTCGCCGAAGCCGGCGCCGAGCGTCATGACTCCCAGGATGGAGGAGGCGTCGACAGGAGCGCCGCCCTCCTTGGCGATGGTGACGGGAACGCCCTTCTCGGCGACGGCCTTGACGAAGGTGGCGGCGGGACGGGCGTGAAGGCCGACCTTGGAGGCGATGGTGGCGGTGACCTGGGCCATGGAGTTGCTCCTTACGGGGATGGGGCCGACGGCGATGGGGCGGCATCTGCACCTGCGCGCCGATGCGAGGACCAGCCGACGGCTGATTGCGCCTTCACACTACCCGACTTCGGCGGCCGGCGGCGCCTTACGGACGCACAAAGGTTCATTCACGAGGACTCGGCGTCTGCCTGATCCGTCAAGGGGCTCGGTGTGGGCCGACTGGCGTCGAAGCTCTCCGCTCCCGCTGTGATCATGAGCTCCATGGGGTCTGTTCCCGACAGCCTCTCGCCGCCGATGCGCTCCAGCGCCCTGTTCCGCCAGCTCTTGGGAAGAGCCGGCGCCGAGGCCGTCACCGTCCAGGCCATGACTTCCGCGGGCGGGTAGGCGAAAGACCGGTTCGAGCAGGGTCAGGGAGCGCACGCGGTCGGGATGGAGCCGGCGTAGACGGCGGCGGTGGCGCCGCCGAAGGAGTGTCCGACCAGGTGAGGGCCCTCGGGGGCGAGGGCGGAGATCACCTCGTCGGTCCAGGCGGCCTGGTCCTCCACGGACGTCAGGGGCGCGGGCTGGACGGACATGCCGGCGTCTCCGAGCGCGTCGAGGGCGATGACGCGGCGGGACCTGGCCAGCTTCGGAACGTTCGCCGCCCACATGGGCGCTCCCGAGATCCTCCCGGGCAGAAGGACCACGGGAGGCGAGTCCTGCTCCCCGCCGCCCGCCCAGGTGTAGACGCGCACCGTTCCGAAGCTGGTGGCGACGTCGTCCGTCTCGCTGGGAGCGGGCATGGTCTCCACTACTGCAGCTCCAAGCAGGAGCTGGTGCACGCGGGCTGCCGCGCCATCGTGGAGACAGCGGCAGACGCCCACCAGGAGCGCACCGGGTCTCTCACTCCCGTGGAGGACCTGCGAGCTGCTCACCACGTCCATCCCCCGCAGCGAGATCTCCTCGCTGCGGGCGGCGGAGGACCGCCCCGCGGCGGGCGCCGGCTGAAGCGCGCCGTACGGCTCAGGAATAGTCCGCGTCCACCGTCCGCACCGCGGCGGCAGCCGGCACTCCCCGCTCCTGGTGCCCGCAGCGTGCGGAGGACACCGTGCGGATCGGTGTGGTCTCCGGCCCGTTCGCGCTCAGGAGCGCGCCGCGCAGGCCGCAAGTGGTCGGGGGCGGTGGAGAGCGCAGCCGAGGAAGGGCTCGGGGCAGATGCGCACAACCTCGGCCATGCCGCACCGGCCAGGGCTTTCTTCTCTTTTCTCTTTCTCGGTCACGACGACGACCGCGGTCCTCGTGTCCGAGGAGGACCGGGAGGCGATCCAGGAGACTCTGCGTCGGCCCGGGCCGGACGGGCGGCGCGCGAGGCTGCGGGTGCGCCAGGTGATCACCCTCTGGGGCGCAGCGGCGCCCGGCGAGCGCCTCGAACCGATCTCGACGCGGAACCCGACCGATCTCGACGAAGGAGCTTGCCGATACGTACGCATAGTCGTACGCTACGGGAGGGGGATGCGTCATGAGTACTATCAACGCCACAGCAGCCAGGTCCAATCTGTATCGACTCATCGATCAGGTCGCCGAGGAGTCCCGTCCTGTCAGAATCACCGGGCGGCGGTCGACCGCGGTCCTCGTGTCCGAGGAGGACTGGGAGGCGATCCAGGAGACTCTGCATCTCCAGGCGGTACCCGGGCTGGTTGACTCTGTTCGGCGGGCCCGTGAGGAGGGTGTCGAGGCCGCATCGGAAGAGCTCGACTGGTGAGCGCCTGGACTCTGCGCTACTCGCGTCAGGCGCAGAAGGATGCGCGTAGGCTCGCCGCCTCGAACCTCAGGAATCGTGCGCAGCGTCTTCTCGACATCGTCGCGGACGATCCCTTCGCCCGCCCGCCGGCCTACGAGCGTCTGGTGGGCGACCTGGCGGGCTGCTACTCCCGTCGGATCAACATCCAGCATCGACTCGTCTACGAGGTGTTCCCGGAGGAGCGGATAGTCCTGGTCCTGCGGATGTGGACGCACTATGAATGACACGGGTCGATGACGGAGACTTCTCGGGGGACGGCTCCTCATATGAGTGCGGCCTGCGCCCGTCTTGGGGGGGGCGCCCCCGAGGCGGGCACAGGCCGCGGCGCGTGCTCTACCGGTCGTGGAGTGCGCGGTCACGCACAGCCCGGTGCAGCCCCGTGCAGGACGGACGGCGGGCCGGGATCTCGGACCGATCTCGGCGCGGAACTGGACCGATCTCGACGCGGAACTGGACCGATCTCGGCGCGGAACTGGACCGATCTCGGCGCGGAACTGGACCGATCTCGGCGAAGGGGAGCCGCGGGCCCGGCGCCCCTGCGGAGCTCCGTGCGGGACGGACGACGCTCCGGGGCGCCTCAGTCCTCAGCCCTTGTCGTGCGTCGTGGAGGTCTCGAACAGGAGGTTGATCTGCTCGTTGGCCCTGGTGAGCGTGGAGGCGGGCCTCCGCTCCGCCCACAGGGCGTCCGTGGCGGGCTTCATAATTGCCGCGACGTCAGCGCCGAAGTAGGTCAGCGGGAAGTAGAAGGTCGTCCCCCTGTCCACGTGGTCGGTGAAGGGCGCCGTCGGCAGCCCCGTCCTCTCGAACACCTCGACCGCCTTGCGCGTGGAGGAGGCGATGGCCGGGAAGACGACGCCGTAGGAGGCCACGATGTCCTGCGCCTCGGCCGTGCCCAGGAAGGCCACCCACTTGGAGGCGTTCTCAATGTTGCCCGACTGCTTGGCGATGGAGTCGCCCAGACCGTTGAACAGGGAGACGGACTTGCCGTTGGGGCCGACCGGGTTCGCGGCGATTCCGACACTGACCTCCAGGTTCGCGTAGGTGTTGAACATCCACGAGCCGTTGATGCACATGGCGATGGACCCCGAGCCCAGCTGGACATCGGTGCCCGAGGTGGTGGAGAAGGCGCCGCGAGGAGGCATGTAGCCCTTGTCCACCAGGCCGAAGTACCAGTCCATGGTCTTCTGGAAGACCGGATCGTCGTAGCGGTAGCGGTCTCCCCAGGTCTCCTTGTTCGTGTAGTACCAATCGCCCACCGAACCGGTGAAGGGGCTCCACTGGGTCTGTCCGTCAGCCGAGCCCGCGTCCTTGATGCTCAGGCCGTAAACGGCGATCCGGCTCTTGTCGAATCCGTCCTCGTCCCCGCGCACGCCGTTCTTGTCGACGGTCAGGCGGGCGAGGATCCTCTCGAAGGTGCCGCCGTCGTCGGGGTTCCAGGTCCAGGCTGCCAGGTCCTTCTCGCTCAGACCGGCGTCGGCGAGCATGTCCTTGTTGTAGAAGACCGCCTCGGTGTCCCAGTCCTTGGGGCAGCCGTACTGGCGGCCGTCCTCGCCCTTCCACAGGTCGATGAGCCCCTCCTGGAAGGCGGACTCGTCCACGCCCGACCAGGCGGCCTGCTCGTCCAGAGGAAGCAGGACGTCCAGGTCCACGAACTGGGCGAACTTGGAGATGTGGTCGGTGAAGACGTCCGGGCCGGTGCCGGCGATGAATCCCGCCGTCAGCTTGGTCCAGTAGTCGTCCCAGGCGATCTGGGTGATATTGACGTGGATGCCGGTGGCCTCCTCGAAGGCCGCCGCGCACGCCTCGTAGGCGGGGAGCTGGCTGGCGTCCCACAGCCAGTACTCCACGGCGCCGGAGGGGCCTGATTTCCGGGAGCCCCCGGAGCACGCCGCCAGGGCGAGGGCCGCGGCGCCCGAGGCCAGGCCGCCGAGGAATCCGCGACGGGACAGTGAGGGGCGAGGGGCGAAATTCTTAGTGAGATTCTGAGTAAGATTCTGAGTGAGATTCGTAGCCGTCATCTGGTGCCTCACTTAATGCCGGTAAAGCCGATGGAGTTGACAATGCGCTTGGCGAAGGCCGCGAACAGCAGGAGCATCGGGAGGGCGGCCACGAGCGTGGCGGCCATGAGCCCGGACCAGTCGGGCCCGGTCTGCGGGGCCTGGGACTTGAAGACCGCCAGGGCCACCGTGAGCACCCGGGAGGAGTCGGTGTAGGAGACCAGGAGGGGCCAGAAGTAGTCGTTCCAGGCCGTGATGTAGGTCAGGATCGCCAGGGTGGAGATGGGCGCCCTGGCCATGGGCAGGATCAGCTGGAAGAACACGCGGACCTTCGAGGCGCCGTCGAGCAGGGCCGCCTCCTCCAGCTCGCGGGGGATGTTCATGAAGAACTGCTTGAGGAAGAACACGGCGAAGGGCGTCATGAGCATGGTCGGCAGGGCCACGCCCAGGAGGCTGTCGACGAGGTGGAGCTGCTTGACCAGGACGAAGTTGGGCAGGAGCGTGAAGATCGAGGGGACCATGAGGGCGGCCAGGAAGATCCCGAAGACCGTGTCGCGCCCCTTCCAGCGCAGGCGGGAGAAGGAGTAGGCCGCCATGGCGGAGAAGAAGACCTGCCCCGCCGTCACCAGGGTGGCCACGACGACCGAGTTGCGCAGGTAGAGCCAGAAGCTGATGGCGGCGCCAGAGCCGCCGTCGGCGAGGGCCTCCTGGGTGGACTGCGCGCCGAAGACGCGGGCGAAGCCGCGCAGGTTGGTATCCACGGGCAGGATGCTCGTGGGGTCGGCGGTGATGCCCGCGTTGGAGGACAGGGCGGTGCGCAGCACCCAGTAGAAGGGCAGCAGGGTGAAGAGCATAATGAGGACCATTGCGGCCCAGGCCAGGATCCGGCCCGTGGTGAGGCGGGTCCTGGGGGGGACGGTGGCGGAGGGGCCGGGGCCGACGTCGGTGCGCGAGCTCGCGGTTGCGGTTGCAGCAGTCATGGGTGGCTTCCTTAGTCTCAGTCCAGGTCCGTCTGGCCCGCACGGGTCATGCGGTACTGGAGGGCGGTGATGGCGGCGAGGATGATGAGCAGGCCCACCGCCATGGCCGAGGCGTAGCCGAACTGGAAGCGCCCGAAGGCCATGTCGTAGATGTAGTACTGCAGGACGCGCGTGGCGTTGACGGGGCCTCCCTGGGTGGTCACCGAGACGGTGTCGAAGACCTGGAAGGAGCCGATCATCGTCATAATGAGGACCAGTGCGAGGATGGGGCGCAGCAGGGGGACGGTGATCCTCCAGAACATGCGCCACTCGCTGGCGCCGTCCACCTTGCCGGCCTCGTAGACGGTGTTCGGGATGGACTGCAGGCCCGCGAAGATGAGCAGGGCCGTGTAGCCCGCGTGCCGCCACACGTTGATGACGGCGATGGTGGGAATGGCCAGGGCGGAGGAGAAGAAGTCCACGCGCGAGCCGGTGACGGCCTCGATGACCTGGTTGGTGATGCCCAGCGTGTTGTCCAGGATCCACAGCCACAGCATGGCGGCAACCACGTTGGACACCAGGTAGGGGGTCAGCACGATCGAGCGGACGAAGGTGGACTGGGTCAGGCGCTGCATGAGGACGGCGATGGCCAGGGCGAGGATCGTCTGCAGCCCGATATTGATGACGACGTACTCCAGGGTCACCCACACGGCGTTCCAGAAGGTGTCGTCGTGGACCATGCGCTTGTAGTTGTCCAGGCCCGCGAACTTCTCGGGGGTCAGGAGGTTGTACTCGGTGAAGGACAGCCAGATGCCTCGGATGAGGGGCCAGATGTAGAAGGCGATGAGGCCGACCGCCGCGGGCACGATGAAGGTCAGGCCGAGGACCCGGTCGTCCTTCGGCCGCCGGCGTAAGGCCGCCGGAGTGGTTGCGGACATGTATGGTTCTCCGTTCGTCGTTGATGGAGGTGATGGAGGCGGGGGAAGAGGCCGGGCGGATGGGATGAGCCGCCGAGGCGGGCCGGCTCCGCCCCGAGGGTGCGCGGGGGCGGACAGGCGCGCGGGCGCGACCGGGAGCGGGCTCGGCGTCGTCGACTCAGGTCTTGTCGACCGCGGTGGCGCGCACCAGCAGCATGTGGTCGGGATGGATGACGGGCAGGCTGAGTCCCGTGGCCGTCAGGTAGGAACCGGGCAGGGTGACTCCCTCGGGCCGGAGCCAGGCGGCCTGGTGGTGGAGGCCCTCGTAGGCGGGGACCGCCAGCCGCACGTGGTAGGTGCGCCCGGGGTCCAGTCCGGGCAGCGGCCGGGGCGCCCCGGGCCAGGTGGTGGCCTGGGCGAGTCCGGCGAGCTGATAGAGCGCGTCGGTCCGGTCGGGGGCGACGACGCCCTGGATGCGCACGGCGTCGTCCTCATCGACGTCGGCGTGCACGACCTCGCCGCCGTGCAGCAGGGGGCGCAGCTTCTTGTGGAGGGCGATGACGTCGGCCAGGGCGCGCCGGTCCCCCTCAGTGGCGGACAGCAGGTCCCACTCGACCCCCATGTGCCCCCACAGCGCCTGGCCGGCACGGAAGGACAGGTCAAGGCCGCGCAGGGTCGTGTGGTCCCTTCCGGCGCCGACGTGGGTGCCGACGAGCTCGGGCGGCAGCAGCAGCATGGTGGCGCGGTTGATGTCCGCCCGGTCGTGGGCGTCGTTGCAGTCCGAGGCCCACACGCGCTGGGCCCGCTCCATGATCCCCAGGTCGATGCGTCCGCCGCCGCCGCAGCACGACTCGATCTCCAGGGCCGGAAAGCGCTCGTGCAGGGCGTCCAGGAGCCGGTAGAGGGCCAGGGTCTGGTCGTGGACGGCCGGCGCCCCGCGGCGCGCGCCCGTCCGGGAGCCCGCCCCGGTGCCGGCCGCCATGTGGCCCGCGGCCAGGACGGTGGAGTTGTGGTCCCACTTGATGTAGGCCAGGTCCAGGCTCTCCACGAGGCCGCTGATCGCCTCGTACAGGTAGTCCCACGCCCCGGGGGCGGCCAGGTCCAGGACGCGCTGGCCGCGGTGCTCGACCGCCCCGCCGGCGCCGTCGGACAGGATCCAGTCCGGGTGGGCGCGGGCGAGGTCGGAGTCGCGGTTGACCATCTCCGGCTCGACCCACAGGCCCAGCTCCATGCCCAGGTCGCGCACGTGCGCAGCCAGGGGCTCCAGCCCGGCCGGCCAGACCTCGGGCGAGACCCGCCAGTCGCCCAGGCCCGAGGTGTCGTCGCGCCGGGACCCGAACCACCCGTCGTCGACGACGAAGCGCTCGATGCCGATGGCGGCCGCCTCGTCCGCGAGCGCCGTCAGGGTCTCCGGGTCCTGGTCGAAGTAGACGGCCTCCCAGGTGTTGAGCAGGACCGGGCGCGGCCGCGAGGGGTGGGCCGGCAGGGCGCGCAGGTGGGCGTGGCAGCGGGATGCCAGGGCGTCCAGGCCCTCGCCCCAGGAGCCGACGAGCCAGGGCGTGGTGTAGGACTGGCCGGCGCTCAGGACGACCTCTCCGGGGTGGAGGAGCTCGCCCGCACCCAGGAGCCGGTAGCCCTGCGGCGGGTGGGCGGCCAGGGCACGGGTGTTGCCGGACCAGGCCAGGTGCACGCCGTGGACGCGGCCGCGGCGCCAGCCGAAGCCGGGGGTCCCCGCGGCCAGCCAGGTGGCGGCGTCGTGCCCGGGGCGGCCCTCCCAGGCCTCGCGCAACCGGGTGCCCGGGGCGAAGGGCGTGCGCACGAGGCGGCGCTCGAAGCCGTGGTGGCCGGTCATGTCGACCAGCTCGGCGGCGTCGGAGGGCACCGGCAGCAGCGGGGTGACCTCGTCGACCTCCAGCGGGGAGGACCCCTCCTCCGCGACGTCGGTCACCCGTGCGCGCAGCCGCACCAGGCCGGAGGGCTCCAGGCGGATCTCGGTGACGACCTCGATGCCGTGGACGGCGTCGGTGCCGCGCGAGACGACGACGTCGGCCTCACCGCCCGGGGCGTCGTCGACGGCGACCGAGTGGGCGACGGCGTCGATGTGTGCGGAGAAGGCGGAGCCGTCCTGGCGGTGGACCAGGAGCGCCGGCCGGGCGGACCAGCCCAGGTGCGGCAGGGGCAGCACCGGCAGGTCGGGGGTGGTCCAGGTGCGGTTGGTGCCGGTGCTCATCGTCTGGGCGGCCCTCAGGTCGTCCAGGGTGGAGGCGCCGGTCTCGCCGAGGTCCCCGCCCCAGTGGCGCACCACGGGGAAGCGATCGTCCATGAGGTCGAGGACCAGGGAGGTGCCGCCCCGGCGCAGGTGGCGGGGCGGGGCCGGGGCGGCGGCGGGGACCGTGGGGGCGGTGGGGGCGGTGGGGGCGATGCGCGGGTCGGTCATCACGCTCCTCCTTGAACGTCGGGCCCATCCGGTGCCGGACGGCCCGGATGAGTGCGGGGGTGCCGCAGTGGGACGGCGGGTTCAGGAGGCAGGCTACCTCATTTTTTCGAGATAAAAAATACCTTGGCGCGGCCTTCCCGGGGCTCCCCGGCTCACTCTCCCACGGCGCCCGGCGCGCCCCGGCCCGGGTCAGCCTGGGTCAGCTCGGGTCAGCTCGGGTCATAGGGGGCCAGGACGACCTCGACCCGCTGGAGCTCCTTGACGTCGGAGTACCCGGTGGTGGCCAGGGTGCGGCGCAGCGCCCCCATGATGTTGAGGGTGCCGTCGGCGCGGTCGGAGGGGCCGTTGAGGATCTCGTCCATGGTGCCGACGGTGCCCACGCGGCTGCGGTAGCCGCGCGGCAGGCGCTCGTGGCGGGCCTCGGCGCCCCAGTGGTAGCCGCCTCCGGGGGCCTCGGCCGCGCGGGCGAGGGCGGCGCCGAGCATGACGGCGTCGGCCCCGCAGGCGATGGCCTTGACGACGTCCCCGGAGTTGCCCACCGAGCCGTCGGCGACGACGTGGACGTAGCGGCCCCCGGACTCGTCCAGGTAGTCGCGCCGGGCGGCGGCGACGTCGGCCACGGCGGTGGCCATGGGCGCGTGGAGGCCCAGGACCTGCCGCACGGAGGAGGAGGCGCCTCCGCCCTGGCCGACGAGCACCGCGGCGGCGCCGGTGCGCATGAGGTGGAGGGCGGCGGTGTAGGTGGTCACCCCGCCGACGACGACGGGCACGTCGAGCTCGTAGATGAACCGCCTGAGGTCGAGGGGCTCGGTATTGCCCGAGACGTGCTCGGCGGAGACCACCGAGCCGCGGATGACGAGCAGGTCCGCCCCGGCCTCCACCGCGGTGCGCCAGTGCCGCTGGGTCTGGGCGGGGCTCAGGCGCCCGGCGACGACGACGCCCGCCTCGCGGATCCGGGTGAGGCGCTCGGTGATGAGCTCGGGGCGCACGGGGGCGCGGTAGACCTCCTGGAGGACGCGGGTGGCCTCGGCGGGGGCGGCGGTGCGGATGCGGTCCAGGGCACCGGCGGGGTCCTCGTAGCGGGTCCACAGCCCCTCCAGGTCGAGCACGCCGATGCCGCCGAGGCGGCCCACCAGGATCGCCGTGTCGGGGCTCATCACCGAGTCCATGGGCGAGGCCATGACGGGCAGGTCCACGTGGTAGGCGTCGAGCTGCCAGCCCACGCGGACGTCGCGCACGTCCCGGGTGCGGCGAGCCGGGACCACCGCGATATCGTCGAAGGAGTAGGCCTGCCGGGCGCGCTTGGAGCGCCCAATCTCGATCTCACCGCTCACGGCGGCATCGTATCGGCCGGTGCGCGCCACGGTTCGTGTCACACCCCGGTGGCAGACTCCCCGCCATGGACCAACAGCACGGACACCCCCTCCCCTCCCCCGCCCCGGCCGGCACCGGCGACTCGTGGATCCGCGGCCCGCTGCTCGGCTTCGACACCGAGACCACGGGCGTGGACCCGCGCAGGAACCGGCTCGTGACGGCCGCCCTCGTCGCGCGCGGGCCGCTGACCGCCGGCACGCGCACGCAGCAGGTGCGCACCTGGATGGCCGACCCGGGCGTGGAGATCCCCGCCGCCGCCGCGGCGGTCCACGGCGTGACCACCGAGCGCGCCCGCGCCGAGGGGCTGGCCGCGCCCGAGGTGCTCGAGGAGGTGGCCGACGCGCTGGCCGCCGCCATGGACGCGGGCACGCCGGTCGTGGTCTTCAACGGCTCCTTCGACCTGACGCTCATGGAGTCCGAGCTGGCCCGGCACTCTCTGCCCACCGTGCGCGAGCGCCTGGGCGGGGACCTGGGCCCGGTGGTCGACCCGCTCGTGCTGGACCGCCGGGTCGACCGCTACCGCCGCGGCAAGCGGCGCCTGGGCGACCTGTGCGAGGTCTACGGCGTGAGCGTGGACGAGTCGCTGCACACGGCCGAGGTGGATGTCATTGCCACGCTCGACGTCCTGGAGGCCATGGTGCGCGCCTACCCCGAGCTGGCCCGCCTGAGCCTCGGCGAGCTCGTCCCCTTCCAGGCGTCCGCCCACCGGATGTGGGCCGAGTCCTTCAACGCGTGGCTGGCCCGCAAGAGCCCCGGCCGCCCGGGCGCCGACCCCGGCTGGCCCCTGCCCTCCGGGCTATGAGGCCCGGGCGGGTCCCGAGCCGCGCCCCGGTGCGCCGGCCGGCGAGCCGCGGGCGCCGTTCAGGCGCTGTCGCGACCGGCGTAGTTGGGGGCCTCGACGGTCATCCTGACGTCGTGGGGGTGGGACTCCTTCAGGCCCGCGCTCGTAATGCGCACGAACCGTCCCCGCTCCTTGAGCTGGCCGACGGTGCGGGCGCCCACGTAGAACATCGACTGGCGCAGGCCCCCCACCAGCTGGTAGACGACGGCGGCCAGCGACCCGGAGTAGGGCACCTGCCCCTCGATGCCCTCCGGGACGATCTTGTCCTCACCGGTGACGTCGGCCTGGAAGTAGCGGTCCTTGGAGTAGGAGGTGCGGCCGCGCGAGCTCATGGCGCCCAGCGACCCCATGCCGCGGTAGCGCTTCCACTGCTTGCCGTTGACGAAGACCAGGTCGCCGGGGGACTCGGTGCAGCCCGCCAGCAGGGAGCCGAGCATGACGGTGTCGGCCCCGGCGACCAGCGCCTTGGCGATGTCGCCGGAGTACTGCAGGCCGCCGTCGGCGATGAGCGGCACCCCGGCCGGCGTGCAGGCGCGGGCGGCCTCGTAGACGGCGGTGACCTGCGGGACGCCCACGCCCGCCACCACCCGGGTGGTGCAGATCGACCCCGGGCCCACCCCCACCTTGACGGCGTCGACGCCCGCGTCGATGAGGGCCTGGGCACCCTCGCGGGTGGCGACGTTGCCGCCGATGATCTGCACGCCCGCGAAGGCGGGGTCCCGCTTGAGCCGGGCGATCATCTCCAGGGCGAGGGTGGCGCCGCCGTTGGCCGTGTCGACCACGATGACGTCCACGCCCGCCTCGGCGAGCGCCCCGGCCCGCTCCCAGGTGTCGCCCCAGTAGCCGACGGCCGCCCCGACGACGAGACGGCCCTCCTCGTCCTTGGTGGCCCGGGGGTACTGCTCGGTCTTGACGAAGTCCTTGACGGTGATCAGACCGGTCAGGCGCCCGGCGTCGTCGATGAGGGGGAGCTTCTCGATGCGGTGCTCGGCCAGCAGCGCCTTGGCGTCCTCGCGCGAGATCCCCATGGGTCCGGTGATGAGGCGCTCGCGCGGCGTCATGCACTCGCGCACGGTCAGCGCCCCCCACTTCTCGGGGGGCACGAAGCGCAGGTCGCGGTTGGTGATAATGCCCAGCAGGTTGCCGTCGGAGTCGACCACCGGCAGGCCCGAGACCTTGTAGTGGCCGCACAGCTCGTCGAGCTGGGCGATGGTGGCGTCCGGGCCGACGGTGACCGGGTCGGAGACCATGCCCGACTCCGAGCGCTTGACCAGGCGCACCTGCTGGGCCTGGTCCTCAATGGACAGGTTGCGGTGGAGCACGCCCATGCCGCCCTGGCGGGCCATGGCGATCGCCATCTGGGACTCGGTGACGGTGTCCATCGCGGCGCTCAGCAGGGGTGTGGCCAGGGAGATCCCCGCGGTCAGCCGCGAGGCCGTATCAACATCGGAGGGGATGACGTCGGTCAGTCCGGGCAGCAGGAGAACGTCGTCGTAGGTCAGTCCGGTGGGGGCAAACAGGTCGGGGGCGGTGATCGAGTCGCTCACGACTCGCATGGTATGGCCGCGTGCGCGCGGGCGCACATCGCGGCGACGTTGCAGATGCGCGAAGACGCCCAACTGTGTCCAACGTGCGTCAGATTGGAGCCCGCCCCCCGCGACCGCCCCGCTCACCGAGATCGTCCGAATCTCAGAAAAAACACCCTCCGCAAGTGCTTGATCTCGCCGCCGCGATGTACCTAATGTTGTACCGGGCACAACGTGTTCAAGTGCGATCCGTGCATCCGCGCGAGGAAGGGGCGTGATGGCAGGAAATGCACGTCTTCCCAGGCCCATCACAACGCTGTGGGAGTGGCAGTACCAGGGCGCCTGCATCGGCATGGACTCCATGCGGTTCTTCCACCCTGAGGGCGAGCGCGGCAGCTCGCGCCGCAAACGCGACAACGACGCCAAGGCGGTGTGCCGCGCCTGCCCCGTGATCGTCGACTGCCGCAACCACGCCCTGGCCACCCATGAGCCCTACGGCGTATGGGGCGGCATGACCGAGGAGGAGCGCCGCGCCTGGATAGACCGGGAGGAGCGCGGGCGCGAGACACCGGCCTGAACCCGTGTCCCCCGCTCAGGACCCTGCGGCCCCGCGCCTCCCCCGGCGGCCCGCATCGGCCGCGCCCCGCCACGGCGATCACGATAACCACGACAACGATGCAGGGCCGCCCCTGGCGACGACGCGTCCCGGCCGGCCCATCGGGCCGGCCGGGACGCGTCAGCGAGCCTGCTCCGAGGCAGGGGTCACTTGGTGACGACGGCGAGGACGTCGCGCGCGGAGAGGATGAGGTAGTCCTCGCCCGCGTACTTGACCTCGGTGCCGCCGTACTTGGAGTAGATGACGAGGTCGCCCTCGGCGACGTCGACGGGGATGCGCTTGCCGGAGTCGTCGACGCGGCCGGGGCCCACGGCCACGACCTTGCCCTCCTGCGGCTTCTCCTTGGCGGTGTCCGGGATGACCAGGCCGGACGCGGTGGTCTGCTCGGCCTCGACCGTCTGCACGACGATCCGGTCCTCGAGCGGCTTGATGGAGATCGACATGTCGTCCTCCCCTTCTCGCTTCTTCAGTATGCGGATAGTGTCTGGGTCCGCGTCCCGACGGTGCCGGTCCGCCGTCGCGGGGGTCGGTCCGTCAGCGCCGAGGGCGCGCGCCGCGGGGCCGCACGGGCCCCGCGTCCGACACGGAATGTACGCGCGCGATTAGCACTCAGTCAATGCGAGTGCCAGAAAGGCGGGTCGGGTTCGCCCTGGGCGTGCAGGACGTCCCCCCTCACCCGGCCGGACCGCCGCAGGCCGGCGCCGGCGGTCACGTCCCGCGGTGGGCCCGCGTCCACGCCAGAGCCTCGTCCACGGTGGTCTCCCGCCTGCCCAGGATGGGGTCGCGTCTCGTGATCACGTCCCAGGCGGCCTTGATGGCGGCCGGGCGCTCACGCAGCCAGCTGCGCGCCCACGTGCCGCGGTCGACGGCGGCCTGGGTGTCGCCCACACCGCGGGCGTCGAGGCCCGCCGAGCGGCACACCGCCACCGCCCGGCTCACATGGAAGCTCTGTGAGACCAGGAGCGCCTGATCGACCCCGAAGATCCTGCGGGCGCGCACGCAGGTGTCGTAGGTGTCGAACCCGGCGTAGTCCAGCGCGATCGCCTCGGAGGGGATGCCCAGGCCCACCAGGTAGTCGCGCATTGCGGTGGGCTCGTCGTAGTCGACCCGGCTGTTGTCCCCCGAGACCAGGATGGCGTCCACCCGCCCCGCCCGGTACAGGCCGGCGGCGGTCTCCAGCCGGTACTTCAGCCACGGCGAGGGCTCGCCGGGGGCCCAGACCGACGCGCCCAGGACAATGGCCACGGGCGCCTCCGCCGTGTCCCCGTCCTCGCCGTAGTCGCTCACCCGGCCTGCGCTCGCCGCCAGGATCCAGGCATTGGGCACCACGAGGACGACGACGGCCAGGGCCGCGGTGATCCACGCCGCCCGGACCGCCCAGGTCCGGCGCCTGCTCCGCGCACCCGTGCTCCCGCTCGTACCCGTACCCATGAGGGCCTCCCTTCTCACCGCCGCAGCGCACCCAGGCGGGCACCGGGCGGCGGTCGACTCATCACGGTAATCCTGCGGCGGGCGCACCACGAGGGGGAGACCTCTCCACCCGGAACCGGGGGGTTCGGCCGGGACCGCACCGGCCCCGCCGCTCGGGCGCACCCGGATCGTTGCCATCGCCACGCGGCGGGTCACCCCACACCGGTCCAATGCGTGCCATGATCGCTCGATGGACGCCTCGCACCTCGCTCCTCTGCTCACGCCCGAGGGCTGGGCGCTGCTCGCAGACCTCCCGCCCTACGACGAGTCCACCGCGCTGTCGGTGGGGCAGGCCCTGCGCGACCAGGGGCACCCGCCGGCGCTCGTGTCGGCCGCGCTGACCCAGCAGCGGCTGCGCGGCCGCGCCGAGGCGAAGTTCGGCCCGTTCACCTCCAGGATGCTCTTCACGCCCGACGGGCTGGAGCAGGCCACCCGGCTGGCCGTCTCGGCCCACCACGCCGCCCGGTACGCCCGCGCCGGGCTCCGGCGCGTGGCCGACCTGGGCTGCGGCATCGGCGGGGACGCGATGGCGCTGGCGGGCCTGGGCCTGAAGGTGCTCGCCGTCGAGCGCGACGAGGCGACGGCCGCGCTGGCGACGGTCAACCTCATGGCCTTCCCCGATGCCGAGGTGCTGTGCGCCGACGCGCTCGAGCTCGACCTGGCGGCGCACGGCGTCGACGCCGTCTTCGCCGACCCGGCGCGCCGGGCCGACGGGCGCCGCATCTCCGATCCCGAGCAGTGGTCGCCGGCGCTCGGCCGGGTCCTGGCTCTGCGCGAGGACGTCGAGGCGCTCGGCGTCAAGGCCGCCCCCGGCATCGACCACGCCGCGCTGCCCGCCGACGCCCACGTGCAGTGGGTCAGCGTGGGCGGCGACGTCGTGGAGGCCGGCATCTGGTGCGGCCCGCTCGCCGCCGAGGGCCCGGGCCGCTCGGCTCTCGTCCTGCCCGCTGACGGCGACCCGCAGGGCGTCCGGGGCCAGCAGGGCGGCCCGGCCGCGCGGACCCTGCGCGACCCCGACTGCGACGACCCCTCCACGCCACCCGTCCAGCTCGCGCCGCTGGCCGAGATCGGAGACCTGAGAACCTACATCCACGAGCCCGACAGCGCCGCGATCCGCGCCGGGCTCGTGGCCCACCTGGCGCAGAGGCTCGACGCGGCGCCGATGGGCGAGCGCATCGCCTACCTCAGCG
Organism: Actinomyces israelii DSM 43320; assembly: GCF_000711965.1. Taxonomy (GTDB): domain Bacteria; phylum Actinomycetota; class Actinomycetes; order Actinomycetales; family Actinomycetaceae; genus Actinomyces; species Actinomyces israelii. The sequence continues at coordinate 132,446 of NZ_JONS01000009.1, forward strand.
GCGACCGGCTCCCCGAGACCGCGCTGGCGCCGTTCGTGCGCTCGTGGCGGGTGCGCGAGGCGCTGCCCCTGAGCCTGAAGGCGCTCAGGGCCCGCGTCCGCGAGCGCGGCATCGGCAGCCTGGAGATCCACAAGCGCGGCCTGCCGGTCGCGCCCGAGGCCGTGCGCACCGCCGTCCGCCCCAGCGGCGAGGCCCACGAGACCTGGATCATGACCCGTCTGGGCCCCCGTGAGGACCGCACGCGCGGAGTGGTCGTCGTCGCCGAGCCCTGTCCGGCGACTCCGCCCGTCGAGGACCCCGCTCCCGCCTCCTGAGGCGCGCCGCCCCGGCAGGCGTCCGACCACCGCCCCGGCCCGCCCCGACACCGTTGAGGAGTCTCCATGGCCCCGCCCGCACGCCTTGTCCACCGCCAACCCCTGCCCTTCGCCCGCTCCGAGCGCTCCACGCTCGGCGTGGAGTGGGAGCTCCAGCTCATCGACCGCGACAGCCTCGACCTGCGCCAGTGCGCCGCCGAGATCCTCCAGGCGGCGGGGCCCGACGAGCACATCCACGGCGAGATGATGCTCAACACCGTCGAGCTGGTCTCAGGGGCCAGGCGCACCGTGGCCGAGTGCGTCGAGGACATCGCCCTGGCCTTCGACCGGCTCCTGCCGATCACCGAGCCCCTGCGCGTGGACCTGGCCAGCGCCGGCACGCACCCCTTCGCCGACCCCCTGGTGCAGAAGGTGACCGACGCCGAGCGCTACGCGCGGCTGGTGGACCGCACGCGCCTGTGGGGCCACCAGATGCTCATCTTCGGCACCCACGTGCACGTCGGCCTGGAGGACCGCGCCAAGGCGCTGCCGATCCTGCGGGCGCTGCTGACCCGCACGGCCCACCTGCAGTGCCTGAGCGCGTCCTCGCCGTTCTGGGCCGGCCTGGACACCGGCTACGCCGACAACCGGGCAATGATGTTCCAGCAGCTGCCCACGGCCGGGGCGCCCCACCAGCTGGACACCTGGGACGAGCTCGAGGCCTACGCCGGGGACATGATCCACACCGGCGTCATCGAGGACTTCACCGAGGTCCGCTGGGACGTGAGGCCCTCGCCTCGCCTGGGCACGGTCGAGGTGCGGGCCTGCGACGCCGCCACCAACCTCACCGAGCTGGCGGGCATTGCGGCGCTCACCCAGTGCCTGGTGGAGAGCTTCTCGCGGGCCGTGGACCGCGGCGAGGAGCTGGACGTCATGCCGGCGTGGTACGTCGATGAGAACAAGTGGCGCTCGGCCCGCTACGGCATGGACGCCATCCTCATCACCGACTCGCTCGGCAACGAGGAGCTGGTGACCGACACGGTGGAGCGGATGCTGACCGAGCTGGCGCCCGTGGCCGCGGACCTGGGGTGCGAGGCCGAGCTGGACGGGGTGCGGGCCACCCTGGAGGCGGGCGCCTCCTACCAGCGCCAGCTGGCGGCCGTGCGCGCCGAAGGCGGCAACGAGGCGGCGGTGCGGCTCCTGCTGGCCGAGCTGCGGGCCGGGCGCCCGCTGCGGCCCGAGGAGGCTGCCTCGCCGGCCGCCCCGGCCTGAGGCCGAGGGCCCGGCCGAGCCGCCCCCCTTCGTCGAGATCGGTCGTATTCCGCGCCGAGATCGGTTCACGGAGTCCGGCGGGGCGCCCGCCGCTGCCACCGACCCGGCCCGGCGGTCCCACCGCCGACGTCGGCTCCGCTCGCGCGCCCGGGTGCCCGACCGGCGTCGTCGCGCCCGGGCAGGCGCCGCGATCCCGGGCGGGGAGGCCGGCCCATCGCCGCGGCGCCGCGATCCCGCTACCGTGTCTCCATGACGGCCCCCATGACGCCTCTCCCCGCTCCGCCCCCCGGGCCGACCCCGGCTGGGAGCATTGTTCTGCGCTCGCAGTCCACCCGGCGCTCGAGCGCCGCAATCGTCCTGATGCTCCTGCTGAGCCTGGGAACTATGGCGCTCGCCATGCTGCTGTTCTTCGGCCGCATGGGCATCGTCCTGGTCCTCGTCGCGACTCCGCTGTTCGCCCTCCCCATCGGCATAGGCGCCTGGGCGATAGGCCGTCACCGTGGCACGTGCACCATCGTCAGCGCTCACGGGCTCACCCTGCGGGCGCCGGGTGCGCAGGCTCGGACCATTGCCTGGCAGGAGGCCCACGGCCGCATCCTGGTCAAGGTCGTCACGCAGCACACGCCCGCCCTGGTCGGCTCGGCCTCCATGGGATTCGTGTGCGTCGCCTTCGACGGGGGCGAGACGCCCCTGCCCGGCACCATGATCCACGCCGGCAACGCCCACACCGCCTTCCAGCAGAGCCATCGGACCGCCCTGAGGATCCTGGCCTACGACCCCTGGCGCCAGGGCGAGCCCCTGACCGCGTCCGAGTCGACCTACGCCCCGTGGGGGCCCGGCCTCTACCGGCCCCGCCCCTACACGCTCCAGCCCTTCCAGTGAGGTCCTGTCGCAGGGCGGCCGCGCGGGGCGATGGCCCGGGCGCATTCGTCGCGCGGCCCCGTGAACCGATCTCGAGCCGGAAGTGAACCGATCTCGGTGCGGAACTGGACCGATCTCGGCGAGGAGGGCGGGCGGAGGCTCCCGGTGGCAGTCAGGAAGCGACGCTGATGTCCAGGGGCATTCCCGAGTCGGGGGCGAAGTCCATGGGGCTGGGCGCCACGCCCGCGCGCACCGCGGCGGCGCCCAGGGCGGCGATCTGGGCGCCGTTGTCGGTGCAGTAGCGCAGGGGCGGCAGGCGCAGGGCGATTCCGGCTGCCTCGCAGCGCTCGGCGGCCAGATCGCGCAGCCGGGAGTTGGCGGAGTAGCCGCCGCCGACCACGAGCGTGTCGCAGCCCGAGTCCAGGCAGGCCTGGACGGCCTTGGCGGTCAGGGAGTCGTTGACGGCCTCGGAGAAGGCGGCGCACACATCGGCGGCCGGAACCTCCCGGCCTGCGTCCCGGAGCGTCTCCACGTAGCGGGCCACCGCGGTCTTCAGGCCGGAGAAGGAGAAGTCGTAGCGGTGGCGCTCCTTGTCCTTGCCCGCCGCCAGGCCGCGGGGGAAGCGGATGGCCTCCCGGTTGCCCTCCTGGGAGAGGCGGTCGACGTGCGGGCCGCCGGGGTAGGGCAGGCCGAGCAGCCGTCCCACCTTGTCGAAGGCCTCGCCAGCGGCGTCGTCGAGGGTGCCGCCGAGCTCGACGACGTCGGTGGCGACGTCCCCGATGCGCAGCAGGTTGGAGTGCCCGCCGGAGACGATGAGGCCGATGAACCGGCCGGGCAGGGGGCCGTCCACCAGCTCATCGACGGCCAGGTGCCCGATGACGTGGTTGACGCCGTAGACCGGCCTGCCCAGGGAGGCGGCCAGGGCCTTGGCGGCGCTGATGCCCACGGTGAGCGAGCCTATGAGGCCGGGGCCGGCGCTCACGGCGACGGCGTCGATCTCGCCCAGGTCCGCTCCAGCAGCCTCCAGGGCGGCGTCGAGGGTGGGGATGAAGGCCTCCAGGTGGGCGCGCGAGGCGATCTCGGGAATGATGCCGCCGAAGCGGGCGTACTCGTCCATGGAGGTGGCGACGGCGTCGCCGAGGAGCTCGCGGCCGCGCACAAGGGCCACGCCGGTCTCATCGCAGGTGGACTCGATGCCCAGAATCAGAGGTTCGCTCACAAGCGCTCAGCCTAGCCTCGGGGTTTCGTCGGTTGGTGGCGGGACCGTGGTGAAAGCACTCGTCCCGCCTGGGATAATGCGGTTTGCCGAGGATCGCATGACCCGGGAGGGGAGCCCCTTCACGGTGAAGCCTACAGGCACCGGGCGCGAAGCCGTGCCCGGTGCCGGGAGCCGAGGCGGGGCGGATTGCGGCGGTTTCGTTCGCTTACGGGCCACATACGATTTCGCGCACCTGCCTCGGTACGGGATCGGACCGATCTCGGCGAGGGCGCGGCGCATCGGGTGAACGCACTGCGAGCAGCGCCCGGCCACGAGCCTCGTCGTCTGATCGTCTGCGGCCCTTCCTCTGCAGAGACTCCCGGGCCTCCCGGGCCCAAGGGAGGGCCGCGGATGCGCCGAAGGGAGGAAACAGGCGAACCTCGCGCAGGAAGCGGCAGCCCCTCCGCCTCAGAGACTCTTCTCCTGCCCGGCAACAAGGCGATGCTTGTGAATCCACTGCGCTCAGGACAGGAGAGACCGTGATCGAGACCGCACGACCGCGTTGTCGACTCCGGCGCGGCACCATTGCGCGCGCGGCTACAGGATTATCAATGCCGCGGTCGGCGCCGTGCACCAGACGTTCAGCCCGGAGGCCCCTGGCCCTCGACCGGGCTGAGCGGGCCGTCACCGGCCGGGCACGAGTTCTACGGCTGCACGAAAACACCTCAGAGCGCCTCGCCGCCGCTACCAGGCTCTCGACCGCCAGTGGCGCAGGGAACCGGCACAGATCCGCCGGGCAGCCGTCAACGGCCGGCTCGCGCGCCAGCACAGGGGCCTGACCGCAGATCCCGGGGACGCACACCTCGGCGATGCGCCCCTGAGCTCCGGCCGGGCCGGCACCAAGCATCTCTCTGACAGGGGAAGAAAATGAACGACGTCAAGGCGCCAGTGGTGGTGCGCAGCGTACGCCAATCCTACGGGAGCCGTGAGGTGCTCCACGGGATCGACCTGAGTGTCGAGCACAATTCCTTTCACTGCATCATCGGCCCCAACGGGGCGGGCAAGACCACCCTGATCGAGATCATCCACGGCGCACGCAGGCCCCGCACCGGCACCATCAGGCTCCTGGGCCGCCCCCCACTGCCACGAGACCCCGCCCTCCTGGCACGAATCGGCGTCCAGTCCCAGGCCGCCGCATTCTTCTCACACGCCACGGCCTGGGAGCACCTGAGCACCATCGCGTCCCTTTTCGGAGCCTCGCAGGCCCGCGCCGAACAACTTATGGAAATTATGGGCCTGGGTCGGGTACGAAGCTCGCGCGTCGAGCACCTCTCCGGCGGCGAACGCCAGAAACTCGCCATCGCCTCAGCCGTCATCCATCATCCTGAGGTGCTCTTCCTGGACGAACCCACCGCAGCACTGGACGCCACTGCCCGGCACGATCTGGCCGAGCTGCTCACAACCATGTGGGAAGAAGGCACCACCATCATCTGCACCACCTGTTGCCCCAGCGAGGCTGAACATCTGTGCGACACGGTCTCCATCCTCGAAGCAGGCCGTCTGCTCACCACTGCCTCGCCAACAACTCTCACCGCCGGCACAGTCCCGAGCGCAATCCTCCTCCCACCCGATGCCGCCGACTACCTCGACACCATCACCGCCCTGCCCGGGATACACCACGCTCGAACAGCGCCCAACGGCATACTCATCCAGGTCCACAACCGCGACCAGGCCCTCGCCGCTCTCAAGCAGGCCGGCATCTCCACCGCCAGGGCTCAGATCCACGTCCCCACCCTCGAAGACGCCTACATCAAGATCACCCGAGATGAGCGCCCGGACCGCCAGTGATATTCGGGCCGCGATTTATTGTAAGGCAGGGCGGACAGGAGGACAAACAAATCACGCGCGGTCAGCGGCAGAGAATATGGAAAAGACAGCCGCCTCGACTATGAGTTATTGAGACGTCATCGAAATCGGGAGAACCAAGGCTCTCGCGAGAGACGCGGGGAGCGGCGCCCTGCCCGGCAGTTATAACGGCAGGCGCAGCAATACCGAGAAGCGAAACAACCAGGGCGGAACAGGCCAGAATGGACTGCTGGGCGTGTCTCGGACAGCCCTGAAAGCGGTCTTTCAGGCTGCTTGTCTTACTGCTCGGTGCTCCTGGTCGACCTCGCCCTGCGTCCTGTGCCCCAGGGCGGAGTGGAGTCGTTTCTGCGTGTGTACCGGGCTCGACCTGGGAGGCAATATCCCGGACGGCCTTGCTTCTTGTGGGATACACCATCTGATAGACCCTCTCGTTCTTCAGGGTCGCATTGAACGACTCCGCCCAGGCATTGTCCCAGCACACCCCGGTCCTGCCCACCGAAGGGCGAATGCCGTAGCTCTCCAGGTGCCTGGC
>NZ_JONS01000010.1 GCF_000711965.1 Actinomyces israelii DSM 43320
GCCAACAGGCCGGGAGAGCAGGTGGGTGGGCGATATCACCTATATCCGCACCTGGGAGGGGTTCGTGTACCTGGCGACCGTCCCCGGCTGCTGCACGAAGAAAGCAGTCGGGTACGCGATGGCGGACAACATGCGCACCGATCTGATATGCGAGGCGATCGATATGGCGGCCCGCAGGTGCCCGTACACAAGAGGAGAGACGGTATTCCACTCGGACCGGGGGTGCCAGTACACCTCCGAGCAGCTCGCCAGGCACCTGGAGAGCTACGGCATTCGCCCTTCGGTGGGCAGGACCGGGGTGTGCTGGGACAATGCCTGGGCGGAAGTCGGCGGGTGCGACCCTGAAGAACGAGAGGGTCTATCAGATGGTGTATCCCACAAGAAGCAAGGCCGTCCGGGATATTGCCTCCTGGATCGAGCTGGAATACAATCAGAAACGACTCCACTCCGCCCTGGGGTACAGGACGCCCAACGAGGTTGAGGAGGAGCACCGAGCAGTAAGACAAGCAGCCTGAAAGACCGCTTTCAGGGCTGTCCGAGACACGCCCAGCAGTCCAGTTCTCTTGAGTGCGGCTGCCTGGGTGTTGCCTGTGTTCTTCTTGGCCTCGCCCCAGACATGTTCTACGGGGCCAGAGGTAGGGTGCGTAGAGGGGCGTGCCTGACCAGGCACCCGGTGGTGGGCTGCTGGGTGTGTCTCGGGCTGTGGTTGATTGTGTTGGTCGGGCGGCTTTGTTACTGCTTACCGGATCGTGTTCGGCCTCGCTCTGCGTCCGGTACCCGAGCGCCGAGTGAAGACGCGTCTGACTTGTGTACCGGGCTCGATCCGGGAGGCAGTGTCGTTGATGGCCTTGCGTCTGGTGGGGTGCACCATTGGCGTGGGCTCTTTCGTTCCTTCAGGGTCGCACCCGCCGACCTCCGCCCGGGCGCCCGCCCAGCACGCCCCGCGGTCCTGCCCACCGAAGGAGGAGTGCCGTAGCCTTTCAGGTGCCTGGCGAGCCGGGCGGAGGCGTGCCGGGCTGCCGCGGCCCGGGGCGGGGCGGAAGATCGTCTTGTCCCTCCTCGTCGGGCACCTGCGGGCCGCCATATCGATCGCCTCGCACACCAGGGGCCGGTGCCGCGCGTGGTCGCCCCAGTGGCGTACCCGACCGCTTTCTGGGTGCAGCAGCCCGGGGACGGTCGCCAGACAGATCGGGTCCCTCCCCGGGTTCTGATACAGGTGGATGCCGCCCACCCACCTCACTCCCGGGCCTGCTGGCGGCGGGAGCCCCGCTTGACCAGGCCGGGACGCGAGACTCCGGGCCCGGCGGCCCGGGCGGTGGCGCCGGGTCCCTCTCGGCGGGGCCGCGGCCTGGCGGGCCCTGGGAACGCACGGGCGGGTGCGCACCGCCTCGCGGCCCTGCGCCCGCGCCCCCGCGGCCGCAGGGCCGCGGTGACGCGCCGGTACCCGCAGGGCTCCGTCCGAGGCACCGAGCTCAGTCCTGATGAAAAGGACCAGTCCGCGTCGTCTGGTGGCAGCCGCCGACACCCGGCCCGCCGGCTCGCGGTAGCCCGACCCCCGGGCACCCCGGCCCCGCCGGCACACCAGCACAGGCCGGGCAGCCGTGCCCCTGGCGACCAGTGGCCTCCTACCCCGGGAGCCGCTTCCGCACCCCCACCCTTCGCGAAGTACGCCGCTGCTTCTTCCAGACAGCCCGCACCACCACTCCCGGCGCTGCGGACTGCCAGGCGCGCAGCCCCCCGGGCCCCAGCCGACCCGCCGCGGAAACCCTCCTCACCCCCGGACGGCGGAATGACCCCTGCACTACCCGCCCACCCAGCCCACCACTCCTCTGCGCCGGCAGACCACTGACAAGCAGACACCAACACGATCCTCCGACCCCTTCACCCACGCTCTCACGCACAACCCGCAACCCCGAGCCCATCCGAGCACCACGCTCCCGACACAACCCCACCCTGTCCCGCCACCAGAACACCGGGCCCCCACTGTCCAAGAAAAACCACTCACTCCACAACGGCACCATCAGCCTCGCCGGGACCGCCTACCTCGTCTCCAGATCCCGAGCGGGCCAGGAGGCCCTGATCACCTGGGACGCCCACAGGACCACCATCACCGACCCCCACGGCAAGGCCCACTCCCCCAGTACCCGTGGCCGCAACCGGGAACCAGGCACGCCTCCCACCACGGCCCCGCCACACGCGCCACCCCAGGAGACCGCCCCCGCAAGAACCCCCGAAACGTCACCGATGCCCTGACACACCAACCATCACCAATCTCCTGAGACATCACAGTCCATGGTCGTCACTCATACCCTAGGATTAGTACGCAGAAACTGCTGGTAAATCGATTCGCGGGTGATCCCGCGATGGGCGAGCACAGAGAGAAGGACGATCAGAATAATATTCTCAGCCGCAACCGCCCCGATCGTTGTCGGCTCGATCGAGATGTCAACATAGGAGTCAGTGCTATCGAGGATCCACTGAGTCAGATGGCTGGAGAGCTGGCCGGAAAAAATGAGGTTGACCAGCAGAGCACCCAGAGCGATGGCCGCGAACAGTATAATCACGCTGCGCATGAACTCGCCCCTCGACATCCCGAACCCCCGCATGAGATTGATCTTCCACTCTATGAAGTCGATGAACGCGGAGAAGAGCTTGTAGGCAATATACGCGCTGACCAGGAGGATGACGGCGGTCAGTCCGTAGACAAGCGACAAGGTCCCTGCGGCCGAGTTCTGATAGAATTTTCTATAGTCCGCCCTGGACATGATCGTCGTACCGTCAGGAAATGCATCCTCAACCTCCTCCTTCGGAAGATCAGTCGCATAGTAGGTCGTCCCTTTCCCTTTGTACAATTCTTCGAACTCAGCGTTAGACATGTAGATCATCATGCCTGCATACTGTTCCGTACCCACGACGTCCGTTATCGTCACCATCTTGCCATTGATGTTCACGGTATTCCCGACCCCGATATTGTACTTCCTGGCCAGAGCGCGCCCGATAGCAACAGAATCGTCATTGAACGCCGAGCCGGACACCACATAGCCCTCATACCGGGAGAGATCGGTCGCATAAATCAGCGGATAGGCTCGCTCGCCGTTGACCTCAATTCCACTGACGGGATTGATGTACGCAAATCGATGAAGGTCATGCTTATCCTCTATAGAGTCCGGGATACTGGCGGCTACGATCTGCGTCTCGAAGGGCATTGTCGTGTCTACCGATAGGTTCTCCTTCCGCATTACATCAAGCCCGATGGATACCGTACCGATATTGAGACCCGTGAGCACGGTCAGGATAACCAGCAGGCTCACCAGGGTCGCTCCCATGCTCCTGTAGAGGGATGACACCATCAGATGACGCTGAATCACGATCTCCATAATAACGAGCAGAACCGCGGCGATGATGACGAGACCGTTCCTCGTGCACATGTACCCGGCCGCCCCTGCGGCGACACTGAGAATATATAAAAGCGACGGCGGCGCCTGGAATCTGGCAGTATCTCCCAGGCGAACTTTAACAAGAACTACCAGGATCAATGAGGCGATCAGCAGCGCAAATGTTGCCATCCATGCGGCAGCGAGAAGCAGAATCCAGTACCAGTGCGTCACGAGGGCCGCGACGATACCCGCGACAAGAAAGACCGAGCCGGTTTCCCATGCCACCCGTCTGAGCTCTTTCCGGTGGATCGTCACATAGCTGGTCGCTATCTCCCAGGGACTCGCGCCGAAACCGGCCAGGGCCTGCAGCTGCCGTGACGAATCGACAACTTGACGAAGGATCAGAGTAATCCATGCGACACCGCCCATGATCAACAGGGTGGCCGAGAAGATCCTGAGTATCAACTCGATGAGTGAATAGGTCTCGGCATTGATCTTCTGGTCGATGTTCTCGGCGGTCAACCGCACGAAGCCCGCGTCGACGAGACGATCCGCGACGACTTTGTCCGGCTCCCGGTCGCATCGGATCTCACGCAGCGTCACCTTCGCTCCCGGTTCCATGAGGTAGATGTCGCCCAGACCATTGAGGGTCAGCGTCTCCGCGTACGTTCCAACGCACTGGCTGTCGCCGTCTGCATCGGAGGAATCACAATCCGAGCCACCGCCGTCGGGAGCGACATACTCGTCCGCGCGTGCGGGGGCGCGCCCTCGAACCAGAGACAGCGTTGAGAAGCTCGACATGAGTACCCGGCCATCCTGGTCGGTACCGATGATGGTGGCCGATGAGTCGGCGAGCTGCTCTATGAGGTCTCCGGGATCTGCTAGAACCCCACTTCGGTTATTGCTGACGTAGTACGCTCCGGTATGGGCATAGGCAGCTCTTTTGGATTCCTGAAAGCTCTGCAAAGCAATCGTGCTGACAGCATGAATGAGAACAATTAGAAGAATAAAACGGATGACGGTCTTCACTGCTCCCCGCCTTCACGGTGGAGCTCTCCGCCTCGGAGCCAGAACCGATGCTCGAACTGGCTGGCCACGAGCGTCGAGTGGGTGACGAGCAGTACCGTGCAGCTCTCCCGCTCATTAATATCTCGAATGAGGTCGATGACCGATTGGGAGCTGTCCTCGTCAAGAGCCCCCGTCGGCTCGTCCGCGAGAATGAGCTTCTTGTACGCGACCAGCGCGCGTGCGATCGCGATGCGCTGCTTCTCTCCACCGCTCAGCTCTTTCGCGGTTCTGGGCTGGAACCCGTCGAGTCCGACCCTCACGAGCATGGAGTCGATCACGCCTCGATGCTCCTGTTTGGGGACTTGAGAGAATCTCAGGGCGAGTCGGAGGTTTTCATCGACGGTGAGATCCTCGAAGATTCGAATGTCCTGGTAGATATAGGCGACGTACGAGCGGATGAGCTGCCGGGTTTTATTCTTAGAGAGCCCGGAGACCGGCTCACCATCATAGCTCACAACTCCGGCATCGGCTCGTTCGAACAGTCCGACGATATTGAGCAGCGTCGTCTTTCCGGACCCGCTCTCGCCCAATATAATATTGACTTCATCAGGCACGAAGTCGCAACTGAGCTTCTCAAACAGAACTCGATTCCCAAACGATTTCCCCAGCCCGTCAACCCCGAGTCTCACGTTACCTCCGCCTAGTTCATTCACCTCAAATTGTGGTTGGCGGAACGCAGCGGTTCCGCCAACCACAAGCCCCGTCCTTGCTAATAGCAGCCACCGCCACAATTGATGCCGCTTGTCGGAGACACGTCCTCCTCAAGCTCAACGAGCTCATCAAGGTTGATCTCGTTGCTCTTCTCCTGCTCCATTAGACTCACCTCCTTTACTTCAGCACACGAACCCAAGCTCCTTCGCTGGGATGAAGACTATCACCTTTTCGAGCCGCACGCATCCGTTCGAGCGCTTTACTTGTTCGCGAACTTGCTTATAGCGGTGTTACGAAAGCTCCTTGAGTCAGTGGTCGATGCTGGCGAAGTTACTGGATGTGCGTTACTACCCGGTTCGTTGCAGTCGCCTCACCATAGTGTGTCGTGAGAAGCGGCAGCCGTATAGATGCCAGGGGCGGGGCCGAGCCGTTTGTGAGGGGCGTCAGGCTCCGGGTTTTCCGCAGGGTCGACCACCTGGTTATGGCGACAGCTTCCAGGAGTCCTGGTTGCGGACGGCGTCGGCTCATGCAGGAAGCCTGCGTCCTCGGCCAGGGCGCCATCCAGGAGTCTTTCGGGCCCCTACGGAGGTGACGACCGGCAGTCGGCGTGGGCCTGGTTGTGCGCCAACATCCCGGCGCTGCGTCTCTCGACTCGGTGCGGCGCGAACGGGCCGGTCAGGTCAGCCCCGTCGGTTCGCCCACCCCACGGGGCCGACCTACTGCGTCCGGGACGCGCGCTCCCGGCCAACCAGGGCGGCCAGGACCAGGTCGTGGATCGGGGTGGGCACGCCGGCCTCGTCCCCCGCGCGGCACACGGCGCCTACCTGGGCGTCGAGCTCGCTGGGCAGACCGGCGGCGATGTCCCGCTGCATCGAGGTCGTGGCGTGCTCGGGCTGCTGGTCGGCCAGCGCGAGAACCCGCTCCACGTACGCGGCCGGGTCCTCGGCCACCGGGTGCCCCAGGGCCGCGGCCACCTCGACGGTCTCACGGACCATGGCCCGATAGCTGTCGCGCAGCGCAGTCCGCAGGACGCCGATCGGGGCTCCCGCGACCGCCCCGAGGCCCCCCTGGGGCACGACGAAGGCGGCCTTGCGCCACAGCTCGGCCCAGATGTTCTCCGAGGCCCGCGCGCTCACCCCGGCCGAGCGCAGGGCCGCCACGAGCTCGCGCACCCGGGGGCTCGTCCCGCCGTCCCACTCCCCTACCTGCATGGCGCCCAGGTCGCTCATGGTCTCGACACGACCGCGCTCCACCACCCGGGCGTAGACCCGGGCGACGCCGGGCAGGACCCGCTCCCGCCCCACGGCCCGGGCCACGAGCCGGGGCGCCTCCACCCCGTTCTGAGTGGTGACGACGGCGGTGCGCGGCCCGGCGAGGGCCCGCAGCGCCGGGGCCAGCCCGTGGATGGCCCCCACCTTGGTGGCCAGGAGGACCGTCTGCGGCCGCGGGCCGAGGGCCCGGAGGAGCTCGGCCGGGTCCGCCGCGGCCACGGGCGTCTCGATCCGGGCGCGCACCGAGCCTCCGGGCCCGGTCAGGGTGAGCCCGCGGCGGCCCAGGGCCTCCAGCGTCGCGCCGTGGACGAGGAAGCCGACGCGGTGACCGGCGTCGGCCAGCCGCGTCCCGAGCCAGCCGCCGATCCCTCCGGCGCCGATGACCACGATGTCCATGCCGTCTCCCGTCGTCGACCGGGGCCCGTCACCGGGCCCGGCGCCGCCCCGGGACTGCGGGGGCGAAGACGGTCCGCGCCATGTCCTGGTGCCAGATCCCCGCGTCCAGGTACCGTTCGCCGCCCACGACGGTGTAGCCGCAGCGCTCGTAGAAGCCCATGGCCTGCTCCTGGGCGGACAGCATGACGGTGACGGCGGCTCCGCCGTCCTCCTGGGCCACTGCGGCCCGCCGCCGGGCCGCGTCCTCGATGGCGGCGACCATCCGGACGCCGAGGCCGGTGCCCCGGCAGACGCGCCGCACGGCCAGCCGCCCCAGGTGGACCAGGCCGGGGCGCCCCGGGTCGGCCAGCAGCCGCCCGGCCGCCAGCGGCGCCCCGTCCGCCCCGCGGGCCAGCACGTGGATGGTGGTGGGCTCATCGTCGCGGGCGTCGATCTCCAGGGCCAGGGGGACGTCCTGCTCGGCCACGAAGACCTCCAGGCGGACGTCGGCGATGCCGGCGCGGACGGACTGCGCGGCCGGGTCGGCGGCGTCGCCCGCGCAGGTCTCGAACCGGTAGGGCTCGACGGCGGCGCTCACGGGCGGGATCAGTAGGTCGGGGAACCCGGGGTGCGTGGTGGACAAGGTCATCGGTTCCTCCAGGGCCGGTTGGTGTGCGGTTCGATCTATGAATGATCACGGCACGCGCAGCACGTCAAGGGCGTGGGCGAGGTCGTCGGGATAGTCGGCGTGGAAGGTCATCCGCTCCCCCGTGATCGGGTGGGCGATGCCGAGCTCGCGGGCGTGCAGCCACTGGCGCGCCAGGCCGGTGCGGGCGGCCAGGGCCGGGTCGGCGCCGTAGGTGAGATCCCCCACGCAGGGGTGGCCGACGGCGGCCATGTGCACCCGGATCTGGTGGGTGCGCCCGGTCTCGAGACGGACCCGCGCCAGGCAGGCCGCGGGCATGGCCTCGATGACGTCGTAGTGGGTGACGGACTCGCGCCCGCCGTCGAGGATCGCCATCCTCCACTCCCGGCCCGGGTGCCGGCCGATGGGGGCGTCGATGGTGCCGCTGATGGGGTCGAGGTGCCCCTGGAGGAGGGCGTGGTAGACCTTGGAGACCTCGTGCTCCCGGAAGGCGCGCTTGAGGACCGAGTAGGCCCGTTCCCCCTTGGCCACGATCATGACGCCGGAGGTGCCCACGTCCAGGCGGGAGACGATGCCCTGGCGCTCGGCCGCCCCGGAGGTCGCCACCCGTACCCGCATCGCCTTCAGGGCGCCGAGCACGTCGGGGCCGTCCCAGCCCATGGTGGGGTGGGCGGCCACGCCGGCGGGCTTGTCGACGACGACGATGTCCTCGTCCTCGTAGAGCAGCCCCATGCCGTCCACCGGGGTGGCCGCGGGGCCGGCGGGCCTCGGCTCGGGCATGTCCGCCTCGATCATGGCGCCGGCGGCCACCCGCCCGGACTTGCCGGCCGGGGCGCCGTCGAGGCGGACCGCCCCGGCCGCGCACAGCTCGCCCACCTTGGAGCGGGACAGGCCGGTCATCCGGGACAGGGCGACGTCGACCCTCTCCCCCGCCAGCCCGTCGGGCACCGGCAGCAGCCGCAGGCTCATGGCCGCTCGTCCCGGGCGGCCTCGTCCTCCGGCCCGGCGGCGCCCACCGTCGTCGGGGCACCGTCCGCGGCGGTGCCGGCGGAGGCGTCCGCGGCGGTGGCGGCGGAGGGGGGCCCGTCCCGCCCGTCTCCGCCTGCGGGAGCGTCGTCCACCTCCTGCTCATCGGTGCCGTCGGGGTCGTGGTCCCCCGCCCGGCTGCCGTCGATCTCGAAGCCCGCGGCGGACAGGGCCATAATGGCCGCGGCCGCGCCGACGATGGCGATGTCGGCGACGTTGCCGACGAACAGGCCCCCGTAGTCGATGAAGTCGACGACGTGCCCGCGGAAGATCCCGGGCTCGCGGGCGAGCCGGTCGATGAGGTTGCCGACGGCGCCGCCCAGGACGAGGCCGAGCGTGACCGCCCACCACATGGACCCCAGCCGCCTCGACACCCGCAGCACGATGACGGTCACGACCACGGCGACCGCGGTGAAGACCCAGGTCTGGCCCGTGGCGAAGGAGAAGGCCGCGCCGGGGTTGCGGACGAGCACGAGGCCCAGCCAGTGGCCCAGCAGGTCGATGCGCCCCGCGCCCCTCAGGACGGTCACCGCCCACGCCTTCGTCAGCTGGTCGACCACGACGACGCCCAGCGCGAGGCACCACAGCACGACGATCCAGCGGCTGGGGCGGGGCAGGCGCGCCGTCGCCGGTCTGGAGAAGAGTCGCCCGCGGGTGCCGCCGCGGGCGGCGGAGGCGCGCGGCGCAGGGATGTCGGCGGGTGCGGGGTCGGGCATCTGGCTCATGGTTCCTTGAAGTCGTCATGCGCGGCCGAGGGCGGCGGCCCGGGAGGGGCCGCCGCCCTCGGCCGACGGGTGCGGTCCGTCCGCACCGCGCCCGGCAGTGGCGCGCCGCGGAGGCCGGGCTCACAGGCCCGCGGCGGTCGCCTCCTCCCCGTCCTCGACGTTGGACAGCAGACCCTGCAGGTAGCTCTTGAGCCGAGTGCGGTAGTCGGACTCGAAGCGGCGCAGCTCGTCGATCTTGTGCTCCAGACCGGAGCGCTCCTTCTCGAGCTGGGCCAGGGTGCGGTTGCGCTGGTCCTCCGCCTCGCGGACGATCTGCTCGCCGGTGGCGCGGGCCTCGCCGATGATGCGCTCGCCCTCGGCGCGGCCGTTGGCGACGTGCTCGTCGTGCAGGCGCTGCGCCAGCTCGAGCATGCCGGAGGCGGCACTGGGCTCCTCGCCGCCACCGGGACCGCCGCCCTGGAACATGGTGGGCGGCGTCATCACCGGTGCGACCGGGGCGACCGGGGCGACCGGGGGCTGGGGCTCCTGCACGACCGGCTCGACGACGGTGGTCTCCGAGATCCCGCGAGCGGCAGTGTCGCCGAGCTCGGCCACGCGCCTGTTGGCGGCCTCGAGCTTGGCCTTGAGGTCGGCGTTCTCAGCCTCCAGCTGGCGCATCGCCTCGACGACCTCGTCGAGGAACTCGTCGACCTCGTCCTGCTCGTAGCCCTCGCGGAACTTGGTCGCCTGGAACTTCTTGTTGAGGACGTCGTCTGCCGTCAGCAGCGTCATGGTCGTCACCTCGGTGTCGTTACGGAAGATGTCACGGTCACCGGTTCAACCGGTCACTCATGCAACTAGGGTACCTGAACTCGAGGTTCAGGCCACTTTGGATGCACCCGCTCATGTCACGGTGCGATATCGATAGCCCGCGCAAAGCGCCCGATTCTCGGCCTGACGCCCATTACTCCGCTGCTGGAAAAGCCTGACGAGGAGCGTGTCACGGCAGTTCAGCGGCCAGCGGAGCGCCGTCAGCGCAAGAGCGCAAGCAGGCGCTGGAGGATGACGATCGCGACGACCAGCACCAGAAAGCTCAGGTCGATGCCCATGCCGCCCAGCCGCAGCGCCGGGATCATCCGGCGCAGTCGCCGCAGGGGCGGGTCGGTCAGCCCGTAGACCAGGTTCGCCACCACGAGCACCACGCCGGTGGGACGCCAGTCCCGGGCGAACATCTGCACCCAGTCGATCACGACGCGCACGAGCAGGACCAGCATGTAGAGGCTGAGCAGGCTCGAGAGGATCGAGGCCGTCGCGGCGATCATCGTCGCCCTCCTCCTCAGCTCTGGTTGAAGAAGCGGCCGTTGGCGGCGGTGGCGATGGCGCCCCCGTCGATGTCGACCGACGCGGGCGTCAGCAGGAAGACGCGCGGCGTGACCCGCTCGATGGCGCCGTGGAGGCCGAAGACCAGGCCGGCGGAGAAGTCGACCATGCGGCGGGCGTCGGACTCGCTCATGTTGGTCAGGTTGACGATGACGGGCACGCCGTCGCGGAAGGACTCGCCGATGACCCGCGCCTCGTTGTAGGTGGAGGGGTGGACCGTGACGATCCGGCGAAGATCCGGGGCGGCCGCCGGCTCGGGGGCATCGGCCTCCTCATAGGCGCGGTCGTAGGGCTCGTCGTACTCCTCCTCCTCAGCGGGCGCGTACTCCTCGTCGTCATAGGCGGCCTCGGCCTGGTAGCCGCCCTCATAAGCGTTCTCAACGGGCTCGGAGTAACCGAGGAAGTTCGTCATCTTGCGCAACGCGCTCATGGTGTGCTCCTTCTCCGTCCGGATCCCTGAGCAGCCCGGACGTGCTGACGGTATCGGCGTTTAGGAGGGGGGCTGCTGATTCGTCGCGGCGTGTCCCGGCCCGGTAGCGCCGGACCGGTCACGCTTCGGTGACGGCTTGACAAGCCCGGGTGACGACGATTCCCGCAATACGGCCGGTTGTCCCATCGCGCCGATAGGAGAAAAAGCGCCGGTCCTCCGCCGTGCACCACGGGCCGCCGGCGATGCGGGTCACGCCTGCCCGTCCCAGCTGGGCGCGCACCCCCGCGGCGACGTCGAGCCCGGGCGTGCCCCAGCGCGTCGTGGCGGCGCACTCGGGCTCGATCTCGGCCGCGGCCCGGCGCATCTCCTCGGGGACCTCGTAGCAGGCGCCGCACACCGCCGGGCCGATGGCGGCCCACACGTCGCCCGCACGCGCTCCGCGGGCAGCGAACGCCGCCAGCGCCCGGGGCACGACGCCGTCGAGCATGCCGCGCCTGCCGGCGTGGACGGCGGCGACGAGGGCGCCGTCGTCTGTGGCGAGCAGCACCGGGACGCAGTCGGCCACGAGCACCCCTGCGGCGCGCGGCGCCCACGGGTCCCGGCACTCGACCACCAGGGCGTCCGCCGTCGGGGTCCGGCCGCGCCGCGCCGTGGCGACGACGGCGGAGTGGACCTGGGCCATCCAGCCGATGTCGTCGGCGGCGAGCTCCAGCGCGCCCGCGAGGAGGCGCCGGTGGCGCTCCACCCTCTTGGGGTCGTCGCCGACATGGGCGGCGAGATTGAAGCCGGCGTAGGGATCGGCCGGCGTCACGGGCGGCGCCCCCGCGCCGCGGGTGGTGAAGCACCCGCGCGCACCAGGGCCCAGAGCAACCCGCAGGAGGTCGTCGGGCCCCATGGCTCAGCGCAGGAAGTCGGGCAGCTCGATCTCTTCCTTCTCGGCGTCCACGCCGATGACGCGCGGGACGTCCAGCTCGGGCCCGGCCTCGGACAGCGGGTCGTCGACGTAGGCGGGAACCTCGTTGGTGGGGGCCGTCGTAGGCGTCGGGGCGGGAGCGGGCGGCTGCATGCTGGCGACCGGCAGCGAGGGGCGCACCACGGGACGGACGACGGGGTTCTCGGCGGCGTGGGCGCCTCCGCGCGAGGCGAACACGGACGCGGCGGGCTCCGGCGGGGCCGGCGATGGCGGCGCCTTGGTCAGGTTCTGGGCCGGCTTCTGGACCGGCGCGGCCTTGCTGGCGGGCAGGGGCTCCTCGTCGAAGCCCGCGGCGATGACGGTCACCCGCACCTCGTCGCCCAGGGCCCCGTCGACCACGTTGCCGAAGATGATGTTGGCCTCGGGGTGGACGGCCTCGCGCACGAGGTTGGCCGCCTCGGAGATCTCGAACAGGCCGAGGTCGGAGCCCCCCTGGAAGAACAGCAGGACGCCATGGGCGCCCTCGATGGAGGACTCCAGCAGCGGGGAGGCGATGGCCTGCTCGGTGGCGGACAGCGCCCGACCCTCGCCGGTGGCCGAGCCGATGCCCATCAGGGCGCTTCCCGCGTCCTGCATGACGGACTTGACGTCGTTGAAGTCGACGTTGATCAGGCCGGGAGTGGTGATGAGCTCGGTGATGCCCTGAACGCCCTGGAGGAGCACTTGGTCCGCCTGCTTGAAGGCGTCGACGACGCTGATGTTCCGGTCCGCGATCTGGAGAAGACGGTCGTTGGGGATGACGATGAGGGTGTCAACCTCGGCACGCAGGTTGGCGACACCGTCCTCGGCCTGGGCGGCGCGACGGCGCCCCTCGAAGATGAAGGGCCGGGTGACCACGCCGATGGTCAGAGCCCCCAGCTCGCGGGCGACCCTGGCGACGACGGGCGCCGCGCCGGTGCCGGTGCCGCCGCCCTCGCCGGCGGTGACGAAGACCATGTCGGCCCCCTCGAGGGCCTCGCGGATGTCGTCCTCGTGGTCCTCGGCCGCCTTGCGGCCGATGGAGGGGTCGGCTCCGGCGCCCAGCCCTCTGGTCAGGTCCCTGCCGATGTCGAGCTTGGTGTCGGCGTCCGACATGAGCAGGGCCTGGGCATCGGTATTGACGGCGATGAACTCGACGCCGCGCAGTCCGGCCTCGATCATGCGGTTGACGGCGTTGACGCCGCCACCGCCAACGCCCACCACCTTAATGACTGCCTGGTAGTGCTGCGATTCCGCCACTGTCTGCCTCCGCGAGTTCGTGCCGAGCCCCGTGGGACTCCCTCAACCCTCAACCTCAAGTTAAGGTTTATACTTATGTCATTCTGACGATGACATGGGCAACGCTATGGGGCTCTCGCGCGGCGCCGTCGCATTTGCGCTCGGCGTGTTTCTGCGCGAGTCCCACGACTCGTGCCCCGGACACTCAGCCCCCTCCCGACGTCGTCGGACTGTGCGGGCTCGAGACGTCGTAGGTGGAGGCCGGCTGCCCCAGCAGGACGGCGAGAACCTCCGCCTTGAGGGCCGAGTCCGCGCTGTCCCCCCACACGACCCGGGCGCCCGAGCTGAGCACCAGGGTGACCTGCCCGGTGGTCGTGGCGCTGCCCGAGGCCACCTGCTGGCGGGTCTGCGTGTCCAGGCTGCCCACGGCCTCGGCGACGGCGCCGACCTGCTCCTGCGTCAGCGCCGCTTCGCTGTCGGCCGTGATCTCGGCCAGGCCCGACTGGGACTGCTCGGCGGTCCCCAGGACGACGGCCTCCCCGTCGAGGATCTCGTAGCCCGTCTCGGTCCTGTGCTGCGCCACCGGCACCCGCATGGTCAGCGCGACGGCGAGCCCGTGGGGCCACGACCGCGTCACGGCGGCCGACTTCACACGCACCAGGTCGCCGGCGACCTCGTCGCCGAGCTCGGTCACGTCCAGGCGCACCAGCGACGTCCCCGCGTGCCCGGACAGCGCCTCCTGCACGTCGGCGGCCTCGACGCTCCCGTCGGACCCGGAGACCGTGACGTCGCCGGTGCGCAGGGCGAGCAGGGGGGAGTAGGCGAGCGCCCACACCCCCGCGGCCGCGCCGGCCGCAGCAGCGAGGGTCCACGCCAGACGGCGCAGGAGCAGGGCGCGGTCGGCGCGGCGGCGCTCGGCGAGCCGGTCGGTCAGCCCGGTGGACACCACGCGGTCGCGCCGGTCGGCGCGCGCCGCCCCGGCGCGCCGACCGAAGACGTCCAGGGCGCCCTCGGAGCGCGCCCCGGGGACGGGCCTGGCCACGAGGTCGCGGCCAGGCGTCGGGGCGCCGTCCGCGCCGGAGGCGGCCTCGGGGACCTCCTGCGGGTCGGGGACCTCGGGGCGCGGGGCCCTCGGCTTCCTCATGCCGCACCGTCCTGACGGGCGCCGAGCCGCTCCAGGATCACGGGGCCGAGCCGGGTGACGTCCCCGGCGCCGATGGTCAGCGCCACGTCGCCGGGCCGGGCGGCATCGGCCAGGGCGCGGGCGGCCCGGTCGTGGTCCGCTATGTACCGGGCGCCCTCGACCCGGTCGGCGACGGTGGCGCCGGTGACGTCCGGAAAGTCCTCCTGGGTCTCGCGCGCGGGGTAGATGGAGGTCACGACGACGACGTCGGCGTGTCCCAGGGCGACGCCGAAGCGGTCGGCGAAGGCGCGGGTGCGGGAGAACAGGTGCGGCTGGAACAGCGCCAGGACGCGGCCGCCGCGGGCGTCGGCGACCTCGCGGGCGGCGGTCAGCAGCGCCTCGATCTCGGTGGGGTGGTGGGCGTAGTCGTCGATGACGCGCACCCCGGCCGCCTCCCCGCGCACCTCGAAGCGGCGCCCGGTCCCGCCGAAGGCGCCCAGGGCGCGGGCCATGGCCTCAGGGGCCACGCCCAGCTCGATCCCGGCGGCCCAGGCGCCGGCGGCGTCCAGGGCGACGTGGTCGCCGGGTAGGGCGAGCTCCAGGCGGATCGGACCGGTGACCGTGCGCTCCTCCGGGCGCGCCGGGCCCTGCCGCGTCGCCGGGCCCGCCTCGCCGCTCCACAGGGTCAGCCGCGCGCTGGTGCCGCCGGCGCGGCGCTCGGTGATCTCCACGCGCGCGTGGGCACGATGGGCCCCGCCGCAGCAGCCCCCCGACTCCCCCGGGCAGGCGCCGTCGGTGCCGTAGGTCGTCGTCAGCACGCCCCGGTCGACCGCGGCGCGCGCCAGGCGCGCACCGCCGGGGTCGTCGGTGCACACGATGAGCCTGCCGCCGGGCCGGATGCTGCACGCGAAGTCGAGGAAGGCCCGCTCGAAGGCCTCGGGGGTGCCGTAGCTGTCGAGGTGGTCGGGCTCGACGTTGGTGACGACCGCCAGGTAGGGGTCGTAGTTGAGGAAGGAGCGGTCGGACTCGTCGGCCTCGGCCACGAAGGCGCGGCCGGCGCCGAGGCGGGCGCCGGTGCCCAGGTCGCGCACGACGCCGCCGACGGCGAAGGAGGGGTCCTCCCCCGCCACCGACAGGGCCTGGGCGAGCATGCCGGAGGTGGTCGTCTTGCCGTGGGCCCCGGCCACGGCCACGAAGTCGCGCCCCCGGGCCGCCAGGGCGAGCGCCTGGGAGCGGTGGATGACCTCCTGCCCGCGCTCGCGGGCGGCCGCCAGCTCGGGGTTGGTCTCCTTGATGGCGGTCGAGACCACGACCGTGGCCCCGGGCGGCACGTGAGCGGCGTCGTGGCCCAGCACGACCGCCAGGCCCAGCTCTCGCAGGTGGTCGAACGCGTCGCCGCCGACGGCGTCCGAGCCGGTGACGGTGGCGCCGCGCTCGGTCAGGAGCTGGGCGAGCACGCTCATGCCGGCGCCGCCGACGCCGATGAGGTGGAAGGCGCGCCCGCTGAGGTCGGTCGGCTCGTCCGTCGTCATCACTCGCATCAATCGGCCTCCTGGTCCGCCGACTCTCCGGTGGAATCGGCCTCGGGTCTCGTCTCGGGCTGCGGACCGGCCCCTGGTCCGGCGGCGACGGAGCGGACGAGCGCCGCCAGGCGGGCGGCGGCGTCGCGCACCCCGGTGGAGGCGGCGGCCTCGGCGGCCTCGGCGCGGGCCTCGGCGTCGGCCAGCAGGTCGGTGAAGGACACGATGTCGTCGGCGGCCAGGTCGCCGTCGGGCACGAGGCGGCCCCCGCCGGCGGCGACGGTGTCGGCGGCATTGAGCCTCTGCTCGCCGTTGCCGATGGGCAGCGGCACGTAGAGGGCGGGCAGGCCCAGGGCGGTCAGCTCGGCCACGGTGCCCGCGCCGGAGCGGCAGATGACGCCGTCGGCGCACGCGTAGGCCTGCTCCATGGCGGACAGGTAGTCCAGCACGTGGTAGCGGTCGGTCAGGTCGGGGGCGCACTCGCCCTCGGCGGCGGCCCGCTCCAGGGCGGCGCGCACGGGCGCGTCCTTGTCGCGCCCCGTCAGGTGGAGGATCTGGAGGTCGGCGGGCAGGCGCGCCAGGGAGGAGGCGATGACCTCGTTGAGGTGCTGGGCGCCCAGGGAGCCGCCGGTGATGAGAAGGGTCGGGGCCAGGGGATCCAGGCCCAGGGCGGCCGCGCCCCGGCTGCGGGCGCGCGCGGCCCCCTCGGCGTCGGCCCGTTCGGCCACCAGGGCTCCGATGGCGGGCCGTAGGGGCAGGCCGGTGACCTCGGTGCGCCCCTTGGAGGCCTTCAGGCGGGTCGAGGCGAAGGTCAGGGCCACCGCCGCCGCCCAGCCGGCGCCCAGGCGGTTGGCCAGGCCGGGCCGGGCGTTCTGCTCGTGGATGACCACGGGCACGCCCGCCTGCCGGGCGGCCAGGTAGGCGGGCGTCGACACGAAGCCCCCGAAGCCGACGACGACCTGCGCACCCACGCGCCCGATGGCCTCCCCGGCGGCGGCCACGGCCTTCTGCAGCCGCCGCGGCAGCATGAACAGGTCCCCGGTGGGGCGGCGCGGCATCGGCACCCGGGGCACGTAGGCGAGCTCGTAGCCGGCCTCGGGCACGAGGCGGTCCTCCAGCCCCTCCCGGGTGCCCAGCACGAGGAGCTCGGCGCGCTCGTCCCCGCCGATCGCCGGGTCGCGCAGGGCGGCGGCCGTGGCCAGGAGCGGGTTGACGTGTCCGGCGGTGCCGCCGCCCGCGAGCAGCACGCGCAGCGGGCGGCGGGCCGCGGATGCGGGGGCGTCCTCGGGCGCACCGGTGAGATGGGTGTCAGGCACGGTTCCTCCTGCGGGGGGCGATCACGGCAAGAGTACGGCGAACGGCCGCTCCGCTGGCGCGCAGGGCCTCGGGCGCGCCGGGTTCGTTGCGGGCCAGGGCGAGCAGCACGCCTATGCCCATGAGCACCGAGACCAGGGCGGAGCCGCCCTTGGAGATCAGCGGCAGGGGCACGCCGAGCACGGGCAGCAGGCCGACCACGACGCTCATGTTGATCAGGGCCTGCCCGACGATCCAGGCCATGAGGCCGCCGGTGACCACCGAGACGTACAGGGAGCGGGAGCGCCTGATAATGCGCGCGCAGCACCAGCCGATGACGGCGAACAGGGCGATGACGATGAGCGTGCCGATCAGGCCGAACTCCTCGCCCAGGACGGCGAAGATGTAGTCGGAGTCGGCCTGGGTGAGATAGCCCCACTTCTGGCGCGACGAGCCCGGGCCCACGCCCCACAGGTTCCCGGTGCCCAGCGCCCAGCGCCCATGCTTGGGCTGGTAGCCGACGTCGTACATGTCTCCGTCGTCGGGGCGCCACCAGGCGAGGATGCGGGCGCGGCGGTTGGACGAGAGCGCGGACAGCAGCGCGAAGGCGCCCAGCCCGAGGCCGCCGAGCCCCACGAACCAGCGCCGGCCCAGTCCTCCCATCCACAGGGCCCCGGCCACCAGCAGCGCCAGCACGACGACCGTGCCCAGGTCCCCGCCGCCCAGGACGAGGACCACCGCCAGCGCCACCGGGGCGAAGATCCATCCGGCCAGGCGCCCGAGCTTGCGCCACGTGTCGACCCCCGGCAGGAAGATGTCCTGACGGGTGGTGACCATGGCCCCCAGGTAGAGGCACAGGGCGAGCTTGATGAACTCCGAGGGCTGGATGGTGCCGATGCCGGGGACGCGCACCCAGTTGCAGTTGCCCCCCACGCAGCTGCCCACGCCCGGGGCGTAGACGAGGACCTGTCCGAGGATGGCGAGGATCAGGGCGGGGACGGCGATCCGCTTCAGGAGGCGCACGGGGGCGTGGGCGACGGCGGTCATGCCCGCCAGGCCGACCACGGCGAAGATGAGGTACTTCGCGAACTCGGTGAACGCGTCCTGGCCCTGGGCCGCCACGGTCACCGACTGGACCGAGAAGACCATGACCAGGCCGAACAGGAGCAGGAAGAGAGTGGACAGCAGCAGGGCGTAGTAGGTCAGCGTGGCGGGCTCGCCCGGCCGGGGTCCGTCGCCGCCCATCACCCGGTGCCACCACTGCCGCGGCCCGCGGGGCGCCGGGGCCTCCGAGGTCCTCGGCGTCGTCGAGGCCTCGGGGCTCCCGGCGGACGGCTCAGCCGGCCTGCGGGCCGGCTTGCGGGCAGGCTCAGAGCGCTGGCGCGGGGTCGTCTCGGCCGAGGGCGGAGTCACCGGCCTGCGGGCGCGCCCGAGCCGCGCCACACCGGTGCGATGGGCTCTGCCGCGCGTGGACCGGCCGTGCGAGCGCGCCATCATGGCCTGTCCCCCGTCCGCCCGCCGCCGAGGAGGGCGCGCACCGAGGCCGCGAAGAGGTCGCCCCTGTGGGCGTAGGAGCTGAACTGGTCCCACGAGGCGCAGGCCGGGGCGAGCATGACGGTGTCCCCGGGGCGCGCCAGGGCGGCGGCCGCCGCGACGGCCCCGTCCATGACTGAGGCGCTGTCGCCGTCGGCGACGCGGGTCACCGCCAGCCCGGGCGCCCGGGCGCGCAGGGCGGCCAGCACGTCGGCCTGGTCCTTGCCGATCACGACGGCGCCGCGCAGGGCGGGGCGCACCGCGCGCACGAGGTCGTCGAAGGAGGCGCCCTTGGTGTCGCCCCCGACGATCCACACGCCGGTGCCCGCGGGCAGGGAGGTCAGGGCCGCGCTCGCGGAGTGGGGGTTGGTGGCCTTGGAGTCGTCGACCCAGGTGACGCCCCCGCCCTGGGCCACAGTGACGATGCGGTGGGCGCCGGGGGTGAAGGCGCGCAGGCCGCGGGCGACCGCGCCGGGGTCGCGGGCGACCGCCCAGTGGGCCAGGGCCAGGGCGGCAGCGGCCAGGGCGTCGGCGACCATGTGGGCGGGCAGGCGGCCCGCCTCCCCGCCCGGCGCCAGGTGCGCCAGGTCCTCCAAGGTGCCCAGCTCGCGTCCGTGGTGCGGGCGGTCAGTGCACCAGGCCCGGTCGACGAGCACGTCGTCGACCAGGCCGACCTGGCCCGCGTCCGGCGGTCCGGGCGAGAAGCTGACCCTCCAGCAGCCCTCGGCGACGTCGGCCTGCTCGACCATGGCCCGGGTCGCGGGATCGGCGGCGTTGTACACGGCCGCCTGCCGGGCGCGCGCATACACGCGGGCCTTGTCCGCCCTGTAGGCCTCCATGCCGCCGTGCCAGTCGAGGTGGTCGGGCGCGAGGTTGAGGCAGGCGGCGGCCAGCGGGCTGAGCGTGCGGGTGGTGTGGAGCTGGAAGCTCGACAGCTCGACGGCCATGGCGTCGGCCCGGCCCTCAAGGACGGTGGTGATGGTGGGGGAGCCGATATTGCCCACGGCCGGGGCATCGAGCCCGGCCGCGGTCAGGATGGCGGCCAGCATGCCGACGGTGGTGGTCTTGCCGTCGGTCCCCGTCACGACGATCCACGGCACCTCGGGGCGGGTGGCCTGCTGGAAGCGCCAGGCGAGCTCGATCTCGCTCCACACCCGGATGCCGTCCCGGCGTGCGCGGGCGAGGACCGGACCGGTCGCCGGCACCCCCGGGGAGACGATGAGCAGGTCGGGGCGGGCCCGGTCCAGGGCGTCGGCCTGGGCGCGGTCGTCGCCGAGGGTGACCCGCTCGAGCGGCGCCGTCACGGCGTCGGCCGCGTCCCGGCGGGCGTCGAGCAGGTGGATGCGCGCGCCGAGGCCGGTCAGCGCCTCGATGACGGCGAGCCCGGTGCGGCCGGCGCCGACGACGCCGACACGCGCCCCGGCCAGGTCCTTAAGCGTGATGGCGTCGGCGGTGGTCACTGGCGGTCTCGATCCTGGGGTCGTGCGAAGCGGTTGTGAGGAAGACGGTGTGCGCGGCGCCCCGGTCACGACACGAGGTACTCGGTGTAGAACAGGCCCAGCCCCACCACGACGCAGACCCCGGCGACGATCCAGAAGCGGATGACGACGTTGACCTCGGTCCATCCGCCGAGCTCGAAGTGGTGGTGGAGCGGCGCCATGCGGAAGACGCGCCTGCCCGTGGACTTGAAGGACGCCACCTGGATGACGTCGCTGAGCACCTCGGCCAGGAAGAGCCCGCCGAGGATGACGGCCAGGAACTCCGTGCGGCTCAGGATCGACAGGCCCGCCAGCGCCCCGCCCAGGGCCAGGGAGCCGGTGTCGCCCATGAAGATCTTGGCCGGGGAGGCGTTCCACCACAGGAAGCCGAAGCAGGCGCCCATGAGGGCGGCGGCGATCATGGCCAGGTCGCGCGGGTCGCGGATCTGGTAGCACAGCGTGGCCACGACGTCGGGATGGCCGTAGGCGCACGACTGGTTGGTCTGCCACACGCCGATGAGGGTGTAGGCGGCGAAGACCATGGCCGAGGAGCCGGCCGCGAGCCCGTCAAGGCCGTCGGTGAGGTTGACGGCGTTGGACCAGGCGGTGATGAGGAAGTTCGCCCACAGGACGAACAGGGCCAGGCCCGCCGCCGTCCCGGCGAAGGCCAGGTCCAGGTTCGTGTCGCGCGCGAAGGAGACGCGGGTGGAGGCGGGGGTCAGCCCGTAGCGGTCGGCGAAGCACAGGGCCACCACGGCGAAGGTGATGCCGATGAGCGCCTGCCCCAGCATCTTCTGCCAGGCGCGCAGCCCCAGCGAGCGCTCCTTGGAGATCTTCTCGAAGTCGTCGAGGAACCCGATCAGGCCCAGTCCCACGACGAGGAAGAGCAGCAGCACCCCGCTGGCGCGAGGGGGGCGCAGCTCGATGAGGTTGGCGACCGCGTACCCGAGCACGGTGGCCAGGATAATGACCAGGCCGCCCATGGTGGGGGTGCCGCGCTTGGTGAAGTGGCCCTGGGGGCCGTCCTCGCGGATGAACTGGCCGTACTGGCGCCGGTGGAGGAAGCGGATCAGCAAGGGGGTGCCGAGCAGCGTGACGAGCATGCCGACGGCGGCAGCGGCGAGGATCGCGGTCATCAGGCGTCCATCTCCTTGAGGCCTTCCTTGAGGCGGTCGGCGATGCGCCAGGCGCCGGAGTCGTGGGACCCCTTGACCAGAACGGCGTCCGCGTCGCGCAGCGGGCAGTCGGGTGAGTCGAGCAGGGCGAGTGCCGCGTCGGCGTCGGGCAGCTCCACGGTGGGCACGCCGTCGGCGGCGGCGGCGCGCGCGGCGGGAGCGGCGCCGCCGCCGACGGTGATCAGCAGGGCCGCCCCCGCCCGGGCCGCGAGCTCGCCGGTGCGGGCGTGGTCCGCCGCCTCGGACGCCCCCAGCTCGAGCATCTCGGAGACGACGACGACGCGGCGCCGGTCGGCGGCCAGGGCGGGCAGGGAGGCCAGCGAGGCCGTCATGGAGTCGATGTTGGCGTTGTAGGAGTCGTCGATCAGCAGGATGCCGCCGCCGTCGAAGGGGACCTCGCGCACGTCCATGCGGTGCGGGCTCTCGATGCGTGCGCTGCCAAGCGCCTCGGCGACGGCCCCGGCGGGCGCCCCGGCCGCGAGCGCGAGGCCCGCGGCGGCCAGCGCGTTGACGATGTTGTGGGCGCCGGGCAGCGCCAGGCGCACGCGGCGGGACCCGGTCAGGCCGGGGGCGTGCAGGTCGAAGGCCGCCCGGGCGTCGTCCCCCAGGCGCACGCCGGTGGCCCGCAGGTCGGCCGGGGCGCCCGTGGCCGAGAAGGTCAGGACGTCGGCCGGAGCGAGCCGGGCCATGGCCGCGGCCCGCGGGTCGTCGGCGTTGAGCACCGCGGTCCCGGTGGCCACCAGGCCGGAGACGATCTCGCTCTTGGCGGCCGCCACGCCGTCGATCGAGCCGAATCCCTCCAGGTGGGCGTGGCCGATCACGAGGACGGCGGCGGCGTCCGGCGGGGCGATCCGGGTGAGGTAGGCGATGTGCCCGGGGGCGGAGGCGCCCATCTCCAGCACGAGGTAGCGGGTGGACTCGTCGGTCTCCAGCACGGTCAGGGGCAGGCCGACCTCGTTGTTGAACGAGGCGACGGGAGCGACGGTGGGCCCCTGCGCGGCCAGGAGCTGGCGGGCCAGGTCCTTGGTGGTGGTCTTGCCCACCGAGCCGGTCACGGCCACGACCGTGAGCGCCTCGCCCCGCGCGGCGGCGCGCTCGCGCAGGTCCACCAGGTGGCCGCGGGCGAGCTCGCCGAGGGCCTCGACGGTGTCGGGGACGACCAGGAGCGGGAAGGCGTCCGGGTCGTGGCCCGCGGCGGCCAGGGAGGCGCGGGCGGCGCCGGGGTCGCTCACCAGGGCGGCCGCGCCCCCGGCCGAGGCGACCTGGCCGACGTGGGCGTGGCCGTCGGTTCGCTCACCGGCGATGGCCACGAACAGGGCGCCCGGGCCGGCCCTGCGCGAGTCGGTGACGACATCGGTGACCGTCCGGGCGGCGGCGCCGTCGTCGGCGCCGGCGAGACTGCCGGCGGGGGCGCCGGCGAGGGAGGCGATGCGGGGCAGGGGGCGGGGGATCATGCGGGCGTCACCGGCCCCCACGTGGCCTCGGCGGCCGCGCGCATAACGGGCGCGTCGTTGTAGCGGATGAACTTCCCGGCGACCTCCTGGAAGGGCTCGTGGCCCTTGCCGGTGACGATGACGGTGTCCTCGGGCCCGCATATCTCGACGCCGCGGCGCACGGCGTCGCCGCGGCAGGTGGTGATCTCCTCGACGTCGGCCAGGTCGGGGCGCACCGAGCGCACGCCGGCCAGGACGGCGTCGCGGATCGACTGGGGGTCCTCGCTGCGGGGGTTCTCGTCGGTGACGACCAGGACGTCGGCCAGGCGGGCGGCGACCTCGCCGAGCATGGGCCGCTTGCCCCGGTCCCGGTCGCCGTCGGAGCCGAAGACGACGATGAGGCGGCCCGGGGTGATCTGGCGGACGGCCTTGAGGGCGAGCTCCAGGGCGTCGGGCGTGTGGGCGAAGTCCACGATGCACAGCCCGCGCACGCCGTCGCGGTGGGTGATGCGCTGCATGCGCCCGGGGATGTTGTGGGCCCTCGCCAGGGCGGCCACGGCGGTGTCGGCGGGGACGCCCGCGCGCATGGTCATCACCAGGGCCAGGGCGGCGTTCTGGACGTTGACCAGACCGGGCAGCGGGCAGGATGCCTCGACGCGCTCGGAGTCCGGGCCGTGCAGGACGAAGGTGGTGGCGGAGTCGGTCATGGACACGGCGGCGTCGCTGACCCACCAGTCGGCGGGGGCCGCCTTCGATCCATCGGCGCCGTCGGCGGGGTAGGCCCGCAGGCGGTCCACGGGGATCAGGCCGGCCCCCTCGATGCGGTCGGCGAGCCGGCGCCCCCACTGGTCGTCGACGCAGACGACGCCGCGCCGGGCGTGCTCGGGGGTGAACAGCAGGGCCTTGGCGTCGAGATAGGCCTCCATGGTCTTGTGGAAGTCGAGGTGGTCGCGCTGCAGGTTGGTGAAGCCGGCGACGTCTACGACTGTGCCTCCCAGGCGGTGCAGGACGATCGCGTGGCTGGAGGCCTCCAGGCTGGCGGCCCCCACGCCCTCCTCCACGGCCAGCGCCATCATGCGCTGGAGGACGGGGGCCTCCACGGTGGTGCGGGGGGACTCGATCGACAGGCCGCCCACGCGCAGCTCCACCGTGCCCGCGACCATGCACCCGCCCAGGTGGGCCGTCAGGATCGCGTCGTTGAAGTAGGAGGTCGTGGTCTTGCCGTTGGTGCCCGTGACCGCGGTGACCGTCAGGCGCTCGGCGGGGTGGTGGTAGACCTCGGCCGCCAGGGGGCCGGCGACGGCGCGCGGGTCGTCGGCGATCAGCACGGGCACCTGCGGGAGCGAGGCGCGGACCGCGGCCGCACCGGCCTCGTCGGTGAGCACCGCGACCGCGCCGGCCGCGACCGCCTCGGGGGCGAACTGCGCGCCGTGGTGGGTGAAGCCGGGCAGAGCGACGAATATCTCGCCGCGGGCGACGTCCGCGGAGTCGACGCTGACGCCGGTGACGGCCAGGCCGTCGGGCGCCTCCGCCCCGGAGGCGGGGCGCAGCGCGAAGCGCGTAGCGAGGTCCTTCACCGTAACCGGAGCGCTGTGGTGCGGACGCAGCGCGGCAGCCGACTCGTACGCGTGGTTGCTCATGGTTCCTCAATCTATCGTGGCCGGAAGGTGACGGCTCGCGCCGCCGGAACGTGCAGGGGACCGCGCAGGTCGAAGGCTACGCCCTGGTCACGGCCCAGGTGACCGCCACGGGGTGCGCTCCCCCACACCGAGCGGCCCGCGCGCCGGGGCTCGGCTAGCCGTGGTCGCCGGCGGCCTGGGCGGCCTGGGCGGCCTCGGCGTCGGCCTGCTCGGCGGCCTGGGTCGCCGCGATGGACGGATCGGGCGCAATGCCCAGGGAGTGCATGGTGGCGAGCGCGATCTTGCGGAACACCGGGGCCGAGACCGTGCCGCCGTAGGTGTCCCGGGGGCGGTAGACGATGACGGCCACGGCGATGGCGGGGTCGCGGGCGGGCGTGAAGCCCACGAAGGAGGCGACCGTGCCGTCCTCGGTGAGGATCTCGGTGGTGCCGGTCTTGCCCGCCACCAGGTAGCCGTTGATCGAGGCGGCCTCCGCGGTGCCCCCCTCCTGGGTGACGCCGATGAGCATCTCCGTGAGCGCGTTTGCGGCGGGCTCGGAGATGACGCGCTCCCCCTCCGGAGCGGTCTGAGGAGTCTCCTTTCCCTTGGGGTCGATCCAGGCGTCGATAATGCGCGGGGCGACGCGCACGCCCTTGTTGGCGACGGTCGCCAGCACCTGGACGGCCTGGAGCGCGGTCCCGGCGATCCCCTGGCCGAACATGGTGGTGTAGCTGGTCCGGTCGTCCCAGTCCTCGGCGGCGCCGAGCATCCCGGCGGACTCGGCGGGCATCTCGATGCCGGTGAGGCTGCCGAAGCCGAAGCGCTCGATGTAGGAGTGGCGCACCTGTGCCGGCAGCTTCTCGCCGATCTGCACGGTGCCGACGTTGGAGGACTCGGCCAGCACCTGGGCGGTGGTCAGGCTCTGGGTCGGGTGCTCGTGGGAGTCACGGAAGGTCTGCCCGTTGGCGGCCGTCCACGTGTAGGGCACGGTCCACGAGTCCTCGGGGGTGATCGCCCCCTCCTCCAGCGCGGCGGCGAAGGTCATGACCTTGCCGACGCTGCCGGGCTCGAAGATCGCCTGGACGCTGCGGGCGGTGCGGTCCTCCTCGGCGGTGGCCTGGAAGTCGGCCGGGTTGACCGCGTTGGAGTCGGCCAGCACGAGCACCTTGCCGGTGGAGGGCTCCATGACCACCGCGCACCCCCAGTCGGCTCCCTGGGCCTTGACGACCTCGTCGATGGCGTCCTGCGCGATGGCCTGCAGGTCCGGGTTGACGGTGGTGCGCACCGTCGTCCCCGGCACCGCCTCGACCTCCTCCTGCTCGCCGGTGGGGATGATGGCCCCGGTCTTGCCGATCTCGACGCTGCCCTCGCCGTCGACGCCCGTGAGCTGCTCGTTCTGGGTCAGCTCGAGGCCGGCGGTGCCGATGAGGACGCGGCCGTCCCCCTCATAGGTGTATCCGAGCACGTTGCCGGCCACCTTCCCCGCCGGGTAGGTGCGGCGGGTGCGCTGGTCGGGCTCGACGCCGGGGATGGCCAGCGCCTTGATCTGCCGCCAGGTGTCCGGCGAGACGGCCTCGGCGATGACCGTGTAGGGGGACTCCCCGACCATCTGGGCGCCGAGCTCCTGGGCGTCCACGCCCAGGATGTCGGCCATCTGCCTGGCGGCGGCCGCCGCCCCGTGCCCGACGACGGCCTGCGACTCCTGGCCGGTGGCCGGGTCGACGCGGTCCTCGGTCTGCTCGTACTGGGCGATCTTGAGCTGGTTGACGCCGATGTCGTACGAGACGGCGGAGGAGGCGAGGACCGTGCCGTCACGTCCCAGGATCTCCCCGCGGGGGGCGCGGTTGACCCAGGTGACGGTGCGCTCGTCCTTGGCCCTGGCGGCGAGCTCCGGGCCGGCGACCACCTGGAGCCAGGCGGTGCGGCCGGCCAGGGCGGTGAACCCGGCCAGGCCCATGACCTGAAGGGCCCGACGGCGGCTGGGGTTCACGGGGTCCCTACTTGGAGTCCGCCGTGGCGGCGGTGCCGCCGGACAGGGTCGAGCTGGACAGGTCGATGACGCCGGGGGCCGCGGCCGGGACCATGCCCAGCGCGGCCGCCCGCGACGCGAGCGCGTCGGGCGAGGAGGCCTCCTGGACGTCCGAGCGGACCGTCTCGATGTGGTCGTTCAGGACGTTGAGCTCGGCCTGCGCCGCCTTCATCTTGTAGGCGGTGTCCGCCATCTTGGCGTTCAGGAGCATGGATGCCGCCAGTGCTCCCACCAGGATCGCGACGACCACCAGCAGAAACGGCAGGGTGGATCGCGCCGGGGCGACCCCCCGGACGACGCGGAGCCGGGGCTGCTCCCTGACCTGCTTGACCTGGTCGCGCGCCGTGGAGCGCCGACCGGATAGGGCGATGTCGTCGGTACGTGGACGGCGGACTCGGGCCGCGGCTGTACTCATCTGCCTCTCCTTCCTTGTGCGGGCGTTCTGGCGGGATGGGGGCGGGGTCTGGGGGCGGGCTCCGGCGCGGGGGCCTCGGCGGCGGGGCGGATGCGGGTGGCGGCCCGCAGCCGCACGGACGCGCTGCGGGGGTTGGCGGCGAGCTCGTCGTCGTCGGCCCTGACCGCCCCGCGGGTGGCCGGCTCGAGATAGGGCAGGGCGTCCCGGGGCACGACGGGCAGTCCCGGGGGCGCCGACGGCGAGGCCCCCGCGGCGAGGGCCCGCTTGACGATGCGGTCCTCCAGGCTCTGGTAGGACTCGACGACGACGCGCCCGCCGACCCGCACGGAGTTCAGCGCCCGGGGCACGGCGCGCTCGAGCAGCTCCAGCTCGGCGTTGACCGCCACGCGCAGCGCCTGGAAGGTCCGCTTGGCCGGGTGGCCGCCGGTGCGGCGCGCGGCGGCGGGCACGCAGGCGCGCACCAGGTCCGCCAGGGCGTCGGTGGACCTGACCGGGTCGCCCGCCTCGCGCCGTCGCACAATGCCGGCGGCGATGCGCGAGGCGAAGCGCTCCTCGCCGTAGGCCCTCAGGATGCGGGCCAGCTCGCGCTCCCCGGCCGTGTCGAGGAGGTCCTGGGCGGTGGGCCCGCCGGACTGGTCCATGCGCATGTCCAGGGGAGCGCTGCGGGCGTAGGAGAAGCCCCGCTCGGCGCGATCGAGCTGGAAGGAGGAGGCTCCGAGGTCCATGAGGACCGCGTCAACGACGCCGTCCCACCGTCCGGCCGCTCCCGCGGCCTCGCGCGCGACGACGTCGACGCGGTCGTAGGTGGTGCGCACCGCGCGGAAGCGCTCGCCGAAGCGGTCCAGCCGCGAGCACGCCAGCGCGATGGCCTCGGGGTCGCGGTCGATCCCGACGACCGCGAGGGTACCGAAGCGCTCCAGAGCGGCCTCGGCGTGCCCGCCCATGCCGAGCGTGCAGTCGATGAGGACGGGGCGCTCGGGCGCCCCCGCCCCGGTCAGGGCCGGTGCGAGCAGGTCGAGGCAGCGGTCCAGGAGGACGGGCGCATGGAGCTCGGCTGCCCGCCCGGCGCCGGGTCGAGCCGCCGGGGCGGCCCCGGGGCGACCGGCGGAACCGGAGTCGACGGCTGCTCCGATCTCGTTCACCGCCTCCTCCTTCCTGGTCGGTCCTGCGGGTCTGGATGGTGCGCGAGCGGGCGCGAGCCGCTGGGCGGGCCCGGCCCTGTCCCACCAGGACTCCTCCCGCGTGTTCCGGCGCCGGGGAAGTGGCGTCGGATGCTGCGGCGGGCGGAGACCTCACGGGACGGGGCCGCGGGTGCTCGGCACGGGTATCGGGTATGCGGTTGTGCTCGCGGCGCGCGGCCGCGGAGCGATGGTCAGAAGAAGCCGGGGATGACCTCCTCGGCGGTGTCGGCGAAGATCTGCTCCTGCGCAGCCAGGTAGGTCTTCCAGGCCTCGGCGTCCCAGATCTCCACGCGGGCTCCGGCGCCGATAACGGCCAGGTCCCGGCTCAGCCCCGCGTAGGCTCGCAGGGAGGCGGGCAGGGTGATGCGCCCCTGCTTGTCCGGGATCTGAGAGTCCGCGCCCGACAGCATGACGCGCACGTAGTCGCGCGCCTGCTTCTGGGCGAGCGGAGCCTCGCGCAGCTGGGCGTACATGCGCTCGAACTCCGCGGCGGTGAAGACGTAGAGGCAGTGTTCCTGTCCTCGGGTGAGAACCACTCCCCCGGCCAGCTCGTCCCGGAACTTCGCCGGGAGGATGAGTCGTCCTTTCTGATCGAGGCGGGGGGCGTGGGTGCCCAGGAACATTGAGCATCCCTCCTTCCCCACCTCGACGATCCAATGGGCCCCACAGTACTCCACTTCCCTCCCTTTTCTCCCACACCAGGCGTCGCATCCGCGTCACGCTCCCGTCTCAGAAGGCACGAAGTCGCCGTTTTCCGCGGTGGAGCGAAGTGGAGGGGAGCCGGTCGGCGGTCGTCCTCCGGCGTGGCGCCGCCACCGGCCGCGGACGTGATGTCAAGCACAAGAAGCCCCGTCACCGGGGGGTGACGGGGCTCGAAGAGCTGCGGGTGGAGGGAAGTGGAGGGATTCAGGACCGGGTCGGGGCCCAGCCGGGCCTCAAGTCAGTCCTCGCGGCTGCGGCGCCGGTCCCAGCGCTCGGACTGGCGGCCCATGAACGACGATCCGGGGGAGCGCCCGCCGGGAGCCCCTTTGCGCCGCGAGCCCCGGGAGCCGGGGGAATCGGCCCGGGTGAGCATGAGGGTCACGCCCCACACCGCGAGCCCGAAGCCCGCCACGCCCAGGAAGATGGAGGCCACCGAGTGACCCACGGCCACTCCCGTGATCACGAGGGCCAGCCCCACCAGCACCAGGGCGGCGCCCGCGCCCACGTGGCGCGGCGAGACCCGCCCCGCGGGGACCTCCGCGCTGTCCATCGTATGAGCCAACGACGGGTCCTCGACGTGGAGCTGCTCCTCCAGATCGCGCAGCACCTGTTGCTCACGCTCTGACAACGCCACAGCGCACCTCGCTTTCCCGAGTCTCGTGCTCCGGTGGCGGCGCCGCGACAGGTCGGCCCGCGCCGGCGCGGTTCCGGACACTTCCAGGATAATCGGTGAGCGTCGCATCTGGGAAACTCATGGCGCCGATCCTGGGGCCGCGGCCCCCGGGGGCGGACCGGCAGGCGGGTCCAGGAGGCTCGCGGGGGCCAGGGCCCCGGCGCCCCAGCGCCGGCGCACGGCGTCGGCGGCGCGCTCGGGCGCCCCGCGCCGGGGGTCGTCGTCCAGCAGGAGCTGGATGCCGTCGTCGGGGCGGGCCAGGTCCTCGACCCTGACGCCCAGCAGCCGGAAGCCGCCCCCCGGGGTGGGCAGGGCGTCGAAGAGGCGCTCGACGACGGCGAACAGGTCGCGGGCCAGGTCCGTGGGAGCCGACAGGGTGCGCGAGCGGGTGACGGTGACGAAGTCGGCGCCGCGCGCCTTGAGCACGACAACGCGGCCGCGCAGCTCGCCCGCGCGCAGGCGGGCGGCGCACTGGTGGGTCTGGTCGAGCAGGACGCGGCGGGCGTGGGCGCGGTCGGTGATGGTCTCGAAGAAGGTCGACTCGGTCCCCACGGACTTCTCCTCGCGCCCCGGGCTCACGGGCCGCGGGTCGATGCCGTGGGCGAGGTCGTGCAGGTGACGGCCGGCGGCGGGCCCGAGGATCTTCTCCAGGCGCCGCACGTCGGTGGCGGCCAGGGTCCGCACGTCGCGGATCCCCCAGCGCTGAAGGGCCCGGGCGCTCTTGTCCCCCACCCCCCACAGCGCCCCCACCGGCAGGACGTCGAGGAAGTCCTGGGTGGCGTCGGCCGGCACGAGCAGCATCCCGTCGGGCTTGGCGTGGGAGGAGGCGAGCTTGGCGACGAACTTGGTGGCGGCCACGCCCACCGAGGCGGGCACGCCGATGCGATCGCGGACCTCGGCGCGGATCCAGCGGGCGATCGCGACCGGCGGGCCCATGCGCCGGCGCGCTCCGGAGACGTCGAGGAAGGCCTCGTCGACGCTGACCTTCTCCGTCAGCGGCGTGACCTGCTCCAGGATGTCCATCACCCGGCGCGAGACCCGGGAGTACAGGCCGTGGCGCACGGGCAGGACGACCGCCTGGGGGCAGCGCCGGTGCGCCTCGGTCATCGACATGGCCGAGGCCACGCCGTAGACCCGGGCCTCGTAGGAGGCGGCCGAGACGACGCCCCGCCCCGCGGTCCCTCCCACAATGACGGGGCGCCCGGCGAGCTCGGGGTGCTCGAGGAGCTCGACCGAGGCGAAGAAGGCGTCCATGTCGACGTGGAGGATCGGCGTGGCGGAGTCGTCGTCGCCCCAGGAGCGGCGCGCCGCCTGCGCGCGAGGGGACCGACTCATGACCGCCTCCCGTCCTGCGCGCCCTGCGAAGCCTGCACGGCCGCCCCGGCCGCGCGGCCGGGGGGCCACCGGCCCGCCCGGTCGCATCCACGATAGCGTGGGCCTGTGGTACCCAGGCGGTCGGCTAGAGGATCCGCCGGCCGGCCTGGCGGGCGCGCCCGCCAGGCCGGCCGGGCGGCAGGGGCGTCGCTGCCGCTGCGGGCGCTTCCCTCGTCCCCGGTGCGCACATCTGTGGCGACCGCCGAGCTCCAGGTGCGCGACCGCGGGGTCCTGCTCCTGCTGGACGGCGCGGAGTCGTCGTGGATCGACCTGCACGACCCCGCGCACCTGGACTTCGAGTACCTTCAGCAGATGGACGCGGCACTCACGGCGCTGCGCGGCGAGCGCGAGCCGGTGCGGGCCGTCCACCTGGGCGCGGCGGGGTGCGCGCTGGCGCGGGCCTGGGACGCCACGCGCCCCGGCTCGACCCAGCTCGCGGTGGAGATCGACGCCGTCCTGGCGCGGCGGGTGCGGGAGTGGTTCGACCTGCCGCGCGCCCCGCGGCTGCGCATCCGCGTGGGGGACGCGGCCCGGGTGGCGGCGGACCTGCGCGCGGGCGAGTGGGACGTCGTCGTGCGAGACGTGTTCCGCGACGGCGAGGTGCCGGCCGCCTGCCGCGCCCCAGAGCTCGCCGCCGCCTGCCGCCGCGCGCTGGCGCCCGGTGGCCTCTACCTGGCCAACACGGCCAGTGCGCCCGGCGGGCCGCGTCGGACGGTCGCCGGCGAGCTCGCCGTCGCGCAGCGGGTCTTCGGCGGGGTGCTGGCGGTGGCCGACGCCGCGGTCGCCCGGGGCCGACGACGGGGCAACCTCGTGATCGTGGCCCGCGACGCGCCCTTCACGGCCCGCGAGGCCGACGCCGTCGAGCGGGCGGTGCGCCGCCTGCCGCTGCCCGCGCGCACCTGGCGCGCCGCCGATCCGGCCCTGTCCTGACCGCTGCCGGCCTCCTCGCCGTCGGCCGCGCCGGGCGACCGCTCCCCGCCCGCGAGATGCCCCGGGCATGGGCTGCTGCTGCCGAGCGCCGCCCGGAGTGGATGCCCCGAGGCCGAACCCTGAGATCTCGCTGGAGCGGACAAGCACGAAGCCCCTCTTCGCGCAGGTCGCCCAGTCCCTGAGTGCCGCCATCGCGTCGGGCGACTTCCGGCCGGGACAGCAGATCCCCACCGAGCCGGAGCCGGCCACCACCTACGGAGTGAGCCGAATCATGATCCGTCGCGCCATTGAGGAGCTCTGCCAGCACGGCCTGCTGATCAAGCGGCAGGGCAAGGGCACCTTCGTCCGCGAGAGCAAGACGGCCAGGAAGATCGCGCACATCTCCAGCTTCTCCGAGTCCTGCCGCGCCAGCAGCATGGTCCCGTCCGCGGAGGTGCTCAGGAGGGAGCTGCTCGACTCGCCGCCGCCGGACGCCCCGCCCCGGCTGGTCGGGCTGGTGGACCCCGACAGCACGGCGGCGGCCCGGCGCTCGTCGTCGGCCCCGGTCAGCTCGACGGCCTCGTCGGCGTTCGGGAAGAAGTACTCCACGCACCCCAGCGCCTCCGCAATGTCCTCCAGGCCGGCTCCCGCCCGACTGGGCACCATGTCGGCGCACACCGTCATACCGGTGGCCTTCGCCCGCCGGAACAGCGAGGCCATCCGCCCCCCGGAGATCAGTGGGTTGTTGAATATCGACCCGAAGGCGAGGATCCTGGCCGAGCCGAGCAGCCCCTCGCGTCGAGGTGCGTCATGCCCATCCCCCTCAGGTCAGGTCCGCGTCGACGACGACAGCCTTGGTGAACTCGTCGGGCTCGTCGGCGGCGAGCTCGAAGGCCGGCTGGATGTCGGCGTGGTCGAAGTGCCTGTCGACCAGCGAGGAGACGTTGACGGCGCCCGAGCGCATGAGCGCGATCGTCGTCGGGCAGCTGTTGCAGGAGCGGAACACCGTCTGGATGGTCATCTCGCGGTTGATCTTGAGGCAAGGAGACGGGCGCCTCCCCCGGCACCGTGCCGACGACCAGGATCCTCCCGTGGCGCTTGACGACCGCGAGGCCGAGCTCGACCGTGGCCGCCGCCCCGGCGGTCCCGAAGACCACATCCGCGCCGTAGCGCCCGACGATCTGGCGGATGCGCCCGGCGATGTCGGCCTCCCGCGCGTTGACGGCGGCGCCGGCCTTGAGGCCAGCCCCCGCCCGACCTCGACGACGACGCCGGAGGGCTCATGGCCCAGCCCGGCGCTCCGGCCGGGCTCCGGCGGGACGCAGGGCCCGAAGCCGTGGGTGTCGGAGCCGCGCACGCCGACCCGGGCGATCTTGATCACCGCCTCGTCCGGTCCCGGCGCGGGGCGCTCGCACGCCTCGATCACCATGCGTGCGGGCTCCCCGAGCAGGGCCCGCATGCTCTCGGTCGTTCTCCCGGTTGGGCTCTCGGTCATGTCGTTCTCCTGACTGCGAGCGGGCGGAGGCCGCGCCGCCCGGGGCAGGGCCGTCAGAGAGGACCGTCAGAGGCGGGCGGCGGGCCCGCCGGCGCCGCCTCATCGCCCTGTGGGCCAGGGCGAGACCGGTCTGCCGGTCAGCCGCGGCGCGAGCATCGCGGCGGGCAGGGCCGGGCCGGCGCACCACGCGCCCAGGGCCGTGGTGGTCGTCGAGGCGATCATGGCGGACCGGCGCGCCGGCAGCCGTCCGGGCAGCGCCCCGACCGGCTCACGACCGGCGCGCAGCCGCAGCCTGCCGGGGCGTGCCTCAGTCCTCCCGGCGGTCGTCGAGGTGCCAGGCGTCCGGATCGGCCTCGGCCGCCTGGAGGAAGGCCTCCAGGCGCGCACCGATCTCGTCTGCGGAGGGGACCTCCACGGCCCGCGCCAGGTCGGCGCCGCTCACCGGCGCGACGGCGTCGTACTGGGCCTCCAGCGCGCTGACGACGGCGGCGACCTCGGGCTGCCCGGCCGCCTCGGCGTCGATCTCGGCGCGGTTGATGCTGGCGGCCGCCTCGAGGTCGCCGACCGGCAGGGCCAGGCCCGTGGCCTCCGAGACGGCGGCAAGCAGGGCCGCCGCCCCGGCGGGGTAGTCGTCGCGGGCCACGTAGTGCGGGATCCCGGCCGACAGGCCGCGCGAGTCGAGCCCGGCCTGCCCGAGCCGGAGCTCGAGGAAGGCGCCCATGGAGCCCGGGACCTCGACCCGGCCGAAGAAGTCGGGCTGGTCCGGCAGCAGCTCGGGCCGGTTGCCGTGGTGGTGGACGTAGGTGGGGCGCGTGTGCGGGGTCGCCAGGGGGAGCCCGGTCATGCCCACGGCCTGGGACACGCCCATGGAGACCACCAGGTGCGTGACCGCGCCGACGAACTCGTTCCACCGGAAGTCGGGCTCGGCCCCGTGGAGGACGAGCAGGTCCTCGCCCTCGTCGTCCTGGAAGAGGTCCAGGACGAGCTCGGGCACGACCGCGCTCTCATAGGTGTGGGTGGCGTATGTCATGACGGGCCGTCGGGCCCGGTAGTCGACCAGCGTGTCGACGTCGAAGGTGACCATGCGCTCATGGGGCAGGGTCATGAGCAGCTGCTCAATGGCGAGGGCGCCGGCGTGCCCGGCGTCCATGGCGCCGTCGAAATGGTGCAGGAGCACGCGCGGGGACGCCGGGTCCCCGGCCGGGTGCTCGACGGTGTACAGCGATCCCACTGCTCCTCCTCTCGCGCTCGAGGCGCCTAACCACGATGACGGTCATCACGGGTGCGCTGGGCGCACCGGCGACAGCCGCACCACCAACGGGTGCAACGCCCGGCGCCCGCGGCCTGTTCCCTCGGCCCGGGGGGGCCGCGCCGCATCCGATACGGCGATCGTGTCACATCTTGGATGTCTTCGTCGTCGACGTCGTTGAACACATCCGGTCAGGAGAATAATGAGTCGCCCTGCGAACCGCGGCGAGCCCGACGGCTCGCCGGCACAGCCCCGGCGCATCCGCGCCCGCCCGCCGTCCTCAGTGAGGTCATGTGACTCAGCCCCGCCACACGCACGTCTCCCCCGCCGAAGCCTTCACGCCCGCCCAGCCGGAGGGGGCCGCCGTCGGGGCCTCCCGCGAGCGCGAGATCGCCTCCGAGCAGAGGGTCGTCGACCTGGCCTACCGCGAGCTCGACCGCCAGCTGGCCGAGGCCAGGCGCTCCCTGGCGGCCACGGAGGCCCGCGGGGGCAGCGGCACCCACCAGTCCCGCGGGGAGAGGGACGCCTACGCCGTGCACTACACGAACCTGATCTCCTCCCTGGAGGGGGTCGAGGACCGGCTCGTGTTCGGCAGGATGGACCTGGACCCGCGGGCCGTCGCCGCCCCGGCCTCCGCCGGACCGGTCACGGACGCCGGGAGGCGGCACTACGTGGGGCGTACCGGGCTGCGGGACGCCCAGCACCGCGAGGTGGTCCTGGACTGGCGCGCCCCGCTGGCGCGGGCGTTCTACCAGGCAACCGCCTCCGACCCGATGGGCCTGGTGCGCCGCCGGCACATCGAGACCCGGCAGCGCACGGTCCTGGGGGTGGAGGACGAGCTCATCGACGTCGGCGGCCTGGACACGGCCTCGGCGAGCAGCGGGCGGGCGGCGGCGACGGGCCTGCAGGGCGAGGGCGCCCTCATCGCCGCCATGAGCACGGCCCGCGACGGGCGCATGAGCGACATCGTGGCGACGATCCAGGCCGAGCAGGACCGGATCGTCACCTCTGACGGCACGGGGGTGCTCGTCGTCCAGGGAGGACCCGGCACGGGCAAGACGGCGGTGGCGCTGCACCGGGTCGCCTACCTGTTCTACTCCGAGCGCGAGCGCCTGGAGCGCTCCGGCGTGCTCCTGGTGGGGCCCTCGCGCACCTTCCTGCGCTACGTGGAGCAGGTCCTGCCCTCGCTGGGCGAGACCGGCGTGGTCTCCACCACCCCGGCGGACCTGGTTCCCGGGGTTCGCGCCCGCGGTGCGGAGACGGCGGCGGCGGCAGAGGTGAAGTCCCGGCGGGTGTGGGTCACGATCCTGCGCCGGGCGGTGCGGGACCTGCAGCGCGTGCCCGACTCGCCGCGCCCCATTGTCGTGGACGGCACGCGCTTAGAGCTCGATCCCGAGGACGTGCGCAAGGCGATCGGTCGGGCCCGCCGGTCCGGCAGGCCCCACAACCTGGCGCGCGAGACCTTCGTGCTGTGGCTGCTGGAGCGCCTGACCGACCAGCTCGCCGCCGCCACCCACCGGGACGCCTCGGACGCCGACACGCGCGCGTGGATCCGCGAGGACGTCCGCACCGCCCGCGACGCCCGCCGCGAGATCAACCTGTGCTGGATGCCCACGACGCCGGTGGGCCTCCTGGAGCGGCTGTGGGCGCGCCCGGCCCTGCTGGAGCGCCTGGCGCCCGAGCTCACGGCGGCGGACCGGGCGCTGCTGGAGCGCGCCGCCGGCGCCGAGCTGACCCCGGCCGACGTGCCGCTGATCGACGAGCTGGCCGAGCTGCTGGGCCCGAGCCAGGACGCCCAGGCGCACCGGGCGCGCCTGGAGGCGCGCCGCCGCCAGGAGCTGGTCTCCTATGCGGCCCACGCGATCGCAGCCCAGGACCTGGGCGAGGGCATGGTGAGCGCCGAGATGCTGGCGGACCGCGTGGAGGCCCCCGGACCCTCACTGACCCTGGCGGAGCGGGCGCGGGCCGACCGGACGTGGACCTACGGGCACATCGTGGTCGATGAGGCGCAGGAGCTCGGCGCCATGGCGTGGCGGGCCCTGGCGAGGCGGTGCCCGGTGCGCTCCTTCACGGTGGTCGGCGACCTGGCGCAGTACTCGGGGCCGAGCGCCCCGGGCTCGTGGGCCGACGTGCTGGCCGCGCTGGGAACGCGGGCGGCCACGCCCGGCACAGCCGGCGGGGACAGCGGAGCCGGCGGGGTCGCGGAGGATACGGCAGACACGGCGGAGGCGGACGGCGGGCCGTCCGCCTCCACGCCCCTGCGCCAGGAGGCGCTGACCGTGTGCTACCGCACGCCGGCCACCATTGTGGCCGCGGCGGAGGATGTGGCGGCCGCCCTGGGGCAGCCGCCGGTCTTCCCGGTCCGCTCGGTGCGCGACCTGCCCGACTGCCTGGCGGTCGACGACCCGCTCGACCGGCCCGGCGCCGACGGCGCACGGAACGAGCAGGCCTGGGCCCGGGCCCTGCGCGCCGCGGTGCGCGAGGAGTCCGCCGCCCTGGACCGGGCCGTGGGCGCCGACGGCGGTCGGATCGCCGTCATCACCCCGCGGCCCGAGGAGGACACCGCGATCCTGGAGGACGACCCGAAGCTGGCGCGGGCGCTGGCGGCCCCCGGCGGGGACGTGCTGCGCAGCCGCCTGGCGGTGATGGCGCCGCGGCTGAGCAAGGGGCTGGAGTTCGACGTCGTCGTGCTGGTGGAGCCCGCCGTCGTGGGCGGGGCGAGCCCCGGCGACCTGTACGTGGCCATGACGCGGCCCACCCGCCGGCTGCGGGTGGTCTCCCGCGGTCCCCTGCCCGAGGGCCTGCGGCGCCCATGGGCGCCCGCCGGCCGTGAGCGGGACGACACAGGCGCCTCCGCCGCCCCCGCCTGCAGACCTACGCAACCGTAGGTTACGGTTGCGTACGGTCGCATCTATCAACGCCCCCGGCCGTGGCCGGAGCACCTTCGAGGAAAGGGGAGCCCGTGAGCAGGTCCGACGCCGCTTCCGCGCCCGAGCCCCGGTCCACCGGCAG
The DNA here is from genome assembly GCF_000711965.1 of Actinomyces israelii DSM 43320. Classification (GTDB taxonomy): domain Bacteria; phylum Actinomycetota; class Actinomycetes; order Actinomycetales; family Actinomycetaceae; genus Actinomyces; species Actinomyces israelii. The sequence continues at coordinate 37,312 of NZ_JONS01000010.1, forward strand.
CGCCGCCGTCCCCGACGCCCCCGCGCGCCCCCACTACGCCCCGGGTGTTCCCGGCGTCGTCGCCCCGGTCACCGAGCCGCTGTCCCGCATGCTCGACGACGCCGTCCGGCGCTTCCCCGACCGGGTCGCCCTGGACTTCCTCGGGCAGGCCACCACCTACCGCCGGCTCGGCGAGCAGGTGGCGCGCGCCGCCGAGGCCCTGCGGCGCCTGGGCGTGGGCCGCGGGGACGTCGTGGGCGTCATCCTGCCCAACTGCCCCCAGCACGTCGTCATCGCCTACGCCGCCTGGCGCATCGGCGCCATCGTCGCCGAGCACAACCCGCTGGCCCCGGCGGCGCAGATCCGCGAGCAGATCGAGCTCCACCACGGGCGGGTCATGATCGCCTGGGAGAAGTCCCTGGCCCGCCTGGTCCAGACCACCGGCTCGCTCGAGGGCGCCGGCATGGCCGGCCTGAGGGTCCTGGCGGTCGACCTGTCGCGCGGGCTGCCGTGGACCAGCCGCCTGGCCCTGAGGCTCCCGGTGGCCGCGGCCCGCTCCCGGCGCAGCGAGCTGCGCGGGAGGGTCCCGGCCGGGGTGGCCTCCTTCGACGACCTGGTGGCGACCGCCACGCCGCTGCCCGTCGGGCACCCGCTGCCCGGCGTCGACGCGGTCGCCGTCCTGCTCTACACCGGGGGCACCACCGGGGTGCCCAAGGCGGTCAAGCTCACCCACGCCAACGCCCGGTCGAACGCGGAGATGTCCCTGGCGTGGGCCTCCCGGACCTGCGAGGCCGGCGAGGAGACCTTCTACGCCGTCCTGCCCTTCTTCCACGCCTTCGGGCTGAGCCTGTCGCTGCTGTGCGCCGTGGGCCTGGCCGCCACCCAGGTGGTCCTGCCCAAGTTCGGCGCCGACATGGTCCTGTCCGCCTGGAAGCGGCACCCGGCGACCTTCTTCCCCGGCGTGCCCGTCATGTTCGACCGCATTGTCTCGCGCGCCCGGGCGACCGGGGCCGACCTGTCGAGCTGCAAGATCGCCGTGTGCGGCGCCGCCCCCAACCCCAGGGCGGTCGCCGAGGCCTGGGAGCGGGCCACCGGCGGAGTCATTATCGAGGGCTACGGCATGACCGAGACCTCCCCCATCATCCTGGGCAACCCCATCTCCCCCGAGCGGCGCGCCGGCACCCTGGGGGTGCCCTACCCCTCGACCGAGGTGCGCGTCGTCGACCCCGAGGACCCCGAGCGGGAGGTCGCCCCCGGCGACATCGGCGAGCTCATCGCCCGCGGCCCCCAGGTCTTCGCCGGCTACTGGGAGAACCCCGAGGAGACCGAGGCCGTCATGCTGCCCGGCGGGTGGCTGCGCACCGGGGACCTGGTGCGCCAGGAGGAGGACGGCTTCTACGTCATCGCCGACCGCCGCAAGGAGCTGATCATCTCCGGGGGCTTCAACGTCTACCCCACCGAGGTCGAGGCGGCCGTGCGCTCCATGCCGCAGGTCGAGGAGGTCGCCGTCGTCGGGCTGCCCGCTGAGAGCGGCAACGAGTCGGTGGTGGCGGCCATCCTGCCCAAGGAGGGCCAGACCGTCACCCTGGAGCAGGTGCGCGCGTGGGCCGAGAAGACCCTGTCGCACTACGCCCTGCCCCGCCAGATCGCCATCCTGAGCGAGATGCCGCGCTCCCAGATCGGCAAGGTGCTGCGCCGGGTGGTGCGCGAGGAGCTGCTGGCGGCCCGTGAGGCGGCCTCAGGGGCGGCCAGCGCGGCCGCCACGGCGTCGGCCAGTGCCGCCAGCGCCATCGTCGAGCGCCTCGGGGAGGCGGGAGCCCGCTCCGAGGGCAGGCGCGGCGTCGGGACGGCCTCCAGGCCCGCGCCGCCCGACCGCCGGGCCCGCGGGGACGCCGGGTGAGGGCTCCCGCCGGCGGGGGCGCGCGGCCGGGGCAGGCCTCCCGCGCGTCCGGGGCCGGGGGCCCCGCGGTTCCAGCCGGCCCGGTGGCCCCGGCTGACCCGGCTGACCCGGCTGACTCAGACGCCTACCGGCGCCCCCACTACCAGCCGAACATCCCCGCCGTCATCGAGGTGCCCGACGCCCCGCTGAGCGAGCTGCTGGAGACGGCCGCGCGGTTCTACGGCGAGCGCTGCGCCGTGGACTTCCTGGGGGCGGGGCTGACCTACGCCGAGCTCCTGGAGGCCTCCGAGCGCGCCGCCCAGCTGCTGCGCGAGTCGGGCGTCGAGGCGGGCGACCGGGTGTCCATGATCATGCCCAACTGCCCCCAGCACATGATCGCCGTCTACGGGGCCCTGCGCCTGGGGGCGATCGTGGCCGAGCACAACCCGCTCGCCCCCTCCCGAGAGGTGCGCGCCCAGCTCGACCACCACGGGGCGCGAGTCGTCATCGTCTGGGAGAAGGGCATCGACCTGCTCCTCGACCCGGCCCCGGCGGCCGGCGGCCAGGAGGGGACGGACCCGCTGTCGGGCCGCACGGTGTTCTCGGTGGACCTGTCGGCGGCCATGCCGGTCCGGCTGCGCGCCGCCCTGCGCCTGCCGGTGGCGCGGGCCCGCGAGACGCGCGCCTCGATGAAGGCCGACCGGCTGCCCGCCGGCGTGCGCTCCTGGGACCGGGAGGTCGCCCGGGCCCCACGGCTGCCGGCGTCGTGGCCGTACCCGGGCGGCGGCGACGTCGCGGTCCTGCTGCACACCGGCGGCACCACGGGGGCGCCCAAGGCCGCCATGCTCACCCACACCAACCTGCGGGCCAACACCAACCAGGCCATCGCCTGGGTCCCCATGCTGCACGAGGGCGCGGAGACCTTCCTGGCCCTGCTGCCCTTCTTCCACGCCTTCGGGCTGACCTTCAACCTGTTCTGCGCGGTGCAGAAGGCGGCCACGCAGGTGATGCTGCCGAAGTTCTCCGTCAGCCAGGTGCTGGAGGCCCACCGGCGCCGGCCGATCACCTTCTTCGTGGGGGTGCCGGTCATGTTCGAGCGGATCCTGCGGGGCGCGCAGAAGAAGGGAGTGGCCCTGGACACGCTGCGCTACGGGGTGTGCGGCGCCGCCCCGATGCCGCCGGCCGTGGGCGCCGAGTGGGAGTCGGCCACCGGCGGGTTCTTCGTCGAGGGCTACGGCATGACCGAGACGAGCCCGATCGTGGCCGGCACGCCCATGGGGCCGAGCCGGCGCCTGGGGGCGCTGGGCCTGCCCTTCCCCTCCACGGACGTGCGCGTGGTGGACCCCGACGACCCGGACCCGGACCGGGAGGTGCCCGACGGCGAGCCGGGAGAGCTCCTCGTGCGCGGGCCGCAGGTCTTCGCCGGCTACTGGGGCGAGCCGGAGGCGACGGCGGCTGCCGTGCTGCCCGGCGGGTGGCTGCGCACCGGGGACATGGTGCGCCGGGAGGACTCCTTCCTGTGGATGGCCGACCGCAGGCGCGAGCTGATCCTGACCGGCGGGTTCAACGTCTACCCCTCCCAGGTGGAGGCGGCCATCCGGGACATGGACGCAGTGGCGGACGTGGCCGTCGTGGGGCTGGACAGCGGGGCCGGGGGCGAGCTCGTGTGCGCCGCGGTCGTCCTGGAGGACGGGGCTCCCGCGGGCGCCGTCACCCTGGAGGCGGTGCGCGCCCACGCCGAGCGGGCGCTCCCCCACTACGCCCTGCCCCGCTACCTGGAGATCATCGACGAGATGCCCCGCAGCGCGATCGGCAAGGTGCTGCGCCGGGTCGTGCGCGAGCGGATCACACGATCGCAGAGCCTATCGGCTAGGTGATGCCCGCGGGCGGCGCAGCCCCTTTTTCACCGAGATCGGTCGTATTCCGGCTCGAGATCGGTCCAGTTCCGCGCCGAGATCGGTCCGGGGAATCCGGCCAGGCGCCAGCCGGATGCCGGCCCCTGGCCCTGCGCTCCTCTCACCACCGGCTACCGCGGCCCGCGGTTGCCACCACCTGCACCGCGAGGCGGTGTGCCGGAGGGCGCGACTCGCAGTGCTGCGCCCAGGGCCACGACCTGGGGGACGACGAGGGCGACAGCGGTGCTGGCGATCAGGAGTGTCCAGGGGACGGCGGGCGGTGCGGTGAGGTCGTCGTAGTAGGGGACCAGGGCCCAGGCGAGCCAGGCCCAGGTGGTGGCGACGGTGACGGCTGCGATGGCCAGGCCGAGGAGCTGGAGGCCGGCGGTCTCGGTCAGGACGCTGAGGACGATGGTGGTGCGGGAGGCGCCGGTGCGTCGCAGTACCCGGCTCTCGTCCCGGCGCGATCGGATCAGGGCCAGGGTCTGCTGGATGATGACGGCGGCCGCCAGCAGGCAGACGCCGCCGACGAGGGTCGCGTCGTTGGAGGCTCCGCGCCTGCTCTCGGCGGCGATGGCGTCGTCGGTCCACCCCTGGCCGGTGGTGACGGCGGCGCCGGTCGGAGCGACGCGAGCCAGGGACGCCAGGAGCCGGTCCTGGCCGCCAGGGGCGGCGGTGAGGAACCAGTCCTCGGTGACCGGCTCGCCCGCAGCCGGAGGCAGGACAGTGTCGTCGGCCAGCAGGCGGGTGCTCACAAAGGGATAGCCGTACTCGAACAGGGCCGCCACCCGCAGGGTGACCTCGCCCCCGTCGGCGCCCAGCAGGGTGATGGAGTCCCCCACCCGGTAGGCGCTGCCGTCCTCCCGGGTGGCATCGGTGCGCAGCGCGACTCCGGTGCCGTGGATGTCGTCGGCCTCGCCCTCTACCAGCCGGGGGCCGGCGGCCGCCACCAGGGCGGTCGGGTCACTGGCAGCGGTCACGGTCGCCTGATAGCGGGCCAGGGTGGTCAGGGGGAAGGACTCCTGGCGGGCGCGGTCGAGGATCTGGGCGCCGGTCGCCCCGGCGGGGGCGACCATCCAGGAGGTGGAGCTGGTTCTGGCGCGCACGGCACCGGTGGCCTGGGGCAGGGCGGAGGCGTCCCGCCAGGCGGTCTCCAGGTCGTCCCGGGGGCGGTCGGACCGGGCGTGGAGGGCGGCGTCGACCTGGCTGGACAGGGTGTAGTCGGCCCTGTAGTCGCGCCCGGAGCCGAGGTTCGAGGCCATCACCGGGACGGTGGCCAGGACCGCCACGGCGGTGATGGGGACGACGACGGCACCGGCGCGGCGGGCGGCGGTGCGGGCATGGGCCCAGGCGGTCAGGCCCGCTCCCGGGTCCAGGGCGCGCACCGGCAGGCGGGCCAGGCCCACCGCGGGCCCGGCCAGCAGGGGAGCCAGCGCGCACAGGGCCACCGCCACACCACCACCGACCCACAGGGCGACCCCGTCGTCGGCCTCCCAGGGCAGGCGGGCGGGCCCGGCCGCCCAGACCCAGGCGGTCAGGGCGGCGCCTGCGGCGGCCACCGCCCACCGGGCCGGGGTCATGCCCCGCCGCTGCTCGGCGGCGGACTCGCGCACCGCCTCCACTGCGGCCGCCCGCGCAGCCCCGCGGACTCCGACCAGGGCCCCGACCGCGGTCACCGCGGTCATGAGCGCCACCGTGAGCACCAGGCCGGAGGGCGTGACCGCCGGGACGTGACCAGGAGCCCAGTTGTCCTGGGAGGCCAGCAGGCCCGCCAGGGGCCGCAGGCACGGTACCGCGGCCAGGGCGCCCGCGGTGGAGGCGGCCAGCCCCAGCAGGAGGGCCTCGCGGGCGACCATGACGCGCACCCGGGCCGGGCTCGCCCCGGCCAGCCGCAGCAGCGCCAGCTCACGGCGCCGCCCCTGGACCGCCACGCTCATGGCCTGGGCCACCAGGACCAGGGCCGCCAGCGCCCCGCCTGCCAGCATGAGCACCGACGTCAGGTGACCGGCGTAGACCCGCCCCAGGAACCAGACGGCCCGGGGCGCGCTCATGCCGGTCGTGTCCACCCCCGACAGGCGCGAGGCCTGGAAGAACAGCACCTGGGAGCCCACCAGCGCCGAGGCCATGGCCACCACCACCGCCACCCCCGCATAGGGCACCCGGTGGTCGCACAGCATCGACCGGGCCACCGCCCACCGGGCCCGGGAACGCCCGACCCGCCCGCGCAGGCCCCCGTTCCGCTCGCTCCGCCGGGCCCGCCGCTGAGGACCGGAGGACCGACCGTCCGCGTCTCGGCCGTCCCGCCGCCTCCTCGGGCCTCGGCGGTCCCGGCTCTCCCGGTGGCTGTTCCTGCTCATGCGGGTCATGGCCGTGTCTCCCCTTCAGCCCCGGGACTGTGCCTCGACCCGGGCCTGGAGGTCGGCCAGGTGCCCGGCAATCTGGGCGGCACCCGCCCCGGAGACCCCGCCCGCCGTGCACCCGTCCACCAGCCACACCACCCGGTCGGCCCACGCGGCCACGCGAGGGTCGTGAGTGACCACCAGCAGCCCGCCGCCGGCATCGGACAGCAGGTCAAGCTGCCCCAGCACCGCAGCGCCCGCCCGCACGTCCAGCGCCCCCGTCGGCTCGTCGGCGAACACCATCGCCGGACGCGACACCAGGGCCCGGGCCACCGCCACCCGCTGCCGCTGACCCCCCGACAGCCGGGACGGCAGACGATCCTCCAGGCCGGCCAGTCCGACACGCTCCAGCACGCCCGTCACGTCCCCGGGTGAGCGCATCCGCCCGCCCATCAGCCCGGGCAGGGCCACATTCTGGGCCGCCGTCAGCGACTCCACCAGGTTCAGGTCCTGGAATATGAAGGCCACCCGGTCGCGGCGCATCGCCGTCAGCATCCTCTCCGAAGCGGATACCACATCCACCCCGTCGAGCAGCACCCGCCCCGCGCCGGCACGCAACAGGCCCGCCGCGCACAGCAGCAGGGTCGATTTGCCCGACCCCGACGGCCCCATCACCGCCACGCGCTCGCCGGCGCCCACGCTCAGGTCCACGCCCCGGAGGACCAGCGAGCCGTGCGCCGAGTAACGGAACTCCAGTCCGGACACCTCGAGCACACCGGGCAAGGACTCAGAGGACTCAGAAAACTCAGAGAACTCAGTCACCATGGGAAAGCTCCAGAGGCGTCAGCCGGCAGGGAGCGATGAAGAAGGCCGAGGAACGACGAGGGGGAAGACGTGGAGCGCCCGTGCGGCGGACCCTGCTCCCGGCCGCCGGCTCACAGCAGCCCCGAGGCGTCCAGGACCTCGCGCAGGGCGGCGACGTCGTCGGCCTCGGCGCGCACGAGCGGCAGGCGGACGGCGGCGCAGGGGACGCGCCCCTGCAGCAGCAGGGCCTCCTTGGCCATGACGGCGCCCTGGCCGCCGCCCATGATCGCCTGCACCAGCGGGCGGATGCGGCGGGCGACCGCCCGGGCCCCGGCCAGGTCCCCGGCGTCGACCTCGGTGAGCATCTGCCGCCAGGAGTGGGCGTCGGCGTGCGCCACGACCGAGACCACGCCCGAGGCGCCGTGGGCCAGCCAGGCGAAGTTCAGCCCGTCGTCGCCCGAGTAGTAGGCCAGGCCGGTGGCCTCCATGCGCCGGAAGCCCTGCTCGACGTCGCCGGTGGCGTCCTTGACCGCCAGGACCCGCTCGTGCTCGGCCAGCCGGGCCAGGGTGGCGTCGGTGATCCTCACGCCCGTGCGCCCGGGGATGTCGTAGATCATGACGGGCAGGTCGGTGGCCTCCACGACCGCCATAATGTGCCGGTAGACGCCCTCGGCGCTGGGGCGGTTGTAGTAGGGGGCGTTGATGAGCAGGCCCTCGGCGCCGGCGGCCTGGCTGCCCGCGCCGATGCGCACCGCGTGGGCGGTGTCGTTGGAGCCCGCCCCGGCCACGAGCATGGCGCGGCCGGCGAGGGCGTCCTTCACCTCGCGCAGCAGCGTCTGCTTCTCGGGCAGGTGGGTGGTGGGGGCCTCGCCGGTGGTGCCGGCCAGCAGGATCATGTCCGCGCCGTCCTCGACGAGGGTGACGGCCAGGGCCTGGGCGGCCTCGACGTCAATCTCCCCCTCGGGGGTGAAGGGCGTGACCATAGCGACGCCGACGGAGCCGAAGGGACGAGTCGGAAGAGCGCTCATGCCAGCAGTGTAACGGGGCTCTGTCGGGAGCATCGGCCGTAGGCCCCGACGAATTCGGGAGCGGGATGCCCGGCGCATCGGGCACAGGTCCGCCGGTTGCGGTGATGGCGTGCTTGCGCGGCCCCACGGCCCGTCCCTCCCACCGATAGGCTCGCGGCCATGACGCCTCCCGACTCCGTCTTCGACGCCGACCCCTCCTCCGGCCTGCCGGCCGGCGCACGCGGCGGGCTCCGCGCGCGCACCGACGGGGGCCGCCCGCACGCCGCCTCCTGCCGGCGCGGCGGGGCCGACCGCGACGGCCTGGGGGCGCCGGAGGCCGGTTCGCGCCCGTCCGAGGCGGGCGGCTTCGTGCGCGCGGCCGCGCAGGCCGACCTGCCGGCCATGGGCCGGGTCCACGCGGCGTCCATGCTCGCCTCGCTGGCCGCCGGCCACGACGGGCCTCTGCCCGAGGGCGTGCGGGCCATGGTGTCCGCCCCGGTCATCGCCGCCGGCTGGGAGTCCGCGGTCGTCGCTCCCCCGACCCGGGCCCACCACGCCCTGGTCGCCACCGCGGAGGGCGCCGTCGTCGGGCTGCTGGGGCTCGCGCCCACGGAGGCGGTCACCACCGAAGGCCCTGACGGCGTCTGCGAAAGCGATCCCTCCCGCACAGCCGAACGGCCGGCCGCGGCCGCCGAGGTCACAGCCCTCGGTGTCGCGCCGGCCCACCAGCGCCGCGGGCACGGCTCCCGGCTGCTCGCGGCGGCCGTGGACCTGGCCCGGGACGACGGCGCCGCCATGCTCACGGTGTGGGCCGTGCGCGGGGACGAGTCGCTGGCGCGGCTGCTCGCCGGCGCGGGCCTGGAGCCGACCGGCTCCCACCGCGCGCTGCCGGTGGGTGACGGCATCACCGAGGACTGCTGGGCCGCCGCACTATGAGCGCTGAAGAACCCGAGGAGATCACGCTCCAGGACCGGCTGCCTGGGTTGCGCGCGGCATCAAGAACCTGGCGAGCTCCTCGCAGGGTCACCGCTGCGGAGCTCTTCGGCTCCCGCACCGGCCCATCCCCGGGTGGGACCGACTGGGGGGAAGACGCAGGCGCCGAGGCTCTTCCGTGACCCGCTCCCGGGGAGACCTCGCTGAGGTCTCCCTCCTCACAGGTCGAGCAGGGCGTCCAGGCCGACGGTCAGACCCTTCCGCTCGCCCACTCGCCGGACGGCGAGGATGACGCCGGGCATGAAGCTGGCGCGGTCGAAGGAGTCTGTGCGGATGGTCAGCTGCTCGCCGGGGTTGCCCAGCACGATCTCCTCGTGGGCGGTCAGCCCGCGCAGGCGGACGGCGTGGACGTGGACGCCGTCGACGACGGCGCCACGCGCGCCGAGCGGATCGGCCTGCGTGGCGTCGGGCACGGGCCCCAGGCCGGCCTCGGCGCGGGCGGCCGCGATGCCCCGGGCGGTGGCGATGGCGGTGCCGGAGGGGGCGTCGACCTTATCCGGGTGGTGGAGCTCGACGACCTCGGCGGACTCGAAGTAGCGGGCCGCCCTGGCCGCGAGGCTCATGGCCAGGACCGCCGAGAGGGCGAAGTTGGGGGCGATGAGGACGCTGCGGCCCGCGGCGCCGGGCTCGGCGAGGTGCTCGCGGACGCGGGCGTAGGACTCCTCGGTCCAGCCGGTGGTGCCGACGACGGCGTCCACGCCGGCGTCGATGAGGGCGTGGACATTGGCCTCGGCGACGGCCGGGACGGTGAAGTCCACGGCCACGTCGGCGCCGCCCAGGTGCGCGGCGGTGATCTCGTCACCCACGTCGAGGCGGGCGACGAGCTCGAGGCCCTCGGCCTCCTCGACGGCCCGGCAGACAGTGGAACCCATGCGCCCGGCGGCGCCCGTGACAGCAACGCGAATCGTCATACCGCCAGCCTAGCCGCCCCGCCCGCCGAGATCGGTCGAGTTCCGCACCGAGATCGGTTCAGCCCCGGCTCGAGATCGGTCCGGCGGCCCGCCTCTCAGAGGGCCGGCCCCACCAGGGCCCGGGCGCGCTCCTGCCTCACGAGCCACTCGGCGAGCCGGCGCACATCCTCGCCGGTGACGGCGCCCAGCAGCCGCAGGTTCTCCTCCATGCTGCGCAGCCGGCCGGTGACCACCTCGCTGCGCCCCAGGCGCCCCATGCGGGCCAGCGAGTCCTCCCCGCCCAGCACCATGGCGCCGCGGATCTGCCCGCGGGCGCGGGCCAGCTCGCGGTCGGTGACGCCGTCGGCGGCGAGCCTCTCGAACTCGCCGACCATGACGGCGCACACCTCGTCCACCGCCTGCGGGGCGCAGCCGGCGTACAGGCCCAGCGCTCCCGTCCCGGCGTAGGAGGCGTCGAAGGCGTAGGTGGTGTAGGCCAGCCCCCGCTTCTCGCGGACCTCCTGGAACAGGCGCGAGGACATTCCCCCGCCCAGGATCGTGATGAGGACGCTCATGGCCCAGCGCCGCTCGTCGCGTACGGGAATGCCCTGGCAGGTCAGGTACACGTGGGACTGCTCGCAGTCCCGCTCTATGCGCACGTCGTGGACGGCCAGGGCGATATCGGGCTCGGTCTCGAAGCGGCGCGGGCGCGGCGGGACTGCGCTGGTGGTGTCCCAGCCGGCGGAGGCGAGGTCGGCGGCAACGCGCTCGACGACCTGGTCGTGGTCGACGGCGCCGGCGACGGCCGCCACCAGCGAGTCGGAGGCGTAGGTCCGCTGGTAGTGCTCCCACACCGCGTCGCGCGGCACGGCGGCGACGGTCTCGTAGGTGCCGCCGATGGGCCGCCCGAGCGGGGTGTCGTCGCCGAAGGCGGCGCGGGCGAAGGCCTCCTGGGCGATGTCCGCGGGGTCGTCGGCGGCGTCGGCCAGCTCGGAGATGATGACGCCGCGCTCGGTCTCGACCTCTGCGGGATCGAGTGAGGAGGAGGTCACCATGTCGGTCAGGACGTCGAGGGCTCCCATGGCGTCCGAGCCCTGCACGCGCGCGTAGTAGGAGGTGTGCTCCTTGGCCGTCGCGGCGTTGGACTCGCCGCCGATGAAGTCGAAGGCCTCGGCGATCTCGCGGGCGGAGCGCGTGGCGGTGCCCTTGAACATGAGGTGCTCCAGGAAGTGGGTCGATCCCTCCTGCCCGACGGCCTCGTCGCAGGACCCGACGCCGAACCACATGCCCAGGCTCGCCGACCGCAGCCCGGGCACGGACTCGGTGATGACGCGCACCCCGCCGGGCAGGATCGAGCGGCGCAGCACGGCGCCGTCGTCGGTCAGGTGCAGCTCGGTGCCGGGATCGCCTGCGGCGCCGCGCGCCAGATCGACCTCGGAGTAGCTGGTGGCGCCGCTCCGGAAGGCGCTGGCGGCTGAGGGGGCTGGGTTGGTCACCCGGCGAGCCTAACGGGCCCGGCGGTGGCGCTGTCCACCGGACTGGTTCTCCTCGCCGACGGCGTAGCGCGGCGTCGCGGGGCACGCGGGCTCACCGCGCCGGACCGATCTCGAGCCGGAACCGGACCGATCTCGAGCCGGAACCGGACCGATCTCGGCGAAAGAAGGGATGGGGGCGGGGGGCCGGGCCGCCTCGCGCCGCCCGGCCCCCGCCGTCGTCAGTGCGCGGCTACCGGCCGCCCACGCTCACTCCTCCTCGTCGGAGGTCTCGATGGTGCGGGTGCGGCGCCGGCGCGGACGGCGCTCACGGCGCTCGCCGTCACCCTCGGTGCGCTCGCGGCGCGGACGGCGCTCGCGCCGCTCCCCGCCGGCGTGCGCCGCCTTGTTCTCCGCCTCGGCGGCCAGCTGCTCGTCGGACAGGACGGCGTGCAGGCTCAGCTTGCCGCGCTGGTCGATCTCGGCGAGCTCGACCTGGACCTTGTCGCCGACGTTCAGAACGTCCTCGACGTTCTCCACGCGCTTGCCGCCCACCAGGCGGCGGATCTGCGAGACGTGCAGGAGGCCGTCCTTGCCGGGGGTCAGGGAGACGAAGGCGCCGAAGGTCGTGGTCTTGACCACGGTGCCGACGAAGCGCTCGCCGATCTCGGGCATCTGCGGGTTGGCGATGGCGTTGACGGCGTCGCGGGCGGCCTCGGCGCTCGGGCCGTCGGAGGCGCCGATGTAGACGGTGCCGTCGTCCTCGACCGTCAGGTCCGCGCCGGTGTCCTCCTGGATCTGGTTGATCATCTTGCCCTTGGGGCCGATGACCTCGCCGATCTTGTCCACCGGGATGCGCACGGACAGGACGCGCGGGGCCGTGGGGGCCATCTCGTCGGGGCCGTCGATGGCCTGGGCCAGGACGTCGAGGATGAAGATGCGGGCGTCGCGGGCCTGGCCGAGCGCCCCGGCCAGGATGTCGCTGGGCAGGCCGTCGAGCTTGGTGTCGAGCTGGAGGGCCGTGATGAAGTCGCGGGTGCCGGCGACCTTGAAGTCCATGTCGCCGAAGGCGTCCTCGGCCCCGAGGATGTCGGTCAGGGTGGCCCACCTGGTCTCGCCGTCGATCTCCTCGTGCATCAGGCCCATGGCGATGCCCGCCACGGGGGCGCGCAGCGGCACGCCCGCGTTGAGCAGGGACAGCGTGGAGGCGCACACCGAGCCCATCGACGTCGAGCCGTTGGAGCCGAGCGCCTCGGAGACCTGGCGGATGGCGTAGGGGAACTCCTCGCGGCCGGGCAGCACGGGCACGAGCGCGCGCTCGGCCAGGGCCCCGTGGCCGATCTCGCGGCGCTTGGGGGCGCCCACGCGGCCGGTCTCGCCGGTGGAGAAGGGCGGGAAGACGTACTGGTGCATGTAGCGCTTGTGCGTGATCGGCGAGAGGTCGTCGATCTGCTGCTCCATGCGCAGCATGTTGAGGGTGGTCACCCCCAGGATCTGGGTCTCGCCGCGCTCGAAGACGGCCGAGCCGTGCACGCGGGGAAGGACCTCGACCTCGGCGGCCAGGGTGCGGATGTCCTTCGGGCCGCGGCCGTCCATGCGCACGCCCTCGGTCAGGGTGCGGTGGCGCACGAGCTTCTTGGTGACGGACCTGAAGGCGGCCCTGAGGGCCTTGAGGTCCTCCTCTGTGCCGAAGCGCTCGGCGAGGTCGGCCAGGACCTCCTCGCGCACCTTGTCGATGGCCAGGTCGCGGGCCTGCTTGCCCTCGGTGGCGATGGCGCCGGCCAGATCGCGGGCCTGGGCCGCCTTCTCGACGGCGTCGTACTGCTCGTCGGAGTAGTCCAGGAAGAGCGGGAACTCGGCGGTGGGCTTCGCGGCGCGGGCGGCGACCTCCATCTGGGCCTCGCACAGCGCCTTGATGTGCGGCTTGGCGGCCTCCAGGGCCCCGGCGACGACGGCCTCGGTGGGGGCGGTGGCGCCGGCGGCGATCAGTCCCCAGGCGTTCTCGGTGGCGCCGGCCTCGACCATCATGATGGCGACGTCGCCGTCCTCCAGGACGCGGCCGGCCACCACCATGTTGAAGGTGGCGCGCTCGAGCTCGGAGTAGCGCGGGAAGGCCACCCACTGGCCGTCGATGAGGGCCAGGCGGGTGCCCGCGACGGGGCCGGCGAAGGGCAGGCCGGCGATCTGGGTGGACATGGAGGCCGCGTTGATGGCCAGGACGTCGTAGGCGTCGTCGGGGTCGATGGCCAGGATCGTCTCGACGACCTGGACCTCGTTGCGCAGCCCCTTGACGAAGGAGGGGCGCAGCGGGCGGTCGATGAGCCGGCAGGCGAGGATGGCGGAGGTCCCGGCGCGTCCCTCCCGGCGGAAGAAGGAGCCGGGGATGCGCCCGGCGGCGTACTGGCGCTCCTCCACGTCGACGGTGAGCGGGAAGAAGTCGAACTGGTCCTTGGGGTGCTTGCCCACGGTGGTGGCGGACAGGATGGCCGTCTCGCCGTCGAGGTAGGCCATGGCGCTTCCGGCGGCCTGCTTGGCCAGGCGCCCGGTCTCGAAGCGGACCACGCGCCTGCCGAATGAGCCGTTGTCGATCACTGCCTCGGCGGCGGTGACCTCGGGGTCGTCAATGAACATCTGCGATGCGTCTCTTTCTCAGGTTTCCTCTGGGACGGGAGCGCGGTCTTCGATCGAGGCCCACGGAGCAGCCGCGCCGCGACCGACGCGACCCGATCCGGAGGCCACCACCGAAAACCGACGGCTCCTGCCGTCCGGGGCCACGGCTTGTTCCCGGGTCCCGGGCCCGCACCGGAGGGGCGGCGCCACATCGACGTCGGTCCTCACCGGTCCTCGGCGCGTGCGGCCCTGATATCCCTGATATCGCAGTCACGCGCACACATACGGGCACGGCGATCCTACCGTGGCGGTACCGGTATCGGCGTGAAGGCGCCGCCGTGACGGCGTGATATGGGACGCGAACCGGGCCGGGCCCGGCGCTCCGCCCCCGTAGGGCCCCGCGGCCGCGACAGCCAGGGACCTTCGGGCCTGCCCCGCGGGCCGCCCCGCATGTGATGGTGGGCATACCACACCGTCCGGATCGGGCCGGAGGCGCCGTCCCCGCCCGAGAGACGACGAGCCGCAGAGGCTGCAGACGCTCAAAAGACACGTTAAGGAGACCGTCATGACCCACCGCATGATCTTCAACCAGACCGGTCACTTCGGCCGCGGCGCCATCTCCGCCATCCCCGCGGAGATCACCGGCCGCGGCCTGACCAGGGCCTTCGTCGTCACCGACCCGGTCCTGGCCGGCAACGGGACGGCGGCCCGCGTCACCGACCTGCTCGACGCCGCCGGCATCGCCTGGGAGATCTTCTCCGACGTCGTCCCCAACCCGCCCATTGAGAAGGTCCAGTCGGGCCTGGCCGCCTTCCGCGCCTCGGGCGCCCAGATCCTCATCGGCCTGGGCGGCGGCTCCCCGCAGGACACCTGCAAGGCCATCTCGGTGATCGCCACCAACCCCGGGTTCGAGGACGTGCTGAGCCTGGAGGGCCTGTCCCCCACGAAGAACCCGGGCGTGCCGATCATCGGCGTGCCCACGACCGCCGGGACCGCGTCGGAGACGACGATCAACTACGTCATCACCGACACCGCCGCCAAGCGCAAGTTCGTGTGCGTGGACCCGCACGACATCCCGGTGGTCGCCGTCGTCGACCCCGACCTCATGGACGCCATGCCCCGCTCCCTGAAGGTCGCCACCGGCCTGGACGCCCTGACCCACGCCATCGAGGGGTACATCACCCCCGGCGCCTGGGAGCTGAGCGACGCCCTGTGCCTGCGCTCCATCCAGATGATCGCGAGGAGCCTGCGCGCCGCGGCCGACGGCGACCCCGACGCCGTCGAGGCGATGGGCCTGGCCGCCTACATCAACGGCATGGCCTACTCCAACGTCGGCCTGGGCCTCGTCCACGGCATGGCCCACCCCCTGGGCGGGCGCTACGGCGCCCCGCACGGGGTGGCCAACGGCATCCTGCTCGCACCCGTCATGGCCTACAACGCCGAGTTCACCGGGGAGAAGTACCGCGACATCGCCGAGGCCTTCGGCGTGGCGGGGGCCCGCGCCATGGAGCTGGCCGACGCCCGAGCCGCCGCCGTGGCGGCCGTCGCGGCGCTGACGGCCGACCTGGGCAACCCCACGCGGATCTCCGAGGTCGGCGTGGACGCCTCCGGCGTCGCGGCCCTGACCGAGGACGCCTTCAACGACGTGTGCACGCCGGGCAACCCGCGCCCGGCGACCCGCGAGGACATCGAGGCCCTCTACCGCTCGCTGCTGTGAGGCCTGCGCCGTGAGCCCGGCCGGGCCCGGCCGGAGGACGGGCCCGGCCCCCTCAGGCGGTCGCGATCCGCGTCAGGCGCCCGGATTCGTCGAACTCGATGACCATCTCGGCGGGGAAGCGGGCGATGACCCGCCGCCCCTCCCACCGGTAGGCGGTGCCGTTCCAGGCCAGGAAGCTCTCGGTGAGAATCCGGTGGTCGCAGGGGACCTGGAGGCAGTCGGCGAGGATGCGGGCGAAGCGGACCGCGTCGACCGGCGCGAAGACGCTCTTCGGGAGGCCGGAGAAGGCCAGGAGCACGGCCCCGCCGTCGTGCGGGCCCCGGTAGTAGCACAGGGACCCGGGGGCCAGCACGGTGGCGACCGCGGCGAGCCCGGGGCCGCTGAGCCCCTCTGTCAGCGGGAAGCAGTCGGTGGTCAGCTCCTTCAGGCCCCACTCGCGGCCCAGGCCCCGGACCCACTCGGCCACCTTCAGGACGGATGCGGGGAAGCCGTTGATATTGTTCCACCCCCACATCCACGTGCCGTCGGCCAAGGACTCGCTGCCCAGGAGCTGCACCGGGTAGGAGTCCTCGCCGAAGGACAGGGTGCCGGCGTCGAAGTCGACGAACCACCGGGGGGCGTCCAGGACGATCTGCGCGCACGCGTCCTGGATCGCCGCCGACGGGCCGAGGCAGGCGGACAGGACGTCCGCGAACCGGCTGCGGTCGAGCCGGATCCCGGCCTGCGCGAACGAGCGCCGCGGCGTCGTGGACCCCTCGACGGCGGTCTGCGGGGCGGTCGTCCCGGACCCGCCGCCGGAGGCCCGCGCCCCGGGGCGGTCCGCTCCCGCCGCCTGCGCGCCGTCGCGGCGCCCGTCGACAATGTCCATGATCATCCTCCTCATCCGGGGTGCTGGCGCGCGCCAGTCCTGCCCGGCCCGTCGTCGCCGTCCGCGTGGCCGCAGGCAAGGCGCCCGCAGAACTCCTGAACCGGCCTCGACGAGGAAACGACCGGTCTCGGCCGAGGGCGGGGAGGCAGCGGGCGGCGCGGGCGCGTCAGCGGCGGATGCCGAGGCGGGCGATCAGCGCGCGGTAACGCTCGATGTCCTCCTTCATGAGGTAGTCCAGGAGACGACGGCGCTTACCGATGAGCAGGTAGAGGCCCCGGCGCGAGTGGTGGTCGTGCGTGTGGGTCTTGAAGTGCTCGGTGAGGTTGGCGATGCGCTCGGACAGGACGGCGACCTGCACCTCCGGGGAGCCCGTGTCGCCCTCGTGGGTGGCGTACTCGGCGATGAGCTCCTGCTTGCGCTTGGCGGAAATCGACACTGCGGCTCCTGACTCTCGTTGCGCGGAGCGCCGGGGCTGGTCCTCCCGGGCATGACACGTCCGCGGCCGATCGACGGCGCGGCAACTTTACCAGTGCCCGAGCCCGCCTCGCGCCGCCGGGTCCGTGGGCTCGCGCACACGTGCTGGCGCGGCCCGTCACGGCCGCAGAGACCCCGTCGTTATAATCTCGACGTGCCCCTGGGACGGGTTCGTCCACTGGAAGGTGGGTCTGCACGGACCGTCCCCCGCCCATTCTCGAGCCGTAGCCAGGAGCCCCGGCGGACAAGGAAGACCTCATGTCACGTCGTCCCTTCCTCATCGGAGGCCTCGCCCTCGTCATCATCGCCGCGCTCCTCGCCGCGACGACGTTCCTGCAGCGCACCACCACGCAGCCCGCGGCCTCCACCCCCAGCCCCGAGCCGCCGGAGAGCAGCGAGTCCCAGGCCCCGCCGGCCGCCACGGCCCCGGCCACGACGCAGTGCAGCCGCGTGCTCAGCGGGACCCAGACCGTCGATGTCGACTTCGACGGCATTTCCTACCCGGTGCGGGTGCACGTTCCCGAGACGGCCGACCCCGCCACCCCGCTGCCCCTGGTCATGGACCTGCACGGCTCGGACTCCAACGGCGTCTTCCAGGCCACCATCTCCGAGCTGGACGCCGTCGCCGACGCCGACGAGACCGGTTTCATCGTGGCGCAGCCGTCCGCCGCGATCGCCATGACGACCAGCAGTCCGCTGGCGGACGGGAACTGGGCCTGGAACGTCCCGGGCGTCCCCACCACCACCGGCCAGCTCCCGCCCGACGACGCGCGCGACGATGTCGCCTTCCTGTCCGCAGTCATCGAGGAGCTCACCTCTGAGAGCTGCGCGGACCCGCAGCGCGTCTATGTCACCGGCTTCTCCGGCGGCGGCCGCATGGCCTCCGCCCTGGCCTGCGCCCGGCCCGACCTGATCGCCGCCATCGCCCCGGTGGCGGGCCTGCGCGCGGGCCGCCCCAGCGCCGAGGACCCCGCCGCCGTCGACACGACCGAGTGCGCCGCGGCTCAGGGCGTGTCAGTCATGACCTTCCACGGGACGGCCGACCTGGTCAACCCCTACAACGGCAACAGCGATCCGCGCTGGGGCTACGACGTCGCCACCGCCGTCCAGAGCTGGGCCGATCTCGACCAGTGCACCGAGACGGCGACCGAGCAGGTCACCGAGCACGTCCAGCGCACGACCCACCAGGGCTGCGCCCAGGGCGCGGAGGTCGTCTCCTACACGGTCACCGACGGCGGGCACACCTGGCCGGGCACCTCGGCCGACATCAGCGCGCTGGGAGCCACGACCCAGGAGATCAGCGCCTCCCAGCTCATGTGGGAGTTCTTCACCGCGCACCCCAAGGGCTGACGGCGCGCGGCGCTCCCGGCCCGCGCCGCCAGCCGCGCTCGGCTGTCCCTCATCGGCCGGCCGTGACGTCCTCGGGGCGGATCGGCCCGGGAACCGGCACCGCCAGCACGTGAGCGGCATCGACGACGTCCTGACGCATCTGGGTCATGAGCGGCTCTCGGCCGTCGAATGCGCGCATGGGGCGCAGCAGCTCGACGAGCTCGATGGCGACGACCTCCCCGTACAGGTCGAGGTCGGCTCGCCCCAGCACGTGCGCCTCGACGGTGCGCCGGGGCACGTCGTCGAACGTGGGGTTGGTGCCGATGGAGATCGCGGCCGGCAGCCGCCGCTCGCGCCGCGCCCGGTCCCGTGAGCCGGGCGGGGCCGCGGCGCTCGGCGAGCGCACGAGCCAGCCGGCGTAGACGCCGTCGGGCGGGACCACGCCCGCGCTGGCCGCATCCAGGTTGGCGGTGGGGAAGCCCAGCTCGCGGCCGCGCCACCGCCCGCGGACGACGGTGCCGCGCAGGCGGTGGGCGCGTCCGAGGACCTCGGCGGCGCCGCGCATGTCCCCCGCCTCGAGGAGCTCGCGCACCCAGGTGGACGACCAGCGGCGCCCCGAGGGCGAGCGCACGTCGTCGAGGATCTCCGCCTCGAGGCCGTCGGCGCGGCAGATCCGCTCCAGCAGCGCCGCGTCGCCGCTGTTGCCGCGCCCGAAGCGCACGTCGTCGCCGACGACGACCGCCCGCGCCCCGAGCAGCCCCTCCAGCCAGGTGCGCACGAACTCCTCGGGGCTCTGGTCGGCGAAGCTGAGGGTGTAGTGGACCACGAGGACCGCGTCCAGGCCGGTGGCGGCCAGGGCCGCGAGCCGGTCCGTCAGGGAGGCGACCATGGGCAGGTGGGTCTCGGGCCGGTGAACCAGCACCGGGTGCGGGTCGAAGGTGACGGCCACCGCCAGCGGGCGCTCGCCGCCGGGGCGGGTCATCTGTCTGGCGCGTTCGACGACGCGGGCGAGGATGGCCTGGTGCCCGCGGTGGACGCCGTCGAATATGCCGACGGTGACAACCGTCCCGGGTCCCTGCGGATCCCTCAGCCTCGCGGGCACCTGCCCGGAGCCGTACCAGATCTCCACTGCGGACAATCCTGTTCTCGATCCACTCGGCGGGCGCGGCCGCCGCTCTTGCGGGTCAACCCTGCCACGACCGGGTCGTCTCACGCGAACCACCCGCCGTGGACGCACCGGATCACACCGCCGGCAGGACCGGGACCGGCACGAGCAGGCCGGACGGGGCACGGCCCGGTCCGCGCCACCGGAGTTGACCGCGCCTCCCGAAGGCGCTAGCCTCACACTAAACCGACGGTCGGTCTAGTTGAGGTCCGGAACCCTTTTCGCGTACCGGGCCACCGATCGGCCGTCCGCCCCGGAGGCCGGGACGGACCCAGACGGCACAACCCTGCGAGGAGCCCATGACCCCCACTGCGCACCCATTCGAGCCCCGGCCGGGACACGGGCCCGGCGCGCTCTCGGCATCTCCGGAGGATGAGACATGAAGCACCTTCACCTGCTGCTGACCGGCACCCTCGTCAACTCCGTGGGCAGCGGGCTGACCGCCTTCGGCCTGGCGATCTTCGCCTACGCCGCCTACGGAACAGCCTCATCCGTGGCCCTGGTCCAGCTGTGCGCCTTCGCCCCGATCGTCCTGCTGGCCCCGGTGGCCGGCGCCCTGGCCGACCGTTTCGACCGCAGGCTCATGATGGTGATCGGCGACGGCGGCTCCGTGCTCGGGCTGGGCGTCGTCATAGCCGCCCTGAGCACGTCCGCGCCCAGGCTCGGCCTCATCCTGGCGGGCGTGGCGGCCTCCTCCTGCCTGGCGGCCCTGACCGAGCCCGCCCTGCGCGCCTCCGTGTCCGACCTGGTGGACGAGGCGGACTACGTGCGCAGCGCCGGCATGCTGCAGGCCGCCTCCTCCGCCCGCTACCTCCTGTCCCCGCTGCTGGCCGGCCTGCTCCTGCCCCTGGTGGGCCTGCGCGGGCTGGTGGCCCTGGACGCCTCCACCTGCCTGGTGACCGTGACCTGCTCGGTCCTCGTCATGCGCGCCGTGGGGCGTCGTCGCCCCGGTGGCCGAGGGGCCGACGCCCCGATCGCCCACCTCCTGGGCGGCTGGCGGGCGCTGTCGGCCCGGCCCGCCGTGCGCGCGCTGGTGGCGCTCATGACCTTCGTGACTCTGACCATCGGCATGCTGCAGGTCCTGCTCAAGCCCATCATGCTGCCGCACGTGGGCGCGGCGGCCATGGGCCGCCTGGAGACGGCGGCCGCCGTCGGGATCCTGGCCGGCGCGGGCCTGGTGACGGCCCTGGCCCGCCTGCGCCCCACGACGCTGCTGAGCCTGGGGACGGCGGGCGCGGGCACGGCCATGGTGCTCCTGTCCCTGCGCACCTGGCCCTGGTGGGCGGCGGTCACCGGCTTCGCCGTCTTCGCCTGCCTGGCCCTGTGCAACGCCGGGGCGGAGACCCTTGTGCGCCTGAGCACCGACGACGACCACCAGGCCCGGGTCTGGGGGACGATCAGCCTGGTCTCCCAGCTGGGGTACCTCCTGGCCTACCTCAGCGCCGGCCCCCTGGCCGACCGCGTCCTCCAGCCCCTTCTGACGCCCGACGGGGCCCTGGCCCCCAGTCTGGGAGCGGTCATCGGCACCGGGACGGGGCGCGGTGCCGCCGCGCTGGTGGCGCTGGCGGGCCTGGCCACCGTATGCCTGGCGGCCCTCATCCACATCCGGCGCCGGGCCCTGGCTCCCTCCGCTCCCGCCGGCGGGCGGGAGGCCCCGCGGACGCCCGACGCCGCCGGGGCGGGGGACGGGGACGACGCCGCGGGGACGGCGGCCCGCTCCCGGAAGGCGGTCCCGTGCTGACCCGGCTCCTGAAGGCGGACCTGGCGCGCGGCGCCGTCGTGGCCGCGACCCTCACCACCCTGATCGCCCTGGCCGCCGCGCTGGTGTCGGCCAGCACCTCCCTCATCGTGGACACCACATCCGCGACGAACCGGCTCTCGCAGCGGGCGAAGGCGCCGGACCTGATCCAGATGCACACCGGCCGGGTCAGCTCCCGGGAGATCGACGACTGGGCTGCCACCCGCAGCGAGATCACCGACCACGAGGTCATCAAGACCCTGCCGGTGCCGCGCCAGGAGCTGTGGATCAACGGCGCCGGCCAGGCCGACTCCTACCAGGAGCCCGCCTTCGTCACCGCCCCGCAGCGCATCGACCTGCTGCTGGACGAGGACGGCAACCCGGTCCACCCGGGCCCGGGCCAGGTGGTGCTGCCGATCCACTACCGGGCGGTGGGCGCGGCCGACGTCGGCGACACGGTCACCGTGGACGCCGGCGACTGGCGGATGGATCTGGAGGTGGCGGGCTTCCTGCGGGACTCGCAGATGAACGCGCCCATGGTCCCCTCCAAGCGCCTGGTGGTCAGCCCGGAGGACTTCGCCTCCCTGGAGGAGCACATCAGCGATCCCGAGTACCTCATCGAGTTCACCCTGGCCGACTCGGCCCGTCCGCGCGCTGTCATCGACGCCTACAAGGAGGCGGGCCTGCCCAGCACGGGCATCAGCGTGGACTCCTCCATGGTTCTGCTCATGAACGCCCTGAGCACCATGCTCATCGCGGCGGTCGCCTTGGTCGTGGCGCTCGTGCTGGCGGTGGTGGCCATGCTCGCCCTGCGCTACACGGTGCTGGCCGCCATCGAGGCGGACCTGGCCCAGATCGCGGTGCTCAAGGCCATCGGCGCCCCGCAGGGCCGCATACGCCGCCTCTACCTCCTGAAGTACATGGTGCTGACGCTGGCAGGGTCGGCGATCGGCTACCTGGCGGGAATGCCCCTGGCCTCGGCGCTCGGAGCCCCGGCCCTGCTCTACCTGGGCACGCCCCCCACCACCGTCTGGAGCGTGGGCCTGCCCATCGTCATGGTGGTGGGGCTGGCCGGAACCGTTGTCGGCCTCACCTGGGTCACCCTGCGGCGCCTGGAGGCGGTCTCCGCCGTCGAGGCCCTGCGGTCCGGGGCCAGCGGCGCCCTGCGCCGGCGCCGCCACCGGTGGCGCCTGGCCGCCTCCCGGCGCATGCCCGTCCAGCAGTGGCTCGGGGTGCGCGAGGCGCTGCGCCCCTCCAACGCCCTGCTGCTCGGCATCCTGGCGCTGTGCGCCTTCACCATGGTGCTGCCGGTCAACGTCGCCACCACCCTGGACGACCCCCGTATCGCCACCTACCTGGGCGTGGGCGAGGCGGACCTGCGCATCGACGTGCGCACCGGCACCCAGGACCTGGCCGCCGTGGAGAGCGCCCTGACCGCCGACGACCGCGTCGCCGAGCACGCCACCGTGCTGCGCCGCAGCTACAGGATGCGCGCGCAGAGCGGAGACTGGGAGCCGGTGCTCATCGACATCGGCGACCACGGCGCCTTCCCCATGAAGTACATGTCCGGACGCGCCCCCACCGGCCAGGACGAGGTCGCCCTGTCCTACAACCAGGCCAGGGCGACGAGCGCCGAGGTGGGCTCTACCGTCACCGTGAGCACATCCCAGGGGGACAGGGACCTGACGGTCACGGGCGTCTACCAGGACATCACCAACAACGGGAGCACCGCCAAGGCCGTCTTCGACGACGGCGCCCCCGCCCTGTGGCAGATCATCTACGCCGACATGCGCGACGACAGCCAGGAGACCGCCGTCGCCGACGACCTGCAACGGGACCTCCCGGGCGTCCAGGCCACTGCCATGAGCGACTACACCTCCCGGTTCTTCGGGGCCACCACCGCCCAGGTCCGCATCATCGCCGCCATGGCCTGCGCCGTCGCGCTGGGGCTGGCCTTCCTCATCACCGTCCTCTTCGCGGTCCTGGTCCTGTCCCGGGAGAGGCACCGGGTGGGCGTGCTGCAGGCCCTGGGATGCACACGGCGCGCCGTCGCCGGGCAGTACCTCACACGCTTCGGCGTCCTCGCCCTGGCGGGGACCGCCCTGGGCCTCCTGCTGGCGTCCACCCTGGGCGAGACGGCCATCGGAGCGGTCCTGGGCTCGCGCGGAGCGCCGAACGTGGTGCTCCTGCCGCGCCCGTGGCTGGTGGGGCTGGTCCTGCCCGCCGCGCTGGTCGCCACCGTCATGAGCGCCGTCGCCCTGGCCCTGCGCCGTCTGCCCGCCACGACCCCGGGCACCACCGGGTGGACCGAGTAGTGATCAATACCGAGCAATACCGAACAATACCGAGCAATGGTGATCAAGGAGACCCCATGACCTCTAGCAGCGCTGCCGCAGCATCCGCGACACCCGCAGCGGCCTCCCCGGCCTCCCCGGCCTCAGCGGCCCGCCCCGGCACTCGCCCCGCCCTGCGGGCCCGAGGGCTGACCAAGAGCTACGACGCCCCCGTCCTGAAGGACCTCGACCTCGATATCGAGGACGGCCAGTTCATCGCCATCATGGGGCCCTCCGGCTCGGGCAAGTCCACGCTCCTGCACTGCCTGAGCGGCATGGACCGGCCCTCCGGCGGCTCCGTGCTCCTGGGAGACACCGACATCGCCGCCCTGAGCGAGCGCGAGCTGGCCGCACTGCGCCTGTCGCGCTTCGGTTTCGTCTTCCAGCAGGCCCACCTTCTGGCCACGCTGTGCCTGCTGGACAACATCGTCCTGCCGGGCTTCCTGGCCGGACTGCGCCCGCGCCGGGAGGTGGAGGCCCGGGGCCGGGGGCTCATGGAGCGAATGGGCATCTCCGAGCTGGCCGGCAGCGATATCACCGAGGTCTCCGGCGGTCAGCTCCAGCGGGCCGGGATCTGCCGCGCCCTCATCAACGAGCCCGGCATCGTCTTCGCCGACGAGCCCACCGGGGCGCTCAACTCCGCCACCGCCGCCCAGATCCTCGACCTGCTCGGGGAGGTCCACGCCTCGGGCACGACCCTGGTGGTGGTCACCCACGACGCCCAGGTCGCGGCCCGCGCCGACCGGGTGCTGCTGCTCGTCGACGGCGGCGTCGTGGAGGACCTCGCGCTGGGCGGGTACCGGGAGGCACAGGCCTCCCAACGTCTGGCCACGGTCTCCCAGGCCCTTCAGCGCCGGTCGGTCTGACGGCGCCCTCTGACGGCGCCCCGGCCCGGGCCCGTGAGGACTGCGTCGCGGTGCGGCCCAGTGCTGTTTCAGTACCGGCTCAGTGCTGTTTCAGTGCTGTTTCAGTGCTGGTGGCCGCCGCAGCCGCAGCCTCCGGGCGCTGGGGCCGAGACGTCCCTCAGCCCCAGCAGGTTGCCGGTCCTGCGGCCCGGCACGACTCCCGAGGAGGCTCCGCCCTCCCGGCCCCGGGCGGCCGGGTTCTGCTCCCGGGGACCGCCGGCGTCGTGGCCGTCGCAGCCGCATCCGCTCGCGGTCCGGCTCGTGATCTGGTCCATCGCGTCTCGTGTCTCCTGCAGGGGTTGCGGTCCGTCCTCATCGCGGCCCTCGGGCCGGGGCGAGCACGAGGACGGGACGCGCGCGTCCGCCCTCGCGGGCCAACAGTGCCACGACGTCCCCGCCCGGGGCGAACCCGGCGGTCACGGCGCCGTGGCCGCCGGAGCCCCCGGCAGCATCCGCCCGCGGCTCGGCGCCGTCTCCCGACGGTCGGGGCGCGTGTACGGCGCGATCGAGGACGCCGGCGGGCAGGGTCTGCCCGTGGCCGAGCGCGACGGACTCGGCCTCGTCGAGCTCGACGGCGGGGAAGCAGCGCCTGGCCACCGAGCTCAGCGACAGCGTGGTCAGGCCCACGGGCTGCGGGCGGCAGGAGTCCGCGGTCACCTCGGCGGCCAGGGCGTCGGGACCGCGGGCCTGCTCGACGCGGAACGGGCCCACGCGCGTGCGGCGCAGCGCGGTCAGGTGGGCCCCGGTGCCCAGCACGGCGCCGAGGTCCCTGGCCAGCGCGCGCACGTAGGTGCCCGAGGAGCACGACACGCGCAGGGGCAGGTCGACGACCCTGGTGCCGTCGTCGGCGCACGCGCCCGCCGGGGCGCCGGTGAGCGTCAGGGAGCGGATAGTGACGCTGCGGGCGGGCAGGGCGACGTCCTCGCCCCCGCGCACCCGCCTGTAGGAGCGCACGCCGTCCACCCTGATGGCGGACACGGCGCTGGGCACCTGCATGATCTCCCCCGTCAGGGCGCGCAGCGCGTCCTCCAGGCTCCGGGCGAAGGCGGCCCGGCCCCCGGGCCAGGAGTCGGGGGCCGGGCACCCGCGGGCGGCGGTCACCTCCCCCTCGGCGTCCTCGGTGAGGGTGTCCTGGCCCAGGCGCACGGTCGCCTCATAGGTCTTGTCGGCGCCGACGAGGTGGGTCAGCAACCTGGTGGCGCGGCCGACCCCCAGGACGAGCAGCCCCGTGGCCATGGGGTCGAGGGTGCCGGCGTGGCCGACCTTGCGGGTGGCGGCCAGGCGCCGGGTCAGGGCGACGACGTCGTGGCTGGTCGGGCCCGCCGGCTTGTCGACCAGGAGGATGCCGTCGCGGGCCGTCACGGCGCCCCGGGGCGCGTCGGGACGCGGCGGCCTCACGCCCCCGCCTCATCGGGCGCCGCGGGCCCGGCCTGCTCGGCCGCGGGCGCCTCGGCGCTGCGGTCCTCGCCGTCGGGCTCGGCGCCGCGCCTGTAGGGGTCGGCGCCGGCGGCGTAGGCGGCGCCGGCGTGGGCGCGGGCGATCTCCTCGTCCCTGGCGCGGGCCCGGGCCAGGGCGTCGTCGAAGGACCTGGCCTGCGTGGGCAGGGCGTCGAGCTGGAAGGCGATCGAGGGCGTCAGGCGGATGCCGAGGGCCCTGCCCACCTCGGAGCGGATCAGCCCCTTGGCCGAGCTCAGGGCGGCGGCGCTGTCCCGACGGTCCTTGTCGCTGCCGTAGACGGTGTAGAAGATCGTGGCCTGCTGGAGGTCGCCGGTGACGCGCACGTCGGTAATGGTGACGAATCCCAGGCGCGGGTCCTTGATGCGCCCCTGCAGGAGACGGGCGACGGTCTCGTGGATGCGGTCGGCGACCTTGCGGGCGCGGGCGGCGTCGGCCATGGCGGGCTCCTCTGCGTGAGATCGATCGGAATCGTCGAGATTCCCGGAATTCGGCAGTGCGGGCGAAGGTGATGAGAAAGAGACCTCTCGCGCCGCAAGCCGTCCGAGCGCGCGGCAACGCGCCTCACTATGCTACGCGGTGCGGCCGACCGGGACAGAACCGGTGCCGCCGTCATCCCCGACCGCGAACGGATCACGCCATGGCCCCCTCCCCCGACGCGCCCGAGCCCGCCCCGGCGTCGGTGCGCGCAGCGGTGCAGCAGCCGTCGGGTGCCGGGGTCGCACTGGTTCTGGGCTGCTACACGCTGTGGGGCGTCTTCCCCCTGTACTTCCGCCTGCTGGCGGACGCGGGAAGCGTGGAGATCATCGGGCACCGCATCGTGTGGACCCTGGTCACCTGCCTGGGGCTCGTGACCGTACGACGCCAATGGGGGCGCCTGCGCCGCATCCTGCGCTCGGCCCGGCTGCTGGGGGCGCTGACGGTCTCGGGCCTGCTGGTGTCGGTCAACTGGCTCATCTACGTCTACGGCATCAACACCGGCCGGACCGCCGACGCCGCCCTGGGCTACTTCATCAACCCGCTGGTGACGGTGGCCCTGGCCGCCCTGGTGCTGCGCGAGCGACTGCGCCCCGTCCATCGCCTCTCCATCGGCCTGGCGACGGCCGCCGTCGCGCTGCTGGTGGTGCTCCAGGGCTCCCTGCCGTGGGTCTCCCTGACCCTGGCGCTGTCCTTCGGCCTGTACGGCCTGGTCAAGAAGCGGATCGGGCCGCAGGTCGATGCGCTGACCGGGCTGACGGTGGAGAGCGCCGTGGTGTGCCCCGCGGCGGTGGCCTACCTGGGCCGGCTGGCCTGGCAGGGGCAGTCCGCCTGGCAGGGCCCGCACGCCGGGGCGCTGCTGGGCGCCCTGCTCCTCGCGGCCGGACCGGTCACGGCGGTGCCGCTGCTGCTGTTCGCCGCCGGGACGCGCCGGGTGCCGCTGAACGTGGTGGGGATGAGCCAGTACATCGCCCCGATCATCCAGTTCATCCTGGCGTGGGCGGTCTTCCGCGAGGCCATCCCGCCGGCCCGTTGGGCGGCCATGGCGCTGGTGTGGGCGGCCGTGGTCATCTTCGTGGCCGACGCCGTGCACCAGACGGCCCGCCGCCCTCGCACCCGGGGTCCTGCCCGGGCCGAGTCCCAGACGTAAGCACACGGGCACGGCCGCACAAAGGCACGAAGCGGCTGTGACGCCGCCCTCGTGCGGCGGTTTCCTCGGCGACACCGGAGTCGCCCAGATCGAATAAGTATCTGAGTATCTGAGTATCAAGGAGTTGAGATGGACGCCGTCCTTCCAGACTGGTTCTCCGAGTCGGCGGTGAGGGCAGCAGTCGCCTCAGTTGTCGGCCTCGTTGCCGTCGGGGTGATCGTCAAGGTCCTCACGTGGCTCTATCGGGCGCTCCTGCGCAGGTGCGTCGGTAAGGAGCTCGGGGTGCGGATCCACAGAGGCTTCCGTGTGAGGCGCGCGAAGACGCATCGCGACATCGGCGCGTTCCTGCTGGCATATCCCACGTGGAGATACGCCAAGAAGGACGGGACGCGGGACCGGCGCCGGTCGGACAATGCGGTGATCAACCACTGGTCCGTCCTGGAGGTGGGCCGATGGAGAATCAGCTGCCAGGACGTCTTCGCCCTCTACGACCTGGTGCTCGCCGTGCGCGGCGCCGGGGTGGTCGTCGCCGAGTCCGCTCATGAGCAGCGCAAGAGGGAGGCCACGAGCTCCAGCCGCCGGGCGCGGCACAACGCCGTGAGCATTGACAGTCTGATCTCTGCATTCGCCTCCCGCCCCACCGACTTCGAGCGCTTCTGCGCCGACCTGTTCCGGTCCTTCGGCTTCCGGGTGGAGACCACTCCCCCCGTGCGCGACGGCGGTGTCGACCTGCGGATGAGCCGGGAGGGGTGGACCTACATCGTGGAGTGCAAGTGCTATGACCGCTCCCACCGCGTGGGAAGGCCTGTGATACAGAAGCTTCAGGGCGCCAACGCGGTCGAGATGGCGGACAGGATGGTGGTGGTCACGACGAGTGCGTTCTCCCAGGACGCGATCGATTACGCGGGCCAGGTGGGTGCCGAGCTCATCGACGGCGACCACCTCATCGCCATGTGCAGCAGGGCCTGGGGCAACGCCCTGCCGCCAAGCATCATGCCGGACCGGACGGTCGCTCTCTCAGCCGACGACCTGCTGACGGGATTCCCGGCGGACCTGCGTCACAGCTACTCCTAGGGGCTCCTGGCGGCTCCTGGCGGCTCCTAGCAGCAGGGCGCATGCCGGGCCGGGCGGGGAGCGCGCCCGCCCCCCCTGCCCCTCACGGCCCCGACAGTCCCCTTCCCCGAGATCGGTCGTATTCCGGCTCGAGATCGGTTCGGGGCGCCGGCCTGGCACCGCTGTGCCCCGGACAGTGATCACCCCGCGCGTCTTCAGCCTTCCGCACCGCCCTCCGGCGGCTCAACGACGTCCTCATCGACACCGCCGTCGTCATCCGCCACCGGCGCAGTGGGGTGCTCGTCGGCGCCCCGCACCGGAGACTCCGAGGATCCAGGGCACGGCAGCCCGCTGAACCGGTCCATGAGCGGGCCGATGAGATCCATGGGCAGAGGAAAGACGACCGTGGAGTTCTGGTCGGCCCCAAGCTCGAGCAGGGTTTGGAGGTAGCGCAGCTGGAGGGAGGCGGGCGACCTCGACAGGGTGTCCGCGGCCTGGCGAAGCTCCTCGG
This sequence comes from Actinomyces israelii DSM 43320, assembly GCF_000711965.1. Taxonomy (GTDB): domain Bacteria; phylum Actinomycetota; class Actinomycetes; order Actinomycetales; family Actinomycetaceae; genus Actinomyces; species Actinomyces israelii. The sequence continues at coordinate 66,355 of NZ_JONS01000010.1, forward strand.
AGGCCTGAAGCTCGCCGCGGGCATTGATCACCTTGGCGCGCCGCTCGCGCTCGGCTTCGGCGCCGCGGGCCATGGCGCGCTGCATCTGCTCGGGGATCTCAACGTCCTTGATCTCCACGACGCCCACGTCCACGCCCCAGGGCCTGGTCTGGTCCTCGATAATGTCGCGCAGGTCGGCGTTCAGGGCGCTGCGGTGGGCCAGAACCGTGTCGAGATCGACACGCCCCAGCACGCTGCGCAGGGTCGTCTGGGCGATCTGGGAGGTGGCGATCGCATAGTTCTCCACCGCCATGACGGCCTTGACCGGGTCCACGACGTTGAACAGGACGACGGCGTTGACACGGGCCGGGACATTGTCCTCGGTGATGACCTCCTGGGGCGGGATGGTCAGGGTGACCACGCGGGTGTCCACCCTGACCATGCGCTCGACAAGGGGCACGACCAGGTGCAGGCCCGGCCCGTAGACGGGCCGCAGGCGCCCCAGGCGGAAGACGATGCCGCGCTCGTACTGGCTGACGATCCTGGCGGAGAGCAGGACCACGAGCAGCAGAAGGATCGCGGTCGCGGAAACGAGAACGGTCAGGCTCATCGGCTGCCTTTCGTGGAGGTGGCGGAGGCGGTCCGGGTATCGGGAGCGGTGGCGTCGCGCCAGGCCGACGCCCGGGTGCGCCGTGCTCCGCCGCGCGCGGGGAGCCCGTCCGCGGCGCCGGACGGATCGTCGCGAGAGGGGCCAGGGCCATCGGGCCCGAGGCGCTTGCGCGTGCGCAGTGCCGCCACCCGCCGCAGCGGGGGCTCGTCGGGCACGGGGGCGACAGCGTCGGGCGAGGCGCTGGCGGGGCTTCCGCTGCTCGCGGGCGCGCCGGCCCCTGCCGAGGCGGCGGCCCGGGCCCGGGCGATCGCCTCGGCGGCCTCACGCACGGAACGGTAGCCGGCGGAGCCGGTCTGCCCGGTGCCGATCGCCACCGGGGCCCGACCGGCGGCGCGCCGGGCGGCGTCGGCGGCCGCGTGCTCGGCGGAGCCGAGGTGCGCCAGCGCATCGGGGGCGTTGTCGGGAGTGGTCCACAAGTGACGGGCCAGCGGACAGGCGCCGGCGACGACGATCGCGAGAGTGGTGCCCAGGACCATCAGGTCGTCGGGACTGTGGAACAGGATCATCATGAGGATCGACAGGAAGGCGCCTACACAGGCGATCACCAGGGCCAGGCCGCGGTGGAAGCGGCCCGTCTCCGAGTAGGGCCAGGGATCCACCGGCCTGGTGATCTCCCGGGGCCCGGGCGCGGGTGAGCAGGTGCTCTTCGAGGGGCACCGCCCGCAGACGGCGTGAGCCCCCTCGTAGCGGATGACGCGCTTGTCCGGGTCGAAGGCCGCGGGCCACAACCACTGGTCCTCGTGGCAACGCCAGCCGTCGACGTCGTCGTGATAGACGAAGTCGGCGTGGCGCCAGCTCATCGAGCGCCGGGCGCTGCGCGAGCCGAGGACGTCCACGGTCCACGCGGCGCCCAGCAGGACCAGCGCGTAGGCGGCCACCAGCCACACATCGACGTCGTCGGGCATCAGTCGTCCAGCACCGTGCGCTCGCCGCGCCAGGCGGCCCTGGGCGGGGCGGAGATCTCCTCGTAGAGCGCGTCCTCGCCGAAGGTCTCCACCGTCCTGCCACGCCGCCAGCTCCTGGCCCCCAGGAAGGCGATGTACAGGTAGGGCACCGCGCCGCCGAGAATGAAGATGAGGTCGCCGGGCAAGCGCCCCCACTCGATGAGCGTGTTGACGGTATTGGTCACATAGGTCAGCTCGCGCGCCTCGTAGTAGCCGGTGCCCACGGAGTAGCGCAGCTGGAGGATGCCCAGGGGCAGCAGGGTCGCGAAGCACATCCACGCCAGGCCGATGTTCAGGCTCCAGAAGGAGGTCTTGGCGAGCCTCTCGGGCCACGTGTCGGCCGGGACCAGGTAGCGCAGCGCGAACATGCCCAGGCCCAACGCCATGAAGCCGTAGACGCCCATCATGGAGGCGTGGGCGTGGTTGGCGGTCAGCGCGGTGCCGATCTCGTAGTAGGAGACGATCGGCAGATTGACCAGGAAGCCGAAGACGCCCGCGCCCAGGAAGTTCCAGAAGCCCACGGCGACCAGGTGCATCACCGCCCACCGGTGCGGGAAGGGCTTGGCCTCCCTGCCGTGGCGGTTGGCGCCCAGCTGCATGAAGGCCCACGCCTCGACCGTCAGGAAGGTCAGCGGGATGACCTCGGCCGCGGAGAAGAAGGCGCCCAGCGCCATGTGCTCCACCGGGGTGCCGGAGAAGTACAGGTGGTGCATGGTGCCGATGACGCCGCCGGCGGAGTACAGGATGACGTCCATGAAGATAATGCCGAGCGCGATCCTCTCCCTGACCACGCCGAGCAGCACGAAGACGTAGGCCACCATGACGGTGGTGAACAGCTCGAGGAAGTCCTCGACCCACAGGTGCACCACCCAGAAGCGCCAGAACTCGGCGACCGTGACGTGGGTGTTGGCGCGCGCCAGCATGCCCACGGCGTAGAAGGCCGGGATGGCCAGGGCCGCGAACATGAACAGCCACGGCATGTTGGCGACGTGCTCGTTGCGCAGGCGCCCGCGCATGGCCCGCCAGATGATGAAGGCCCATACGAACAGGGCGGCGGTCAGCAGGACCTGGAAGACGAAGGGCAGGTCGAGGTACTCCCACCGCTGGGCGAACAGGGGCCCCTTGGCCCAGCTCAGGCCGTGCTGGCTGGCCGCCTCGGCCAGGCAGGACAGCACGACGACGGCGGCCGCGGCGACCAGGAGGATCCACACCAGGACATGCTGTCCGCGGGGCTCGCGCCGCGCGATGAAGGGCGTGAGGAACAAGCCGGCTCCCAGCAGGCCCAGCGCGGTCCAGAACAGGGAGAGCTGGACGTGCCAGGTGCGCGCCAGCGAGTAGGGCAGGATCCTGCCCAGGTCGAATCCGAAGAAGGACAGGACGTCGGCGCGGTAGTGCTCGGCCAGCGCCCCGACGAGCGTCTGGACGACGAACAGCGCCGCGATGGTGAGGACGAACCAGGCGATGACGCGCTGGGAGCGGGTCAGGCCGATCTCGCCGGGCTGGCGGAAGGACAGCCCGGGAGCCTCCTCTGAGCGCCAGCCGATCTTGCGGCTCCAGCGCCCGTAGATGGCGAACATGCCGCCGGTACCGCCGATGAGGACGACGAGAGAAAGGACCGACCAGATCATGAGGTCGCCGGTGGGGGCGTTGCCCACCAGGGGCTCCGGGGGCCAGTTGTTCGTGTAGGAGTAGTCCAGGCCCGGGCGCTGGGCGGCTGAGCCCCAGGCGGTCCAGCCGAAGAAGGCGGTTACCTGCCTGACCTCGGTGGGATCGGTGATGAGATCGGGCTTCAGGCCGTGGTCGTGCGCCTCGGGCCCGAAGAGCCGGGTGTAGTGGGCGACCGCCTCGTTGTAGGCGGTCACCTGCTCGTCGGTCCAGGTGAGCACCCCGGTGGACGGGTCGTAGCGGTTGGTCCGGAGCATGTCCCTGGTGGCGGTCGCCGGGTCGGCGACGCCCTCTGCTGCCAGCTGATCCCCGACGCTGGTGGCCTCTAGGCGCAGGTACTCGGCGGTGAAGTCCTGGCCGAGGTAGCCGCCGTGACCGAGGATTGAGCCGTACTCCATGAGACCGCGGGCCTGGAAGAGCCTCTGCCCCGCGGTGATGTCCTCGGTGGTGAAGAGGGTCTCGCCGCTGGAGGTGACGACCCTGTCTGGCTGGGGCATGGAGTCGGTGTAGGTGCGGTAGGCCAGCAGGCCCATCACGGTGAACCCGAAGAGCATGACCAGGGCGACGCCCTGGATCCAACCCTTGCCAATGAGCCGCCCGCGTTTTACGACAGCCGTTTCGGCGGAGCCGTCTGAGCCGGACGATGTCATAGGAAACCTCCAAAAGCAGAGTGGGGTGGAGGGGCCTCCCCTCCGAGTCGCCGCGAGACAATCGCGAGTGCGGGGCAGCGACCGCACCGGAAGACCCATCGACGACCGGACGCGCACTCCCATCAGCACATATGTCGCTTAACCACTCGTGTTTCGCATCGCGCGACAGCCACGGGACGAACGAGACCCGGCCCTTCTGACGACCAGAAGCAGCTTGGCCGTTAATCACGACACGTCGTCACCATACTCCTAAAATCCCCTGTTGTCTTCGGTAAAATTGAAGTAGTCACAGTTCTGGGTGAGGAGGGCCCACTGTCCCCTTTCGCCGGGATCGGTCGTATTCCGGCTTGAGATCGGTTCTGAGCACCAGGCGCCCCCTGAGCCCCTTCGGCCATAGCGACCCGGTCGCGGGCTGCCTCAGCGCACCGCGGCCGATCGCGGTCGAGCAGCACCCGGTGTCGGACGGCGAGCAGGGCGCTGCGCGTGGCGGGGCCGCGGTGGTGCCCAATGGTGATTGAGGGCGCGTTCGACGGCGCCCGGGGTAGCGGAGGGCGACGGCGCCCGGAGGCCGGTGGCCTTCCGCCGCGGGTTCCCTTGCTCCGGCAGTTGCTGACCCGGTTGCCGGGGCGGGGTAACGGGTGGTGGCGCGGACGTGATGGGCGCGCAGCCATGCCCTGTCGAGTCCGGGAGGAGCAGGGTCTTGTCGGCCAAGGGCCCGGCCGGGGCGCCCTCGCCGGGGGCGCCGACGGGCCGAGGAAGCCCGCTGGCCCAGGGCACCAGGGGACCGCTCTGCGGACGCTCGCCCCTGAGCGGGGGTGAGCGCGATGGGACATCACGCCGCGCCCGGCCTCCACAGCGGCGCGGGGTCCTGACGCCGCCGCCCGCCCCAGGGGGCCGTCTACCGTCACCACACTCGCCACGGCCCCCGCGGGCCCGCCCTACGCGCCCCAGGGGGCCGTCCCTCCGAGCGCCGGAGGGGGCGTCCTGCCGGCCGTACGCGTATCCGCATAAGTAAGGGCCTCCCTCCGGGCGCCGGGGGGCGGAGCGCGGGCCCGGCAGATACTCTTCGAGTTCGTGAGGTCGTATCATCCTCCGCGCGGTCGCACCTCAGGGAGCGAGGGTACGACCGCGAGAACAGGACAGAACCGGCCTCCTCTCGGAATCAATCATCTGGGCACGGCGCTCCGCCTGGGCTTCGGTGCCGGGCATGGGCGGTGCCCAGGAGGACTCCGGCCACCAGGACGTCGACGCCCGCATCTGAAAGCGCGCGGGGTCGCCCGCCGTAGGCGGGCGACCCCGCGGTGCCCCGCTCGAGCAGGGCACCGCTCTCACCGTGGCCGCTGGTCAGTCGCGCGGCTTCTCGCGCATCTCCCAGGTCTCGATGACATCGCCCTCGGCGATGTCCTTGAAGGCCAGGTTGATACCGCACTCGTAGCCCTCGCGGACCTCGGTGACGTCGTCCTTCTCGCGGCGCAGCGTCTCGATGGACAGCTCCCCGGCGACGACGACGCCGTCGCGCACGAGCCGCGCCTTCGCGCCGCGCCGGATCGTCCCGGAGCGGACGATCGAGCCGGCGATGGAGCCGAACTTCGAGGAGCGGAAGATCTGGCGGATCTCCGCGGTGCCGAGCCCGACCTCCTCGTAGATGGGCTTGAGCATGCCCCGCATGGCGGACTCGACATCCTCGATCGCGTTGTAGATGACCGAGTAGAACTTCATGTCGACGCCCTCGTGGTCGGCCAGGTCGGCCACCCGCTCGGCGGGCCGCACGTTGAAGCCGATGATGACGGCGGAGTCGACCGTGGCGAGGTTGACGTCGTTCTGCGTGATGGCGCCCACCCCGCGGTGGATGACGCGCAGCGCGACCTCGTCGCCGACGTCAATCTTGAGCAGGGAGTCCTCCAGCGCCTCGACCGCACCCGAGCTGTCGCCCTTGAGGATGAGGTTGAGGGTGTCGACCTTGCCCTCCTTGAGGACGTCGGTGAGGTTCTCCAGGGACACGCGCTTGCGGCGCTTGGCCAGCAGCGCGGCCCGCTCGGCGGCCTCGCGCTTGTCGGCGATCTGGCGGGCGGTGCGGTCGTCGGGGGCCACGATGAAGGAGTCCCCGGCGCTGGGCACGCTGGTCAGGCCCAGGACGAGGGCCGGGCGCGCCGGGCCCGCCTCGTCCAGGTTCCCGCCGTGCTCGTCGAACATGGCTCGCACGCGCCCATAGGCGCTCCCGGCGACGATCGGGTCGCCGACGTGCAGCGTGCCGCGCTGGACCAGGACGGTGGTGACGGCGCCGCGGCCCCTGTCGAGCTTGGCCTCGATGGTGACACCGCGGGCGTCCGTGTCCGGGTTGGCGCGCAGGTCCAGAGCGGCGTCCGCGGTCAGCAGGACCGCCTCGAGGAGCTCGTCGATGTGGAGGCGCTGCTTGGCGGAGATCTCGACGAACATGGTGTCGCCGCCGTACTCCTCGGGCACCAGACCGTACTCGGTGAGCTGGCCGCGGACCTTCTCCGGGTTGGCGCCCTCCTTGTCGATCTTGTTGATGGCCACCACGATCGGCACGTTCGCGGCCTGGGCGTGGTTGAGCGCCTCGATGGTCTGCGGCATGACGCCGTCGTCGGCGGCCACCACGAGGATCGCGATGTCGGTCACCTCGGCGCCGCGGGCGCGCATGGCCGTGAAGGCCTCGTGACCGGGGGTGTCGATGAAGGTGATCGGACGCATCTCGTCGTTCAGGTGCACGCGCACCTGGTAGGCGCCGATGGACTGGGTGATGCCGCCGGCCTCGGCCGCGACCACGTCGGTGGAGCGGATGGCGTCCAGCAGCTTGGTCTTGCCGTGGTCCACGTGGCCCATGACGGTGACCACCGGTGGGCGCGGCAGCAGGTCGGCGTCGTCCTCCCCGGCCTCCTCGGCCTCCAGGTCGATGTCGAAGGACTCCAGCAGCTCGCGGTCCTCGTCCTCGGGCGAGACGATCTGGACGTTGTAGCCCAGCTCGGCGCCCAGCAGGGCGAAGGTGTCCTCGTCGAGGGACTGGGTGGCCGTGGCCATCTCGCCCAGGTGGAAGAGCACGGTGACCAGGGCCGCGGGGTTGGCGTCGATCTTCTCCGCCAGATCCGTCAGTGTCGCGCCCTGGCGCACGCGGATCGGGGTCGTTCCGTCGCCGCGCGGGACGATCACGCCGCCGATCGACGGCGCGCTCTGCTGCTCGAACTCCTGGCGCTTGGCGCGCCTGGACTTGCGCCCGCGAGGAGCGCCGCCGCCGCGCCCGAAGGCGCCCTGCGTGGAGCCGCGCCCACCGCGCCCACCGCGCGGGCCGCCGAAGCCGCCACCGCCGCGCGGACCGCCGCCACCGGCACCGCCGCGCCCGCCCCCGCCGGGGCGGCCGCCGCGGGTGCTCTGCCCGCCGCGCGCGGGGGCGCCCGGACGTCCGACAGAGGAGTGCCCCGGCATCATGCCCGGGTTGGGCCGCGGCCCGCCCGGACGCGGAGCGCCCTGAGGACCCTGAGGACGGGGACCGCCGCCCTGGGAGCGCCCGCCGCCCGGACGCGGCCCCGGGCTGGGCCGACCGCCCTGGGGGCGCGGACCGCCCGACCCCCCGGGACGGGGCATGCCCTGGGACGTGGCGTAGGGGTTGTTGCCCGGACGCGGGCCGCCGGAGCGGCCGCCGCCCTGCCCGCCGCGGCCGCGGCCGCCGGGACGGGGCATGCCCTGGGACGTGGCGTAGGGGTTGTTGCCCGGACGCGGCGCACCGGGACGCGGGCCGGGAGTCGGCGCCGAGCCGCGGCGCGGGCCGGGAGTGGGGGCGGAGCCCCTGCGCTCGGCCGACTTGGGCTTGGGCCTGGGGGGTTTCGGGGTCGGCGCGCCGCCAGCGCCGGGACGGGGCGCCGGCTTGGGAGGCTTCGGGGTCGGCGCGGCCGGGCGGGGCGTCCGGCCCTCCGGCTTCGGCGGGGTCGGAACAGCGCCGCCGGATGCGCCGCGGCGCGGTGCGGCCGGCCGTGCGCCACCGGGCTTGGGAGCCTGGGGCCTGCCCGGGCGGTGCTTGGGCGCCGTCGGCACGGGCTTGGGCGAGCCTCCCCGGGCCGAAGCGCCATGGGAGGCGAAGTGCTCGCGGACCCTGCGAGCGACGGGGGGCTCCACCGCCGAGGAGGCCGCCTTGACGAACTCTCCTTGATCCTTGAGCCAGGCCAGAATCATCTTCGAGGTGATCTTCTTGCCAGAGGGGTCGAGCTCTTTCGCGAGCTCGTGAACGCGTGGTTTAGCCACTTTTCTCCTGTCCGGTTGCCCACCCCGGATCAGGGTGGGCGCTTCTAGAGGCAGCTCATCGCTGGGTACTCATCGGGTGCCCATCGGCTTCCTACCCGCCTTTGCTATCGGTCCGGCCGGTTCCGCGAGGAACCGGTGCGTCGTGCACGGCCCGGTCCGCCTCGTGGGAGGCGATCCAGTCGCGCACGGGGGCCACATCGGGTGACCCACTGGTCCGCAGAGCGCGCCCGAAGGCGCGCTTGCGCTCTGCGAGAACGAGGCACGCGGAGTCGGGGTGGATCCACGCGCCGCGTCCGGGCATGACCGCCCGGGCGTCGACCAGCAGCCGACCGCCAGCGCCCCCGACCAGGCGCAGGAGCTGCGCCCGGGGGGCCTTCCCCCTGCAGCCGATACAACTGCGCTCGGGCACGTGTATCGTACTTGGCACCGGCTCGCCGTGTCCTTCCGCGTCTTCTGCTCGGGTGCCGCCGTCGGAGCGCACCGGCTCGCAGGGAGACGGGCGGCCCGCGGACAGACCCGCCCAGAGTGTACCGTCGTCGGCCGCCCCGCGGCCTCAGTCCTGGGCGTCCGGCGCTGAGGGACCAGTCACGTCGTCCGCGCGCGAGCCGTGACCGGGAGTGACCTCGCCCGACTCGGCGTCGGCGTGGATGTCGATCTTCCACCCGGTCAGGCGGGCCGCCAGGCGGGCGTTCTGCCCCTCCTTGCCGATGGCCAGGGAGAGCTGGAAGTCGGGGACGACGGCGCGCGCCGTGCGCTCCTCGGCGTCGAGCACCGTCACCGAGGCCACCCGCGCCGGGGACAGGGCGTTGGCGACGAAGCGCGCCGGGTCCTCGGAGTAGTCCACGATGTCGATCTTCTCCCCGCCCAGCTCGGCCATGACGGCGCGCACCCGCTGGCCCATCGGCCCGATGCAGGCGCCCTTGGCGCCCACGCCGCGCGCCCGCGAGCGCACCGCCATCTTGGAGCGGTGCCCCGCCTCCCGGGCGACCGAGACGATCTCGACGTCGCCGGAGGCGAGCTCGGGGACCTCGCGCTCGAAGAGCTTGCGCACCAGGCCGGGGTGGGTGCGCGAGAGAATGATCTGGGCGCCCTTGGAGCCGCGGGAGACCTCGGTGACGTAGGCGCGGATGCGGTCGCCGTGCCGGTACCTCTCCCCGGGCACCTGCTCGTGGGGAGGCATGATCCCCTCGTGCTCCTCGTCCAGCCGCACGTAGACGACACGGGGATCGCGCCCCTGCTCGACCACCCCGGAGATGAGCTCGCCGGACTTGTCCTTGAAGGTGCCCAGCACCTCGAAGTCGCGCCGGTCCTGGATGCGCTGGACGATGACGGAGCGGGCCGTGGCCTGGGCGATGCGCCCGAAGTCGTCGGGGGTGTCGTCGAAGTACTCGCCGGTGGGCTGGTCCTCCTCGTCGACCTCGGGAGCCAGGACGGTCATGTGGCCGGTGCGCCTGTCGATCTCGACATGGGCGCCGCGGATCGCGCCGGGGACCTTGGCGTAGGCGCCCAGGATGGCGTCCTCGATGGCGGGCAGAAGGGAGTCCAGGTCGATGCCGAGCTCGTCGGCGGCGCCTCGCAGCTCCGGCATGTTGATGTCCATGGTTCCTCGGGTCCTCTCTCGTGCGGTGTGTCGGGCGGAGCGCCCGTGGCCGCGGTCGGGACCGGGCCGATGGTTCGTGGGTCAGAAGATGACGACCATACGCGCCTGCCGAACGTCGTCGAGCGCCAGGACGCGCTCGCGCCCGTCGGCCTGAAGGGTGACGGAGTCCTCATCAGCCGCGGTGACGGTTCCGGTGAGGACGGCGTCCACGCCGTCGTCCTTAACCATCAGCTCGACGTCGCGCCCCACCGCGCGGCGGAAGTGGCGTGGGGTGCTCAGCTCGCGTTCTGCACCGGGAGTCGAGACCTCCAGGGTGTACTGGCCCCTGACCGGGTCCGCCTCATCGACGGCGGCCGACACGGCCCGGGAGACCGTGGTCAGCGCGTCGAGGTCCAGGTCCCCGGGGCCGTCGGGAAGATCGACCAGGACTCGTACGGTGGAGTACCTGCCGGCCCGGGTCGTCTCGACGCCCTCCAGGAACGCCCCGGCGTCCTCGACGACGGGGGTGAGCAGCTCGGTGAGGCTGCGTGCGAGCGCGTCGGCCATGGGCGGATCCTCCCGGTCGTGCTTCTCCCACGAGGCCGATCGGGCCTCTGCGGGACTCTCGGTGAACTATGGTTAATGAGCCTCATGCTACCTGTCCATGGAAGGATCACTGCGTGATGCGATCGACCTTGCCCTTCCCAGGCCCCGGGCCGGCCCGCATGGATGCCGGCCGGCCCCTGTCCCGGCGGTGGGTGCTGCGCGGCGGAGCGGGCGCCGCGGCGGCGGCACTGGCGCTGGTCGCCGGCTGCGAGATCCGCCTGGGCTCCGGCGCGCCCGACTCGCTGCCCACGCCGTCGCCGGCCGAGGCGACTCGCGACGCGCTGGCGCGACGGGCCTCCTTGATCGCCTCGACTGCCGACGTGGTCGCCGGCTCCGGCGCGTCCGGCGCCGACACCGCCCAGCGTCTGGCCGACGCAGCGCGCACCCAACTCGACGCCCTCGGCGGCGTGTGGCAGCCGTGGGCGAGCGCCGCCCCCTCCGGCTACCCGACGGCCTCGCCGGTTCCCACGGCGCCGTCCACCGCCACCGCGGGAGAGCTGGTGACCATGCTGACCGAGGGCGCCACCCAGGCGTCGACAGCCGCCTCCCAGGCCTCCGAGACCGCCGCCGCGCACCTGTACGCCTCTTTGGCCGTCGCGTGGCTGCTGGGGGCGATCTCGCTCGACTCCGGGGCGGTCGAGACCCCCGGGCGCTCCGCCTCGGCGAGCGCGCCCGTGCCGGGACCGGTGCTGCAGGCCTACGACGGCGCGCGCTACGCGCTCCAGGAGGTGGCGGCGCGCTCGGCCGACGACCAGCGCACCCACGCGACCGCGGACGCGGCCTACGCCGGCGGCGTCGTCTCGGCCTCGCTGATGCTGGGGGGGCAGGACACGCGCCTGTCCGCCTACGCGCCCCCGACGCAGGCGGCCGACGACGCCTCGCTCGACGTGACCTGGGCGCGCCAGGCCTGGAGGACCGTCATGGAGGCGGAGGTCGCCGGCGTGGAGGCCGAGGGCGGCGAGGCGACCGCCGGGGCCATCAACGCGGCTGCCAACGCGGCCCGCCGGGCGCAGGCGTGGGGCACGACGGTCGAAGAGTCCCTGCCCGGCTACGCCTCGTCCTGACCGGCCCGGCCGCCCCGGCCGGGCGGGCCCGCCGGACCTGCTGGGCCGGGCGGTTCGGCCGGGTCGCCGGGGGTCTCGATCCAGCGGCGGGCGCGTCGCACGGTGACGCGTCGGTGCGCGCCTGCGCCGCGGCCGGCCAGGAGCGCCTCGGCATCGCCGCCGTCGCGCACCAGGCGCACCCGGCAGGGGCTGACGTGACGTCTCCAGGCCTCCGCGAAGAACCTCATGGCGGCCCGCGAGGCCGCCAGCGCCGTGGGCACGGGAAGGTGCAGGCTGCGCCCCGCGCCCCAGGCGCCACGGGCGGCCAGGCGCCCGAGCGCCCGCCGCACGGGCCCCAGGCGGTCGGGCCGTCCGGACCGGGCGAGCGTCAGGGGCGCGGCCTCCAGCACGAATCGGGGCCGGCGCCGCGGCGGGGCCAGCAGCTCGGCCAGGGCGTCGGCGAAGCGGGCGCTCGCCGCGCCGTCGACGCCGTCCAGGCCGAGGACCACGTCGTCCGCGGTGCTCGCAGCGGGGCCGCTGCCGGCGCCCATCCGCTCGTTCCCGGTCAGGACGAGCAAGCCGCCCGCCCCCGCGGGCGCCCCGTCGCGCGCGCCCAGAGCGGTCAGGACCGCCCTCGCGGCGCCGGTCCAGAAGACCGTGGGGGTGCCGCGGCGCAGCAGGCCGGCGCGGGCACGGATGTGGACGACCTCCAGGGCGCGCCCCGTCCTGCTCGGCGTCCCGGGTGTCGGACTGCTCGGCGCGCCGAGTGCCCAGCGGCGCCGCTCCGCCTGCCGGTCGCCGAGCCCGGCCAGGGTCGCGGTGTTGAGGGCGGCGACCTCGTCGGGCGCGGCGCCAGCGGCGAGGCGGTCCAGGGCGCGGCGCTGGGACGGGGTCAGGACGCCGGCCAGGCCGGTCTCGATCACCGGCGCCGCCCGCTCGGGCTCCCCGGCCGCCTGCTGGGGCTCGGGCAGGGCGACCGCCCAGATGCGGTCGGCCTTGCGGCGCAGGCGGTCGAGGTCGGTGGTGGAGCGCAGCCGGGAGCCGGCCGGCATCAGGCAGGCGACGGACCAGTTGTGGGCGACCTTGCCGGGCCAGGCCGTATCCAGGCGGATGGTGCGTCCGCGCAGCTGCTGGACGGCCGCGGCGGTGGTGACGGTGGTCAGGTCCACCAGGGTGTTGACGGCGGGGCAGTCCCACCCCTCCCCCAGCAGGCCGCGGGTACCGACGACGAGGCGCACGGCGCCGGAGGCGACGAGCCCGCCCACCGCGAGCACGAGGTCGGCGCTGCGCGCTGCGCTGCCGTCCACGGTCAGGGACCAGCCGTCGTCGTGGTCGGGCAGCTCCAGGCCGGTGCGGGCGCGCAGGCGTTCCAGGAGCTCCTCGTCGCCGTGGGCCAGGCGCAGGTGGGAGGCGGTGAGCAGGACGGGGTGCAGGCCGCGCAGAGCCGTATCGGTCAGGATCGCGCTGAAGCAGCGCACGGCTCCGCCCGCCGCGCCGGGGCCGTCTGCACCATCGGAACCGCCGGCGCCCACCAGGACGTCGAGGGCCCGGTGGGGGGCGGAGTGCTCGGCGGCGTCGGTGACGACCACGGCGCGCAGCCGCTCCCCCAGCGCGTCCAGCTCGTGGCGCAGGATGTCGATGACGGCGGCGTCCTTGGCCCGGGAGGCGGCGGTGATGACGTCGAGGGGCGAACGGCCGGTGCGGATCCCGGAGTCGGTCAGGTGCAGCCCGAAGCCGCGCAGGGTCTGGCGCATGTCGTCCCACTCGTCGCGGCGGGCGGGATCGGGCAGGAGGCGGTCCAGGGCGTAGCGGGCCAGCAGCCTCAGCTCCTCGGCGGTATCGAGGGTGTCGAGCTCGGGCAGGAGCGGGGCGAGGAGCACGCTGAGGGGGGTGGGGGTGTAGTCGCGCGTGCGGCGCAGGAGGGCCCCGGCCGACGCGGCGAGCGCCGGGTCGGCCTCGAAGCCCGCGGCCAGGGCGCGCATCAAGAGCGGGTCGTCGGGGGCGAGCGGCCTCCCGGGGCGTCCGGCGCCTTCGGCCGGGTCATCGGGCGCGAGCGCGTCAGCCCCCAGGCCCGGGGCGACGACTCCGAGGAGGTAGTCGATACCATCGGGCGCGAGGAGGTACTGGGCGGTACGGTGGCGCAGTTCGGCCCCGGCGGTGGTCAGGAAGGAGGTCTCCTCGGGCGTGGGCAGGGTGAACCAGGCCAGGGGCCGGTAGGGGGCCAGGTGCCCGGATCGTACGACGGCGGGCACGGGCACCTCGGCATCGACCTCGCCCAGCAGGGCGTGGTAGCGCCGCCAGGAGCGGTCCTCGCTGCTGGGCTCGGTGGCCGTCAGGCCGATGAGGGTGGGCGCGGCGCCCGCGGCTGCGAGACGGCGACGCAGGTAGTGGACGACGACGGCCCAGTGGGCGCGCAGGTGGTGGCACTCGTCCAGGACGATCGTGGCCACGCCTGCGGCGATGAGCGCGTCCAGGCGCTCGCGCGCCCCGGAGGCCAGCAGCGCGGCGACGGCGTCGTCGTCGAGCTCGTCAACGCGGGCGCGGACGGCGGCGGCGCGCGAGCGCAGGCCGCGCGCGTAGGCGGCGGGGTTGTCCGCGGCGAGGGCGTCGAGCCAGGCGCCGGCCAGGGCCGGAGTGCGCCCGTCGCGCATGAGGTCGTCCAGCCACCGCTCCCGGGCGGCCGCCTCCCAGGGGCCGGCGGCGTCGACCACCGACAGGGCCTGGTAGGTCAGGACGGTCAGGTCCGCGGGCTCCTCCCCCGCCTCGGGGGCGCGGTCGGCGACGGCGGGCGCGCCGCCGTCGGGGGTGCGCAGGAACCGGGCGGCCTGCTCGGCCCACTGGGCGCGGATGACGGTGGTGGGCGCCAGGACCAGGGCGCGGCGCCCGTTGCGGACTGCCAGGACCAGGCCGAGCACGGTCTTGCCGGCGCCGGGCGGGGCGACCAGGTGGAGGGCGGCGCCGTCGTCGGGGGTCACGCGAGCCAGGAGGTCGGCCTGGTAGCCGCGCAGCGGGACGTCCAGGCGCCAGGGGGTGAGCGGGCGCTCAGCGGTCATGGCGGCGGTACCGCTCGGCCCCCGGCTCGGCCGGCCCGGCGTCGGGAGCGACGTCGATGAGGAGCTCCTCGCTCTGGCGCTGGGCGACCGTGTGCACGTGGGCGGGGTTGAAGACGTCCTCGACGGCGCCCAGGACGGCGCCGCGGGGGTCGGGCCTGCGGTGGCGCCAGTAGATCCAGCCGCGGCCCTCCATCCACAGGCAGAGCCGGTCCGCCGCGAGGAGGGCGGCGGCGACGGCCGTCGCCGCGAGAAGCAGTCGCACAGCCGCAGTATGCCAGGGCGGCGGGACCGGAGCGGGGCCGCCGCACGGCTCCGGCTCAGGGGCGGGCGAGGGCCTCGCGCACGACGGCGGCGATCTCGCCGGCGGCCTCGGCGGCGGGCACGCTGCGCCTCTCGCCGCTGCGGCGGTCGCGGACCTCGACCGTGCCCTGCCTGGCCAGGTCGCGCCCGACGACGACGGTGTAGGGCACGCCCAGCAGCTCGGAGTCGGCGAACTTCACGCCCGCGGAGACCCTGCGGCGGTCGTCGTAGAGGACCTCGATGCCTGCGGCGTCGAGCTCCTCCCCCAGGGCGGCGGCGGTGTCGAAGATGGCGTCGTCCTTGCCGGTGGCCAGGACCTGGACGTGGTAGGGGGCGACCCGTATGGGCCAGGCGAGCCCCCGCTCGTCGTGGTTGGCCTCGGCCAGGGCGGCCATGACCCGGCTGACCCCGATGCCGTAGGAGCCCATGGTGACCACGCGCGCCTTGCCGTTCTCATCCAGGACGCTCAGCCCCAGCGCCTCGGAGTACTTCCGGCCCAGGGCGAAGATGTGGCCGATCTCAATGCCTCGGGCCAGCTCCAGGGGGCCCGAGCCGTCGGGGGCCGGGTCGCCGGCGCGGATCTCGGCGGCCTCGATGGTGCCGTCGGCGCTGAAGTCGCGGCCCTTGACCAGGTGGAGGACGTGCTTCCTGGGCTCGTTGGCGCCGGTGACCCAGCTGGTGCCGTCCACGACGCGGGGGTCGAGCAGGTAGCGCACAGAACCGGTGAGGCGCTCGACGCCGTCCTCATCGGTCTCGATGCGCCGAAGGGGCGAGTTGGGGCCGATGGCGGTGGGGCCGATGTAGCCGCGCACGAGCTCGGGGTGGCCGGCGAAGTCCTCCTCGGCGGCCATGTCGACCTCGGCGGGGGCGACGGCGGCCTCGAGCCGCCTCATGTCGACCTCGCGGTCCCCGGGCAGGCCCACGACGAGCAGCTCCTTGGAGCCGTCCGGATGGGTCAGGGCGACCACGACGTTCTTGAGCGCATCGGCGGCGGTCCACGCCCGGCCGTCGGGGCGGGGGTAGCGCTCGTTGCACAGCGCCACGAGGGTCTCGATGGTGGGGGTGTCGGGGGTGTCGACCACGCGGGCGGGCGGCTCGGCGCTCGCGTCCACGGGCTCGGGGGCGAGGGTGACGACGGCCTCGGCGTTGGCGGCGTAGCCGCCGGCGGAGCGCACGAAGGTGTCCTCGCCGATCTCGCAGGGGTGGAGGAACTCCTCGGAGTGGGACCCGCCCATGGCGCCGGCCATGGCGTTGACCGGGACGTAGTCCAGGCCCAGGCGGGCGAAGATCCGCTCGTAGGCGTCGCGGTGCAGGCGGTAGGAGGCCTCCAGCCCGGCGTCGTCCATGTCGAAGGAGTAGGAGTCCTTCATGACGAACTCGCGGCCGCGGATGAGGCCGGCGCGCGGGCGGGCCTCGTCGCGGTACTTGGTCTGGATCTGGTAGATGACCGCGGGCAGGTCCTTGTAGGAGGAGTACATGTCCTTGACCAGGAGGGTGAACATCTCCTCGTGGGTGGGCGCCAGGAGGTAGTCGTTGTCCCTGCGGTCGGTCAGGGTGAACAGGGTGGGGCCGTACTGCTGCCAGCGCCCACTCGCCTTGTAGGGGTCGGCGGACAGCAGCGCGGGGAAGTGGACCTCCTGGGCGCCGATGGCGTCCATCTCCTCGCGCACGATCCCCTCGATCTTGCGCAGGGTGCGCAGGCCCAGCGGCAGCCAGGTGTAGATGCCGGGGGCGGCGCGGCGTATGTAGCAGGCGCGCACGAGGAGCCTGTGGCCGGCGACCTCGGCGTCGGCCGGGTCCTCGCGCAGCGTCCGGATGAAGGAGGTGGAGAGTCGGTGCAGCACGGGCACATGGTACGTGCTGCGCATGCGCCTGACAGCCGCGTGCGCGGCGGCCGGGCCCGTGGTCGGGCCGCACCGCGTGGCCCCAGCCGTCACTGGGCCATGGTCCGGCGCGGACGCGATGCGAAACTGGTGCATCATATGTTGATGCGCTAATCTAGCATCATGCGCACCACGGTTGATCTTCCTCCGGCGCTCCACCACCGGATCTCCCGGGCCGCCGCAGCGCACGGAGTATCGCTGTCGGCCATGATCAGCGAGCTGACCGCCCTAGGACTCGAGCAGTCCGGGGCCGAGGAGGAGATCGGCACGAGCCCCGTCACCGGTCTTCCCCAGCTGCGTGCGGGACGGCCCGTCACCGCCGAGGAGATCAATGACTTCCTCGCGGAGAGCGAATGAGCATCCATCTCGTCGACGCCACTGTCCTCATCGCTCTGCTCGTCCCCGACCACCAGCACCACAGTGCGGCGGAGTCCTGGATGGACGGGCTGGAGGACGCGGACCTGATCGCCTCGGATCCGGCGGTGGAGGGTGCTCTCACCCGGTACGCGGTGCGGATCGGGCACTCCGCCGCTCAGGTGCAGCGCACGCTGCGCCGGGTGCACGAGATCGCCCGATGGCGGTTCTGGCCCGATGACCTTCCCTATGCGGACTCCGACCTGAGCACGGTGCGCGGGCACCGGCAGGTCACCAATTCCTATCTCGCCTCCCTGGCCCGCCATCACGGCGGCCGCCTGGTCACCTTCGACCGGGCCCTGGCAGCCCGGTTCCCCGACGTCGTCGATCTGATCGGGTCGGGACATCCCGGGAAGTAGGGATGGGGAGGGCTGGTCATTCATGGCCTGCCGCCGACCGCACCCAGGGCGCCTCACGGCGAAGGCCGGAGGGGCAGGGATTTCGGCCAGATGCAGGAGCTTCGGTCGGGCGCAGGGGTCGTGCGCCCGATGCGGGACTCCCGCCACCCGCCTGAGGCACGGAACCTCTGCTTCAGGACGAGCCCCCGATTCGGGCCGCGCGGGCTCGGCAACGGCCCGGCGTCAACCAGTGCCGGCCCGCGGAAACGCGAGAAGCGAGCAACCCATGAGGCTTATTCAGCAACAGGCCGCCCTGGGCCACCGCCTGGGCTGCCTCAGCCTGAGAATCGAGTGTGATAATCCAATTCTCTCACGAGACGGCCGATGCTCCTGCTAACGACACGAACAACCCATCATGAATAACACCCTTACATCTGCACCTGCGCCAGCACCACGATGAGCGCGCCGACGAAACCGATCACCCCGCAGATAATTCCTGCCGTACCCATGCCCCGATTCTTGGCAAGCCCCTGGTCAGCAGCCGCCTGGGCCTGAAGCCCCAGGACGATGGCGATAATCCCGAAGATCATCCCGCAGCACAGGAGGCTAACCACCCCCAGGCCCAGCGCCCAGTTCCCGAGGTAGTTCTTCTCGTCGCTCGGATAATACCGATCCGAGCGATAGCCCCCGGGATAGCGCACTGGAACCCCATCATGCCCTCCATCAGGAACAGGCTCCTCGTCGATCCCCATATCGTATCTCCATGCCGGTCATCAGGAGCGCCCTGGCGGTACTGTATTGCCACAATCCACAGAAACGGACCGGGGGAAGAGAGCCGCCGCCGTTGCGGAAAGCCTACTACAGCCCCTAGTCGCAGCGCTACCCGGATGAGGGCACAGGCGAGCAGTCATTCCGGATGATGGAACAACCCATCGCCGGCGCGGCCTCGTCGAGGCTTGCCCACAGAAATCTTTCCGCCTCGTGCCTGCGCATCTCAGACCCCGTTGCTGCTGGGCAGTGAATAGCGGCCACCGCCATGAAGGCGCCATCACGCCAGGCACCCGGATCACGACCGTGCGTGAGCGCGAGGTGGCGATCCTGGCGGCGCAGGGCCTGGTCAACAGCGAGATCGCGGACCGCCTGGGGATCGGGGCGGCCACGGTCAAGACCCATGTCTCGACACTGCCGGAGAAGTTCCAGGTCAGGAACCGGGCGCAGCTCGCAGTAGCTGCGGCAGACCGGCTGACGCCCCCCCTGAACCGGGTCCCGTCCGTCGTCGGGCTCGTATTGGACTCATCGCGCCCTGCTGGTACATCCCTGCCGCAGCACCGGGCGACAGGTGACCGACGCCTGATTGCAGAGCCGGAAGCGAGCCATTTAACCTGACCCGGATCATCACAGCCCACTGGGCCGCAACCAAGGAAGCGTATGGACAGGCACTCCCCCACCCACGAGGGCCACGGCCGCACCTGGGCAAAGGCCATCCTCCTGGGTGAGCACTCCGTCGTCTACGGGCACCCCGCCGTGGCCATGCCGCTGCACGACCTTCAGATGCGGGCAACCGCCGCACCGGTGACCGGGCCCTCGATGCTGCGCGGCCTGGACTACTCCGGTCCCATGGACGCCAGCGGGCCGGGCTTCGCCTGCGTCGTGCGCGCCTTCGAGGCGGCCCGCGAGCTCTCGGGCTGCCTGGAGCAGCCCTTTGAGGTGACCACCAGAAGCGACTTCCCCCATGAGCGCGGGATGGGGTCGTCGGCCGCTGCTGCGGGCGCCGTCATCCGCGCCGTCCTGGACGCCTGCGGGCGTGCGGCCTCCACGGATGAGCTGTTCGCCCTGACTCAGATGGCCGAGCAGGTCGCCCATGGCAGGCCCTCCGGGCTGGATGCCGCGGCCACCAGCTCCCCCTGCCCCATCCGCTTCCAGGGCGGCCAGATGCAGCCGCTCACCCAGCGCATCCAGGACGCTTGCCTCGTCATCGCCGACTCCGGCGTCCACGGCAGCACCCGCGAGGCCGTCGGAGGCCTGCGCGAGCGCTACGAGGAGGATCCCGACGGCGTCGGCCCGCTCATCGCCGCTCTCGGCAGGCTCGCGCAGGTCGGCATCGCGGCGCTGGACGGCGGCGACGCGCAGGCCCTGGGATCGGCGATGAACCGTGCCCATGAGGTGCTGGCGCAGCTGGAGCTGAGCCTGCCGGTCCTGGACCGGCTCACGGCAGCCGCCCGCGACGCCGGGGCCCTCGGCGCCAAGCTCACCGGCGGCGGGCTCGGCGGGTGCGTGATCGCGCTCGCCGACGGCGAGGAGGCGGCAGGCCGCATCCGCGGCGCCTTGGAGAGTGCGGGAGCGCCGGCCGCATGGATCTATCAGATGCGCACCAGTGAGGTGAGTCAGTGACGTCCCCGCAATCCCCGGCAATGCCATCGAGGCCCGCAGCATCCACCGCGACGGCGAGCGCGAACACGAACATCGCGCTCATCAAGTACTGGGGCAAGGCGGACGAGTCGCTGATGATCCCCACCACCTCAAGCCTGTCCCTGACCCTCGATGACACCTGGACCACCACCACGGTCTCCTTCGACGGAGGCTCGGGCGACGCTGACGCGGTGAGGATCAACGGCTCCGCCCCCAACGGGACGGTGCTGGCCCGGGTGACCCGCTTCCTCGACCTCGTGCGCGAGCGCTCCGGCATCGCGCAGCGGGCGAGCGTGGACTCCACCAGCACGGTGCCGTTGGCGGCCGGCCTGGCCAGCTCCGCGGCCGGCTTCGCGGCGCTGGCCGCGGCGGCCTCGCGGGCAGCTGGGATGGACCTGGACGGCCGCGCCCTGTCCCGGCTCGCCCGACGCGGCTCTGGCTCGGCGGCGCGCTCCGTGTTCGGCGGGCTGGTGCTGTGGAACGCCGGGGGTGACGACGCCGCCTCCTACGCCGAGCCCATCAAGGGCGCCATCGAGGGCGCCGCCGAGGAGACCGCTGGGAGCGGCCTGGACCCGGCCATGGTCGTCGTCGTGCTCTCCGACGGACGCAAGACGATCTCCAGCACGCAGGCCATGCGCCGGACCATGGCCGCCTCGCCGCTCTACCCCGCCTGGGTGGAGGCGAGCCGCGAGGACCTGCGCGCCGCCCTGGAGGCGGTTCGCTCAGGGGACCTTGCGCGCCTGGGCGAGGTGGCCGAGGCCAACGCCCTGGGCATGCACGCCTCGATGATGGCCGCGCGCCCCGCGATCATGTACTGGCTGCCGCGGACGGTCGAGGTGCTGCACACGATCCGCGCGATGCGCCAGGACGGCCTGCCCGCCTGGGCCACCATTGATGCCGGCCCGAACGTGAAGGTCCTGACCCGGGGCAGCAGCGCCGAGCAGGTCGCGACCGCGCTGCGCGAGAGCGTCCCCGGCGCAGCGGTGTCGGTCAGGCGCCCCGGCGCCGGTGTGCGATTCGAGGAGGCCTCCCGATGATCTCGCAGAGCGCCCCCGGGAAGCTGTATATCGCCGGAGAGTACGCCGTCGTCGAGCCCGGGCACCAGGCGGTGCTGGTGGCCGTCGACCGCTTCATCACGGTGCGGATCGCGGAGGCCGAGGATGGCGGCTCCGCCGACCCCACCGGTCATATCAGCTCCACCCTGTACGAGGCGCAGTCCCTGACCTGGTACCGGCGCCCCGAGGACGGGGTGGTGATGGTCGACAAGCAGTTCGACGACTACGTGGTCTCCGCGATCCGCATGGTGGAGCAGATGGTGCGCGAGGCCGGGGGCCCGCTGCGCTACTTCGACCTGGACGTCTCCAGCGAGCTCGACGACGGCAGCGGGCGCAAGCTCGGCCTGGGCTCCTCCTCGGCGGTCACCGTCGCCACGGTGCGCGCCGTGGCCAGGTTCTACGGCCTGGTCCTGGATGACATGGCCGTCTACAAGCTGGCGCTGCTGGCCACGGATGCCGTCCAGCCCATCGGCTCCGGGGGCGATATCGCGGCCAGTTCCTTCACCGGATGGGTCGCCTACACCTCCCCCGACCGCGCGTGGCTGCACCAGGTGAGCGGGGCCCCGGGCATGGGCAATAGCCCAGGGGGGTCAGCGGGGCTGAGCGAGCTGGTGCGGATGGACTGGCCGCTGCTCAGCATCCGGCGCCTGCCCGCCCCAGGCCTGCGCCTGAGCGTGGGATGGACCGGCAGCCCCGCCTCCACCCCGCGGCTGGTGGCCGACGTCCAGGCCCACACGCGCGGGGCGCAGGACGCCGCCTACACCGCGTTCCTCCGGGAGAGCGAGGCCTGCCTGAGCGCCCTGACCCTGGCGCTCCGAGAGGACGACGCCCAGGAGACCAGGCTCCGGATCCAGGAGGGGCGCCGTCTCCTGTCGGGTCTGAGCCGCACCAGCGGGATCACCATCGAGACCTCGCAGCTGCGCCGCCTGGTGGAGATCGCCCAGGAGCACGGAGCAGTGGCCAAGAGCTCGGGTGCCGGCGGCGGGGACTGCGGCATCGCGCTGTGCCCGCCCGGGACCGATGTGGCCGCCATGCACGCGGCCTGGGAGTCGGCGGGTATCCAGCCTCTGGACTTGCGCGTCCACTCCCACAGCGGAGACGACTCATGAGCAGCACGGGCATGAGCGCCGCAGGGCCCGCCGAGGAGCAAGCTCGCGCCTCGCGCAAGGACGAGCACCTGGACCTGGCCGTGCGCCTTCATGGCACGGACCGGCCCAACGCCTTCGACGACGTCTCTTTCATGCACCACGGCCTGCCTGGAACGTCCGCCGACTCGACCGACATCAGCACGAGCGTGTGCGGCGCACGCTGGCCGGTCCCCTTTTACATCAACGCGATGACCGGGGGCACGAGCGCCACTGCGGCGATCAACACGGACCTGGCGCGCGCTGCCGCCGACGCGGGCGTCGCGATCGCCTGCGGCTCCCAGCACATCGCCCTTCGGGAGCCCGAGCGCGCCGACGGCTTTAAGGTCATCCGCCGCGAGGCGCCGGACGCCTTCGTACTGGCGAACGTGGGCCCCACGGTGTCCCCGGACCTGGCGCTGCGGGCCGTGGAGATGATCGGAGCCAACGCCCTGCAGGTGCACGTGAATGCCGCCCAGGAGCTGGTCATGCCCGAGGGCGACCGGGACTTCCGGGACTGGGACGAGCGCATCGCCTCCATCACCGCTGCCGTGCCCGTACCGGTGATCGTCAAGGAGGTCGGCTTCGGGCTCTCACGGTGCACGATCGCGACCCTCGCGCGCACCGGCGTCGCCGCCGTCGACGTGGCCGGGGCCGGGGGCACCGACTTCATCACGATCGAGAACGAGCGGCGTGCTGGCCGGGAGTACTCCTACCTGACCGGCTGGGGGCAGTCGGCGGTGCTGTGCCTCCTGGAGTCACTGAGCGGCCGTCTGGACGGCCGAGAGCCCGTCGGGCTGCCGGTACTGGCCTCCGGGGGCGTGCGCCACCCGCTCGACGTCGTGCGAGCGCTCGCCCTGGGGGCCCGCGCCGTCGGCATCTCGGGACACTTCCTGCGCACCCTGGTCGACCACGGCACGAGCGGGCTGCGGCGCGAGCTGAGGACGTGGACCGACCACGTGCGCACCCTCATGACCCTGCTGGGCGCACCCGACGTCGAGCAGCTGCGCCGCACCGACGTGCTGGTCACAGGAGACACGGCGGAGAAGGCGCGCCTGCTCGGCGTGGAGCTGGAGGCTCTCTCCCGCCGCTCGGAGCGGTAGGCGGACAACCAGCTGCATATCGCCTACTACGCCGTTCTGCCTCTTACCGTACGAGCACGAGGAGCGTAGTAAGGGGAAAAGGAGCGTAGCAAGAGGATGGCGCACGGACCGATCCGGCTGCGGCTCAGGCCGGGGCGGCCAGCGTCGCCAGCGCCTTGACGATGCCGGGTGCGGCGTACAGCGTCATGAACTGCACGCCGTAGTTGACCCCGAGGCGGTTGAGCGCCCCGCACACCACGCCGATGAGCAGCACGCCGAAGATATTCGGGACGCCGGCGTCGATGTAGGCCAGCAGCAGGACGAAGGCCACGAAGAGCGCCAGCACCGCCTCGTGCGGGATGCGCCGCACGACGAAGTAGGTGATCTGCGAGGACCAGCGCACGGCGATGATGTAGGTGATCGCAACGGAGACCAGCGCGCCCAGGGCGACGGCCGCGATGAAGCCGGGCATCTGCAGCTGGTAGTGCAGGTTGTTGTGGTTATCCAGGTCGTAAACGGGTGGCGCCTCGAACAGCGGCATCGCGGGCCCGGCGGACACGCCCGAGACGGGGAAGCCCAGCGCGACCAGCGGGATGATGACGCCGGCCAGGTAGGTCGAGTGCGTCAGCGCGCTCATGACGGTGACGGCGCGCTGGGAGCGGCGCACCCGGTCCTCCTTCTGGCGCGACGCCGTGGCCTCCCCCAGCAGGAATGTCAGGCCCACGGGGCTGAGCATGAACAGGGGCGTGGAGAGCGCCGCCATGGCGGCGCTCCACCATCCCTCGGACCGGGTGATCAGGCGGCCCGGCATCAGCCTGTGGGACTCGAACCCGGAGCGCAGGAGCGCAGTCCTCGTGCGTCCTCCGTGAGGCAGAGCCGCACGGCGCCCGGGGTTGAGCAGCTCCAGGAGAGTGACGAGCATGGGGCCCACCGTGATCCCCAGGAAGAAGGAGATGCTCACCTTCTTGTCATCGGTAATGATGTGGGTCATGCGGTAGAGCGCGGGCAGGGCCTCGAACATGAGAGCCAGCGGGATGATCGACACCAGTGCGAGGACCCGGTTCTTCCCGAGCAGCGCCAGGAGCACCGCGCAGGCCGCCAGGATCACGGGGGTATGGGCCTTGATCGGCTCGGCGAAGCGTGCGAGCAGCCCCGCCAGGGCGAAGCTCAGGGGGATGGAGATCGCGGTGCCGATGGTCGAGCCGACCGCCATCTTGCGGATCGTGTCCGAGGCCAGGCCCTTTCCGCGCAGGAGCACGGAGTGATCCATCAGCGGGGCCGACATCACCCCGCCGGGCAGCCCGACCAGCGCCGTGGGTATGCCGTTCATGAGGTTGAGCGTGACGACCGCCGAGACGAAGAAGGCGAGCACCACCTGCGGCGGGGCGCCGGCCAGCACCAGGGCCAGGGTGACGGGAGCGAGCACGCTCGTCTCGTCGGTGCCCGGGATGAAGCCGATGAAGGTGTACAGGACGACGGCGCCGAGCACCGCCGTCAGCATCATGAGAATAAGCTCGGGAGTCACTCGGCACCGCCCTCACCGGAGGCGGCGCAGTCCTTCCTGCCGGCCTCATCGACGATATCGACCTCGCGCTTGGGAGCCACCAGGAAGCAGTTCACAATGAATCCGACGACGGACGCCCCCAGCCCCCAGAAAAGTGTTTGCCCGCCGACTCTCGAGGAAATCATGACCGCTGCGACGGCGCATGCCACCGCCACCAGCAAGCAGACCACAAGGTCCTTGGGCGAGACGAGGTCATTCCAGACCTCAACATTCTGACGCTCCGTGCCCTCGGAGCCGGCTTCGGGTACATCACGCACGGTCGGTGATGCTATGCGAGTCCCCTTGCACGCACTATATGCTGTTCGCCATGGCCCCGCCGACGCCCGAAGGCGTGGCGGCGCGCCGCGACGTCGTCGAGCGCCTCAGCACTCCCCGTCCGGGTCCGCGCCCGCGGGGGCCTGGTCGCCGGGAGGGGCAGTAGCCCCGCCTCCCTGGATCTCCGGAGGTACTCCACGTGCAGGCCGTCCAGCGCCTCGGGCACGCCGCCCCTCTCCATCTCCGTCAGGGCGTGCTGCCCGGTCGAGGGGTC
Source organism: Actinomyces israelii DSM 43320 (assembly GCF_000711965.1). Taxonomy (GTDB): domain Bacteria; phylum Actinomycetota; class Actinomycetes; order Actinomycetales; family Actinomycetaceae; genus Actinomyces; species Actinomyces israelii. Next base: position 91,496 of record NZ_JONS01000010.1, read on the forward strand.
GGGCACCGGCCCCACGGCCGCATGGAGTCGGCGAAGAGGATGAAGACGTAGTCGTGCACGGAGCTCTTGACCCTCATCCGCAACGGGAGGAAGGCGAGGGTCTGTTCCCAGGGGATGAGGCCCACGGAGCCGAGAGTCGTACGGTCGGTGACACCGCGGTCGTCCACCACCAGGGCGGGAGCGCCACCCAGGCGCACCGCCGCAAGAACGTTGGCAGCTGCGAGAAGGAGCAGAGCCGCCCACAGGATGCCGAGAACCAGAGTGAGCACCGCCGAGACCGGGTTCGAGAGGTCGTGGACGAGCCAGAGGAACGCGCTCTCAAGGGCGGAAAGCAGGACCAGGCCGACGGCCGCCGTCCAGATCTTCCGCAGATCGTGGCGGATGACGAGCGACTCCATGCCCCTATGCTGGCACGCGGCCGGCTGCGGCAGGGCCCGGGGCGGCGGGGAGGGCTCCCCGGGTTTGCGGGCAACGCGCCTTGTCCTCAAGGTCGGCGGCTGCGCAGGCGGAGGGCTCCCCGGGTTTGCGGACGGGGCCGGCCGGCATAGAATGAGCCCGCGAGTTTGTAGCACAAACCACTTTGGTTATGGAGGAACTTCTATGAGCGCCGGCACCCCCCTCGATCCGCGCGCCGCCCTCGAGACGATCAGCGAGCAGCAGGCCGCCCTCCGGCGGCGCGTCCTCATCCGCTCCTCCCCTCTGCTGGCCGCCTGGGGCCTGGCCTGGCTCATCGGCTACGGCGCCGGGTGGCTCAGCATCCGCCCCGACTACACCATGCCGACGCCCGTGTGGGTGGTCTACTTCGGCTGCCTCGCCGCAGCCGGCGCCTACACCTGCACCTATATCGTCCGCCGTGCGCGCGGGGTGCGCGGCGCCTCCAACCGGGCCGGCGTCCGCTACGCCATCGCCTGGGCGGGGGGATTCGTCCTCGGCCTGGTCGTCATGGGCCGGACCGGGGCCTTCCTCGCCTCCCTGGGGACGCCGGAGGCGGCGGAGGCGGGCATGATCCTGGGCAACGCCGTGCCCTGCCTCATCACCGGCACCCTCTTCGTGGTCTGCGCCGCCATCTGGGACGAGCCCGTCATGGCGTGGGTCGGCGGCTGGCTCCTCGCGGTCACCACCGCGGCCACCCTCGTCGGCGGGACCGGCCTGTGGGCGATCATGTCCCTGGCGGGCGGGGGCGGCGCGCTCGTCGCGGCGGCCGTTGACGCGCTCCGCACCCGGGCCGCGGGGAGGGCGGCGCGATGAGCACCGACGCCCCGCTCGACCCGGTCATCCACGCCCAGGCCAGGCTCCGCATTATGGCGACCCTGGCGGGCCTTCCCCGGGGCGACGAGATGGTCTTCCCCCGACTGCGCGAGATGCTCGGCATGACGGCCGGGAACCTGTCCACCCACCTGAGCAGGCTGGAGCAGGCCGGGTACGTGTCCCAGTCCAAGGCCTTCGCGGGGCGCACCCCTGCCACCTACCTCGCACTCACCTCCAGGGGGCGCGCGGCCTTCGAGGAGTACACCCGTGCGCTGCGGGCCGTGCTCGAGGCCGCCGGGCAGTGAGCCCGGGGCGGCGCCCGGACCGCCCCCGCCCCTTGCGCCGCGATCGGCAGTGCTAGAGCAGGATGGTCGCGAAGGTCCCGGTCCGCTCGAAGCCCAGCCGACCGTACAGGCGCAGGGCGGCGGCGTTGAAGTCGTTGACGTACAGGCTCACCACGCCCTCGGCGCGCATGTGGTCCCGACGCACGGCATCGACGGCGGCGGCCAGCGCCGCTGTGGCGATGCCCCGGCCGCGCAGGTCATCGCGGGTCCACACCCCGGTCAGTTGGACGACCGTGCCCGTGGGGGCGTCCCACACCGCGCCGACGTCGGTCTTGAAGGCCACCAGCGCCGGTCCTCCCGGCCGTGCGGGCCGCCCCTCGCCGTCGTCGAGGAGCACGTAGCTGCGTCCGGTGGCCACCAGCCAGGCCACGTGCCGCGCGTAGGATCCGCCCGCCGCCGTCGGGTCGTAGCCGAGCTCGCCGGAGAACATGGCCACCGACGCGGGCAGCACCAGGTCCGTCTCGGTCGAGCTCGCGGCGTGCAGGCCCTCGACCGCCCACCGCAGGGCGGGACGGCGCCCGAGGACCGCCTCGGCCAGGCCGCCGGCGGGCGTCGGCGCCACGAGCAGCGGCTGTATCCACCGCTCCTCGCGGGCGTGCAGGCCGTCGGCCGCCAGCGGCCCCCAGACCGCCTCGACGTCCTGGGCCGGCCCCGTCAGCGAGCCGTGGCGGACCAGGCGCAGCCGCGCATGGTCGGCCACGGCGCGGGCCCCGGCCGACCCGACGCCGTCGTGCCCGAGTCCGGGGCGCGCCGCCAGGCCGAAGGGCATGAGCGAGCCGGTCGCCCACGCCCCGGCCGCAGGCCGGCCCGGGCGCCCCAGGACCACGACGTCGCCGTTGCCCCACCGGTCCCACCGGCACAGCTGGTGGGCCAGGGCCACGGCTCCGACGGGGTCGAGGGCGCACAGACGCAGCAGCCCGTCACGCTGGTGCGGGCCGATGGCGCTCAGGCGGTGGCCGAAGAAGCTCACGGTGGCATCGCAGCGGGCCGGCGGGCCCCAGTAGCGGCATCAGGCACTGGTGACGACGCTGGGCGACGTCCCCGCCAGGGCGGCCTCGCCGAGCTCGGCGCGCATCTGGTCGGCCATTGTCTGGGCGTGCTCGAGGAGGGTCTCGACGACCCGGCTCTCCGGGACGGTCTCGACGACCTTGCCGCGCACGAAGATCTGCCCCTTGCCGTTGCCGGATGCGCAGCCGAGATCGGCCTCGCGGGCCTCGCCGGGGCCGTTGACCACGCAGCCCATGACGGCCACCCGCAGGGGGGCGGTGATCTGCTTGAGCCCGCTCTCGACCTCCTCGGCGAGCGTCCACACATCCACCTGGGCGCGCCCGCACGAGGGGCACGAGACGATCTCGAGCCTGCGCTCGCGCAGCCCCATGAACTCCAGCAGCTTGGTGCCGACCTTGACCTCCTCCACCGGCGGGGCGGACAGGGAGACGCGTATGGTGTCGCCGATGCCCTGGGCGAGCAGGGTGCCGAAGGCCGCGCAGGACTTGATGGTGCCCTGGAAGGCGGGGCCGGCCTCGGTCACCCCCAGGTGCAGGGGCCAGTCGCCCTTCTCCGAGAGCAGCTGGTAGGCCTGGACCATGGTGACCACGTCGTGGTGCTTGACGGAGATCTTGAAGTCGTGGAAGCCGCACTCCTCGAACAGGCTCGCCTCCCAGGTCGCGGACTCCACGAGGGCCTCCGGCGTGGCCCTGCCGTACTTCTTGAGCAGGCGCCGGTCCAGGGAGCCCGCGTTGACGCCGATGCGCAGGGAGACGCCGTGGTCGGAGGCGGCCCTGCAGATCTCGGCGACCTGGTCGTCGAACTTGCGGATGTTGCCCGGGTTGACGCGCACGGCGCCGCAGCCAGCCTCGATGGCGGCGAAGACGTACTTGGGCTTGAAGTGGATGTCCGCGATCACGGGGATGCGGGACTGCTTGGCGATGACGGGCAGCGCGTCGGCGTCCTTGTCGGTGGGGCAGGCCACGCGCACGATGTCGCAGCCGGAGGCCGTCAGCTCGGCGATCTGCTGGAGGGTCGCGCCGATGTCGTGGGTCTTGGTCGTGGTCATCGACTGGACCGTGATGGGGGCGTCCCCCCCCACGTGGAGATCCCCCACCCTGATCTTGCGGGTGGGCCTGCGAGGCGCCAGGACGGGTCTCTCCTCGCGGACGGTGGGGATACCAAGGGCGATGGCGTCAGTCACGCGCTCAAGTATGGACCCGATGACAGTCCGTCAGCCACACGTGGAGGGCCCCTGTGGCACGGGTCCCGCGGCAGTGGGCGCCGCCTCAGCGCCCTCGTCATCCTGTGCCGAGGCGGGCGGCGACGGCGGCCGGCGGGCGCCCCGGACCGATCTCGACGCGGAACTCGACCGATCTCGGCGCGGAAGTGAACCGATCTCGACGAAGGGGGCTGCGGCCGCGGCGGCGGGACTCAGAACGGCGCGACGATATCGACCCAGATGAGCACCAGCGCCATCATGATGAGGGCGACCAGCACGACCTGCCCCACCGGCAGCATGCGGGCGGTGTCCACCGGGCCGGGGTCGGGGCGCCCGCGCCGGCGCGCCCAGGCGCGCCTGAGGCCCTCCCAGCAGGCGCCCGCGACGTGCCCGCCGTCCAGGGGCAGCAGCGGCACCAGGTTGAAGGCGAACAGGGCGAGGTTCAGCGAGCCCAGCAGGCTCAGCATGGAGGACAGGCGCGCCGAGAAGGGGACCTCGCCGGTGCCCACGCCCGCGCTGGAGACCTCGCCCGCGATCCGGCCCACGCCCACCAGGGAGACCAGGCCGTCGGCGCTGCGCTGCTCCGCCCCCAGGCCAGCGGCCACGGAGTGGTAGAGGCCGACCGGCAGGGTGAAGATCGCCTTGAGGGTCTGCCCCACCGCGAGGGCGACCGCCCCGGGGACCCGGCTGAGCGGCACCCGCACCATGCCCAGTGCCGGACCGATGCCGACGTAGGGCCGCAGCTCGGTGGAGGTGCTCCCGTCGGAGGCGGTGACGGTGCGCTCGACCTCGACGGGGGTCACGCTCAGGGTCACCGTGGCCCCGTCCCGGCGCACGACGACGTCTGCCGGCCCGGTGCCGCCGGAGCGGATGGCCCTCTGGACGTCCTCCCAGGCGGGGGTGGGGGCGCCGTTCCAGGAGACGATCTCGTCGCCCGCCTCCAGGCCCGCGGCCACCGCGGGCGAGGCGGCGTCCGTGGCGCACTCGGGGCCGCCGGAGGCGTCGGCGTCGATACTGGCCGGGACGCAGGGCGCCACCGAGGAGACCGTGGAGGTGTAGGTGTACTGCCCGACCGCGCCCAGGGCCAGCACGAGGCAGACGACCCCCAGGGCCAGGTTGGTCAGGATGCCGCCCGCCATCACCACGAGCTTGCGCGGCACGCTCAGCCGGTAGAAGGCCCGGTGCTGCTCGTCGGGGCCCAGCTCCTCGAGGGACTCCTGGCGGGCGTCGGCCACCATGGAGCCGGGCCTGTCCGGGTGGCCGGGGCGGGCCGGGGGCAGCATGCCCAGCAGCCTGACGTAGCCGCCCAGCCAGATCGCCTTGACGCCGTACTCGGTCTCGCCGCGGCGGATGGACCACACGCGCGGCCCGAAGCCGATGAAGTACTCGGGCACCTTCACGCCGAATCGTTTGGCGGGGATCATGTGCCCCAGCTCGTGGAGGGCGACCGACACGGCGACCCCCGCGATGAGGACGATAATGCCGAGGATGTAGGCGAGGGTCTGGCTCACGGGCGGCTCCTGGTGTGTGAGGTACGGGCGAGGTCGGTGGGTGTCGGGCGGCGGCTCGGCGCAAGCGCCTCAGCGGTCCGAGCGGAGGGCGATGAGCTCGTCGGCGCGCCGGCGCGCCCAGGTCTCGGCGGCCAGGACGTCCTCCAGGCCCGGGGGGGCGCCGGGGGCGCCGTCGTGCTCCTCCACGACGGCGGCGTCGATCCGGACAATGTCGGTCCATCTCAGCCGGTCGGCCAGGAAGGCGTCCACGGCCTGCTCGTTGGCGGCGTTGAGGACGGCCGGGTGGGTCGCGGAGGCCGCCACCGCGCTGCGGGCCAGGTCGACGGCGGGGAAGGTCCCGGCGTCCAGAGGCTCGAAGGTCCAGGCGATCGGCTCGTCCCACCGGTTGGGGGCCACCAGCCCGGACAGGTCGGGGCGCGCCGGCCAGGTCAGACCCAGGGCGATGGGCAGGCGCATGTCGGGCGGCGAGGCCTGGGCGATGGTGGCGCCGTCGATGAACTCGACCATGGAGTGGACGACGGACTGCGGGTGGACGACGACGGCGATGTCGGCGGGGGCGACGTCGAACAGGAGGTGGGCCTCAATGAGCTCCAGGCCCTTGTTGACCAGGGTGGAGGAGTTGACGGTGACGACGGGCCCCATCGCCCAGGTGGGGTGCGCCAGGGCCTGCCCGGCGGTGACGCCGGCGAGGTCGGCGCGCGGGCGGCCGCGGAAGGGGCCGCCGGAGGCGGTGAGCACCAGGCGGCGGACCTCGCTGCGCCCGGTGACCACGGGGCTGGTCAGCCCCCTCTCGTGGCGGCCGGAGGCCAGGGCCTGGGCGATGGCGGAGTGCTCGGAGTCCACCGGGACGACCTGCCCGGGCCGGCGCGCGGCACTCCTGACCAGGGCGCCGCCCACGACGAGGGACTCCTTGTTGGCCAGGGCCAGGCGCGCGCCGCTCTCCAGCGCGGCCAGGGTCGGGCGCAGGCCGACCGAGCCGGTGATCCCGTTCAGGACGGTGTCGTGGGGCCCCAGCCCCGCCCGGGCGACGAGCTCGACCGGGGCATCGGGGCCGGTGAGGATCTCGGTGACCGGGTCGGGCCGGCCCAGGCGGTCGGCCGTCGCGGACAGGGCCGTGCGCACGCGCGCGCCCAGGCCCGCCTCGCGGGCGGAGACAGCGAGGCGCGGCACCGCGAAGGTCACGGCCTGCTCGGCCAGCTCGGCCAGACGGGCGCCCCCGGCCGCCAGCCCCGCGACCCGGGGCGCCGGCCCCGCGGCACCCAGGCGGGTGACGACCTCCAGGGCCTGGGTCCCGATGGAGCCGGTGGACCCCAGCACGACGACCCGGGCGGGTTCGTGGCTCATGCATGCTCCTTCCTGGACGCGGCGGGCCGTCGCGTCGTAGCGGGCTCGCGGCCCGTCTCCCGGCGCCTCACTCGACGGACAGCAGGACCTCGACGACGCGGGCGAGGTAGCGGTCCACGCTCCTCTCGTCGTAGGCGGCGTCCCGCTTGGCCGCGGAGAAGGTGGCCGTGCGCACCTCGGTGGAGGACAGGGCGGTGGCCGCGTCGAAGTAGGTGGCGACGCGGTCCATGAGCCGATCGACCTCGACCTTGGAGTACCCGTGCTTGTGGGCGGGGGCGAAGCGCGACCCGTGGGGCCGCAGCAGCCGCGGGTAGAGGGTGGTGGCCAGCTGGGCGACCTCCTCCATCCAGGCCTTACGGCCCCGCTCGGCCACGAAGTCGGCCCGGCGGCGCTGCAGGAAGGCGGCCTCGAGCCGGTCCAGGGCGGCGTCGACGGCGGCCGGCTTGTAGCCGCCGCGCACAATGTCGAAGGCGACGGTGCGCACGCCCTCGGAGTCCATCTCGTCGAGCTCGCCGGCGTCGTAGATCTCGTGAGCGGTGGCGAAGTACCCCTCAACCTGCTCGCGGCGGTAGCCCTGCCGGAACAAGCCCACTCTCGGGAACATGTCGCTCATGTCCTGGCCCTTTCCTGGTGGAGCACCTCAGTGGCCAGCTGGCCGCAGGCGCCGTCAATGTCACTGCCACGAGTATCGCGCACCGTCGTCGTGATACCGGAGCGCCGCAGCGTGTCAACGAAGAGATCCTGCACGCCCGCCTCCGAGCAGGTCCAGATGGACCCCGGCGTCGGGTTGAGCGGAATGGGGTTGACGTGCGCCCATCCGCGGCCGCGCGCGTTCAGCTCGTCGGCCAGGAGGCGGGCGCGCCAGGCGTGGTCGTTCATGTCCTTGATGAGGGCGTACTCGATGGATACGCGCCGTCCGGTCGCCCGGAAGTAGCCGTGGGCGGCGTCGAGCAGCTCGCCGACCTTCCACCTGGAGTTGACGGGGATGAGCTCGTCGCGCAGCTCGTCGTCGGGGGCGTGCAGGGACACCGCCAGCGTCACGGGCACCCCCTCGGTCGCAAGCCTGCGGATCAGGGGCACCAGGCCGACCGTGGAGACGGTGATCGCGCGGGCGGACAGCCCGAACCCCTCGGGTGAGGGGTCGATGAGCCGGTGCAGGGCGGCGACGACGTTCCTGTAGTTGATCATCGGCTCGCCCATGCCCATGAAGACGACGTTGGACAGGCGTGCGGGGCCGCCGGTGAGCGTCCCGGCCGCCGAGGCCTGCGCGGCGTGGCGCACCTGCTCGACGATCTCGGCCGCCGACAGGTTGCGTGTCAGCCCCATCTGGCCGGTGGCGCAGAAGGGGCAGGCCATGCCGCAGCCGGCCTGCGAGGACACGCACAGGGTGGTGCGGTCCCTGTACCGCATGAGGACGGACTCCACGCGCACCCCGTCGTGCAGCTCCCACAGGTGCTTGATGGTGCGTCCGCCGTCGGCGCGCAGGGCGCGGACCCTGTGGATGAGGTCGGGCAGGAGCTCGGCGGCCAGCTGGTCGCGCTGCCCGGCGGGCAGGTCGGTCATGTCGGAGGCCTCGCGCGTGAAGCGGGTGAAGTAGTGACGCGAGAGCTGGTCGGCGCGGAAGGCGGGCAGGCCCGCCCGCCTCAGGACGTCCCTGCGGCCCGTCAGGTCGAGGTCGGCCAGGTGCCGTGGGGCCCTGCCCCGCGCCGGGGGCACCGCGAAGGACAGGCGGGGGCGCGCGTCGGGGCCGGCGGCGCCCTCCGGCGGCTGGTCGGTGGGCCGCACCTGAGCCCGCCCCGCCTCGGGGGCTGTCGGCCCGCGTCCGATCGCCACGGGTGCGGGCCGGGGCCTGCGGCCGCGGTCGTGTAGGGGGCTCACGGGTTGGGGACTCCTCTCAAGGACGGACGGTGCGGATGGGCAGGGTGGGTCAGGATGGGCTCAGAACACATCATGCGGACGGGCTCTAGCGGGCCGGCCAATGGACGATCAGGGAGAAGACGTAGACGACGGGGGCGGCCACGAGGATCGAGTCGAGGCGGTCCATGATCCCGCCGTGACCCGGCAGCAGGGTGCCCATGTCCTTCAGGCCGAGGTCCCGCTTGAGCAGGGACTCACCCAGGTCCCCCAGGGTGGACACGACGACGATCGTGGCGCCCAGGACGGCGCCCGTCCACCAGGGTCCGCCCAGGGCCCACAGGCAGAGCGCACCGGCGCACACGGCGGCGATCATGGAACCGGCGAAGCCCTCCCAGGACTTCTTGGGCGACACACTCGGCGCCATGGGGTGCCTGCCGAAGGTGATGCCCGCCAGCCATCCGCCGGTGTCGTTGGCCACGGGCAGGGCGATGAGCGTGAGGACCTTGCCGACGCCCTGGTCCTGGGCGGCGACCAGGACGGCGAAGCTGGCGAGGAACGGCAGGTAGGTCGCGGCGAACACGGAGGCGGAGGCCTCCACCGAGCGGGAGCGCCGCACGGCGTCGTGCTCGTCGGTGCGCGGGACCAGCTGGTCGGGGGCCTCCAGGTCGGTCCCCGACTCGGCCTCCGCCTGGTCCATGAAGCACCACAGCACGCAGGCGCCCGCGGTGGCGAGGTAGGCGCCGAGGGCGGCCTCGGCGCCGATGGTCCAGGCGCACACGACCATCCCCAGGGAGCCGAGCCACAGGGGCGCCAGGGGCAGGCGGATGCCCTTGCGGGCGAAGGCGCCGGCGAGCTCCCACAAGGCGCCGCAGACGGCGATGACCACGACCCCGGTGAACACGACCTTGTAGAAGAGCAGAGAGGCCAGAACGGCGCCGATCAGGACGGCCGCCACCCCGATGGCGGCGGGGAGGTTGCGCCCTGCCCGCCCGGTGGCGGGCAGAGGGGGGCGGTTGCGCGTCGGCGGCGGGGTCAGCAGCGTGCTCAGCAAGGTCACAGAAGATGGTCTCGTCGATCTCCGAAAAGCGGTCGGTGCGGGCGGCGGCTCAGACGTCGAGAAGCTCGGCCTCCTTAGCGGTCAGCGCGCTGTCGATGGCCTCGACGAAGCGCTTGGTCAGGGCGTCGAGCTCGGACTCGGCGCGCATGACATCGTCCTCGCCGGCCTCCCCGGCCCTCTTGATGGCCTCGAGCTCCTTCTTGGACCTGCCGCGGACGCCGCGCACCTGGACGCGGGACTCCTCGGCGCGGCTGCGGGCGAGCTTGACGTAGTCCCTGCGCCGCTCCTCGGTCAGGGCGGGCAGGGTCACGCGGATGATCGTGCCGTCGTCGGTCGGGTTGACGCCGAGGTCGGACTCGCGGATAGCGGTGGTGATGGCCTTCATCGCGGAGCGGTCGAAGGGGCTGACGATGACGGTGCGCGCCTCGGGGATGGTGATCGAGGCGAGCTGCTGGAGCGGGGTGGGGGCCCCATAGTAGTCGACCAGGATCGGGGTGAACATGGCGGGGTTGGCGCGACCGGTGCGGATGGAGGCGAGCTCGTGCTTGGCGGCCTCGAGAGCCTTGTCCATCTTGTCCTCGGCCTCGAGCATGACGTCGTCGATCATGGTTCTTCCTTCGGTGGTGGGCTGGTGGTGGTCGGTTCGTGGGGCGGGTGCGGCCTCAGTCCCGTGTGACGAGAGTACCGATGTGCTCACCCAGCAGGGCGCGGGTGATATTGCCGCCCTCGCCCATGCCGAAGACGCGCATGGTCAGGCCGTTGTCGCGGCACAGGGCGAAGGCGGAGGCGTCGACGACCTTGAGCCCCTCGGCCAGGGCGCGCTCGTAGGTCAGGTGGCTGAGCAACCGCGCCGCCGGGTTCGTGCGCGGGTCCGCGGTGTAGACGCCGTCGACGCCGTTCTTGCCCACCAGGAGCTCGTCGCAGCGGGTCTCCAGCGCCCGCTGGGCCGAGACGGTGTCGGTGGAGAAGTAGGGCAGGCCCGCTCCGGCGCCGAAGATGACGACCCGCCCCTTCTCCAGGTGGCGGATGGCGCGCAGCGGGACGTAGGCCTCGGCGACCTGGGTCATGGCGATCGCCGACTGGACGCGCGCGGGCACCCCGGCCTTCTCAATGAAGTCCTGCAGCGCCAGGGCGTTCATGACGGTGCCGAGCATGCCCATGTAGTCGGCGCGGTCGCGGGCCATGCCGCTCTGGGAGAGCTCGGCGCCGCGGAAGAAGTTGCCCCCGCCGACGACGACCGCCACCTGGACACCGGTGAGCACCGCCTCGGCGATCTGGCGGGCGGCGTCGGAGACGACGTCGGGGTCCAGGCCCACCGCGCCCCCGCCGAACACCTCTCCGGAGAGCTTCAGCAGGACGCGGCGCGGCGCGGCCGGGGACTCGGAGGGCGTCGGCTGAACGGTCATAAGTGATGTCTCCTGGTTGTGCGTCCGATGATCATGCTGGGGCGTGCGGGAGTACCGAGGGCGAGCCTACCCGGTGTCACGGGACCGTCTCCCGCTCGCGCGAGGTCTGCTCGATAACGAAAACGCCATCGGGCCCGACTTCCGCATTGAGTATGCCCGCGCCTCCCGGGCGCGCCCATGGGCGCTCCTCCCCGGCGGCCTGGCGGGGCACCGGGCGGGACGGCGCCGGGGCGCTGCAGGCGCCAGCCGGGCGGGATGCCGGTATGCACGGGTCCGGCCGGCCCTGGGCGATGCCGCCTAAAAGAACACCGCGCCACAGGACTTGACCCTCACTGCGCTGAGAAGTATGCTTTATGTCACACCTTCGGCATCTGGACAACAACACCGGAAAGGAGGTGTAGCCGCGGTCGCCCCGGAGTACCAGGGAACAGCATTCGCATACATGAGCGTGGTGCCGGTCTGCAGCACCGTCGCATTCGTCGCATTCCTCGCGGCCTGCGCCGCCACCGCCGTCTGACACCATCCCGACCCCCAGCACGGTGACGCCGGGGCGGGAGCGAGCCGCCTCGCTCCCGTTGCCTGAATTTACCTGAACCGTCGACAAGGAGGTGGGCGGCGATGAATCCTGTACTCAACGCCCACGCAATTCTTCACCGCCAGCCCAACGCGGGCTACTATTACATTCCCGATTCCGAAACGTCCACGGAGCGCGTCAACCGCACAGGGGAAGAGATTCTCGACCTCTGCACCGGAGACAACTCCCCCGAAGACATCTGCCAGATCATGTCCAAGCGGTACAATGAAGGCATAGACACCGTCCGATCGCTCGTCTACCCCTTTCTCGCAGAGTCTGCGGCCCGTAAGACAATCACTATCCAGAACGAGCAGGAGACCATTGAGGATCGAGCATCGGTCACCGGCTCTTACGATATGTGGATCCCCTTGATCGTCTCACTAGAGCTGACATCAGGATGCAATCTCGCCTGCACCCACTGCTACGCCTCCGCGAGCCTGGGCCGCGGAGAGCATCTCGCGGAGTCTCACGCCATCGCGACCTTGCAATACTTAGCGAGCAACGGAACGTACTCTGTTCTCCTCACCGGCGGCGAGCCCACGATGCACCCCGCGTTTTCGCACATCCTGTCCACGGCGTCCGAATTGATGCGACTCGTTCGCGTGGCAACGAATCTGTATTCGCTACCGGAACCGTCGCTCCGCGCGATCACCGACAACGACAAGGTTTCCGTCCAGACCAGCATTGACGGTCTCTCTGACACCCACAATCTCATTCGCGGCGGCAACCACGCATTCGAAAAACTATGCACAACGTAATGCTCCTCGCAGCCGCGGGGAAGACCGTGACAGTAGCCATGACTGCCAATCGATTAAATTGGCGCGAGGTCGAGCAGGTCGTCGAACGGTGCGTAGACTCCGGGGCGGCCGCCCTCCGCCTCGGTCTCACCTTTCCCGTAGGAAGGGCCGCATTCTCAGGACTAGCGCTGGACCCCGTCGAGGTCGAGACGCTTCAGCGCGACTGGGAGGGGATTGTCTCCAGATACTCCTCACCAACCTTTTCCCTCAATCGCTCCGAGGAGGCGCAGGACTACCAGGAGATCAGCGTGTCGAACAATGACATTCCTTCGTGCGGCGCAGGACATCTCATCGCCCACATCTGCGCCAACGGCGACATCAACCCCTGCCCCATGCTGCGCGTTCGCCTGGGAAACATCGTCACGAGCGCCCTCGACGATGCCTTCTCGGGTCCGCTCTACCCATTGCTCGACGATGCCGCTTCTCCCGGAGGCTCGCATTGTGCCGGCTGCGAGCTCGCAAGCATGTGCGGCCGTTGTCATGCGGCTGCCGCAGCCTGGTCTGATGGCGACGACTGCTGGTGGCGCGAAACTGACCTGGGTCGTCACCTCCTGGGCGTGAGGCACTGACCATGACGCCGGAGCCGTCGGCCAGATCTTCGCTCACGAGCCGGGTACGGGCGACAGTGCCGATGCTCTTCGGCGCTGTCGCCATCCTCATGGGCATCGCCGTCTACTCTACCGCCTCGATCAGCGCATACCCGCGCGTTCCTGATGGCGTGAGCCCCACGTCAGCGACCGCTTCCGCGTCGGCATTCGCCGAGGCCGTCGGGATCGGGGCGCTGGGGAACACACGAGTCACTGTATCATCAGACTCGATGGCCGCGACGTGGTTCACCCTCAATGGTCTTTCCGCCTCAGAGGCAGCTGGTCTGCCCATTTACTACTGGACCGTGAACGACGAGTCAAGCGATTGCTCCATCGACGTGCTCCTCGACGGGTCGGTAGGCGGCTTCAGATGCCCGGCCGACGCAGTGTCCAGCATCTCGGCGGAGGCGCTGGTCTCCTGGGCGGGCGCCCGCACCACGACTGCGGGCGTTGAGGAGAGCGACGTGGATTCCATCCTGAATGGTTCGGGGTCCGGACGAACGCTCGTATGGTCGGATGCGGCTTACGGCGAAGCGGTCGTCGAATACACACTCGCACGTGAGAACGATACCGTCGTCATGCGGGACTCCCTTGTCCCGCCGGCCTCCGAGCAGTCCGCGATCGAGCGATCATCCTTCATCGGCGAGGCTACATCGACGGTCGGCTTCGTGTCGTGCCTGATACTCCTAATCCTCGCCGTCGGGTCCTCGCTCCGGTCTCCTGTCGGCAGAGTCTCCTCTCGTCCGCTCACAGTCATCACTCTGGTTCTCGCGACCCTCGTTATGTGCTCCGCAGCCAACAGCCTCACGAGCACCACCATCGTCCCGCCGCCCGGCGTGTCGGAGAGCATATACATCCAGGCGCTGTTCCTTTCCAACGGCTTTGCCGCTGCGCTGCTCTTCCTTACCGTGAAAATATGCGGAGAGGCCGGTGCGGCCCTCACTCCGCCCTCGGGAGGATGCCTGCTCGGCCGGGTGACATGCCTCCCCCGTCGACAGGTCGGGCTCGGCCTTGTCACCGCGGCGGTTTGGCTGGCGGTGTGCTCCGTCGTCTATGCGTGGACCAACGAGAACGGGCTGACTTCGGTCAGTCTGAGCCAACCGGACGACTTCGCCGCTGCAAGCGCCTTTCCTCTTGCAGCCCCATTACTGTCCTCGCTGGTCGCAGCGTTCCAGGAGGAGATCCTCTTCCGCTGGTTCGCCCTACGATACATCGCCTCCAGGACGAGGAGCCTTGCTCTGGCCATCACGGTCACAGCCGTCCTCTGGGCGCTCATCCATGCAAACTACAGGATCATCCCACCGGCTTCGCGCGTCATCGAGCTCGTCCCCCTAGGGATAATCCTTTCCGTCCTGAGCCTGCGTTATGGAGTCATCACTGCGATCGTCGCGCACTTCGCGATCGACTACATCACCGAGGCGCTGCCTCTTGCACGCATTGCATCGCCACCTGAGACCGTCATCCTACTGGTCCTGCTCGCACTACCGGCCTCCATCTGCTTCATCCGTTGGACGCGCGCGCCGATCGACCGCCTCGAGAAGATCGAAATGACCGGGTCCGGCTCGGAGCCGGCGAAGACAGACGCGCACCGCAGGCAGCTGGCAACACGCCTTCCTCGATCCAGTGAGCCCACCGAGAGACGAACAAGTGCCATCACGGTCCGAGCAGCATGCAAGGTATTCGACGACATCACCGCGCTGCATAACGTCAGCTGCACAATGCAGTACGGGAAGATCAACTGCCTCCTCGGGCCGAACGGCGCCGGAAAGACCACCCTCATTCACGTCGTCATCGGGCAGGAGACGCTCACCGACGGCAGTGTCGAGCTAAGAGTCCAGCGCACCTCGCCACACCATGCGTGCGCGATCGGGTACGTCCCGGACGCGTCATTGGTGTATCCGCTGCTCACCGTTCGCGAGCACTTACGACTGATCGAAGCCGTATACCAGCTGTCCAGGTTCGACATGTCGAACGAGAACGATCTTCTCAAGCGATTCGGATTGGAGAGGCATGCGAACCACCTTGCAAGCAAATTGTCTAGAGGACTCAAGAAGAGGCTGATGCTGGCGTGCGCCGTCCGCCAAGGAGCATCGATCATCATCCTGGACGAGCCCTTCGACGGCCTCGACCCAGCAGGCCAGGACACGCTGATGAAACTATTGGTTGACCTGCGGGACACCGGACGCTGCGTCCTCGTCTCGACGCATCGGCTGGATATCGCAGAGCGGATCGCTGACGCTCTTCTCGTCCTTAGCGACGGCGAGGTCGTGTTCTCCGGCACAGGAGCACAGTTTGCGCGCGCAGGCCTCCCGTCACCGGGCAAAACGGCCTTCGAGGCGGCTTTCGCGGCCGTGAGCACGGCTGGCGGCCGTGCTCCCATGGCGGAGTGGGACGGAACGAGCACATGACACGGGCCGTTCACGCCCTGCTCAGTGCCCGCTGGAGGGGCGTGAGGAACAGAATAGCGGCGCTCCTGTCTCATTGGCCGGGCAGGGTCGGAGGTCTTGTTGCCGTTATCATCATTCTGCGGCTCATCCATGGCCTGGCCCGCATACCCGCATCGGCCTCGGGCACCGGCAACACGAACATCGCGACGACCGTGTACGCCAGCACCACCCTCCTTATCGTCTGCGGGTACGGAACACGATCAGTCGTTCGACCTCCTTTCGTCCTCGCGCTCGGCGACTTCGGTGTACTCGACGCGCACGCCCTGATCAGGCCCGCCCTGGTCGCCGGTCTCCTCGCTCGTGTCCCGATGGCCGCTTTGGTGTCGCTGCTTGCAACATCAGTGCTCGTGAACCTCACCCCTGAGGTCTGGCCGACAACGCGTTCACGCGCTGGGGCTATTCTTTTTCTCCTAGCAGGCCAGCTCGCGCTGACGTCGCTGCGGCTCGCCTCCGGGTGCGCGGCATGGGCGTGGCCGCGATGGAGGCTCGTGCTGGCGGGTGTGTGGATCATCCCCGCCGCCGGCTGTATCGCCCTGATACTCCTACGCCTCCCGTCCCAGGGAACGGATGCATTCTTGACCTGCGCCGGACTGTTCGCCCTCGTAGACGATCATGTCGGCTGTGCCGTCGTTATTTGCCTCCTCTTTTTCGCGATCTCCTCCTCAGCCGTCATCCGAGTCGCTCCGCGCCTAGTCCCGATATGGGCATCCACCGGTCGGCAGATCGCCACGATCATCGATCTTGCTCATGAGGCCGACGCGGCGGCGGCGCTTGCGTTGGCGCAGTCCTCGCGAGCCAGGAGCAGATCTATTCCACGTTCTCTCGCCGGCCCCAAGGGCTTCCTCGGACGACAACTTATGGAAGCGCACCGCAGAAAGATCGGCAGGGCACTGGCCGCGCAGGTCGTATGCGCCTGCGCGCAGAGCTGGCTCGTGGCCCGTTTTCTGCCGTCCTGGTGGTTTCTTGCGTTCCTCGCCATCGGCTCTTTCGTCGTCCCGCAAGCGGTCCTTGACGGCGCGCTGAGTGAGGTTCGATATCCGGTCTTCGTTATGGCAGGCGTGCACGACAGACGGCGCGCGCTCGCTGCCTGTCTGTGGTCGTGCGTCCTACCGGCGAGCAGGGTGGTGCTGCTCCTCCTCTTGACGTCACTCAGTGCCATCACAGCGGGGATCAGTCCGCGCTTCGGGCTCATCGCAGTCGGTTGCGCCATCACCTGGGCGTCCTTCGCCGCGTGCTGCTCCAGTGCCGGCGCCCTCACTCGACTCTTCAGAAGCCGGACACGCGCGTCAGGGGGATCAGCCGCAGTGGCCTCCTTGGGCGGGCCGGTGCTTCTGGCTGTCGGGCAGGCGGCGGCCCATCTCCCGGTATCGCACACCACGGCATCCGGAGTCCTCGTACTCGTCGTGCAGGCGGCGGTGGCCTTCGTCCTCTCGTGGGCCTTGCTGTACATCGCCATCTCTGCCGGAACTGATAAACGCTACACGATTCTGAGCGACGATGCCCTGTCGGCGCTCACGAATGACCTCGTCGCAGACACAGGCACCAAAAGGGAAGAAAGGAACGATGTGCAATGAGCGGCTTCACCCAGAGTGCGAAGACGGTGCTCAAGGACTCGAGAAGCGCGGCCAGGCAACGGGGCGCGTCGCAGGCGACGGCTCTCGACGTCCTCATCGCCGCCATCCGCAGCTCGCCGTCTGTCGCCGCCGTCGCCGACGGCATCCACCTGGACTGGCACGACCTCCTGGCCGCCGGCGCCCAGTCCGACCGTCAGGGCCAGGGGCTGTTCCGTCTGCTGAAGAGGCCGGTGGGGTTCGACGACGAGACCAAGACGGTCCTTGTCAGGGCGACGGCGCTGGCGTCCGGTGGGGACGTATCCGCCCACCACCTCGCGGCGGCGGCGCTCGAGGTCGACGACGACCGCGTGTCCGAGCTGCTCGCGGTGAGGGGAACAGACCGCGCCTCACTGCGCGCCGCGCTCCTGTCCTGACCCGTCAACGCCGGGCCGGCCTATCGCTCGGGGCCGTCGTCGCGCGCGCCGGGCCCCGGCCCTGTGAGGGGTCGGGGCCCGGCGCGCGCGGCGGTCCGGCACCCGGCGCGTACGGCGGTCCGGCGCCCGTGGCGGCCGGGTTCCGGGTGGGTCAGGCGCCGACGCGGAAGCGGACGAAGCCGGTGAGAGAGCCGCCGGTGGCCTTGACGACCTTGCCGACCGTGGTCTTGGGGTCCTTGGCGTAGGGCTGGTCCACCAGGCAGTTCTCCTTGAAGTAGCCGTTCAGGCGGCCCTCGACGATCCTGGGGACGGCCTTCTCGGGCTTGCCCTCGGCGCGGGTGGTCTCCTCGGCGATGGCGCGCTCCTTGGCGATCGTCTCGGCGGGGACGTCCTCGCGGGTGAGGTAGAGCGGGGAGTAGGCGGCGACGTGCATCGCGACGTCGTGGGCGACCTCGGCCGCCGCCTCGTCGGTGCCGACGAGGACCGCGACCTGCGCCGGCAGGTCGGGGTTGGTGCGGTGCAGGTAAGTCTCGACCCTGGGGGCCGCCAGGCGGCCCACGCGGCGCACGACGATCTTCTCGCCGATGACGGCCTGCATGGAGTCGGTCAGCTCCTTGACGGTGGAGCCGCCTGTGGCGACCCCGGCGAGCTCCTCGACGGTCTCGGCGCCGGAGTCGACGGCCGCGTCGAGGACCTTGGCGGCGAAGTCGATGAACTTCTGGTTCTTGGCCACGAAGTCGGTCTCGGCATTGACCTCGACCAGGACGCCGACCTGACCGCCAGTGCCATCAGTGGCCTCGACGACCTTGGCGGCAATGAGGCCCGCGGTGGCGGAGCGGCCCTCGCGCTTGGCGATGCCCTTCAGGCCCTTGACGCGGATGATCTCAATGGCCTTCTCGGCGTCACCGTCGGCCTCCTCGAGGGCCTTCTTGACGTCGAGCATGCCGGCGCCGGTCTTCTCGCGCAGCGCCTTGATGTCAGCAGTGGTGTACTTCGCCATTAAATTCTCCTGGTTGTGCTGGAGTGTGTCTGTGACCGGCTGTGCTCGCCGGCAGGCGGGGCGCTCAGGCCTGCCCGCTCGGCTCGGCGACCGGCTGCTCGGGGGCGGCGGCCTGCTCAGCCTGCTCGGGCTGCCCGGCCTCGGCGCCGGCCAGGAGGGCGGCCTCCCACTCGGGCAGCGGCTCGGCGTCGGGCGCAGGGACCTCGGCCTCGGCACCCGTGCGGGCGCGGCCGGCGGAACGGGCGACGAGGCCCTCGGCGGCGGCGTCGGCGATGACGCGGGTCAGCAGGCTGACGGCGCGAATGGCGTCGTCGTTGCCGGGGACGCCGTAGGTGACCTCATCGGGGTCGCAGTTGGTGTCGAGAATAGCGACGATGGGGATGTTCAGCTTCCGGGCCTCCGAGACCGCCAGGTGCTCCTTCTTGGTGTCCACCACCCACACCGCGGCCGGCAGCCTGGACATGTCGCGGATACCGCCGAGGGTCTTGACGAGCTTGTCCTTCTCACGGCGCATCATGAGCAGCTCCTTCTTGGTGCGGCCGGAGCCGGCCACGTCGTCGAAGTCGATCTGCTCGAGCTCCTTCATGCGGTCCAGGCGGGTGCGCACGGTGGAGAAGTTGGTGAGCATGCCGCCGAGCCAGCGCTGGCTCACGTACGGCATGCCGACGCGCTGGGCCTGCTCGGCCACGGCGGCCTGAGCCTGCTTCTTGGTACCGACGAACAGGATGGTGCCACCGCGGGCGACGGTCTCCTTGACAAAGTCATAGGCGGTGTTGATGCCCTCGACGGTCTGCTGGAGGTCGATGACGTAGATGCCGTTGCGCTCGGTGAGGATGAAGCGCTTCATCTTGGGGTTCCAGCGGCGGGTCTGGTGGCCGAAGTGGACACCGCTCTCAAGGAGCTGACGCATGGTGACGATCGCCATGTCGGTCCTTTCGCGCGCAGTCCGGAGGTTGCCGGGTGCGCTGTGGGTCGTGGGGCGGTTGCCCACCGGTCTCGGCGGCGCCCCGGTATTAATGGTTCCTCCCCGTTGACCGGAGGGCCCGCGCGGCGGGCCGCGGCTCCGTCCCGGCGGAGGCCGGGAGGATGGGGCCTGGTGCCCGCGACGCGCTGCCACCCTCGCCGCCCGGATGCTCATCCAGACGGTTCAGGACCTCGGCCGCGACGCCCGAAAGGAATCCCCGCGCCCGAGTCGGACTGAGCCGGTGGGCGCGGGCGCGAGCACGCGAAGTCAGCCGCCCCCGGTCGGCGCCGAACCCGTTCAGGGCCGCTCCAGGCCGATCCAGAACCGATCCAGAACCGGTTCGCGCAGACCACAGGCGACTGCGACGGTGAGACTACCACAGCACTTATGACGATTCCGCACCGATCCGGGAGAATCTCGGGAGCGCGGGGATGTCGTTCCCATCACCTCACCGGGCTCCACAGGCGCCCGGGGCACACCGCCCTCCACGGGGCTCGACGCCGTCGGGTGCGCCGTCCGGGACCCCCGGGGCAGCCTGATGGGCATGAGCACCGCGCACGCCTCCGCGCCGTCGTCGTCGGCCCGGCGCCGCCGGCCGCCACCGGGCCGCCGCGTTCGCCGTCTCGCGGCGGGCCTGGCCCTCGGCCTGCTGCCGCTGTCCGCCACCGGACCGCCGCCCGGCACCGCGCCGGCGCAGAGCCCGGGCCTCCCCGCGGCGGTCGTCGCGCGGGCGCCGGCTCCCGCACCGCGCCCCCGCTACGGGTGGCCGACCGGCGCCCCCGCGGAGGTGGTTCAGGGCTTCGATCCGCCCGCGGTGGTCTGGGGCTCGGGGCACAGGGGCGTGGACCTGTCCCTCGCGGCCGGGTCGCCGGTGCTCGCGGCAGGCGCCGGGACCGTGGCCTTCGCGGGCGCGGTCGCGGGCCGCCCGGTGGTCTCCATCGACCACGCCGACGGGATCCGCACCACCTACGAGCCGGTCGAGCCCTCGGTGGCGGCCGGGGACGCTGTCGCGCGCGGGCAGGTCATCGGCACGCTCGTCGCGGGGCACCGCTCCGACGGGGTGGACGCGCTCCACTGGGGGGCGCGCACCGGACCGAAGAGCTACGTCAACCCGCTGCGCCTTCTGCGGCCCGCCGTCATCCGCCTCAAGCCGCTGGAGGCCGGGCGGTGAGCGCGGCCGGGCCAGCGGGCCGGGCGGTGAGCGCGGCCGGGCCGGCGGGCCGGGCGTCGGCAGGCGGTCAGAGCCGTCAGGAAGAGCCGGCTCAGGCCCGCGGAAAGGCCTGGGCGTACACCGACCGCAGGCGCTCGGCCGACACGTGGGTGTAGCGCTGGGTGGTGGCCAGGGAGGCGTGGCCGAGCAGCTCCTGGACGCTGCGCAGGTCCGCCCCCCCGTTCAGGACGTGGGTGGCGGCGCTGTGCCGCAGCCCGTGCGGCCCGAGGTCGGGCACGCCCGCGAGCGCGGCCGCGCGGTGAACGACGTCGCGCACCGCGCGCGGGTCGAGGCGCCGTCCGCGCGCCCCGACGAAGAGCGCCCCGCCTGCCGCCCTGAGGGCGATACGCCCGCGCACCGCCAGCCAGTCCTCCAGCGCCCTGGACGCGGGCGCCCCGTAGGGCACGGTGCGCTCCTTGTCCCCCTTGCCCAGCACGCGCATGGTGCGGCGGGAGCGGTCCAGGTCGGCGACGTCGAGGCCGCACAGCTCCGAGACGCGCACCCCGGTGGCGTAGAGGAGCTCCAGGAGGGCGACGTCGCGCAGCGCCACGGCCCGTGCAGCGCCCTGCCCGCCCTCCTTCGAGGCGCCCTCCGCCGGGAGCGCGGCCTCCTCGGCGCGGCGCGCGGCAGCCGCCAGCAGCGCCCGGGCCTGCTCCTCGGTCAGGACCGCCGGCAGCCGGCCGTCGGCCCGGGGCGAGCGCAGCCGGGCGGCGACGTCGGCGGCGAGCAGGCCGCCGTGGTGCGCCCAGGCGGAGAAGGTCCTCGCCGCGGCCGAGCGGCGCGCGATCGTGGCCCGGGAGCCGCCGGAGGCCGACATCTGCGCCAGCCAGGCGCGCAGGTCGGCCAGGTCGAGGCTGGCCAGGGCCGGGGCGACCGGCTCCTCGGGGCCTTCCCCGACGCCGAGGAAGGTCAGCAGGTCCGCGAGGTCGCCGAGGTAGGCGCGCACGGTGTGCCCGGACAGGCCCCGCTGCAGCGACAGGTGACGGGCCCACGCCTCGCTCAGCTCGCCGCGGGTGCGCGGCCGGACCGGATCGCTCATGGGGGCAGGCTATCCCGGGTTCTGCGACGGTAAGGCCGGGCCCCGGGGCGAGTAGTGCGCCGTCTACCCGTTGAGCGCCTTGTAGAGGGTGAGTGCGAGCGCAGTACGATCACGCGCATCGAGCTTGCGGAGGAGCGCTGAGACGTGATTCTTCACCGTGCCCTCGGCCAGCACGAGCCTGGTCGCGATCTCGGTGTTCGTCAGGCCCTTGGCGACGAGCTCCGCAACGACGCGCTCGGTGCGGGTGAGGATTACCAGCGCATTGTTCGTCGGCGTAGTGGCGTGCAGAGCCGCACGGGCGACACGCGGGTCGATGACCATCCCGCCGCGAACGACGGCGCGCAGAGCGATGGCGACTTCCTCCACAGACGTGTTCTTGAGCAGGAAACCAGAGGCGCCGGCGGACAGTGACGCCTGCACGAGCGCATCGTCGTCAAAGGTCGTGAGGATGAGGACCGGGATCTGGGGATACGTGCGCGCGCAGTGGGCGGCGAGCTCGACTCCGTCCATGCGCGGCATGCGCGCATCGGCGAGGATGACGTCGACCTCTGTGTCGGCAAGTGCGTCGAGGGCCGCGTACCCGTCCTTCGCCTGAGCGGTTACCTCGATGCCGTCGACGGTTGACAACAGCATGACCAGCCCTCGTCGAATCAGCTGCTGGTCCTCAACCAGTAGGACACGCACGGACTCCGCGTCATTCATAATGTGATGTCCTGCCGCTCGCCCGCTGCCTGGTTGCTCAACGGTACGCTGATCTCGAGCCGGAAGAGCTCTCCTACTCGGTGCGCCCGAAGTCGTCCTCCGCGCTGTGCTGCGCGATCGGAGAGTCCTCTGAGCCCGAAACCGAAGTCCGGTACTCCGTCGGGCGCGTCCGCGCCGGCGTCGCGGCCGAAGTCGTTGGTGATACTCAGATCGATTCGGCGATCGCGGCTGGTGAGCTCGATGTGGACGCTTCGCGCCCGGCCGTGCCGGAGCGCATTCGTCAGCCCTTCCTGGACAGCGCGATACATCAGGAGAGCGGTTCCATTATCGTTGGCGAGCTCGTGATCCGCCGTCTCATCCCCGCTGACGTCAACGGTCAGTCCGGTGCCCCGGAACGATTCCGCGATGAGCTCGAATGCGGCGAGCCCGCGCGCTGCGGCGTCTCGGACGGGGCTCAGGGCCCTGACCCAGGTCCTCATCTCGGCAAGCACCTCGTCTGCCGTGTTCTTCGCGGTGCGGATCTCCTCCCAGGCCTGATCCTCATCGGTTGATCGCACGCGTTCGGCCAGCTCAAGACTCATCGAGACGAGTGTCAGCCGGTGACCGAGCCCGTCGTGCAGCTCGCGGGCGCTGCGTGAACGTTCGTCCGACAGGAGGAGCTCCTTCTCAACCTCGGAGGCGTGCTGCAGGCGGTTGATGATTCTTCGGTCGGCCTCCCGCCGCTGCTCGAACCCGCGCAGGGCGATGCCCAGCACGATTCCGAAGCACAGGGCGACTGCCGCCGGTACGACGTTGACCAGCGCCTGGCCCGCGGCCGCGGCGAGTGTATGCCTTGGTCCGAGCCGCTCCGAGACCAGGAGGATGAAGCCCACTGCGGAGATCCAACTCGTGGCGTGGACTCCCGCGCGCGGCGAGACATCGACGACGGCGAACGCCACGACGAGCAGGAGGACCGGCAGGGTGAAGCCCAGGGTCCCGAACACCGCAACGGGGGTGGCCAGCATGACTGCAACGGCAGTCGCGGCGATCCCGTGGCCGGACTGGACCAGCCTGGGGCGCAAGAGCCACAGCGCCCCGATCATCGGCACCAGCGCAAGCCAGGTGACCGCGACGAACAGTCGCTCGCCCGTGCGCGTGTAGTCGATGATGCGCAAGATGGCGGCCAGGGCGAGGCAGCACAGGGCGACCGCCTGGAGCGCCACCAGGGTGCGATCGATGTTCCTGCGCCCAGAGCCCATGCCTCGCAGTATAGGGCTGTACGCGCCCGGAAACCCGTGACCGGGGTCATGACTCAACTCGTGACCACAGCGGGTAGAGACGGCTCCGCCGTCTGCATCAAAATCATGGCCGGCAGACGAAAATGTAGAGGAAATAATGAGGACCGTTTCAGTGCCCACGCTCAGCGCCCATGCAGTACAGCGGTTGATCACGACGGGCCAGACCAGGACAGAGGTGCTTCAATGCTGTGACCTTGAGCTGCGTGGTACCGGCCTGACAGCCGTGGTAGGCCATTCCGGCTCAGGAAAATCATCGTTTCTCATGTGCCTCAGCGGGCTGGACAAGCCAACGTCGGGCACTGTTGTGCTCAACGGCCGCGATATCTACCGGCAATCCCGAGCCCAGCGGGCGCGCATGCTCCGTCAGGAGATCGGATTCGTCTTCCAGCAGTACAACCTTGTTCCGTTTTTGAGCGTCGAGGAGAATATCTCACTGCCGTTTCAACTCAACCATGTAGCCATCCCCCGCGACGCGGTAGATCGGCTGATTGACTCCTTCGGGCTGGGGCGCCGGCGGAAGGCCCCTGCGAGAACACTCTCGGGCGGCGAGCAGCAACGCACTGCCCTGTGCCGCGCTCTCGCACTACGCCCCAGCATCGTCTTCGCCGACGAACCGACCGGCGCCCTGGATTCGCAGAGCTCCCAACTCGTCCTGTCAACGCTGCGTCGTATGGCCAATGAGGGGCAGATGATCGTCATGGTCACCCATGACCTCTCGGCTGCCGCCCTGGCCGATTCCATTGTCATCATGCACGACGGTCGGACCGTTAAACATTTAGGTGCAACCAACAGCCGGCAGCTGTTGGGCCTGATGACCGGGCTGAGGGCGTGAACGGTGCAGCGCTACGTCTTCCGCATGTTCGCTGACGAGTGGCGGCAGTGGACGCCTGCCATCGCAGTCGTCACGGTGATCACGGCGATGATCGGCCTGTGCGTCCATCAGTTCGCCTGGACAGGCGATCCGCGGTTCCGTGCCGCTGTCACGGCCGCAGGCGTGCCTGTCGAAGAATTTCAGATCCTCTCAGTCACGATCTACACCGTCGTTGCACTCATCGCCTGGGTAAGTCTGACGATTGTCGGCAGAGCCTCGGTTCACTCGACCCAACACACCTATGCGCTGTGGCTGCTGCTCGGGGCATCTCCCTCGACCGTGTTCACAGCAACGCTTATCGTCCTGCTCGTCGTTGCCGCATGCGGGGCGGTCCTGGGGACGGTGGTCTCGACAATCGCTGGCTTCTGGGCGATCCCAGCATTTAATAAAGCGTTTGCGAGCGGCCTCGATCTGCCTTCTTTCACACTATCAGTCTGGGCTCCGCCGGTAACGGTCGCCGTGGCTGTCGCCACGACGCTCGTCGGCGGCCTTCTCCCGGCACGTCGCGCCTCGCAGACACCACCGAGCGCAGCCCTTCGCCATCTCGACAGCGCCGCCAGCCGCAAACCCGCTGGGCGGTTCCTCCGTATCAGCGGCGGTGTCGTCTTCCTCCTCCTCAGCATTGGTCTTGTCGTCGCCGCCCGGTTCTCTGAAACGCTTGGAACCATCGGCCCGGGACCCATGTTCAATCTTTCCGTCGATGCCGGCGGCTGTACCCTTATTGCGGTGTACCTCTTGTGCCCTGAGATCGTCTCCTCCGTCTTGCGGGTCATTCATACGGTGCTCGATCGCGCCAGGCTTCGCGTGCCGGCCCTGGGCGCGCGGTCGGCGGCGGACCGCGTCTCGCAGAGCGTGACGACAATTGCCCCGCTGGCCGCTGGGATGGGAGGCATCGGGCTGCTTCTATGTGCCATTAAATCTGTAACGTCATACATCGAGACCGTACAGCCGGGGACCCCGACCGATCTCACCGACGTCTGGACCATCGTTGCCGTCATCGCGGTATCTATGCTCGCCACAAGCGCAGCGGTGATCGCACTCTCTGCGCGCGGACGAGGACATGAAATCGCCCTACTTCAAGCAAGCGGCATGCAGGAGCAGCAGATCTACGCAATGATCGCAGCAGAGACCCTCACCATGTCGGTCGCCGCTATCTTGACAGCATTGATCCCAGTT
This sequence comes from Actinomyces israelii DSM 43320, assembly GCF_000711965.1. GTDB lineage: Bacteria > Actinomycetota > Actinomycetes > Actinomycetales > Actinomycetaceae > Actinomyces > Actinomyces israelii. The sequence goes on from NZ_JONS01000010.1 coordinate 117,103, forward strand.
GCAGCTGGCGGTGTCGTTTGCGCACTCGTGACACACGCTGCAACGGGCAAGTATATTGTCGTATGGCCGCTTGAGATGCTGGTTTCCGGCTTGTTCGTCTCCTGGGCTGTGCTCTTCGCCATTGTCGCCGCACCGGCTATGGCACCAGTTCGCAACGGGCCGGCAACGTATCTCCGTGAGCAGGGTGTCTGACATACCGCCGTCAAGCGAGTCGCAAGGGGCCGGCTCGGAGGAGGCCTGCCTCGTCGGCGCAGATTCTGCCGCTCGCCCCTTTCTCCTCGTGACAGCGTCCGGGGCGCGCCACCGGCGAAGGCCCAGGTCCTTCATCGGTACGGGTCGGGCAGGCCCTCTCCTGCGGACGAGCGCAGTCCCTCACCGGTCGGTGCGTCGGCGCCAGCGCAGCCCGTCTCGCCTCACGTGCCCGGACAGCTCGAGCAGTCCGAGCGCGGAGACCACCTCCTGCTCCGACCGGCCCGCCGCCCGCGCCAGCGCCTCGACACCCGCCGAGCCGTGCGCGGGCAGGGCGTCCATGACCACTGAGGCATCCCCCGTCAGCCCGTCGAGCAGCCCGGCGCCGGCGTTGCCGGGGGCGGCCGCGCGGGTGGCCTCGGGATCGACTCCGCCCAGGGGGACGACGAGCTCGAGGGCGTCCTCGGCGTCGGTGACGCACACCGCGCCGTCGCGCAGCAGCCGGTGGCAGCCGACGGACTCCATGGAGGTCACCGGACCGGGCACCGCGCCGAGTCCGCGGCCCAGGTCGCGGGCGTGCCGGGCGGTGGACAGGGCCCCGGAGCGCCAGGCCGCCTCGACGACGACTGTGGCCCCGCCCATGGCCGCAATGAGGCGGTTGCGCGTCAGGAAGCGGTGGCGGCCGGGCTGGCAGCCCGGAGGGACCTCGGCGACGAGGGCGCCGGTGTCGATGACGGCGCGCAGCAGGTCGGCATTGCCCGCCGGGTAGAGCCGGTCCACTCCCCCGGCGCTCACCGACAGCGTCGGGCCGGCGCGCAGGGCGCCGCGGTGGACCGCGGCGTCGATGCCGAAGGCGCCCCCGGAGATGACGACGACGCCACGGGCCGTCAGCTCGGAGGCGATCTGGGCGGCGACGCGCTCCCCGTACTCGGTGGAGGCCCTCGACCCCACCAGGGCCAGGGCCCGCCCGGTGCCGGGGCCCGCGGCGACCAGGTCAGCTCGGGTGCGCGACGCGCCGGCGTCGGGCCAGGAGGCCGGCGCCGTCCCGCCGGTCGCGCCGTCCGCCCCGCTGACCGCGTCGCCGTCGCCCGGCACCAGCAGGGCCGGGTCCCCGCGGACCCACAGGCAGTGGGGCGGGTGCTCCAGGTCGTCCAGGCCGGTGGGCCACCACGGGTCGCCGGGCAGGACGAGGCTTCCGCCGAGCCGCTCCAGGGTCTCGAGCTCGCGGCGGATGTCCAGGCCGGTCAGCCTGGGCGCCCAGCGCGCGGCCGCCCTGCTCCATGCGGCACGGGCCCTGGCGGCGTCGCCGCGCGGCGCAACGGGCGGGCGCGGCGCTGGGCGCGGTCGGCCCTCGCGGTCCAGGGCCTCGTCCAGGAGCCAGGCGAGCCCCGCTCCGGCGCCCAGGGCCCCGACCAGGGCGCAGGCGGCGTGGTCGGCGGGCTCGGCCAGCCGGGACCAGGTGGCACGCGCCAGGGCCTCGTCCCGGATGGTGTAGGGCGGCCCGTGGCGCCGCGGGCGCGGCCCGCTCGTCCCCGGCGCCGGGTCGGGGACGGCGGCGGTGCGGGCTGGCTCGGCCGCACCAGGAGGCTCGCCCAGAGCCGCACCGGGCGGCTCGTCCGGAGCAGCAGCGGGCTCCGCGGCGGCCAGGGCGGTGGCCGTCTCTGCGGAGTCGGCCGGGACGGCCGGATCGGCTGGGCCCGCCGGGCCGGCGAGGTCAGCGGTGCCTGCCGGGCCTGCCGGATCGGTCGGGATCATGGGCGCGCTCCTCTCATGCGCAAGGCCAGGGCGCCCCCGAGGTCGGAGGCGGAGGGGGCGGGGCGGGCGGCGAGGTCCGCCAGGGTCCAGGCCAGGCGGAGCACCCTGTCCACGCCGCGCAGGGTGAGATCGCCGCGGTCCAGGGCGGCCATGAGCGGCGCCAGCAAGGCGGGGTCCATCCCGCAGGCGGGCGAGCGCAGCCAGGAGCCCGGCACCTGGCCCGTGAGCCGCCAGGGCGTGTCCGCGAGCCGGCGGGATGCGCGCGAACGGGCCCGCGCCACGCGCGCAGCGACGGCCGCGCTGGGCTCTCCCGCGCCGCCCGAGGCCAGGTCCCGGGCGGTGACCGCGGCGACCTCGACCTGGATATCAATGCGATCCAGAAGCGGACCCGACAGGCGCGAGAAGTAGCGCCTGCGCTGCAGGGACGTGCAGGTGCACTCCAGCCCGCGTCCCCCGCCCTTGCCGCAGGGGCAGGGGTTGGCCGCCAGCACCAGCTGGAAGGCGGCGGGGAAGGCCGCCCGCCCGCCGACCCTGTCGATGGTCACCGAGCCGGTCTCCAGGGGCTGGCGCAGGCAGTCCAGGACACCGCCTGGGAACTCCGGCGCCTCATCGAGGAAGAGCACCCCGCGGTGGGCCAGCGAGACGTCGCCCGGCCTGGGCGTGCCGCTGCCGCCCCCGACGACCGCGGCCCTGGTCGCGGTGTGGTGCGGGGCCCGCAGGGGCGGGGCGGTCAGCAGGCCGGTCTCGGGGTCGAAGGTGCCCGCCAGGGAGTGCAGGGAGGTGACGGTCACGGCGTCCTCGTCGCTCAGCAGGGGCAGGATCGAGGGCAGGCGCTCGGCCAGCATGGTCTTACCGGCGCCGGGCGGGCCCACCAGGAGAAGATGGTGGCCGCCCGCGGCGGCGACCTCCAGGGCGTGGCGGGCCTCGGCCTGCCCGACGACATCGGCCAGGTCGAGGACGCGGTCGCCCTCCGGGCGGGGCTGCGGGGCGCGGGGCTGCTCGCAGCGCCGGCGGGCCCGCTCGACGACGGCGCGGGCGCGCGGAGGCAGGGCGCCGCCGTAGTCCTCGACGAGCTCGCCAATGTGGTCGACCGCGCGCACTCGCGCCCCGGGGACGAGGGAGGCCTCGCGGGCGGCGGAGGCGGCCACGATGACGTCGGGCACGCCGGCCTCCACGGCCGTGCGCACGGCGGGCAGGATGCCGCGCACGGGGTGGACGGAGCCGTCCAGGCCGAGCTCGCCGATGTAGACGGTGCGGTCCAGCACCGCCAGGGCGCGCCCGGGCAGCAGGTCGCGCGCCCCGAGCACCGCCAGGGCCAGGGCCAGGTCGAATCCGGTGCCGGTCTTGCGCACGTCCGCCGGGGACAGGTTGACCGTCAGGCGCTGCTCGCCCCAGGTGACGCCGCAGACGGTCAGGGCGGCCCGCACGCGCTCGCGCGACTCGCGCACGGCGGCGTCGGGTAGTCCCACCAGGGTGAAGCCGGGCAGGCCCGGGCCCGAGTGGGCCTCGACGTCGACGAGGTGGCCCTCCAGGCCGGTGAGCGTCACGGCGAGGGTGCGCGCCAGGCTCATAATGCGCCCACCCCGCGGTGGTGGCGCAGGTCGGCGGGCCGGTCCGGGTGCAGGAGCACGGAGACGACGTCGAGCCGCAGGCCGCCGTGGGGGACGGGGTGGCGCGCCGCCCAGGCGGCCGCGAGGACGCGCAGGCGCGCGAGCTTGCCGGCGCTGACGGACGCGGCGGGCGGCCCGGCGCTCAGGGTCGTGCGGGTCTTGACCTCGACGACGACGAGGGCGGGCGCGCGCCCGGACACGGGCTCCAGGGCCACCAGGTCGAGCTCGCCGCGCAGCCCGGCCCCGGGGCGCCAGTTGCGGTCCAGGACCCGCCAGCCGCGGTCGTCGAGGTACCGGGTCGCGATGTCCTCGCCGCGTCGGCCGATGGCCGCGCGCCCGGAGGCCGCGACGGACCGGGGAGCGGGCCCGGGGGCGGGTGTCGTGGTCACGGGGATCACCTCCGCCACCAGGGTGCGCGGCGGGAGGGGGATCGCGCGAACGACGCCGTCGAGCCCGGTGGGCAGGACCCGCACGGGCAGCATCGTGCAGCCCTGAGACGTGCGCTGAGTCACACCATGATCGCGGCGCGGTCAGGCCGCGCGGTCAGGAGGGGATATCCATCTCCGGCTTGGTGAGCTCCTCGACGTTGACGTCCTTGAAGGTGACGACGTGGACGGACTTCACGAAGCGGCTCGAGCGGTAGATGTCCCACACCCAGGCGTCCTCGAGGCTGAGCTCGAAGAAGACCTCGCCGCCGTTGGTACGCACCTGGACGTCGACGGCGTTGGTCAGGTAGAAGCGGCGCTCGGTCTCCACGACATAGGAGAACAGTGAGACAACGTCCCTGTACTCGCGGTACAGGTCCAACTCCAGGTCGTTCTCGTAGGACTCGAGGTCGTCAGCGCTCATTGACCCATCATGCCCGTCCAGGCTGTGCGGCCAGAGCAGGCACCGGTGGCGCGTCGCACTCAGCCGATGGCGTACCGATAACAAGCAGATCACAACCCGGCAGCAGGCTCATCGCGCTGCATCCGCGGAGGCGTCCAGCCCGGGAAGGCGCCAGGAGCGGCGGTGCTGGTCGCTCGCGCCGAGGCGGGCCAGGCCCTCGATGTGGGCCGCGGAGGCGTACCCCTTGTTGGCCGCCCAGCTGTAGCCCGGGTCGGGCAGGTCCGCCATGAGGCCGTCGCGCTCGACCTTCGCCAGGACGGAGGCCGCGGCGACGACGGCGCAGCGGGCGTCCCCCTTGACCTCCATGCGCACGGGAGGAGTCAGGCGAGCGGGCAGGGCAGGTGCGCCACCCGCCGCCGTGTCGCCCGCATCGGCGCTCCCGGCGAGGGAGCCGAGCAGGTCGGGGCCCGGTTCGGTGAGCCAGTCCGCCGTGCCGTCGAGGATGATCGCTCCGGGCAGGTGATTGCGCAGGGCCACCCGGGCGAGAGCCCGCCGTCCGGCAAGCCGCAGGGCTCCGACGATGCCGAGCGCATCGATCTCAGCGGGCGCGGCGTGGGCCACGGCCCAGTCGAGGAGCCAGGCGCGGCACGGCTCCACCAGGGCCTCTCGGCGGCGGGGGGTGAGCTGCTTGGAGTCGGCCAGGGTCGTGGGGAAGGCGTCCAGGGTCCGGCGTCCGACGACGGCCAGGCCGACGGTCACCGGACCGGCCAGGGAGCCGCGGCCGACCTCGTCCATGCCGCCGACCAGCTCGTGGCGCGCGAGGAGCTCTGCCTCCACGGCGCGGTCGGGGCGGAGCCGCCGTGCGGTCAACTGGGATCGTCCGGGACGCCCTTGAAGACCGCCTCCCCGTCGTCGAGCGAGTCCCAGTGGCCCACCGGCCACACGACATTGGTGGCCACGCCGACGACGTCCGTCACCGGCACTGCGCCGCCGTGCGGGTCGTCCTGGTGGAAGCGGGAGTCCGAGGAGTTGGAGCGGTTGTCCCCCATCACCCAGACGCAGCCCTCGGGCACGACCACGTCGAAGGGCACCGAGGACGGGGCGGAGCCCTGCCTGACATAGGTCTCGTCCAGCGGGACGCCGTTGACGCTCAGGGCGCTGGTGCCGTCGGCCGTGATGTGGTCCCCGGCCACGCCGATGACCCGTTTGATGAGGTGGTGTCCCGAGTTCTTGGGCAGCAGACCGGTCAGGATGAGGCCGTTGCGCACCAGCCCCTGGAGCCCGGTCGGGTCCTTGGCGTCGAGCCAGCCGCCCGGATCCGAGAAGACGACGACGTCTCCGCGGTGGATGCTGTGGGCGTCGTACATGCGCACGGCGACCTGGTCCCCGGTCTGCAGGGTGTCCTCCATCGAGCCGGACGGGATCTCGAAGGTCTGATAGATGTGGGTCTTGATGAAGGCTGACAGGGCGATGACGACCAGGACGACGACGATGGTGGACAGCCAGCTGCGGCGCGGCCGGGCCTCCGAGGCGCTGTCCTCCTCCTGCCCGGGGATCGGCAGGGGGCGGGGACGCCGGGTGGGCGGGTATGAGGGCGGCAGGTCGACGGGCTCCTCGGCCTCGGACCCCTCGCTGTCAGCGCCTTCATCCGCAGGCTCCTCGGCATCCGTCGTCACCTCCGCCCCGGCATCATCAGGGCCCTCGGCCGCGTCGCCGGCCTCGGCGACGTCGGCATCCGCAATGGAGGCGGGCGTCGTCTTCACGTGCTCGGACTCGGCCGAGGCGACAACCGGCTCAGCCGACTCGGTCTCCCCCGGCCCGGGCTCGGCCGGCTCAACCGCACTCGTCTCAGGCTCGGCCTCGACCGGCCCAGCCTCCTCAGGCTCGGTCCCGACCGGCCCGGACGCCTCGGGCTCCGGCCCGGGCTCAGCAGGAGTAGCCACCGAATCGGGCCCCGCCGGCTCGGCGGGAGCAGCCGCAGGCTCGGGCTTCACGGCCCCGGCCACCGACTCATCCCCGGAGCCGGCCGACCCGGCC
>NZ_KL544004.1:0-50014 GCF_000711965.1 Actinomyces israelii DSM 43320
CGACTACGGGTTCCTCACGCTCATCGGCCTGGTCTGCATGATCGCCTGCTACATCGGCCTGGCCCGCCGAGGACGCCGCTGACACAGCCCGACGCGGGTGGCGGGGCCGGCCCCGGCCCCGCCACCCGGACCGGTCTGACAAGAATGTCGCATGACCCCCGCCCGCGGCCCTAAAGTTGGCCCCATGGCCGCACCCACGCCCCTACTTCCCTCCGGGCAGGACGTTCCTGTCTCGGCGCTCAGCCGCGCCCAGCTCATTGACGTCCTGACCGACACCGTGGGGGACCTGGAACGGCTCGAGCTCATGCTGGACGCAGACGGCGTCGCCGACGCTCGCCGCCTGCGCACCAGCCTCATCGGCCAGGTCCGCGACCACGTGCTGCCTCGTCTGGCGGACGCCGACCTGCCCGCCGTCGTCGTCGTGGGCGGGTCGACCGGCGCCGGTAAGTCCACGCTGGTCAACTCCATCCTGGGCTCCGAGCTCTCCGAGGCCGGGGTCCTGCGCCCCACGACGCGCACGCCCGTCCTGGTCATGAACCCGGAGGACGGCGAGGCCTTCGCCGAGCACCCTCTGGCGCAGGTGTGCCGCAACGTCTTCTCCAAGACCGTGCCCGCGGGCCTGGCCCTCGTGGACGCCTCCGACCTCGACTCCGTGCACGAGGCCAACCGGGCCCTGGCGCTGCGCCTCCAGGAGGCGGCCGACCTGTGGCTCTTCATCACCACCGCCGCGCGCTACGGCGACCACACCCCCTGGGCGTCCCTGGAGGACGCTGCGGGACGGCGCACCCCCATCGGCGTCGTGCTCAACCGGGTCCCCGCCCGGATCCTGCCGGAGGTGCGCCGCGACCTGGTGACGCGCCTGGAGGGGCTGGGGCTGGCCGAGTCCCCCTTCTTCGTCGTCCCCGACGCCGGACCCCACGAGGGCCTGCTGCCGGAGAGCTCGGTCGCGCCGCTGCGCGACTGGATGACTCTGCTGGCGGGCCGCCACCGCGCCGCTGGCCTGGTGCGCCGCACCGGGCACAGCACCTGGACGAGCCTGCGGTCGGATCTCAACCAGCTGGCCGACGATGTTGACGCCCAGGACGACGCCGCCACCCGGCTCGAGAACGCCACCCAGGCCCTGCTCGCGGCGCCCGTGGCGGGCATGCGAGCCGAGATCGACGCGGGCGCCTGGGGGCAGGGGGCGCCCGCCACCCGCTGGCTCGCCCTGGCCTCCGCCGGTGGACCACTGGCCTCCATGGCAGGACTCGAGCCGGGGCGCCGCCTCCGCGCCGGCCTCTTCGGACGCCGCACCAAGGCCCGCGCCCAGGCGCTGGCGGACCTGGCCGCCGACGCCGTCGAGGTCATCGCCGACAGGCTCAAGGCGGCCCTGGTCTCCCTGTCGGGCCAGGCCCGCGAGCTGTGGGCCGATGCGGGCGTGCCGGAGGCCGTCATGCACCAGCGCCTCGGAACGATCCAGGACAAGGATTTCGAGGCCCAGTGGGCGCGCGACCAGGTCCGCGAGCGGCTCGTGCCCGACGTCCTGCCCAAGGGAATGAACGCCGAGGGTGTCGGACACCTGCTCGTCGCCGCCGCCGTCGGGGTCGACGGCGCCGTCGGGGCCGCCCGCAACCTGGGCCTGGCCGAGGCCGCAACCCAGGCTCGTCACGCCCTGGTCCAGGCACTGGCCGCCGAGCTTGCCACCATTGTGCCCGCGGGCGCCGCTCGCTCGCTCGCCCCCGCCCACTCCTTGGCCGCGGCCCTGCGCCTGCGCGCCGGTGAGCTCATCCCCTTCACCCGCCCCGGAGCCTCCGCATGACTCAGGAACCATTCGTCCCCCGCGCCGAGCCCCTCGACGCCGTCCACCTTGAGGCTCGCCTGAACCGCCTGCGAGCCGCCCTCGACACCTGCCCCACGGAGGTGCCCGCCTCACTGGCGATCCCGGCCCGAGAGTCTCTCGATGAGGTCGGCGAGCGCCTTGCGCTGGGCGTGGACCACACCGTCGTGGCCCTGTTCGGCGGCACCGGCTCGGGCAAGTCCTCCCTGTTCAACGCCCTGACCCAGCTGCAGTTCGCCGACGTCGGCGCCCGCCGCCCCACCACCTCTCAGGCCGCCGCCTGCTCCTGGGGCGATGACGCCAGCGCCCTCCTGGACTTCCTGGGGGTGGGCGGCGAGCGGCGTATCCGCCGGGAGTCCCTCCTGGACGCCTCGGACCAGGACGAGCTCGCGGGGCTGGTCCTGCTCGACGTGCCCGACTACGACTCGGTGACCACCGCGCACGCCCTGCAGGTCGACCGCCTCGTGCCGCTGACCGACATCCTCGTGTGGGTCGTCGACCCCCAGAAGTACGCCGACGCCGCGCTTCATGAGGGCTACCTGCGCGGACTGGGCGCTCGCCAGGAGGACATGCTGGTCCTGGTCAACCAGGTCGACACCCTGCCCGCCGGCGGCGCCGAGACCCTCCTGAAGGACGTGCACGACCTGCTCATCGCCGACGGCCTCCAGGACGTCCAGGTCCTGCCGGTCTCCGCCGTGCGCGGAGACAATCTGGGCAAGGTCCGCGAGATCCTGTGCGACCGCGTGGCGCAGGAGTCCAACGCGGCCCGCACCGCCTCGGCCGAGCTCGACGCCATCACCGCCAGGTTGCGCCCGACCGCGGCGCACCGGGAGATCGTGCTCGACCCGGCGGGCGCCCAGAGCGCCGCCGAGTCCCTCATCCGCGCCTCGGGGGCGCAGGCCGTCGAGGACTCCGTGCGCACGGGCCTGGCCCGCGCCCTGCCGCGCGCCCTGGCGCGTCCCGAGCCGCCCTCCAGGACGGCGGTCGCCGCGACCCGCACCACCTGGCTGCAGCAGGTGACCGACGGACTGCCGCCGGTGTGGCTGCGCAGCGTCGAGAGTGCCGTGGCCACGCCCGAGGCCCTGGCCGCCCAGACGGCCGAGGCCGTCGGCTCGGTCGCACTGCCGGGCCACCGCGCACCGGTCATCGAGCTGGCCTGGTGGGGAGGACTCCTGGCCGCGCTCATCGGCCTGGCCTGGGGCATCGCCGTGGCGGCAGGCGGCGGCGTGGTGGTCCTGCCCGCCGTGGTGCTCGTTCTCGGCATGATTGGCGCCATGGTGGCGAGACTCGTGCGTCGTTCGCGTGCGCGCAAGGAGGCCGAGAGCTATGGCGCCCAGGTGCGCAAGCGCGTCTCCTCGGTGGTTGCCCGCGGCCTGACCGCCCCGGCCGACGGCGTGCTCGGCCGTCACCGCCAGCTTCAGGAGGCTCTGGGGATCAGAACCCACTCCTAGCGCTCCCAGCCGTCCCCAGGACCGGCGAGCCGTCCGCCTCGTCTCAGCGGGGCCCTCGCAGGCGTCGCGGATCGGGACCGTGCGGGGCTCCACAGAGGCGGTTCGCGCGGGAGCAGTCCACAGGGCTCAACCGGGCCGGTGGCGCGAGCCCGCCCTCCGGCGCGACCGTGGAGGGGGCCGGCACGGTGCCGGCCCCCACTTCCCATCGGTTTCTCGCTAGGAGCACACCATGAGCCGTCAGCTCGATCTTGTCGTCCAGGGTTCCCTGGGTACCAACCCCGTTGTGTCGCGCACGTCCTCCGGGCGCCTCTTCTGCTACTTCCGCGTGGCCACCGCCCCGTCCTTCCGCGTCGCGGATGTCTGGCGGGAGGGGCCGACCATCTGGTTCACCGCCAAGGCGTGGGGCTACCTCGCCGAGAATCTCGCACGCAGCCTGCACAAGGGCGACCCCGTCGTCCTGGTCGGCCGCTTCTCCCAGGACGCGTGGGAGAACGACCGCGGGCAGCAGCTGACCAATGTCCTGACCGTCTCCTGCGGCGGGCCGGACCTGACCTGGGGCGAGTCGCGCTTCATGAGGGTCTCCCACACGGTCCAGGCAGTCGAGGGAGAGGACGCGACCACCTCGGCCGGGTCGGCGCCCTCCGGGGCCTCGGCGGATGCCGCGCCCGAGCCGCAGGAGGCGCCCGCCGCCGTCGGCATGCAGGAGCCGCAGACTCCTCTGAGCGACGCCCACTGGGAGACGCCGCCGGGAGAGCTCCCCGACCAGCAGGGACCGACGGCCGATCCGCTGTCCTACACGGTCCGCGAGGAGGCACTCGTGTGAGGACGGGTCTGGACGAGGAACCGTCTCATCCCCGCTCCGCCACCAGCCAGTCCAGGTCCGCCGGGTGGGCGACGCGCAGCACCTCGATGAGCACCCGGGTGACGACCTCGGCCGCCGCACCGCCGTCCTGTACGAGGCGCGTGAGCCGGTCCTCGCGCCGGCCCCACCCCAGGAGCGCCAGCTGGGCGCAGGCGCTGTCGCCCAGCAGCACCCGTCCCGCGGCGTCGAGCACGGGCAGCGCCACCTCCACGCCGTCGTGCCCGCCCGTCAGGACGACTCCGGGCGCATCCGGGGAGGCCGTGCGCGGCGGCCGCCTGCGCCACAGCGACCGCAGGCCCCCGCCGCGCTCGGCCAGGTCCTGGTCGGCGACCGCCGGCGCGGGCGCGGTCAGCATCACCGTCAGCCCTCCCTCGGGGCCGGCGGGCAGGCGGCGTCGGCACACCTGCTCCTCGATGAAGACGGCCAGGGACGGGGAGAACCTCGCCCACGAGCCGACGTCGACGACGTCGCTGAGGGCCGGTGGAGACTGCCTGTCGAGCACGGCTCACACGCTAGCGGGTCGCGCCACAGTCACGGTCCGCGTGTCACGCCGGGGATTTCGGCCCGCACTGGATACCGTGACCGCGAATGGGCGGACCACGCCCTCGCACGCCAGGAAGCAGCCACTCGATGATTCGATTCGACCATGTCTCCAAGGTCTACAACCGGGGTGCCCGCCCGGCGCTCGACGACGTCTCGATCAAGGTCAAGAAGGACGAGTTCGTCTTCCTCGTGGGCGCCTCGGGCTCCGGGAAGTCGACCTTCCTGCGGCTGACCCTGCGCGAGGAGCGGCCCACCTCGGGCTCCATCCACGTGCTGGGGCGCGACCTGTCCCAGATCTCCAGCTGGAAGGTCCCCAAGCTGCGCCAGGAGATCGGCTTCGTCTTCCAGGACTTCCGCCTCCTGGAGAACAAGTCCGTCTTCGAGAACGTCGCCATCGCCTCGCAGGTCATCGGCAAGCCGCGCCACTACATCCTCTCGGCGGTGCCGGAGGCCCTCGAGCTCGTCGGGCTGGACGACAAGGAGGAACGGCTCCCGCACGAGCTGTCCGGCGGCGAGCAGCAGCGCGTCGCCATCGCCCGGGCCATGGTCAACCGTCCCAAGCTGCTCATGGCCGACGAGCCGACCGGCAACCTCGACCCCTCGACGTCGGTGGGCATCATGCGTCTGCTCGACCGCATCAACCGGCAGGGCACCACCGTGGTCATGGCCACCCACGACGACGAGATCGTCGACCAGATGCGCAAGCGCGTCATCGAGCTCAAGGCGGGCGAGGTCGTGCGCGACCAGGCCCGCGGCGTCTACGGCTCGGACCGCTGAGAGAAGAGGTACCCATGCGCTTCCGCTTCATCCTGTCCGAGACCTTCAAGGGTCTGACCCGCAACCTCGCCATGACCGTCTCGGTCATACTGGTCGCCTTCGTCTCCCTGCTGTTCGTGGGCGCCTCCGCCCTGCTGCAGCAGCAGATCTCCACGATGAAGGGGAGCTGGTACGACAAGGTCGAGGTCAGTGTCTACATGTGCCCGGCCTCCTCCGGAGCCGCCTCCTCCGGGACCAGCTGCCCTGGGGGCGAGGCCACCCAGGAGCAGATCGACGCCGTCGAGGCCTTCATCAACTCCAACACCCTCCGGCCCTACGTCAAGAGCTACACCTTCGAGTCCAAGGCGGAGGCCTATGCCAAGTTCAAGGAGGTCTACGGCGACCGTGACATCGGCCGCAGCGCCACGGAGGAGATGATGCCGGTCTCCTTCCGCATCAAGCTGATCGACGCCGAGAAGTACCAGGTCGTCGCCGAGCAGCTCACCGGCCGCGACGGCGTCCAGCGCGTGGTCGACCAGCGCAAGACTCTCGAGACGTTCTTCCTGGTGATGAACCGCGCCTCGTGGATCACCGGGGGCCTGGCCGCGATCATGGCCGTGGCCGCCGTCCTCCTGATCTCCACCACCATTCGCCTGTCGGCGATGAGCCGCTCCAAGGAGACGGAGATCATGCGGCTGGTCGGTGCCTCCAACCTCTTCATCCAGCTGCCCTTCATGCTGGAGGGGGCCATCGCCGCACTCATCGGGGCTCTGGCCGCCGTCGGCTCGCTGTGGGTCGGCGTGCACTACATCGTCGACGGCTGGCTGGCGCAGTCGCTGACCTTCATCAACACGGCCTTCATCTCCTCCCGGCACGTCCTGGTCCTGGCGCCCTGGCTCCTGCTGGCCGCGGTCGTCCTGGCGGCCGTCTCCTCCTCATTCTCCCTGTCGAAGTACACAAGGGTCTGATCATGATGCTCTTCCGTCCTCTCAGCGGGGTTCGGGTGCCACTCGCCGAACCGAGCAGACTCACCGGGCCGGTGCGACATCGGGCCCCTGCCGCCCACCGCCGCCTGATCGGGGTCCTCACGGCGATCGCGTTGACGGTGGTGCCACTGGGAATGACGGCGCGTGCGGACGACCGCTCCGACGCCGTCGACCAGCAGAAAGACGCCCAGCAGCGGCAGGACGAGCTCGCCGCCTCACTCGAGGGCGTCTCCGCCGAGCTCGGCCAGGCCTACATCGATCTGCAGAACGCTCAGACCGCGCTGACCACCGCGGAGGACGACCTGGCAACGGCTGAGGACACGCTGGCCGAGAAGGAGCGCGAGCAGCAGATCGCCTCCGACCGCCTCGACGTCGCCGAGGCCGATCTGGACACCGTGTCCGAGGAGGCCACGGCCTCGGAGGCCACGGCCTCGGAGAGCAGCGTCTCCGTGGCGGACCTGGTCGTCTCGACCTACCAGGGCGACAGCACCGTGAGCTCGTGGTCCTACGTGCTGTCCTCCGACACGGTTGACGACCTCACCCAGAGGGCCTCCTCCATGGAGATCGCCGCCTCCATCCAGGAGACGGTCCTGGCCTCCGCCGAGGCTGAGCGCGCCCGGGACGCCAACCGCAAGGCCCGCCAGGACGCCGCGACCGAACGCGTGGCCACCATGAAGGATGAGGCCGACACGGCGGCGGAGGAGGCCCGGACCGCCCGTGACGAGGCCGTGGACAAGCGCAACGAGGTCGCGACCCTGAAGACCGACAAGGAGACGGCGGCGTCCAACCTCGAGACTCAGAAGCAGGACCTGGAGAAGCAGCAGGAGCAGGCCGCGGCCGATGCGGACGCCGCCGCCAAGCGCGTCGCGGAGATCGACGCGGCCAACCGGGCCGCCTACGACAGCGGGCAGGACACCGGGGTGTCCTCCGACTCGATCGGGGCGGACTCGCTGGGCGAGGGCTATATCGGCCACCCCATCAGCGGGCCGTTGAGCGTGACCTCCCCCTTCGGCTACCGCGTCCACCCCGTCACCGGCGTGGGCACGGGCCACCAGGGCACCGACTTCGCCGCGGCCGACGGCACGCCCCAGTACGCCGCGGCCTCGGGCGTCGCCACCTACTGGGACTCCGCCTCGTGCGGCATCGGGATCGACATCAACGCCGGCTACATCGACGGGCACTCCTATGTCATCACCCTGTGCCACCTGTCCGGGCGGGCCATCGCCGACGGACAGCAGGTCAACCGCGGCGACCTCGTCGGGTACACCGGCTCCACGGGCTACGCGACCGGGCCCCACGTCCACTTCCAGGTGGCGCAGGACGGCGTGTACATCGACCCGATGACCCTGCCCGGATTCTGACCGCGACCCGGTCGGCGGCCGTCTGCGCCCGGTCGCGCCTGCTGCGGCGCGCAGGTTGACGCCGCCCGCCGGCCGCGTAGGCTGGGGCATCGCGCCCGCCGGCCTGGTGACGCGCTCAGCACCGACCGGAAGGGGACTCTCATGGCCAGGAAGCCCGAGGCGCGCAAGAAGCCCACGCCGGGTCAGCGCGCCAAGGCCGCCTCCGACGCCCACAAGACGATCGCCCGCAACAAGAAGGCGACTCACGACTACTTCGTCGAGGACCGCTACGAGGCGGGGCTCGTGCTGACGGGCACCGAGGTCAAGGCACTGCGGATGGGGCGGGCCTCCCTGACGGAGGCGTGGATCGAGATCGATCGTCGCGGCGAGGCCTGGCTCCAGGGGGCGCACATCCCCGAGTACCTCCAGGGCACGTGGAACAACCACGCCCCGCGCCGCAAGCGCAAGCTGCTGCTCCACCGGACCCAGCTCGACAGGCTCGCTCAGAGGGTCCGGGCCAAGGGCTACACGATCGTGCCCCTGGAGCTGTACTTCGTCGGCGGGCGGGCCAAGCTCGAGATCGCCCTGGCCCGGGGGAAGCAGGACTGGGACAAGCGCCAGGCTCTGCGGGAGGCCCAGGACAGGCGCGACGCCGCGCGCGCCATGGCGGCCGCCAACCGGCGTCGAGGCTGAGGCGGGCGCCGCCCTCGGCCTGCTTCGCGGCCTCCTCCGCCGCGGGCCGGGAGCCCTCGGGGCCCTCAGCCGTGCGCCGTGCTCTCGTACTCGCGGATGCGGTCGACCTTGGGGCCGGAGCGGCTGCCGGGATCGAAGGTGTTGGCGAGGTACTCGCGCAGGCACAGCTTGGCGGTCTCCGCTCCCAGGACCAGGGAGCCCATGGCGATGATGTTGGCGTTGTTGGACAAGGTGGCGCGCTGGGCCTGGTAGACGTCGGCCACGCAGGCGCAGTAGGCGCCGGGGACCTTGTTGGCGGCGATGGACACCCCGATGCCGGTTCCGCACACGAGGACGCCGCGGTCTGCCCTGCCGACGGCGACGTCGGAGGCCACGGCAATGGCGACGTTGGCGTAGATGGGGTCATCCGAGGGGTAGTCGACGACCTCGTGACCCAGGTTCTGGGCCTCCCGGATGAGGACGGTCTTGAGCTCCTGGGCGTTGGGGTCGCATCCGAAGGCGAGCTTCACGGTTGTGTCTTCCTTTCCTGACGGTCAGCTGATGGTCTCGTGGTCGAGCTTGCGCTGCGCGAACTCGGCGGCGACGCGGGTGGACTCGATCAGGCTCGCGCCCCGGGCGATGCCCTTGCCCGCGATGTCGAAGGCGGTGCCGTGGTCGACGGAGGCCCGGATGAAGGGGAGGCCGAGCGTGAGGGTGACGGCCTTCTCGAAGTCGAGGGTCTTGCAGGCGATGTGCCCCTGGTCGTGGTACATGGACAGGATGCAGTCGTGGTGGCCGTCGAGGTTGAAGGCGAAGATGGCGTCGGCGGACTCGGGGCCGATGGCGTTGATCCCCAGGGCCCGGGCGTCCTCAACAGCGGGGCGGATGTGCTCGATCTCCTCGGTGCCGAACATGCCCCCCTCCCCGACGTGGGGGTTGAGGGCGGCGACGCCGATGGAGGGGTGGTCGAAGCCGAGCCTGGTGAACTCGGTGTGGATGTTCCTGAGGTAGTCCAGGATCCGCTCGCGGTTGGCCAGGTCGCAGGCCCGGCGCAGTGAGACGTGCCGGCTGACGAAGAACACGCGCAGCCTGTGGACGTTGAACATGGTCAGGGCGTAGGGGGAGCCGGTCAGGGCCTGGTAGATCTCCGTGTGACCGACGTACGGCACGCCGGCCTCGGCCAGGGCGGCCTTGTTGATGGGGGTGGTCGAGACGGCGTCGATGCGGCCGGCGACGCCCAGCTCGATGGACCTCTCCAGGTAGGAGTATGCGCGCAGGGCCGCGTCCTTCTGGATCCTGCCGTACTCGATGACGGCGTCGTCGGCGACGCCGGTCGTCATCAGGTCGATGGTGCCCGGACGGTGAAGGGCCTGCTCGGGCTCGGTGATGATGTTGACCTCGGGCGCCGGGACGCCCATGGCGCGGGCGGCGGCCTCGAGACTGTCCGGGTGCCCGATGACGAAGGGGTCGCAGACATCGTGGATCAGGGGGCTGGCCATGGCCTGGATGACGGTCTCAGGGCCGATGCCTGCCGGGTCGCCCAGGGTGATCGCCATCTTTGGCTTGCGGGTGCTGGTCATTGGGTGATCTTCCTTTCGTCGAAGAGGCGGTTGACGGAGAGGATGGCGGTGTCGGTGGAGCCGGTGAGCCCGCCCTTGCAGACGATGGGGACGCCGTCGTAGGGGCCGCCGCTGATGCGGCCCTGGTCGATCTGGGGAATGACGTAGTCGACCAGGGTGATGCCCTTGGCTCCCAGGGTCAGGCAGGAGTCGATCATGACGTCGCCCCCGGTGAGGTAGAGGCCCGCGCACGCCTCGGGCCCGATCATGTCGGCAACCAGGCGCGCCAGGATGCCGAAGCGGATGGTCAGGAGCGTAGACGCCTGCTGCCCGCTCTGCCCGCTGGCGCGCTCCATGTCCTCGATGGAGGCGCGCACCCCGGTCAGGACCGTCTCCAGGGCGAGCACGAGCACACGCGGGCGACCCCGGCCCAGGATCTCATTGACCTGGAAGGCGACGCGGGAGCACTCGGCGTCGAACACCTCGCGCGGACCGAGCAGGTCCAGGACCCTGGCCCCGACCGCGCAGGTGCCCTCCACGCCCCGCAGGGCCCGGACCTGGTCGTGGGTGACCGTGGTGGCGCTGCCGGCAACGACCATGACGGTGCCCGCGTCGTCGGGCAGGGACCGGCTGCGCAGGCCCCTGTCGGCCACGGCGGTCGGGGTGATCAGACCCGAGCGGACGGCGAGGCGGACGGTGAAGGGGCCCGGGTCCACGCAGACTGTCCTCCAGCCCAGTGACACCACGGCCCGGGCGACCTGGTCGACGTCGTCGGTGGTGACGGCGTCGACGACGAACACCCTGCACCCCGCCGTCCGCCCCCTGGCCAGCTCGCCGGCGACCCGCTCGTGGCCGGCCAGGACATGGCCCAGGTCGATGTGCTCGACCGGGAGGGAGAACTGCTCGGCGAACAGGGTGGGCAGGTGGGACTGGCGCACGGGGGTGCGCACGTCCTGGGCCACCGCGGTGCGCGAGAGCAGCTCGGAGTCGATCAGCGAGTAGCCGCCCACGACGATCCGTTTGGACTGGGGCATCGCCGGGACGATCACTGCGACGTGGTCCTCTCCCAGGGCGGTGAGCATCCCCTCGACCTCCGGGCCGATCCCGCCGCGGCAGGTCGTGTCAATGCGCTTGGAGAACTGACGGGCGCCCAGGCGCATGAGCGACCGCGTGGCGCGCCGGACCCGCCCGAAGGCGACCTCGGGCTCCATGGGACGCGAGTCGGTGCTGGTGATGAGCACATCCTCGTCCCCCCGGATGTCCTCCTCCAGGGTGCGGTGGTTGAAGTAGACGCTCGCCTCCACGCCCTCCCGGGCGATGAGCGCGCCTACCGTCGTGGCTCCGGTGACGTCGTCGGCGACGATCCCGAGCGTGGTCATTATCGATTCCCTTTCCTTTTCCTTCTTCTCTCTTGCTGCTGCTCCGTTTTCCGCGGCCTCGTCGCAGTGCGCGGGCTCACGCCTGAGCGACCGCCCCCTCGGCGCGGGGGCGCACCTCGGTGATGGAGAACATGAGGAGGAACGCCGCCACGAGAACCGCGACGAAGTAGGAGAAGGCGACGGTGTAGCTGCTGGTCGCGTCCAGGAGGGCGCCCACGATCATGGGGGCGAAGAACCCTCCCAGATTGCCGCCGGAGTTGATGATCGAGATCGCGAAGGGGTAGGTGTGCGTCGTGGTGGCGTTCATGCCGTAGGAGGTGAAGGTCGACCATCCCAGGTTCAGGCAGAATCCGGTCAGGAACAGGCAGGTGGCCAGCAGGACGGTGTTCTGCGGGACCACCAGCACAGTGGCCATGAGGATGGCCGTGCCCAGGGCGGTGATCATCATGGTCGGCTTGCGGCGCGAGCGGAAGATGTAGTCGGAGACCCAGCCGCCGATCAGGGCGCCGACCATGCCGCCTATGAACGGCGTGGCGGACATGAGCCCCATGTTCAGGACGTCGTAGCCGCGGGCCTCCTTGAGGTAGGAGGGGATCCATGTGATCATCCCGTACAGGACGTTGTTCATGAAGAAGTAGCCCAGGGTGACACCCCAGATGTTCCACGAGCCCAGGACCTTCCTGTTGGTGTCCAGGGACGGCAGCGTGCGCAGCCGGATGACGCGGTCGATCCAGCCCATGTCGCCGAACGGGCGCTCCCTGCGACCGGCGGGGGCGGAGGAGGTGATGTGCTCCAGCTCGGCGGCGTTGGTGAAGCGGCTCTGCGAGGGGTGGGAGCGCACGAGGAGGAAGAAGGCCAGGGCCAGGACGACGCCGGGCAGGGCGAACCAGTGGAAGACGGCCCGCCACCCGGCGGCCTCGGCGATCAGGACCGCGATCATGGGGACGATCATCGGCGCCAGCTGGGTGGAGGCGATGTAGACGCCGGTCGCCGTGCCCTTCTCGCTGCGGGGGAACCAGGTGTTGATCGTCGTGGTCATGCCCACCGGCGTCGCCCCCTCGCACAGGCCCAGCAGCAGCCGCAGGACGATCAGCATGACGGCCGTGGTGGTGAACCCCATGGCGAAGGTCACCAGCGAGAACAGCAGGATGGCCACCGACACGATCGTGCGGGTCCCCCACTTCTCCATGAGCAGGCCGGCCGGGATCTGCGAGATCGCGTAGCCCAGGAAGAAGAAGCTCGAGATAGCGCCCGAGGCGAAGTGGGAGATGCGGAACTCGTCCTTGAGGTAGGGCAGGACCGCGCCGACGTTGGACCGGTCGGCCATGCACACCACGTACCCGACGAAGATGATCGCCAGGACGACCCACCGGTAGGAGGTGGGGCGCTGCGCCGACGCAGCGCGCTGAGGTGACTGAGACATTCGTGAACTCCTTTGTCAACGAGTGCTCCGAAGAACATGCATGCATCATTATTGCACCTACTGCCCATCCTGACGGTATTATGAAGCCAAAGTTGAGAAATTGTGTCATTTGTGTGAGGTGGATCGATGGGGTACCGGACGTTGAGTCCGCGTGAGAGGGCGCGGCTGGCCGACGCGGCGCAGATGTACTGGGTGGAGGGGCAGAAGGTCGAGGCCGTCGCCCGGGCCCTGGACGTGTCCCGCTCCACGGTCTCGCGGATGCTCGCCCGCGCCCGCCGGGAGCGCATTATCGAGTTCACCGTGCACCGCCACGAGGACTCCACCGTCGCCCTGCGGCGCGAGCTGGCGGCGCGCTACGGCGTCGGCGCGGCCGTCCCGCCGGTGGAGGGGGGCGCCCCGGCCGCGGTGCGCCGCCACGCCGTGGGCGAGGAGGCGGCCGCCTGGCTGGCGGGCACCGTGTCTCCCGGTACCGTCATCACCGTCTCCTGGGGCCTGACCGTGGAGGCGATGTCGGCCTGCCTGCGGCGCAAGAGAAGCGCGGGCGTCCACGTCGTCCAGCTGCACGGCTCGGGCAATGTGGCCAGCATCGGGGAGAACTACGCCGGAGAGGTCCTGGGGCGCTTCGGGGCCGCCTTCGACGCACGCGTCCACCTCCTGCCCGTCCCCGCCGTCTTCGACTCCGAGCGCGCCCGGGACGTCATGTGGGCCGAGCGCAGCGTGCGGGAGGTCATCGCCCTGCGCGACCGCTCCGACGTCCTGGTCACCTCCATCGGCACCTCGAACGGCGAGACTCCCAGCCGCCTGTACAGCTCGGGCTACATCACCCAGGAGGACCTGGACGCCCTCGAGGCCCAGCACGTGGTCGGCAACCTCGGCTCGACGTTCTTCCGCGCCGACGGCACCGCCGACCGCATCGCCCTCAACAGGCGCACCACCGGCATGTCCCTGGACCAGATCCGCCGCATCCCGCGCAGGCTCCTGGTGGTGGCGGACTCCGGGAAGGCCGCCGCCCTTCATGCCGCCCTCGCCGCCGGCCTGGCCACGCACGTCGTCGTCGACCCCGACACCGCGCACGAGCTGCTCGGCCAGGGCGCGCCCTCCGAGAGGCCGCGATGATCAGCGGGGCCGCCGGGGCGGACGGGACCTGCGCAGGACAGCCCGTCCACGAGGCCTCAGGGCAGGGCGGCGGCCTCCTCCACGACGGCGGCCAGGGCGGCGGGGTCGTGCGCGAAACGGCCCAGGAAGACCCCGTCCACCGCCGGAGCGAGCCGGGTGAGCAGACCCGGGCCCGCTGAGCCGCCGTAGAGGAGGCGGGCCCTGGGCGCCAGTCCTGCGAGCCGCTCCCGGACGGCGGTGCACACGGCCCGGACCTCGTCGGCTGGGGCGGGTGCGGGGGCGCCGATGGCCCAGTAGGGCTCGTAGCCGATCCACAGGTCCTGGTCGGGTACCTGCGCCCCCAGGGCGGAGCGGATCTGCTCCACGACCGTGGCGGCCGCCGCTTCGGAGGCCGTGCGCTCGGGCTCGCCCACGCAGAGCATGGGGGTCAGGCCGTTGCGCAGAGCCGCCCGGGTCTTGGCCGACACGACCGCCTCGTCCTCCCGGTACAGGGTGCGGCGCTCGAAGTGGCCGACCTCGACGGTGCGCACCCCCAGCTCCGCCAGGTCCGCCCCGGAGACCTCGCCGGTGCAGGCGCCCCGGTCGGCGGCGGCCAGGTCCTGGGCTCCCAGGAGCACGTCCGTGCCCTGCAGGGTCCTGGAGGCGGCGTCCAGGGTCAGGAAGTCGGTGTAGACCGCCAGCGTCACCGCTCCCGAGACCACGGCCCCGGAGCCGGCGGCGATTCGGGCGACCCGGTCCACGTAGTCCAGGGTGCGCTGTCGTTCGAAGTACATCTTGAGGCTCACGGCCACAACAGTCATGACGTTCTCATCTCTTCAGAGGCTCTTGTCGGGCGGGGGCGCTCGGGCCGACGGCGCCGCGGCCGCCGGGTCAGTCCCGGGCGGCGAGGCGGTCGGCGACGGCCTCCATGAGGAGCGCGAAGGAGACTGCTCCCGGATCGGGATGCCCCAGGGAGGCCTCGCCGTGGGTGCGCGCTCTGCCCTTCCTGGCCACGAGGTCGGCGGTGCGCGCGGCGTGGGCGGCGGCCGTGCCGGCTGCGGCCTGCCAGGCGGTGGCCAGGGGAGCGCCCAGGACGGCGTGGTCGGCGAGCTCGTCGGCGAAGGGGCGTGTGGCATCGACCATGGTCTTGTCCCCGGGCCTGGCGGTTCCCACCGTCTCGAAGGCCCTGGCGGCGGCGACCCCAGCCCGGATGAGGGCGTCGTCGTCGGCGGCCTCCTGGTCGCTGAGGGCCTGGCCGAAGGCGGCCAGGGCCTTGCCCCAGGCGGCGCCGGAGGTGCCTCCGGCGCCCTCGGCCCAGGCCGCACCGGCCTGAGAGAACAGCGTCGCCATCCCCACCCCGGCGTCGAGGGCCTCATGGGCGGCCCTGGCGGCGGCGGTGGCGCCCAGGACCATGCCCTGGCCGTGGTCGCCGTCGCCGGCGATCGAGTCGAGCCTGCCCAGCTCGTCCTCCTTGGCCTCCGCGGTGGCGGCCATCACGTCCAGGAGCGTCGCCGCCATCGCGGCCTGCCGGGCGGAGTCGGGGGAGCCGGCCGGCAGGCCCGCGGACGCCTCGGCGGCCACGACCCGTGTCCGGGCGCGGGGGTCTGCGGGCAGGGTCCCGGTCTTGAAGGCGGGGGAGTCGGCCGCGGCGAGCCACAGGGCCTCCAGGTCCTCGTCGAGGAACATCAGGGACAGGGAGGCCCCCGCCATGTCCAGGCTGGTGACCTGCTCGCCGACCACGGGGGCCACGACGCCCAGGCCGCGGGCCTCCAGCAGCCGGCTGACACTGGCGTACAGGACGAAGAGCTCCTCGTACTTGGTGGCGCCCAGACCGTTGAGCAGCACGGCCACACGGCCCGTGTAGCCCCCGCCCCGGACCGGCTCCTCGGCCAGGAGCCGGTCCACGAGGAGCTCGGCGATCTCGTGGGCCGTGGTCATCTCGTGGGAGGAGATGCCCGGCTCGCCGTGGATCCCCAGGCCCAGGGCGTAGGTCCCCTCGGGGACGGTGAACAGCGGCTCGGCCGCCCCCGGCAGGGTGCAGCCGGTGAACGCCACGCCCAGAGAGCGGGACGCCTCATTGGCCCTGCGCGCCGCGGCCTCCACCGCGTCCAGGTCCCGCCCGGCCGCGGCCGCCGCACAGGCCGCCTTCACCACGAACAGGTCTCCGGCGATACCGCGGCGGTCGTCGTGGTGCTCGACCGTGTTGGAGGCGACGTCGTCCGAGACCGTGACGATCCGCGTGTCCAGGCCGGAGGCGATCAGCGCGTCGCGAGCCATCCCGAAGTGCAGGACGTCGCCGGCGTAGTTGCCGAACAGGAGCAGGCAGCCGCCGCCGTTGTCGGCCGCACGCACCACCGACTCCACCTGGGAGGCCGAGGGGGAGGCGAAGATGTTCCCGCACACCGCTCCGTGGGCCATACCGGGCCCCACCCATCCGGCGAAAGCCGGGTAGTGCCCCGAGCCTCCTCCCACGACCACGCTCACCTCGCCGTGCGGGCTGGTCGTCGTGCGCACCACGCCGCCGTGCACGGGCTGCATGTACGTCCTGTTCGCCGCGACCATCCCCTTGAGGGACTCGGCGGGGAACTGCCTGGGGTCATTGATGAGATGTGTCATTGCGATGTCCTGTCGTGTGCGAGTGAGGCGGGGGCTGCGGATCTGTGACCCGCAGCATAGTGCTTGTCGTGGTGACCGTGGGTTCCGATGAATGCTTGAGTTGTGACGCAGTAAAGTAGGAGAGTGAGACAATCGCTCGCCAGCATTATGTCCAGCCTCGGGCCGATCGCCGCCAGAGGCCTTGGCGACGACGTCCATGATGCTCTTCTTGCGATGCTCACCAGCGGGCGGCTCGAGCCCGACGCGCCGCTGGGGATCGATCGTCTGGCGCACGACCTCGGCGTCTCGCCGACCCCGGTGAGGGAGGCGCTGGCGCGGCTCGAGCACACCGGGCTGGTCGTCAGGAGGGCCAACCGCGGCTACCGGGTCGCCCCGCCGATGTCCTCGGAGCAGGTCGCCGAGCTCGTCGATGCGCGAGTGGTCCTGGAATGCGCTGCGGTTGAGAGGGCCATGAAGGACCTTCCCTCCCTTGTCCGTGATCTCCGTGCGGCGCTGCGCGAGCACGAGGCCGCTGCCGAGCGGGTCGTGGCCGACGTGAATCTTGACGACATCTCGACGGTTCAAGACTATTTCGTTAAGGACTGGGCATTTCACCAGGTGATTCTCGATCACTCCGGGAATCACTACATCAGCCGTGCGGTCAACGAGCTCGGCTTCTCCGCGCACAGGATGCGACAGACTCTCGGGGCGAGGGCCACCGACGCCACGGTCGCCGTCTCCGAGCACCGGAGCGTGCTCAGGGGCATTGAGACCGGGGAGGTGTCCGAGGGGCTCGCCGCCATGCGCGAGCACCTGCACCAGGTGGCAGTGAGGTCGTCCCCCTCCGCCGCGGCCTCGGACGCCCCGGGGAGGGACTAGCCGGTGCGGGCCGATCCGCCGGAGCGGCCCGCACCGGGCGTCCGTCAGTGCCCGTCAGTGCATGTGCTTTCCGCCGTCGACGTTGATGGAGACTCCGTTGACGAAGGAGGCCGCCGGCGACAGGAGGAATGAGACCACGGCGGCGACCTCCTCGGGCTGCCCGACCCGGCCGACCGGGATGTTGGAGGACATCTGCATCTTGCGCTCCTCGGTGAGTCTGCCGCCCATGATGTCGGTGTCGATCGGTCCGGGCAGCAGGCAGTTGGTGTTGATGCCGTACTGACCCAGCTCGCGCGCGCCCCCCTTGGTGATCCCCTGGACTCCCGCCTTGGCGGCCGCGTAGGCGAACTTGGAGAAGGTGCCGCCGCCGTCCAGGGCGGTGATGGAGGAGAAGTTGACAATGCGTCCGATGCCGTGCCTCTTCATCTGCTGGGCGCCGTACTTCATCATGAGCATGGTGCCGCGGCAGTTGACGGCCAGGACGCGGTCGAAGACCTCGGTGGCCATCTCCTCCAGGGGGGTCGGGCAGGCGATGCCGGCGATGTTCGCGAGGCCGACGACCGGGGGCATCTCGGCCTCGATGGTGGCGAACGCATCCCGGACCCGGGCCTCATCGGAGATGTCGAGGGCCAGGGCGAGCGTCTTGACGTCGGGATACTCCTGAGCGAGCTCGGCGCCGAACCCGAGGACCTCCTCGGAGATATCGACTGCCACAACGTTCCAGCCCTCGCCGGCGAGCCTCCTGGCGGTGACTCGCGCGATCCCGCGAGGGGCCCCGCAGCCGCTGACGACGGCGGTGTGCCGCTCGGGAAAGACGGGTGTGGTGTACTCAATCATCATGACTCCTTTGTAATGATCTGCGTGTATGCGGATGTCGCGGTTCCGGTGGGCTCACGCGTCCTGCGCCTGCAGCGCGAGGGACGCCTTCTCCTCCTCGGACTGGGGGAAGAGCCTGAGGCCGACAATGAGGAGGAGGCCGATGAATCCAGCCAGCCCCAGGACGATGAGGCCGGCGGCCTCATTGGGGGCCTCGGGTGAGCCCCATGCGCTTTGCGCCGCCCAGGTGCGCAGGTTGGGGGCCAGCCATCCACCGAGGTTGCCCAGGGCGTTGATGAGGCCGGTGGCGCCCGCGAGGGCCGCCCCGCTGAGGTAGCGGGTGGGAAGCTGCCAGAAGATCGGCTGGGCGGAGACGAAGCCGATCGCGGCAACGCTCAGCAGGACCAGGGCCGGTACGGGAGCACGGAGGAAGAACGCGGAGCCGAGGATGCCCGCTCCGGAGAACAGGAGCGTCATGGCGGCCAGGGCGTGCGGGGACCTGCCGCGATTGGCCAGGCGGCTGATCACAATGACTCCGACAAGCGCCGCCGTCCACGGAATGGCGGTGACCAGGGACGCCTCGAGGCCGGCCTTCTGCCCGGTCATAGTGGTGACCTGCTTGGGAAGAAAGAACGTCAGTCCGTAGACGGAGGCCTGGATGCACAGGTAGATGAGGCAGAAGTAGAGGATGCGGGGGTCCAGGAGGGCCTGTCTCCAGGTCAGGGGCCTGGCCTGCTCCTTGGCCGCCTCCTCGATCTCGATCTGACGGGACAGGTGGCTGCGCTCGTCCGGGGTGAGCCACGCGGCGTGGATCGGCCGGTCGATGAGGATGAAGGGGCAGATGAGTCCCACGACGACGGCCAACGCGCCCTCGACGAGGAACATCCAGTGGATTCCGTCCATGCCCAGGATCCCGTCGAGCTCGAGCAGACCGCCGGACAGGGGGTTGCCGAAGATGTTGGCGATCGGCAGGCCGATGTAGAACAGGCCGGTCGCCCACGAGCGCCGGGCGGCGGGGTACCAGTAGGTCAGGTAGAGCATGGCTCCGGGGAAGAAGCCGGCCTCTGTCACGCCGAGCAGGAACCGCAGGGCGTAGAAGCTCATGGGCCCCTGGACGAACATGAAGCATGCCGCGACGATACCCCAGCTGATCATGATGCGGGTCATCCACCAGCGGGCTCCGACCCTGTGCATAATCAGGTTGGAGGGAACCTCGAACACCGCGTACCCGATGAAGAACAGGGTCGCGCCGAAGGCGTACGCCGCCGTCGAGATCCCGTAGCTCGTCTCCCACTTCTCCTGCGCCCAGCCCAGGTTGGTCCGGTCCACGAAGGCGATGACGTACATCAGCAGCAGGAACGGGATAATGTGCCTGGTGACCTTCTTGAGCGCCGATTCGACGACCGCCGCCTCCGGCGTCGTCGGCGGCTTCTCGCCCTGAGCAATCATGGTGACCTCCTTGTCAATGATGTGCTGCAAATCTGTGTCTCCTCACCGCAGGGCGGCCCTGAGCACCTGGCGGATGTACCGTGCGTTCTCGGCGCCGACGCCGAGCCAGTCCGATCCGTAGTGCTCAGTCATGAAGGGGCCGCTGTATCCCATCCGCAACGCCGTGCGAATGACCTCGCGGTAGTTGATCGTCCCGGTCTGGAGCGGCGCCGGCGTCGACATGTATGAGCCGGTTGCGGGGTCCTCATCGCGGATGTAGTTCTTAATGTGCCAGTAGTTGGCGTACGGCAGGACCGTGTTGTACATGTCCGTGTACTTGGGCATCGGCCGGTGCAGGCGGAAGAGATTGCCGATGTCGGGGTTGATGCCCACGGCGGGGTGGTCGACGTCCTTGTAGAAGGACACGGCGTCCTCGGGGGTTCCGACGAAGGTGTCCTCATAGATCTCCAGGCTGATCTGGAGGCCCAGGCGCTGGGCGTGGTCCGCGAGGTCGCGAACCCGCTCGATCGCCAGGTCGCGCAGGGACCAGTCGTCGTGGTGGCCCTCGGCCAGCCAGAACCACAGGGCGTCCTTCTGGGCCTGGGTGAGGGCCTGCTGGAATCCGATATTGACCACGGTGGCTCCGAGCTCGGCGGCGCGGTCGATCGTCCGGTGGATCGTCTGCAGGTTCCGCTCCCCGTGCTCGACGTCGACGACGCTGTTGCGCCCGATCGAGATCGCGGCGGTGCGAAGACCTGTATCGGCCAGGAGCTCCGTGTAGGTCCGGAGCTGCTCATCGGTCAGGCCGGCCATCGGAAGCCAGTCGTCCATCGGGTCGATGCAGGTGAACCCGAGCTCGGCCATCTGCAGCAGCTGGTCGTACCAGACCTTCGGGCCGGCCTCGATGATCGGCGTGCCGTCCTCTGCGGTGGGGCCGAAGTTCGCCTTGCAGGCGATGGGCCATTCATCTGCGGTGTACACGAGGTGCGCTCCTAACTCAGCTGCGCGTCATTGCGTGCTATCAGCATAGATCCTATAAGATCTACGACATGTCACATCTGAATAGTGGGATGCATCACTTTTTATGTTGGGTCGTGAGTCCGGAGGTGAGTCGTGCCACAGTTGCGACCGGTGCGCGCAGCCGCCCGCGCACCGGAGTCGGGTGTGACGCAGTCGACTGAACGCGGATCGCTGTGGGACTGGTAGGCTTTCTCTGCTCTAGCGAGCATGTTCCGGCGGTCCTCACGCCGCCGGTGACAACTTCACAGGGGATGATCGGTTTCGACGACGGTCGTGGGTTCAGGAGAAGCGGGTCGAGGATGCACAGTCATCTCGTCAACGCTCTGTGCGAACCAATAGGTGCCGATAACACTCGCACCGACTTCGCCCTCGCCGCCTGAGCGAGCTCCGAAGTCCGTCAGCCCGGGGAGCGCTTCCGCCCCGGTTCCTGGCGTCATCCAGGGAGCCACTGCCGGGGTCCCTCGTCATCGGGGATCGCGGGACTTCTAGATGACTGAGCCCGTCGGCGTCCTTGTTCGCGTGAGGCGCCGGGGCTGAGAAAAGCACCAGCGAACTGCACCCGGAGAAGTCCTGTTGCGCCACCGTCGGACCGGGGTTCGATTCCCCGCATCTCCACTATCCCGCGCGGTTCCAGCGGAAACCCCCGACACGGGGGCGGGCGTGGAACGCACGCGCCCTGCGCGCGGTCTCAAGGGCCGCAGGCAGGGCGGCGAGCAGCCGCTCGACGTCGGCAATGACGGTCGCCCCTCCCATGGAGCAGCGCAGCGTTGAGCGCGCCGGGCCCTCCTCAAGGCCCATGGCCAGCAGCACGTGGCTGGGCCGGGCGACCCCGGCGTGGCAGGCGGAGCCCGCCGAGGCGTCAATGCCGGCCGTGTCGAGGGCCATGAGCAGCGCCTCGGCATCGCAGTCCTCGAACCACAGATGCGCCGTGGACGCCACGTGCGCCGCGCCCTCGGGAAGCGTTGCGTGCGCGCCCGGCAGCGCCGTCGCCCCCTCCAGCAGCCGCCCGCGCAGCGCCTCCAGCCTGGCGGACTCCTCGGCCCGCTCGGCCACCGCCAGCTCGACGGCCAGCGCCAGGGCTCGGGCGCCGACAACATCCTGGGTGCCCGAGCGCAGCCCCCGCTCCTGGCGCCCGCCACCGGTCGGGGCCACCAGCGTCAGGTCGCGCCTGGCCACGAGCGCCCCGGTGCCGACGGGCGCCCCGATCTTGTGGCCGGTGATCGTCATGGCGTCCAGCCCCCAGTCGCGGAAGCGCACCGGCACCCTGCCCAGGGCGGCCACGGCGTCGGAGTGGACCGGCACATAGCCGGGCTCCGTGGGGCGCCAGGCCCCGCTCGCCTCGCGGACCGCCTCGACGAGAGCGGCCATGTCCTGGACGACGCCGGTCTCGTTGTTGGCCGTCATTATGCTCACCAGCGCGGTCCGCGGCCCCACGACAGCCTCGCGCAGGTCGGCCCGATCGACCAGGCCGGCGTCGTCGACCCCGATCACGACGTGCTCGGCCCCCAGATGGGCCGCCGCGGTGCGCGCCGAGTCCAGCACCGCCGGGTGCTCAATGGGGGAGGTGACCACTCGGGGTCCGTCCGTTCCCGCGGCCCGCGCCGCCAGAACCCGGCCGGCCACCACCAGGGCGTCGGCCTGCGTGCCCCCGCTGGCGAAGAGCACCTCGTGGGGGTCGACCTCCAGCGCCGCCGCCAGGCGGGCTCGGGCCTGGGCCAGCATCGCCCCGGCGCGCCGTCCCGAGGCGTGCTGGGCGGCCGGGTTGGCCCACCCTCCCAGACGCCCGCGCAGGTCCGCCGCCACCTGCTCGGCGACCTCTGGGCGCACGGGCGCGGTCGCGGCGTGGTCGAGGTAGACCCGGGAGGCTGGGGAGGTAGTCGTGCGTCTCACCCGCCCACTGTAGAAGAGGGCTCTGAGCATCAGCGGAGCTCGCTGAGAAGCGGCTACCATCCATCCGGTTCCGGTAGGACGGCGACAAGCGGCGTCTGGGCTCGATCGACGGTGAGACGAGGAGGACGACATGGGCGAGGAGGCTGCGAACCTGACGCGCAAGGACATCCTGTCCCTGGACGCGGCTCACCTGTACTACAAGGGGATGACCCAGGCGCAGGTCGCCGAGCGCCTGCACGTGTCCCGGCCCACCGTCTCCAAGCTCCTGTCCCACGCCGAGCGCAGAGGCTTCGTGCATATTGAGATCGTCGATCCCAGGGAGCACGACGAGCACCTCATCGCCTCTCTGCAGCAGCGCTACGACCTCGACGAGCTTCGGCTCGTCTCGCCGCACCCCGTGACGGCGGGCCTCGCATCCGCTCTCGGCGCGCAGGCCGCGCCCCTGATCGGCGCCCTGATCCGCGACTGCGACCGGATCGCCGTCACCGACTCGCCGGTCATGGCCGACATCGTGCGCTGCCTCGACATTATGCCGCTGTACGGGGTCGAGGTGGTCCGGATGAGCCGGGGCCTGACGGAGCATGCCTCGGGGCGGTCGGGCGATGCCTCTGTTCGCCGTCTGGCCCTTGCCCTGCGGGCTCACCTGCACACCTGTGACGCTCCGCTGGTCGTGGAGTCGGTTCCCCGGGCGAACCAGCTGCGGAGCCGCTCGGATGTGCGCAGAAACCTGGACCTTGCCCGGACCGCGAGGATCGTCGTCTTCTCCGTCGAGGGACCCCGTGCGCTCCTGGGGATGGTGGGCGATCTGGGCTTGAGCGACACCGATCAGCGCGTGCTGCGAGAGCGCGCCGTCGGCGAGATCTGCTCGCGGGTCGTGGACGCCGAGGGATGCGTGTGCCTTCCCGATCTCAACAATCGGACCCTGGGGCTGTCTCTCACCGAGCTCCGCCACGTCGAGCAGAAGGTGCTCGTCGCCGGTGGAACCGCCTGCGCGCCCGCCGTCCGGGCGGCGCTCGAAAGCGGCTACGCCAACCGTCTCGTGACGGACGTCGGCACGGCGCGCTGGCTGCTCGGCGCGTCCGGCTGACCCGCGCCCGGGGCGGCGCGGCACGAAGGTGCCGTTGCGGCACGGATGGTCGATTCTTGCCCGGCAGAACCAGCCATGACGTCTATTTATCGGCGTGATGACGGAGAATCCGCTGCATTCAACCTTTGCTGGTCCGGCCTTCCCGGTGCGCCTGACGATCGCTACCTTTCGTGCCGTCGGACGACGCTGTCCGAATCAGCGCAGACAAAGGAGTTCTCGTGACATCAGTCTCCCACCTCATCGACCACACGCTTCTCGCACCGGATGCGCGTACCGCAGATATCGATCGCCTGTGCCGGGAAGCGGTGGAGATCGGCGCCGCCAGCGTGTGCGTCAACCCCGTCCACGTGGCCCGCTGCGCGGAGAGTCTCAGGGAGGAGGACGTCAAGGTCTGCGCCGTCATCGCTTTCCCCTTCGGCGCCTCTCTGAGCGGGACGAAGGCCTGCGAGACCCGGGCGGCCGTACGTGACGGCGCTCAGGAGGTCGACATGGTCCTCAATCTCGGCGCGGCCAAGGACGGCGAGTGGGACGTCGTCGGCGAGGATGTGCGCGCCGTCGTCGAGGCGGCCGGCCCGGGCACCGTCGTCAAGGTCATTCTGGAGACCTGCCTGCTCACCGACGACGAGATCGTCCTGGCCTGTCAGAGCGCCCGCGACGCCGGCGCCCACTTCGTCAAGACCTCCACCGGGTACTCCACGCACGGAGCCACCGTCCACGCCGTCGCCCTCATGCGCCGGACCGTGGGCGAGTCCATGGGAATCAAGGCCTCGGGCGGAATCCGCACCCCGGAGGATCTCGCGGCGATGGTCGAGGCGGGAGCCACCCGCATCGGCGCGTCCACGGGCCGCGCCCTGCTCGACGAGGAGGCCCGGGCATGACTGCCGCACCCCGCCTCGAGCCCCGGAGCCTCGGGGTCATCAAGGACCCCTCGCACCAGCTGAGCGACGGCTACCTCGACCGCACGCCGATTCTGCAGTACATCCTGCTGTCGATCTGCTTCCCGCTGTGGGGGGCGGCCGCCAGCCTCAACGACATCCTCATCACCCAGTTCAAGTCCGTCTTCACCCTGTCCGACTTCGCCTCGGCATTCGTTCAGTCAGCCTTCTACGGCGGCTACTTCCTGCTGGCCGTCCCCGCCTCCCGCGTCATTCGCCGCTGGACGTACAAGACCGGCATTCTCGTCGGACTCAGCTTCTACATCGTGGGCTGCACGATGTTCTTCCCCGCGTCGCACGTGGCGACATACTCGGTGTTCCTCGCAGCCCTGTTCGCCATTGCCGTGGGACTGTCCTTCCTCGAGACATCCTGCAACACCTACTCCTCGATGATCGGGCCCAAGCGTCTGGCCACGCTGCGACTCAACATTTCGCAGACCTTCTACCCGCTGGGCTCGATCTTCGGGATCCTGCTGGGCAAGTACCTCGTCTTCACGGAGGGGGAGGCGATCCACAAGCAGATGGAGGCGGTCTCCGGCGCCGAGCGGCAGGCGCTGGCCAACGAGCTTCTCCAG
The DNA here is from genome assembly GCF_000711965.1 of Actinomyces israelii DSM 43320. Lineage (GTDB taxonomy): Bacteria > Actinomycetota > Actinomycetes > Actinomycetales > Actinomycetaceae > Actinomyces > Actinomyces israelii. The sequence continues at coordinate 25,108 of NZ_KL544004.1, forward strand.
CGCACGCTCGGACCCTACCGATTCATCATTATGGTCCTGGCCGCCATGCTCCTGCTCGTGGCGATCACCCGGTTCCCGTACTGCAAGCCGCTGCGCGACGGCGTGCGCGAGTCCCGTGCGACGGTCGGCGAGACCCTGCGCTACCTGGCGGGGAACAGAAGGTTCAGGCTGGGGATCGTCACCCAGTTCCTCTACGTGGGCATGCAGACCGCCGTGTGGTCCTTCACCATCCGCCTCGCCCTGACCCTCGACACCTCGCTCAACGAGCGCAGCGCCTCGAACTACATGGTGGCCGCATTCATCGCCTTCTTCCTCGGGAAGCTCATCGCCAACCTGCTCATGTCCCGTCTCAACGAGGACCTGGTCCTCGTCGCCTACTCCGTACTCGGCGTGGCGGCCCTCGCCTACGTCGTCACAGTGCCCAATATGACCGCGGTCTACGCGGCGATCCTGACCTCGGGCCTGTTCGGCCCGTGCTGGGCGACGATCTACGCCCGCACCCTGGACTCCATCACGGACAAGCATCACACCGAGACCGGAGGCGCCGTGATCGTCATGTCGATCATCGGGGGTGCGGTCGTCCCGGTCATTCAGGGCCTCGTGTCGGACTCGACGGGCTCAATGCAGGTCTCCTTCGCCGTCAACATCGTGTGCTTCGGCGCCGTCCTGCTCTACTTCCTCACCTCCTACCGCCGTCGCCGCTCCGTCGCCATCACCGCGGACGACGCCTCCTGAAAGGACCTGTCATGACCGATGAGACCACCGTTGTTCCTCTGCAGCGCAGCCTGTTCACGGCCGACCCCTCCCACCCGCAGGCACTGCTCTCCCACGGCGAGCTGACTGCCGCCGCCGCTCGCTATCCCAGCGGCGTGGAGACCCTCGTGATGACCAGCTCACGGGTGCGCCTCGAGATTCTGCCGTTCATGGGGCAGATCCTCTGGGACGCCGTCGTCGACGGCGTCAGCCTGCGGATGGACAACATGTTCCGCCAGCCGCTGCCCGCCAAGGAGATCACGCAGACCTACGGGTGCTTCGCCTTCCACTCGGGCCTGCTGTCCGCGGGCTGCCCGGCGCCCGAGGACACCCACCCCCTTCACGGCGAGCTCTCCTGCGCGCCCATGGACGCCGCGCGTCTCGAGGTGGGTGAGGACGGCATCCGGCTCGTATCCACCTACGAGTACGTCATGGGCTTCGGCCATCACTACCGGGCCGAGCCCTCGGTGGCCCTGCGCGCCGGAGTGAGCACCTTCGACATCGATCTGTCGGTGACCAACCTGTCCGCATACGCGCCGATGCCCCTGCAGTACATGTGCCACATGAACTACGCCTTTGTCCCGAACGGGCGCATGAGACAGAACCTGCCCGCGGGAGCCTTCGCCCTGCGCCGCACCGTCCCCGCCCATGTCACCCCCACGCCGCGCTGGCAGACCCTCAACGACGAGATTCTCGCCGGACACATTGATGTGGACAGCCTTGAGATGGCCACCGAGTTCGACCCGGAGATCGTCTACTTCGCCGACGATCTGCCGCGCTACGGCCGGGACCTCGAGTTCACGCTGGGCGCCCCGGACGGCCCCGCCTTCATCACCCGCTTCTCCGCGGCGGACTTCCCGGTCGCCACCCGATGGATCCTGCACAATGCGGACCAGAGGGTCGCCGCCTTCGTCCTGCCGGGAACCTCCAGACCGGAGGGCCGTCTCGCCGCGCAGAAGGCAGGAACCCTGATCGAGCTCGAGGCCGGGCACAGCCGCCGCTTCCACGTCACCACCGGCATCAAGGAGTCATGAACCATGCGAAGGCAGCCTGAGATCGCCGTCATCGGGTCGAACATGGTCGACCTGATCACCTACATCCGCCGGATGCCCCGGGAGGGCGAGACCCTCGAGGCGCCCGATTTCGCAATGGGCTGCGGGGGCAAGGGCGCCAACCAGGCGGTCGCCGCGGCCCGGCTCGGTTCCGAGGTGCTCATGGTCACCCGCGTCGGCAATGACGTCTTCGCGGCGAACACCATCGAGAACTTCGCCCGCAACGGCATCAACACCACCTATGTCATGTCCACCGAGGCCACCAGCGGCGTCGCCCCGATCTTCGTCGACGAGGAGTCCAGGAACTCGATCCTCATCGTCAAGGGGGCAAACGGGTTCCTCACGCCCGAGGACGTGGCCGCGGCCGAGAAGGATATTGCCCGCTGCCGACTCATTGTGCTTCAGCTCGAGATCCCCCTGGAGACCGTCTACGCCGCGGTCGAGCTCGGACGGCGCCTCGGGGTGCCGGTTCTGCTCAACCCGGCGCCCGCCCAGCCCGACCTCGTCCTGGAACGGGTCAAGGGGTGCGACTACCTTGTCCCCAACGAGTCCGAGCTCTCCCTGCTCACCGGCATGCCCGTCGATACGCTCGACGACATCCGCAAGGCTGCGGGCGTGCTCCTGCGCGCCGGAGTGCGCCACGTCATTGTGACGCTGGGCGCGCGCGGGGCGCTGTGGCTGACCGAGGGCCGCGAGCATCTCATCGACGGCATCGAGGTCGACGCCCTGGACACCACCGGCGCGGGGGACGCCTTCATCGGCTGCTTCAGCCACACGCTGGTCCAGACCGGGGACGTGCTCACCGCCCTGAGACGGGCCAACCGCTACTCGGCCGACTCCGTGACCAGGAGGGGGACGCAGACCTCCTACGCCACCGCTGAGAGCTTCGCCCTCCTGCTGGAGGACTCCGACGCGGGCTGACGGGCCGCGCCGTCCGCCGGCGTCGCGCGTCGCCCGGGGCGCCTAGGCTGACGCCATGAGCCCGTCGCGAACCCGGTCTCCCAGCGCCGCCTCTCCGCCCGGGAAGGGCGGAGAGGACGCCTACGGCCGCCGCTCCCTGTCCCGCTCCACCACCGACCGCGATGCCGCGCGTCGCGCCGAGCCGGGCCTGCTCGCCGACCTCGCCGCCGACCCCGCCACCCGCCTGCTGCTCGCGGATGCGCGCGGGCGCGTCGCCCTGGACGTGCCCGCCGTGCACCCCGACCTGCCCGAGGACGGGCTGACCCCGCCCGCGCCCTCGGGCCGCGACCGCGCCGTGTGGGATGCGAGCAGCCGCGCCGTGCAGCCTCCCCGCCTGGCCCCGCTGAGCGCCGCGGACCTCGGAGGCGGGGCCCCGAGCGCCCTGGCCGGCCTGACGACCATCTACCTCGGCCGCGAGAACGGCACCGGCACCGGCGACGCCGCCGGGGCCTCCTGGCTGGCCGTCGTCGTCCCCGACGCGCCAGCGGGCCCGGCCGACGCAGAAGGCGCCGACCAGGCCCACCGGGAGGTGACCGGCCTCCTGGCGCGCCACCCACTGTCCGCCCTGCGCGCCGTCGGCCACGCCCTGAGCGCCCACGACGCCGGGCTGGCCACGCCCGCTGTCGCCCTGGCCGCCTGGCACGCCCGGGCTCGCTTCTGCACCGCCTGCGGCGGGCGCACCACCGCCGACCAGGCCGGGTGGGTGCGCCGCTGCACCGCCTGCGGCGCCCTCGACTTCCCGCGCGCGGACCCGGCCGTGATCATGGCCGTCACCGACGACGCCGACCGCATCGTCCTGGTCCACGGCGCCCGCTGGGCCCCCGGGCGCTACTCCACGGTCGCCGGGTACGTGGAGGCGGGGGAGTCCGGCGAGGCCGCGGTCGTGCGCGAGGTCGCCGAGGAGACCGGGCTGCGCGTGGCCTCGGTCGAGCTCGTCGCCTCCCAGCCCTGGCCCTTCCCGCGCTCCCTCATGCTCGGCTACCGGGCCCGCCTGGCGCCGGGCGAGCGCCCGGCGCGCCCCGACGGCCAGGAGGTCACCGACGTCGTCGTGCTCTCGCGCTCCGAGCTGGAGGCCGCCCTGGCCGCCGGCGCCGTGGTCCTGCCCGGGCCCACCTCGATCGCCCGCATGCTCATCGAGGACTGGTACGGCGGACCGATCCGGTGAGACCCGGCGGCTCTCCGCGGTCGGTGAGCGCTCCCGCGACACCTGTACCTGTCGGCGGCTCGTGGCAGGCTGAGCCGTGATGAGTGAGCACGCACCGCGCCCCGCCGCCAGCACCCGACCGGACTCCCGCCCGCCCGGGGCCCTGCCCGGCCCCGCCGCGCTGCTCGACGCCCTGGACCCCGACCAGCGCCAGGTCGCCGAGCACCTCGAGGGGGCCCTGTGCGTGCTGGCCGGCGCCGGCACCGGCAAGACCCGCGCCATCACCTACCGCATCGCCCACGGGGTCGCCGTCGGCGCCTACCAGCCGACCCAGGTCCTGGCCGTCACCTTCACGGCCCGCGCCGCCGGGGAGATGCGCTCGCGCCTGGCCGACCTGGGCGTCAACGGCACCCAGGCCCGCACCTTCCACTCCGCCGCCCTGCGCCAGCTCACCTACTTCTGGCCCACCGCGATCGGCGGTCGCCGCCCCGAGATCGAGAAGTTCAAGGGCCGTCTCGTCGGCACGGCCGCCCACCGCCTCGGCCTGTCCGCCGACCGCGCCCTCATCCGCGACCTGTCGGCCGAGGTCGAGTGGGCCAAGGTCACCATGACCCTGCCCGAGGACTACGCCCAGCGCGCCGCGGCCCTGCGCCGCGAGCCGCCGGGAGGCCTGGAGCCCGCCACGGTCGCCCAGGTGCTGGCCGCCTACGAGGAGGCCAAGACCGAGCGCGGGGTCATCGACTTCGAGGACGTCCTGCTCCTCATGGTCGGCATCCTCCTGGACCGCGAGGACATCGCCGACCAGGTGCGCGGCCAGTACAAGCACTTCGTCGTCGACGAGTACCAGGACGTCTCCCCGCTCCAGCAGCGCCTGCTGGACCTGTGGCTGGGGCGGCGCCGCCAGCTGTGCGTCGTGGGGGACGTCTCCCAGACCATCTACTCCTTCACCGGCGCCACCCCCGACTTCCTGACCGGCTTCACCGCCCGGTACGCCGGCGCCCGCACGGTCAGGCTGAGCCGCGACTACCGCTCCACCCCGCAGGTCGTCTCCCTGGCCAACCGGGTCCTGTCGCGCTCGCGGCGCGGGGGAGGGGCCCCGGCCCTGCCCGCCGGCGCCGTCGAGCTCGTCGCCCAGCGCCCCAGCGGGCCCGCCGTGCGCTTCGAGGCCTACGACGACGACGTCGCCGAGGCCGCGGGAGTGGTCGAGCACGTCGGCCGACTGCGGTCCAGCGGCGTGCCGCTCAGCGAGATCGCCGTCCTGTACCGCACCAACTCCCAGTCCGAGGTGATCGAGCAGGCCCTGTCCGGGGCAGGAATCGGCTACCTGGTGCGCGGCGGGGAGCGCTTCTTCGAGCGCGACGAGGTCAAGCGCGCCATGGTCATTCTGCGCGCCGCCGCCCGCACCGAGCGGGCGGACCTGACCGGCGACGTCGGCGCCGACACCCGCATGGTGCTCGGCCGGGAGGGCTGGAGCGAGCGGCCCCCGGCCCCCCGCGGCGCCGTGCGCGAGCGATGGGACTCCCTGAACGCCATCGTCGAGCTGGCCGACGAGCTCGGCTCCAGGCGGGGAGCCGACCTGGACGGGCTGGTCGCCGAGCTCGGCGAGCGCGCCGCCGCCCAGAACGCGCCGACGGTCGAGGGCGTCACCCTGTCCTCCCTGCACGCCGCCAAGGGCCTGGAGTGGGACGCCGTCGTGCTCGTGGGCGCCAGCGAGGGGCTGCTGCCGATCTCCCTGGCCGAGGGCCCGGCCGCGGTCGAGGAGGAGCGGCGGCTGCTGTACGTGGGCGTGACCCGCGCCCGCGAGCACCTGGTCATCTCCTACGCCCGGGCGCGCAACGCCGGTGGGCGCGCCTCGCGCAAGCCCTCGCGCTTCCTGGACGGGATCTGGCCCACCGGAGGGGGGCCGGCCCCGCAGCGCGGCCGGTCCGCGTCCTCGCGGTCCTCGCGGTCCTCGCAGTCCCCCAAGGAGCGCGCCAGGCGGGCCGCGGCCGAGTTCGAGGCGGACAATGACCCGGCCACTATCGCCCTGTTCGAGGCGCTGCGGGCCTGGCGGGCCGGGGTCGCCAAGGAGCGCTCCAGGCCCGCCTACACGGTCTTCGCCGACACGACCCTGCGCTCCATCGCGGTGGTCAAGCCCGGTACCCTGCCCCAGCTCTCCCTCATCCACGGAGTCGGCGCGGTCAAGCTCCAGGAGTACGGGGCGGACGTGCTCTACGTGGTCCGGGACTTCCAGGGCGGGGCGGCGGAGCCGGGCCGCCCTGGTCGGGGAGGTCCCGCGGGCCGAGGCTGAGCGCGGCGGCAGGCCCGCGACGCCCCTGCCGCCTGCTGTGCGCCTCGCGCGGTCCCGGACCGGCGGGCTCGGGCGAGGCCTCCAGCTCGACGCACAGGCACTCGGGATGGGGCGCCCAGAGCCGTTCCACACCCACGGCCTCCAGCCCCGAGACCTCGACGCTGTGCCCGACCCACGGCCGCCGTCGACCCGCCAGCACGTCCGTGACCGCGCGCGCCGCCAGCGCCGCCGCCTGGTGCACCAGCAGCAGCTCGGTCGGCGGCGGGGCCAGAAGACGCAGCTGGGTGGCCACCGCCGGCCACTGCGGGTCCGCGTCGCGCTCCCACAGGTCCAGGCACGTGGCGCAGGGCGGGCGGCCCGGCGCCAGGAGCGGGCCCACGCGCACGCTCACCTCCCGCACGACCACCGGCAGGTGGGCGACCCCCGCCACGCTCAGGTCCTGCGCCCGCAACGGCTCGACGAGGTGCCCCTCGACGGTGACGACCAGGTGCGGGCGCGTCTCCAGGGGCGCGCGGGTGCGCACGGGCGGGACGAGGGCGCCCGCCCAGTCGCTCAGCTCCTCGTCCTCGGCCAGCAGCGTGCCCACGCCGGCCTCCGCCAGCAGGGACACGAGCTCGCGGGCGAGCCGGCAGCCGCCGATCACGCCCACGATGCCGTCGCGCAGCGCATGCGCGCGCGCCTGCGGGCTGTCGGCCAGGCGCTCCCAGTAGAGCGCGTCGCCGCTCGTCGGCGTCGGGGTGTCGCGGGTCAGGGCGCCGGCCTCGTCGAGGGCGGACAGGATCTGGCGAGCACGGGCGACCGGCACCTCGCTCCACCGCGCCACCTGGTAGACGTCTCCGGGCGACAGGTCGGGCGGCAGACGGTCGAGGAGCTGCTGCTCCTGCGGGCTCAGCCCGTCCAGGACGACGGCGTGGCCCGGCTCGGTGCCGATCTGCGACTGGCCGACGCGCCGCCACAGGATGGGGGACTGGCCTCTGAATCGCATGGGTTGCTCCAAACGGCGCCCGGTTCGCGAAAGAGGCAGGCTGCCGCGGGCGCTCAGCCGCAGGGTGGCACGGCGGCGCAGCGACGCGCCATGGCTCTGTCACCCTGTGGAAAACTCGCGGGTCACTGCTGGGCGAGCACCGTCTCGCAGGTGGAGGCCCCCGAGGTGTCCCCGGCGGCAATGGCCTCCACCGTGGTGACGGCCTCGTGCAGCGTCGATACCGCGTAGACCTTCAGGCCGTCGGGGACGTGCCCCACCACGTCCCCGCAGTTCGAGGCCGGGGCCAGGAAGTACTCGGAGCCGTCGGCCTTGGCGCCGGCCATCTTCTGCGCAATGCCGCCGATGGGCCCCACGGACCCGTCGAGGGCGATCGTGCCCGTCCCGGCGATGTCCTTGCCGCCGGTCAGGTCGCCGGGGGTGAGCTTGTCGATAATGCCCAGGGCGAACATGCTGCCGGCGCTGGGGCCCCCGACGTCGGACAGCTCGAAGGTCGCATTGATGTCCGAGTCCGCCTGGGCCGACAGGTACACGCCCAGCAGTGAGCCCTCGGAGTCCGGCGCGCCGTCGGAGTTCGCGTCCGGGGGCTCGACGGTGGTCAGCGACACGGTCGTCGGCCGGCCGTCGCGCTCGATGCCCAGGCTGACGCGCGTGCCCACCGGGATCGTCGTCAGCAGCTCGCGCAGCGCGGCGAAGGTCGTGATCGGCGTCGTCTGCCCGCCGTCGGGCGTGATGGAGGTCAGGACGTCGCCCTGGTCGACCACGTCCTGGGCCTGGCCGGACCCGGTGCCCTCAATGGTGAGGACCATGCGGGTGGCCATCCCCGTCTCCATGAGCGCGGCGACCACGGCGGTGTTCTGGGAGCTGGTCATCTGGGCCCGGTTGGCCTGCTCGACCTCCTGCGAGCTCAGCGACTTCGGACAGACCTGCTCGCGGTCCAGGATCGTCTTGTCGGGCGAGAGCCAGGCGCCCACGACGTCGAAGAGGGTCACCGGGTGCTGGGGGCACCCGGAGACCGACACCGTCGTCATGCGCAGCGCCCCGTCGGCCGGGTAGGTCTGCGCGCCGGTGACGGTGATGACGTCCTGGGCCCCCTGGTCCCCGGAGCCCCCTGCCAGCACGTTCCAGGTCGGGCCGGGCGCCTCGATGACCTTGTCCACCCGCACGGTCGCCCCCGCGACGAGGAGGCCCACGGCGAGCACCACCGCTCCGATCCCGATCGCGAGCCGCCCGGACCGCCGCCGACGGCGATTGCCCAGACTGGGAACGGGCTCGGTGCCTGCGGCCGGCTCCCGGGCGGGCTCGGCGGCAGCCTCCTGCCCGGACTCGGCGGCGCGGGCGGAGGGCGGCGTCTGGTGGTGCTGTTCGTCCGTCACGGCCCCATCATGCGTCCTGAAGGGGCTCCAGGTCTCCCCCGTCCGGACGGCGGGCGCGCGGTGTCGCCATTGCCACGTCTCAGCAGGGCCGGTTCCCGGCTCGTACACAGGAATGGGTGGCACGCTCCCCGTGTTGCGCCTGTACGGCCCTCAGCCGCTATCAGCCGTACGGCCCGACACCCCGTACCACCGAGAGGAACCCCATGAGTGAGGACCCCTTCGACGACATCGAGCAGATGCTCTCCGCCCTCTTCGGCGCTGACGTCGCCGGAGACGCTGTGGCCGCGCTGCGCTCCTCCGGCGTCGATCCGGCGCAGTTCGCCCAGATGAGCGGCGTGGACCTGTCCCGGATCACCCCCGGGCAGATGATGGCCATGCGCACTCAGATGCAGCAGATGATGGCCGGTGCGCAGGACGGCCCGGTCAACTGGACCATGGGGCGCAGCCTCGCGCTCCAGGAGGCCGCCAAGAACGGCGACCCGGCCATCACGGCCGGCGACGCCGAGGCGACACGCCAGGCGCTGCGGGTGGCCGACCTGTGGCTGGACACGGCCACCGATCTCATGCCGGCCCCCGGCGCCCGCGAGGCCTGGTCGCGCTCGCAGTGGGTCGAGCGGACCCTGCCGGTGTGGCAGGACGTGTGCGCCCCGGTCGCGGAGGCCGCCACCGCCGCCCTCGCCGCCGCACTGGAGAGCCAGACCAAGGACCTGGCCGACAACAACCCCGATCTGGGGGACGCCGCCCGCCAGGTCGGCGCCCTGACCCAGATCATGCGCTCCATGGCGGGCACCGCCTTCGGCCTCCAGGTCGGGCACGCCGTCGGCGAGCTCGCCGGTCAGGCCCTCGCCGCCACCGACGTCGGGCTGCCGCTGAAGCGGGAGCCCGGCACAGCTCTTGTCCTGGCCAATGTGACGGCCTTCGCCGAGGGCCTGGAGGTCGAGGCCGAGCAGGTGCGCATGTTCCTGGCGGTGCGGGAGGCGGCCGCCGCGCGCCTGTACGCCCATGTTCCCTGGCTGCGCGGCCAGCTGCTGGGCGCCGTCGAGACCTACGCGCGCGAGATACGGGTCGACACCGGTGCCATTGAGGAGGCGGTCGCCGAGGTCGACCCCTCCGACCCCGAGGCGATCCGCTCGGCGCTGGAGTCGGGCATGTTCGCCCCGCAGGAGACCCCCGCCCAGGTGGAGGCCCTGGAGAAGCTGGAGACGCTGCTGGCGCTGGTCGAGGGCTGGGTCGAGGTCGTCACCGCACGGGCCACCGCCCCCCATCTGCCGCACGCCGTGCCGCTGCGGGAGATGGTGCGCCGTCGTCGGATTCAGGGCGGTCCTGCCGAGAAGGTCTTCGCCCGTCTCATCGGCCTGGAGTTCCGCCCCCGGCGCGTGAGGGAGGCCGCGCGCCTGTGGGAGCTGCTGGGCGAGGAGGTCGGCGACGGCGAGCGCGACGCGTTCTGGAAGCACCCCGATGTCATGCCGGCTGCTTCCGAGCTGGCCAGCCCCGAGGACTTCCTGACCATGCGCCGGGCCGCCCAGGACATGGACGCCGAGGTCGATGCGGACCTCGCCTCCCTGCTGGACGGGACGCTGGGCTACGCCGGGGGCGCCCGCGACGCCGACGAGAACCGCCCAGAGGGCATGGGGGACTAGCCGGCCCGGGCCGCCTCACTCGAGAGTCGAGGCCAGGGCCTCGACCAGCCCAGGCACGAGAGTGTCGCCGCTCACCACGCGGTCGGCAGAGTCCTGCGTCCGGGAGCGGACCGCGCACCAGGACTCACCGGTGCGCAGCACCCCTACCACCATCCGCACGTCCTCTCGGTCGGGCCGCGCCCTTAAGAAGGCCAGGCGCTCCTGCGCGTCCTGGATGGCCGCGGCCTCCTGCTCCGCCTCGGCCGGCAGGACCAGCCGCTCGACGGCGAGCGCCACCCCGTCAACGGTCTGCGGCCAGGCGAGCCGGCCCAGCAGGTCCTCCAGATCGACGGCTGCGGGCAGGTTCTCCTGCTCGATTATGGTCAGCGCCTGCGGGTCGTGTCGCGCCTGGGCCAGCGCCGCGTCGTCGAGCAGCTCGGCCAGCGCGGGGTCCTGCTCCAGGGCCGCAGCGGTGCGCACCAGTGCGAAGACCCTGGCCGGAGCGTCCCAGCCGCGCTGGGCGACATGCTCCTCGAGCTCGAGGATGGCGCTCCTCAGGGAGCGCTGGCGCGGGGAGGCGGGCTGGTGGGCGGGCGTCTGCTCAGTCATACGGCGAGCCTAAGGACCCCGCCCTGCGGCGTCGACATACCGGGAGGATGAGGATCCGGGCCGGGCCGCGGCGGAGCCGGCCCTGCGCGGGGCCCGCCGAGCCGGCGACTCGCGCGGGTCGCGGGGCGGGTTTTGTGGGCTCCGCACGACCTGTGGGACGATGAGTGTGTCCGGCGACCCAGCGCCGTAATCCATACGCGCACCCGCGCACACCTCTCAACCACACGGAGCGTGACCGTGAGCACCAGGCCAGACGACGAGCCCGACGACAAGCGTCCTGCGCCCGACGAGTCCTCCTCGTCCAGTCGAGAGGAGCGCGTCCGCGGTGGTTTCTTCCAGTCGGACACCGCCGACACCGCCGGCTCTCCGGGGGACTCCGCCGAGAGCCCTCGCACGGGCGACGCGCCCGAGGACCCCGATGAGGGCCGCGGGAACCCGCTGAGCGGCTTCGATCCGGCGTCCTTCCTCTTCGGCGGCGCCGCGCCCTTCGGCGCACGGCGCTCGGAGGGCGCGCGCGGTTCCGGCCGGAAGGACTCCACCGGGTCGGGCGGGCCCCGGCGCCCGTCTCGACCGGTCGCCGGCGCCGCGGGCGGTTCGCGTCGCCCGGGGCCGCTGGTCCTGACCCTGGGGATTCTCGCTGCGCTGGCCGCGGTCATTGTCTTCCTGTCTCGCACCTGGACCGAGGTGCTCTGGTTCAACCAGCTCGGTTTCGCGCGCGTGCTGTGGACCCAGTGGATCGCCGCAGGCATCATGTTCGCGGTCGGCTTCATTGTGATGTTCGGCGCCATGTTCGCCGCCATCACCAGGGCCTACCGCTCGCGCGAGATCAGCCTCCCGACTGATGAGGCGACCCGCAACCTGGAGGCCTACCGCACGGCGGTGGAGCCCATGCGCCGGACACTGACCTGGGGCGTGCCCGCCGTGCTGGCGCTGCTGGCCTCGGCGTGGGAGCTCGCCCCGCACTGGCGAGAGGCGCTGCTGGCCATCCACTCCCACTCCTTCGGCGTGCCCGACCCGCAGTTCGGCCTGGACATCTCCTTCTACGTGTTCATCCTGCCGGTGCTGGAGATCGCGATCTCCTACCTGTCGCGCGTGGTGATCTTCGCCGGCATTGCCAGCGTCGTCGTCCACTACCTGTACGGCGGGATCTCGATTGCGCGCAAGCCCCATTTCACACGGGCCGCACGCCTTCACCTCACCGTCTTCCTCGCCCTGTTCTCCGTGCTCCACGGTGCGAGCTACTGGCTGAGCCGGTACTCCTCCCTGTACGCCTCCAACGCGAAGTTCGACGGCGCCGGCTACACCGACGTCCACGCCTCCATCCCGGCCCAGGCGATCCTGGCGGCGATCAGCGTCGTCGTCGCCGTCCTGTTCGTCGCCTCGGCGCGCACCCGCTCCTGGCGGCTGCCGGTCACGGGCGTGGCGGTCATGGTCATCTCGGCCCTGATCGTGGGCGTCGCCTACCCGGTGGTCATCCAGAAGTTCGTCGTGGACCCCAACGCCCAGCGCGAGGAGTCCCAGTACATCGACCGCAATATCAAGGCCACGCTGAGCGCGTACGGCCTGGGTGACGTCGAGGCGAGCACCTATGACGCCACGACCACCGCCGAGTCGGGCCAGCTCATGCACGACGCCGAGTCGACGACCTCGATCCGCCTGCTGGACCCGAACCTCGTCTCCCCGGCCTTCAAGCAGCGCCAGCAGAACAAGCAGTACTACTCCTTCGCCTCCCAGCTCAATGTCGACCGCTACCGGATCGGCGACGAGTCGCGCGACACGGTGATCGCGGTGCGCGAGCTGAGCCAGGAGGGCCTGGACGCCGGGCAGCGCACGTGGATCAACGACCACACCGTCTACACCCACGGCTACGGCGTGGTCACCGCCCACGGCAACACGGTCAGCTCGGACGGCTCGCCCGCGTTCTGGGAGGGCGGCATCCCCTCCAAGGGCGACCTGGGCGACTACGAGCCGCGCATCTACTTCGGCAAGTCCTCGCCGTCGTACTCGATCGTGGGCGGCGACGACGGCGGCAGCCCGCGCGAGCTCGACTACCCCGACGACTCGGCCGCCTCCGGCCAGGTCAACACGACCTTCGCCGGCAGCGGCGGCCCGAACGTGTCCAACCCGTTCAACAGGCTCCTGTACGCCACCAGGTTCGCCGAGATGAACATCCTGTTCTCCCAGGAGGTCCGCCCCGGCTCGCAGATCCTCTACGACCGCGACCCGGCCGAGCGCGTCGCCAAGGTCGCGCCGTGGCTGACCCTGGACGGCAACCCGTACCCGGCGGTCGTCGACGACGACGGAGACCCGAGCACGCCCAAGCGGGTCGTGTGGATCCTCGACGGCTACACGACGACCAACAACTACCCCTACTCGCAGCACGAGTCCCTGGCGGACTCCATGAGCGACGCGACGACGGGGCGGGCCTCCCTGCTCGGCGCCCCGAAGGAGTCCAACTACGTGCGCAACTCCGTCAAGGCCGTCGTCGACGCCTACGACGGCAGCGTCAAGCTCTACGAGTGGGACGAGCAGGACCCGCTCCTGGACGCCTGGGAGTCGGTCTTCCCGGGCACCGTCACGCCCATGAGCGAGATGAGCGCCGACCTCATGGCCCACATGCGCTACCCGGAGGACCTGTTCAAGGTCCAGCGCACGGTCATGGCCAGGTACCACGTGACCAACCCCGAGGACTTCTACTCGGGCGGTGACTTCTGGAAGGTCCCCGACGACCCCACCAAGGACGGGGACTCGGCGCAGGCCCCCTACTACCTGACCCTGAAGATGCCGGACCAGGAGCAGGCGTCCTTCTCCCTGTCCAGCGTCTACATCATCGGCGGCAATACCGACCGCAACGTGCTCACCGGCTTCCTGGCCGTGGACTCCGAGACTGCCAGCGGCGAGCCCGGGGTGAGGAACCCCGACTACGGCAGGCTGCGGCTCCTGGAGCTGCCGCGCTCGTCCAACGTGTCCGGTCCCGGCCAGGTGCAGAACAACTTCAACTCCGACGGCAACGCCAGCCAGGTCCTCAACCTGCTCAGCCAGCAGGGGTCGCAGGTCATCAAGGGCAACCTGCTGACGCTGCCGGTGGGCGGAGGCCTCCTCTACGTCCAACCGGTCTATGTCCAGTCCTCCTCCGGGACGCAGTACCCGCTGCTGCGCAAGGTGCTGGTCTCCTTTGGCGACAATATCGGCTTCGCCGACACGCTGAAGGAGGCGCTCAACCAGGTCTTCGGGGGGGACTCCGGCGCGACCACGGGGCAGGAGGTCGTCGACGGCGACTCCGCCGCGGCCAATGACACGTCCTCGACCACCGACCCGGCCGCCGCTGCGTCGGCGCAGCCCTCGGCCTCTCCGACCGCGACCGGAACCGCCGGCGCGCCGACGTCGACGCCCAGCGCGCAGCCCACGGCCTCCGCGACCGGGAGCGCGCCGGCATCCAGCGGCGATCCGCAGACGGACCTCAATGCGGCGCTCACGGACGCCGAGACCGCCATGAACGACTCCAACAAGGCGATGCAGTCCGGGGACTGGACGGCCTACGGGGAGGCGCAGGCCAGGCTCAACAACGCCCTCCAGCGGGCGTTTGAGGCCCAGAAGAAGCTGGGCGGCTGACACACGGGGAAGGCCCGCCGCTCACGGGGCGCTCGCAGGAGACTCCTGCGGGCGCCCCGCCGCACAGGGCGCTCCTGACCGCGGCGCCCGGTGGTGAGCAAGGGCACGCGCCGGCGGATTGAGTTCCCGGGGCCCGGCGGCTAGGCTGGTCCCGCCGCCGCGGGGTGGAGCAGTTCGGTAGCTCGCCGGGCTCATAACCCGGAGGTCGCAGGTTCGAATCCTGCCCCCGCTACGAGTCCAGAGGCCTCGGTTCCGGAAGGGACCGGGGCCTTCTGCGTGCCCGGCACGTACGGGGCCGGGACCCAGCCATCGTCGCCGCGGGTCGGGAACAGATCCGCCACTGGTACACCGAGGACCTCGGCCACTGTCGCCAAGTCGGCTGCGGTCCACTTGATGCGACCGCGCAACCTGTTCCCTACGCCTGGGTAAGCGATGCCAAGGCGCTTAGCAAGGGCAGTGTGAGTGATCGAGCGCATGAACAAGTGTTGGTTGACGGTGAAACCAACCGCCTCATCGAACCCCATCGTGGACTCAAAGGTTGCTGTGGAAGACATGCAATTAACGTAACGCTCGTAAGCAAAGTGTGCAAGCGCAACCTTGACATGGGGTCATACGGAGCGCATGATCATCCCTATGGACGTAAGTAAAGCCTACATCCGCAAGCCTAAGGATTTACTCACTGCTCGTCAGGTTGTGGAGCAGTATCCGGACAGTGGACTCAGTCGGGACGCGCTCTGGCGTTGGGCTCGTGACGGGTTGATCAAGGCTGTGAAGTACCCGTCGGGTCGGGTGCGGTTCAGGCGCGCTGATGTCGAGGCTCTGCTGGAGCCTCAGGCGGTGGACGGTCCCGCGCCTGCGCCGTCGGCGGGGTCGGCGTCGGCTGCTGGCGAGGGTCAGGGGACGCTGCTGTGAGTGTTCGCGGCGGCTGGGGTGGTTCGGTGGTCTCAGTTGAGGAATGCGACGCGGGTGAGGTGTTGGTGGCCTGGACGCGGGTTGGGCGCCGGCGGGTGTACTCCCACGCGGATGGGGGCGTTGGGTGTGTCAGTCAGGAGGTGAAGGGCCCAGGTGGTGCCTTCGTTGGAGGGGAAGGCGTAGGTTCGTCGGTTTGCCTTGATCTGTATGACGAGCGTGATGTTCGGTGGCAGGACGATGTAGTGGGCTGCCTCGTTGAGGTCGCGGGATGCCTGGTTCATTGGGACGGAGAGGATCAGGTGTGTGCCGTGGTCGCGCGCCCAGGTTGCGAGCCAGTGCTTGAGGGCCAGGGCGATGCCTTGGCGTCGGTGGGCGGGTTCTACGGCGAGGTCGTGGATCATGGCGACGTTGTCAAGGATCGTCTTGGCGTCGTCGTGGAGTCCGAGTCGAGCCGGGTGGTCGGCTTCTTGTTCGGCGGGTCCGATGAAGGCGGCTCCTACGAGGTGGCTGTCGCGCCACGCTCCTACCAGTTCCCGGTGCAGGTGGTTGTTCCGGTCGGGGAGGGTTTCTGGGAGCGGAACGAAGCTTGGGTAGGGGACCTGTTCGGTGATGAGGGTGTGGATCGCCTGTACTTCTTCCTTCGTCGCGGCGGGTCGGATGTTGAGCCCGGTGGCTTGGCCCCTGCTGGTGGGCCTGTGGAGGAGTCTTGCCAGGGCGCTGAGGATGTGGCGAGCCATGGTGGCTTTCCTTTCTCGGGGACGGCGGGTGGGTCCCGTCTGTCCTCGTGGCCTGGCGGCGGTGGTGCGCCGTCCGGCCTGGGTGGGAGGGCGCCTGGCCGGGCGTCCTCCCGCCCGCACCTGATTGTTCCTACGACCTGTGACACGGATCGGGGTGTGTTGCTGTGAGGGTTCCAGGCCGGTGGTGTCGGTTGCTGGGGTGTGCTCGCCGGGTCTGGCCCCGGGGCGGGGCCGGCGGGGAGCAGGGCCCTTCTGTTCGGGTTGCTTTTGGTCGTCTTGTGCTGCTGGATGTGCCGGTCGGTGCTGATGGGCCGGTTCCGGTGGTTGACGGGGTGACGGGTTGGGCGCTGGTGGGTGTGGGTCTGCTGGTGCGTTTCGGCCGGGTCTTCGAGTCGGCCGGCGGTGGGTGTCCGGCGGGGGCCGTCGAGCTGGACAGGTTGTTGCGGGTGTCTTTCGATCACGTTCACGGGCTGCGGTTCTGGCCTGGTGAGGGTCTGGGGTGCGGCTGGGACGTGATGGGGTGGCTGGTGGTCGTGCCGGTGCGGGGGCGGAGGCCGATGACCCTGCCGGCGTCCCGCGATGAGGTCAGGGGACTGATGGAGCGCTACTGGGGCCTGCTGGTCGAGGACGAGTGTCTTGAGTCGAGGGGGTATCACGTGAGCCCGGTCGGCGAGCCTGATCTTCTTGAGCTGATGGCCGAGGGCGCTGGGGGGTTGCCGGCGGCCCCGGCGGGGTTGCCGGGGGCTGGTGGCGCTGGTCGGGGGGTGCTGTTGTGAGGGTTTTCGTGCGGCGTGTGCTGAGGGCCTTGGTGGTAGCGGGTGAGTCTCGGTTCATGGAGCGGTTGCTGGGTCTTCTTACCTTGTTGATGACGGTGCAGCTGCTCGTGGTGGGCGCGGTGCTGCTTGTGCTGGTGGTGGATGAGCGGCTGGTGCTGGTGGGCCTGGTGGTGTCGGTGGTGTGGGTGCTGGTGGTGCGCGGGCCGGCGCCGGTGGGCGGCCCTGTCCCGGTAGGACGCCGAGCGGTACCTGGGCCGCGGGGCGCGGGTGCGGGTCCTGATGAGTTCGAGGTGTGGGTGCGGGCTCAGCTGGGTGATGGTCAGGGCCTCGGGGAGCTGGCGTCGCGTCTGCGGCCGGTGTGGGAGCAGCGCGGCTGGGGCGGGGTGGTGGGCCGGGCCCAGCGGTGCCGTCATGAGGCTGCTCATGCGGTGGTGGCTCATGAGATGGGGTGCGTGGTGACGTCGATGGATGTCCGGTGCGTGGGGGGCCGCGGAGGTCGTGTGGAGTATGTGGAGCCTCTGCCTTCTGGCGGGCCGGGCCAGGAGGCGTGGGTGTGCCTGGTGGTGGCCGTGGCGGGCATGGTCATGGACCTGGTCGATGGTCATCGTAACGGTGGCTCGGGGTCGGATGTGCTGGTCGCTGAGCAGCGGGCGGCGCAGGTGATCAGCTCGGGGTGGGTCCCGGACGGGCTTGCGGGGCCGGTGAGCGTGGGGGTGCTGGTGGAGCACGCGCGCGCGGTGGCCATGGGGGTCCTGTGCCGGCGGGCCGCGGCGGTCGACGCGCTCGCCCGGGCCGTCAACGAGTCCGGGGTGCTGACGGGCGCGCGGGTGCGCTCGATCATCGAGACCGCCATCGAGGCCGCCCGGCCGGCGGCGGGGAGGACGGCGTCATGAGGGCTGGGTTGTTGGGCGTGTCTCGGGTCTGGTGGTGGGTGCTTGCCGGGGTGGATGTTGTGGTGGCTGTGTGCCTGTTCTACCGGGTGGGCCGGTGGGTTGTGGTGAGTCCGTTGTCGCTTCCGCCTGTGGGTGAGGTGGCGGGTCCGGTGGGTGTGCCGGGTGTCCTGGTGAGGGGGTGCGCGTGGGCGTGCGCGGCGGGTGGTGCTCTTGTCCTGTGCGTCCTGGGGTGGGCGGTGGTGCGGCTGGTGGGGCGGTGCGGTTTGTGGGGCCTGGCCGGGGCGGCGGTGACGGTGGCGCTGCTGGGGGTTGGTGGCGCGGTGCTGCCGGGGCCGGGATTCGGCTGGGTCTGTGATGGGGTGTCTCGGGTGGCGCTTGCCTCGTTCTGCGCGCCTTTCGTCTATGTGGTGGGGGCGCTGGCGGAGGTGTGGCCGCTGGCCCTGGTTGTCCTGGTGCTTCGGGTGGTGTGGCGGGTCGCGGGCGCGTCTGCGGGGCCGCATGCCGGTTCTGGCCTGGGGGGCGGGTTGTCGTGAGCGGTGTGGCGGTGCGCTGGGTGTGGGGGCTGGAGGGCCTGGGGTGCTCTGAGACGCTGGTGCTGCTGGCGCTGGCTGATCGGGCTGATGGTGAGGGTCGGGCTGTGGTGTCGCAGGCGGGGCTGGCGAGGATGTCGCGGCAGTCGGAGCGCAGCGTGCGGCGGGTCGTGGCGCGTCTGCGGGAGATGGGGCTGGTGGTGGAGCGGCGCTCGTCGAGGTCGGGGCGCCGGTCGAATCTGTATCGGCTGGGTGTGGGGGCGAGTCCGGGGTGATGGGTGCGGGCGGTGTGGGCCCTGGTTCCTTCCTGTTTTGTCCCTTGTTTCCCTTGTTCCTCTTGGGTTCCTCAGTGTGGAGGTGCGTCGTGAGTGTCTCGTTTGATGATGACGGCAGTGGGTCTGTGCGTCGGCTTGTGAGGTCGTCGGAGGGTCTTGGTCTGCTGCTGGCGCGTGTGGCGGCGGAGCCGGGCGGGTGGGAGTCGTCTCTGGGCGTGGTGGTGGCCGCGGCGGTGGTGGATGAGCTTCCTCGGCGTGTGGGCCCGGGGCGCCTGGCGGGGCGGTCTGACGGCCTGGACGGGGCGGAGGCTCTGGGGCTGCTGCGCTCGGAGGTCCTGGATGTGCTGATGGTGCACCCGTCGCTGGTGGCTGGTGCTGCTGAGGGGGACCTGTGGGGGTGGTTGGTGCGCAGGGCCCTGTGGGCTCTTGAGCGGGGTGGTGCGGAGGCGTGTCTGCACGGGGTGTGCGGGGACGTGAACCTTTGCCGGCTGCGGGAGCGGGTTCGGCGGGAGGGCGTGGTGATCGGGTCCTTGTCGGACGAGGAGGTGGGGCGGCGTGAGCACGAGGCGCGGCCGGTGGCGGGGGTTCCTGCTTCTCGGTGTGAGTGGTTCGTCGAGGTCGGGGACCTGGGGCCGGTGCTGGGGCGTGTGGTGGAGGGCCTGGTGGAGGCGGGGACTCCTGAGGGGCCTGCTGGGGAGGGGACGGCCAGGGTGGCTGCGATCGCGGCCCGGTGGCGGCCCACGAGGCGTCATTCCAGGGCGAGGAGGGACGCCCGTGAGGGTGTCCTGTCGGGGCTGGGGGCCAGTGAGGCGGCTGCTGGGGCGTGGATGAGCCTGGTGGCGGGCTCGCGCCGGGGCGGGGTGGAGTCGTCGATGGTGTGGGCCGTCTACCGCGGTGAGGCTGGTGGCGGAGCCTGGGCGGCGGCGCACCGGCAGTGGCTGGGGTGCGTGGCCGCGGGTGTGCGCCCTGAGGCGGTGGCTGAGGGGCGTGGTGGCTCGTCGCGGGCGGCCGGCTTGGCGTCGAGGTCGTCGGGGCTGTCGGAGCAGCTGGCGCTGTTCGGGGAGGGGTGGTGCCTGGCGGTGGCCTGAGGGAGGGGTGGTCGGCCGCCCGGTGAAAGCGCCGATCGCCTCACCACCCGGTTGAGAGAGGTGGTGAGGCGACCAAATTGAGAGGCGCCCGGCCTGTGTTTTTCGAAGCGCAACGGCCGGGGGCCTGGGGGCGTGCGTCCCCATTGAGGTTAAGGATAGCAGTTGAGTAGAGCTTCGGGAAGCCCCGCCGGGGCCGGGCGGGGGCGCGGCGTCGGGGACGGCGCGGGCGGGTTCGTCGCGGACGCGCGGGTGTGCAAGTGGCGGCGGCCGGGTGTGGCGGTGGAGCGGTGCCGGCTGCTGGTGGCGGCGGCGGTGCCCGAGGGGTCGGTGCTGGCTGCGCGGGGGAGCGTGTGGCTGGAGGCGGTGGAGCTGGTGCTCGGCCTGGAGCGCGTGCGGGCGGATCATGCGGCGACGGGCCTGGGCGTGGCGCGGGCGCTGTGCTCGTGGGTGGACGGGGTGTCGAGGACGACGCGGGTGACGAACCGGCTGGTGGTGGAGCGGCTGCGGGGGGCGGGGATCGAGGTGTCGGTGCGGACGGTGCAGCGGTGGCTGCGGCGCCTGGAGGCGTGGGGGCTGCTGGGGCTGGTGGCTCAGGGGCGCAGCGCCCGGTGGGCTCCGCGGGTTCGTGAGGAGGGCGCCGACGGCGTGGTGCGGGTGGTGCGGCGCAATGAGGCGGCGGTGCGGTGCCTGTGCGTCCCTGAGCGGGTCGTGGCGATGCTCCGGTCCCGCGGCCGGGCGCGGGCGGCAGGGGTGCGCGCCGTCGCCGGCGGGGCCGCGGAGGTGGGGCGGGGCTGTGGACACAGGTGTCACCCCTACCCGTTGTCAGGGATAGATAACCCCCGCACGCGCGCGCGAGGCGCTGCCGGGGAGGGTGTGGAGCCGCTTCGCGGCGCTGAGGCCTTCCTGGTGGCCGCTTCGCGGCCGCCAGCGGGAGCGGGCGGGCGGGTACGTCCGGCGTGGTGGTCGTCTCGGCGCACGAGGAGCGGGGAGGAGGCCGTGATCGGGCTGGCCCGGCGGCTTCAGGACGAGCTGGTGGTGCTGCGGGGGTGCACGGACAGGTACGTGATGCGGGTGATCCGCCCGTTCTTCGAGGCGGGGTGGGGGGTACGTGACCTGGTGTGGGCGGTGGACAGGCGCCCGGAGGGGGGCTGGTGGCCGCACAGCGGGGCGCGGGGCGTGCGCGAGCCGGCCAGGTGGCTGATCCACCGGCTGTCGGCCTGGCTGGACGAGCACGGCGGGCCCCTGGAGGGCGTCTCGCAGGCGGGGCGAGCCGAGCACGCGCGGGTGCTGGCCGACCGCCGGGCGCGGTGGGCCCGTGAGGCCGCTGAGCGTGAGCGGGTGGCGGCCGAGCGGGCCGGATTCCCCGGCGGCGCGAGCCCGGCGCGGGCGCGGGCCAGGGCGCTGGCCGCCGGCTGCCGGCCGGCCCGAGGCCGCGGGCGCGGGCCGGGGTCGGTGGAGGGCCTGTTGAGCACGTCGAGGCCCCACGGGTTCGCGCCTGTCCGGCCGGCGGCGAGGGCCGGTGTGCGCGGCCCGGTCGTAGATGAGGGTGACAGGGACAGCGGTGCGACAAGGTGAAAGGAGAGGTGCTGGTGGAGACCGGGAGAGCGGGCCTGATGGTGGCCGTGGTGGTAGCCGTGGTGCTGGGGCCGCTGGCCGGCATCGGGATGATGGCGGTGATCGTGTTCGGCGGGCACCATCAGGCGGGCCGGGGCGGGTCGGCCTGCACGGTGAGCGTGGGGGACTCCACCTCGTTGGAGGCCACTGACGCCGAGGGCAACCCGGTGACGCTGGACGGCACCCAGATGAGCAACGCCGGTGCGGTCATTGCGGCTGGCAACGCCGCCGGCGTCGGCCAGGCCGGCCAGCTGATCGGCCTGATGACGGCCATGCAGGAGTCCAGGCTCATGGTCCTGGCGAACCCGGCGGTGCCCGAGTCCTACGACATGGCTCACGGCGGCGAGGGGGGTGACCACGACAGCGTCGGCCTGTTCCAGCAGCGGCCGTCGATGGGGTGGGGGGCCGTGGCCGATCTGATGACCCCGGCGAAGTCCGCGGAGATCTTCTACGACCACCTGAAGAACGTGGACGGGTGGGAGCAGATGGGCCTGGGGCAGGCGGCCCAGGCCGTGCAGAGGTCGGCGTTCCCGGACGCCTACGACAAATGGGAGCCGGTCGCCAGGGCCGCGCTGTCGGCCCTGGCGAACGTGAAGTGCGACCCGGGGTCAGGAGGCCGGGGCGGCGGGCCCGTGGCGGGCGTGGAGGGGGCCCGCGCGGCCATCGTCAACTTTGCGATGGCCCAGGTCGGCAAGCCCTACGTGTGGTCTGCTGAGGGGCCGGACGCGTTCGACTGCTCGGGGCTGACGATGAAGGCCTACGAGGCCGCGGGCCTGACCCTCTCGCACTCCTCGGACGACCAGCTGGGGTCGGGCGACCAGGTCAACGCCGGCGACGCGAGGCCCGGGGACCTGCTGTGGTGGCCGGGGCACGTGGCCGTCTACCTGGGCGACGGCATGATGGTCGGCGCCCAGTCCGAGTCCGAGGGCATCCGGCACATGGAGGTCTACGGCGCCCCCCTCTACATCCGGCCCCCGGGCCTGGACTGACCCGCCCACCCTCCGAGAAGACGCTGGAAAAGCACTGAAAGAATACTGAGAAAACACTGGAAATATGTGCAGGCATCAACCGGTTAGGTCTAGTTAGAGGAGACAGTGGTGAGGACACGAAGAGTGAAGGGATGGATGGTGAGTCACCCGATCAGGACGGGGGGCCTGGTGGCCCTGGGCCTGGTCGTGGTGATGGTGGCGGGCCTGTGGCTGGGCGCGTCCTCCGACCGGCTGCCATCGCCGGCGCCGGCGGGCTCCCCGTCGGCCGCGCCCACCAGGACGCAGGCGGCCTCGTCGGAGGCGGTCACGCCGCGGCCGGGCGACTCGGGGCACGTGACCTCCTCACGCGGGGTGGACTGGGGCGCTGACCTGCCGCGCCTGGGAGGCTCGCCGTTCGCGCAGACGAGGGACCCCGGGGTCTTCGCCGCCTCGGTGCAGGCGGCCGGCGGCTACGACTACAGCAGCTTCCAGCCGACCGACGCCGGTGAGGAGAGGCAGCGCATCACGGAGGAGTGGCTGGCCGGCATGACCGGCACGGACGGGCCCCTAGGGGAGGAGACTCACAGGGCCATGCAGGACGCCGTGGGAGAGTCCATCAACCCCGACGAGCTGTCCTACCGCATCGCCTCCCGGGAGGTGGACTCCATCGACATCCTGGCCGTGCAGCCCACCGACAACGCGGCCCTGCGCGCTGACGCAGGCAACGACGTCTACCTGGCGGTCATCGGCAACCGAGACACGCTGCACGCCCTGAGCGTGGTCGCCTCGGTGACCACCGAGGTGCAGGCGGTCAGGGACATCAGCGGCTTCAAGCAGACGCAGACCAGGCGGCTTGACATGATCGTGCGCTGCGACCCGGCCGTCAACGACGGGACATGCGAGCTCGTCGGCGTCATCGGGGGAGGCTCGCAGTGAGCGGCGGCACGATGGCCGGCCGGGCGGGCGCCGTGAGCGGACCGCGCTGGGCTGGGCTGACCAAGCTGGTTGATGTCGTCCTGGGTCTGCTGGTGGCCGTGGTGGTCGCGGCCGGGGTGCTCACGCCCCCGGCCGCGGCCCTGGACGCCCCCGAGGAGGCGGGCGCCGCCGCTCCTGTGGCGGCCGCAGCCCGGGGCGGGACGGAGGTTTCCGCTGTCCTGCCCGCTGACAACATCCTTCAGGACGCGTGGGACTGGGCCACGGAGAAGAGCACCGAGTCGCTGAAAGGGGTCGGGGAGTGGCTGGTTGACAAGGGCGGTGCGATCGCCAGCAAGACCGGCGAGATCCTCCACGCGGTGACCCACCCCGTCGAGACCATCCAGGGCGTCGCCCAGGACTGGGTGGGGAGCGCCTTTGAGCGGGCGGTCAGCTGGGTCGCGGCGACCCTGGGCAAGGCCTCGGCCTGGCTGCTCGCCACGACGCTGGCGGTGGTCTTCTCGGTGAGCTCACCCCAGATGGACGCGGACTTCCTGTACACCTGGTCGGGCAGGGTCTTCGCGTTCGCCCTGCCGATAACGATACTCTTCGCTCTCTACCAGATCATCATCACGTCGATCCAGATGCGCGGACTGGCCGGGCTGCGGCGGGCGGTCGGAGGCGCCGCGTTCGCGACCGCCGCGTCGATGGTGACACTGCCCCTGGTCGCGATCTTCTCCACGTTCGCCGACGCCGTCAAGACGGCGATGATCGGCTACCTCGAGGTCGACACCGATACCCTGGCCCAGAAGATCGCGGACCTGTGGTCGTCGGAGACGTTCACCGCGCTGGCGGAGACGGCGCCCGCCGGGACGACGGTGGGGGCGGGCGCGCAGGGCGTGTCGTTCATGCTGATCGCCTTCTGCTGGTTCTGCGTCTTCATGCTGATCTTCGGGTTCGGCCTCATGGTCGTCATGACCATCCGGAACGTCATGCTGTACGGGGTCGTGGTATTCGCGCCCCTGGCGTGGTCCGGCCTGGCGGCCGAGCCCACCCGCGGGTGGCCGCGCACGATCCTGGGGTGGATCGCCGCGATCCTGGTCGCCCCCATCGCCGTGGTCGTCGTCCTGGGGCTGGGAGTGTCGGTCCTCAACGGGTTCGACACCGCCCAGTCCGTCGAGGAGCTGGTCGGCCAGATGACCGTGAGCGTGGGAATGTTCTTGATCGCCTGCTTCGCGCCGCTCGTGTGCTTCTCCTTCTTCAACTTCATGGGCGAGGCCGCCGTGGCCTCCGTGCACCGCGGCATGCAGGCCGGCGCCGAGGAGGGCGCCGTCACGGTGGGCAGCACCGTCAAGACCGTCGTCAAGGCGGCCGTGACCACCGGCGCCGGCGGCGGAGGCGGCGGAGGCGGCGGCGCCCCCGCCGCTGGCGCCACGTCCTCCACCGGCGCTGCCGGCGGCGGGCCCGGTGCCGGCGGGCCCGGCGGCGCAGGCCCCACAGCGTCGGCTGCTCCGACGGCCGCGACGGCTCCGACGGCGGCGTCACCGGGTGGCAGCGGCAGTGGTGCTTCTGCGCCGCCGGCCGGAGGCGGCCCCACGTCGGCGGCCGGCGGTGCTACTGCTGCGACGGCTCCGACGCCATCGTCACCGGACAGCGCTGGCGGGCCCGGCGACGATGGCGCCCCGTCGGCCGGCGGCAACTCGGCTGGTGACGCTCCGACGGCGGCGTCACCGGGTGGCAGCGGCAGTGGTGCTTCTGGACCGCCGGCCGGAGGCGGCCCCACGTCGGCGGCCGGCGGTGCCACT
>NZ_KL544004.1:50074-123472 GCF_000711965.1 Actinomyces israelii DSM 43320
ACTCGGCTGGTGACGCTCCGACGGCGGCGTCACCGGGTGGCAGCGGCAGTGGTGCTTCTGGACCGCCGGCCGGAGGCGGCCCCACGTCGGCGGCCGGCGGTGCCACTGCTGCGACGGCTCCGACGGCAGCGTCGCCGAACAGCGCTGGCGGGCCCGGCGACGGGGGCCCAGCAGCGTCGGCTGCTCCGACGGCCGCGACCGTTCCCACGGCGGTGTCACCGGACAGCGGCGGGCCCGTGCCGTCATCCTCGTCGAGCGGCTACCCCGACTACAACTACTACGACTACGAGGAAGGCTCCAACGGCTCTGAAGGCGGTCGTGGTGGTCCCGGTGGCCCGACCGGTCACGACGGCCCCGAGGCCTTCATGGACGAGGAGTCGTCCTCAGGGTGGGAGGAGGCATAACGATGCGTTTTGTGACACCTGACACTGATATGTGGGCTGCGATCGCGGACTTCGTCAGCTTCCTGGGCGCAGTGGAGGCGGTCACGCTGCTGGCGTGCGTGGCGGGCCTGGTCCTGTCGGCCCTGGCGTGGGCCGGCGGCCGGGTGGCGGGCATGCCCGGGATCTCGGCCGCCGGAAAGGTCGGTGTCGGGGTGTCGATCCTGAGCGCGTTCTGCATCCCGGTGGTGCCCCGCATGATCGACTGGATCATCCACACACTCTCGGCGTGAGCCGAGGAGGCAGGGGACGGGGTGTGCGCGCCCCGGTCGTAGACACGGGTAAGGAGGGCCGTGGGGCTCTCGTGAGGAGACGGAGATGATCGTGAAGATCGAGGCTGTGAAGAACCGTGCGCTCGCCGCCGCGGCACTGCTCGTGCCGGCGGACGGGTCCGGCTATGACCCGGGTGTCAGGCCGGACTGGACCTATCTGCCATTCATGGGGACGCTGGGAGCTCTTGTCAACTCGACGGTGGCGATCGTCCTGACGTGCTTGGTAGCGGTCATGGCGATCTCGGGCCTGGTGTGGGCCGCCGGGTATTTCTGGGACCACGGGAGGGCGAGCCACGCCGGGAAGGCCGGGGTGGTCATCAGCATCATCGCGGCGTTCGTGGTCGGTGGGGCGTCAGCGTTCGTGAAGTGGGCTGCGGGCCTGGGGGCCTCCAGTGTCTGACAGCCGGGGCGGTGCGGGAGCAGGAGCGCAGGGGGAGGTGTTCCCCCGGCGGTCCTCGCGGGGCGTGGTCCTGGGGCTGTCCGGGGCGGCGATGGGCTGTGTGCTCCTGGGGGCGGGGATCGCGGTGTTCTCGCTGCCGGTGTCGGGGTCCGTGACGGGTCTGGCGGTGACGCTGCCGGTGTGGGGGCTGCTGCTGGTGCTGGGGCTGGTGCCGATGGGCACAGTCGGTGGCAGGCTCATCGACTGGGTGCCGGTGGGGGTGTCGTACGCCGCGCGCAGGGCGACCGGGCAGCACCAGTACCGGCGGCCGGTGTTCCGCACCCGCCCGGCGGGGACCCTGGCGCTGCCGGGGTCGCGGGCGCGTCTGCGGCTGGTGGTCGATGAGCGCACGGGGACGGCCCTGGTCCATGATCCGCACAAGCGGACGCTGGCGGCGACGTGCCTGGTCGCCCACGGGCAGTTCATGATGTCCGACGGTATCGAGCAGACTGCGAAGGCGGACGGGTTCGCTGGACTGTGCTCGGCGGTGGGCGAGGCCGACGGGGTCATCCGCCTCCAGGTCCTGGAGCGGTCGATGGCGGACTCGGGGGTGGGCGTGCGGTCCCACTGGGAGCAGTGGGACGACAAGGCGCCGCAGGGGGCGGTGGTGCGCACCAACTACGAGACCCTGCTGCAGCAGTCGGCCATGGAGACTGAGAACCACGAGTCGTCGATCACGGTGGTGCTCGACCTGGAGAGGGTCAAGCAGGCCGTGAAGAGCTACGGCGGGGGCCTGAGGGGCGGGGCGGCCGTGATGCGGCAGCGGATGCGGCTGGTGGAGGACCACCTGCACGACGCCGGGCTGACGCTGCGCGGCTGGGTGAGTCCGAGCGAGCTGGCGGTCATCATCCGCGGCGCCTACGACCCCGGTGTGGCGGTGCGCCTTCAGCAGCATCCCGAGGAGGCCGATGACCTGGCCGATGCCGGCCCGATGGCGGTGGACGGGGGGTGGACGTCGATGCGGACCGACTCGGGGTGGCACAAGGTCCTCCAGATCACCCGGTGGCCGCGGGTCCGCGCCCAGGCCGGCTTCCTGTCCTCCCTGGTACTCCTGCCGGGGGTGAAGATGTCGACCTCGATCATCTACAAGCCGATCGCGGCCGACCGGGCCATTAAGGACGCGCAGCGAGCCGATACCCAGGAGGCTGAGGCCAGACGGGACCGCCACAAGGTCGGACGCCGGGACACGATCATCAACCGGCGAGAGCGGGCTCAGGCGGAGCGGCACCTGGCGGACCTGGACGACGGGTGGATCGACATGGATCACGCGACCCTCATCAGCGTGTCGGCTCCGACCAGGAAGGAGCTCGACCGCGCTGTCGAGGACGTTCGGTCAGCGGTGAGGCGGGCCAAGTGCGCCTGCCGCACGCTGGTGGCCCAGCAGGACGAGACCTTCGACGCCGCCGCGCTGCCCCTGGGGCTGGGGGTGCGGTGATGAGCGTGAGCCGTGTCGAGACGCTCGTGACCGGTGAGCGCACCCGCGCCGAGGCCCGGGCCGCTGTCAGGGCCGAGAGGAGGCGCCGCAAGGAGCTCGAGCGGGCGCGCAGGGAGCGGGAGCGCGCCCTGCGCGCCGCCCAGAAGGCGATCTGGGCCGGGGACTACCTGCCTCCGGAGGGGGAGCCGGGCCCGCGTACGGGCAGGGCGGTGCTCGCCACCCACGTCCGCACGGAGCGCGCCACCACGAGGGTGCTGCGCTGCCAGTACCCTTTCCTGGCCGAGGAGGGGCTCGGTGGGGAGGGTGTCCTTGTCGGGCAGGACAAGCTCTCGCGCACCGCGTTCGTCTTTGATCCTTTCGGGCTCTATCAGCGGAGGGTGATCTCCAACCCCAACATCACGGTGTCGGGGTCGATCGGGTCGGGGAAGTCGGCGCTGATGAAGTGCCTGGCGCTGAGGTCGGCCGCCTTCGGGCGGCGGACCTTCATCCCTGGTGACGTCAAGGGCGAGTGGTCGGAGGTGGTCCGCGCCGCCGGCGGCACGGTCATCAGCGTGGGCGGCGCCAGCGACGCCCGTCTGAATCCTCTGGACGCCGGACGGCGCCCGGAGCGTGACCTGGACGGCCGTGCCGTGGACGACGAGCAGTGGGCATGGATGGTCGCCCGTCAGCGGCACAGCCTGCTGAGCGCCCTGGCCTCAGCGCTCCTGGAGCGGCCGCTGGACCAGGACGACCACACGGCGCTGGAGACCGCGGTGGAGGCGACCGTCGCCCGTGGCGGCGTACCGATCATGCCGACAGTCGTCGAGGAGCTGCTCGAGCCCTCCCAGGCCGCGGGCCTGCCCATGGGTACGCGGGACGTCGATCACCTGGCCGACATGGGGCGGCCCACGGGCCTGGCCCTGCGACGGCTGGTCAAGGGCGACCTGGGCGGCATGTTCGACGGCCCCTCGACCGCTGCCTTCGACCCCGCCGCCCCCATGATGAGCGTGGACCTGAGGAACATCTCGCAGGGGTCGGAGGCACTGCCTCTGATCATGGCCTGCACGGGCTCGTGGATGGAGGCGGCTCTCAGGGCCGCCGACCTGGGGCAGCGGTACATCATCTACGAGGAGGCCCACAGGCTCATGTCCCTGCCAGGCCTGCTGGACCGCATGCGGGACCAGTTCAAGCTCACCAGGGCGTGGGGGACCTCCAACGTCCTGGTCATCCACCGCCTGTCCGACCTGGACGCGGTGGGGGCCGCGGGCTCGCGCGAGCGGGCCGTGGCCGAGGGGCTCCTGGCCGACACCTCCACCAGGATCGTCTACCGGCAGGAGTCCGATCAGCTCGAGGCCGCTGCGCGCAGCCTCGGCATGAGCGAGACCGGCATGGAGGCGGTCGGCAGCCTGGCCGTCGGGTCGGGCCTGTGGCTGGTGGGCGAGCGGGCCTTCCTGGTGGCGCATCAGCGCACGGCCTGGGAGACGAGCGTGACCGACACCGACAGCGGGATGGGAGGCCGGGCATGAGCATGGTGAAGGGGGACGACACGGGTGCCGGCGTCGTCCTGGCGGCGGTGGGCCTCATCGTGGGCCTGAGCGGGACGGCCAGGCTCGCCGCCGGCGGGGCGTGCGCGATCAGCGGGTGCACGGTGGGCGCTCCGGCGCCCACCGGGCTGATGAGGACCATGACCGGCCGCTCGCCCGAGGCCGCGTGGCGGGCCCCGGGGATGGTCGGGCCCCTGTTCTGGGTCATGTGGGTGATCCTGGTCGCCGCCGCGGTGCTCGCAGTGATGTGGGCCTGGTGCAGGTGGGGCGGGCGTCGGCAGCGGCGTCACGGCAGCGCCCGCAGGCAGGAGGGCCTGGCGACCGCCGCCCAGGTGCGCAGGCACCTCTCCGCCGCCGCGGTGGAGAAGATGACCTGGCTGCGGCCGGACCTGACCCGGCCTCGGGCCCGCGACCTGGGCCTGCGCCTCGGGACGGCGCACCGGATGTGGGTGTGGGCGCCGGTCGAGGACTCGATCGTCATCTCAGCGCCCTCCCGGGGCGGCAAGGGCCGGTACTTCGTCGACCCCATGGTGGTGGAGTACCCGGGCGCCGTGCTGACCACGTCGGTGCGGGCCGAGACCGCCGCCAGCACCGTACTGCGCCGCGCCGCGGTGGGGCCCGTCGCGATCTTCGCCCCGTCGGGCATCGACGTCGGCGGGCGGGCCGGGGAGGTCCTGCGCGACGCGTCGATCCGCTGGTCGCTGTCGCGCGGCTGCGAGGACACCGAGACCGCCATGCTCAGGGCACGGGCCCTGGCCGCCAACGGCACCAAGGGCACCGGTGATGACAGCTTCTGGAGCGCCCAGGCCCGCATGGTGCTCGGACCGATGCTGCACGCGGCGGCGATCTCGGGCCTGGGCGTGGACGCCCTGGCCCGATGGGCCAGCAGGCCGAGCAACGCCCAGGAGGCCGTGAGCATCCTGGCCGACCACCCGCGGGCCGCCATCGGCTGGGCGGACCAGCTCGCCGGCGCCCTGAACGGCGACGAACGCACGGTCAACAACGTCTGGGCGACCGTGCGCACCTGCGTCAGCGAGCCGCTGATGGACCCGGCCGTGCGCGAGGCCATCTCACCGGCACCGGGCGAGGAGCTCGACATTGCCGACTTCATCCGCCGCCGCGGCACCCTCTACATCGTCGGCGACGCCACCGCGACCAGCGCGCCGCTGGTGGCGGCCATGGTCGAGGACATCTACGCCACTGTCAACCGCCTGGCCAACAGCTCCGAGGGGAACCGGCTGACCCCGCCCCTGGGGCTGATCCTGGACGAGATTCACAACATCGCGATCATCCCGTCCCTGCCCAGGATGATGTCAGCCGGCGGCGGCAGCAACATCACCACGGTCATCGTCGAGCAGTCGCGGGCCCAGGCCGCCGCCCGGCTGGGCAGGGAGGCGTCGGACGCGATCTTCGACTCGGCGACCACCAAGATCATCCTGGGCGGCGCCACCAGGTCCGAGACCCTCAGCGAGGTGACAGGCGCCGTCGGGGAGCGCGACGTGCCGCGCAGGACCGTGTCCACCGGCCGCGACATGTGGAGCAGCCAGACGTCCTGGGCAGACAACGAGGAGCGGATCCTCACTGGCGCCCAGGTGCGCGAGCTGCCCAAGGGTGAGGCCCTGGTGCTCAAGGCCTCCGCGCCGGCCGTCATCGTCGAGGGCAAGGAGCTCGACTCGCCCGCCCGGCTCCCGAGCAGGCCATGGGCCCGGATCTGTAGCGGGCCACTGGCCCGCGGCGCGGCAGGCCTCGAGCAGGTCCGTCAGCGCCTGCGGCGGGCCGCCCTGCGCAGGGCTCAGGGCACCGCGGGGACCACGACCGCCCAGGCCGAGGAGTAGTCGTGGGGGCCGACACCGGTGTCGTGGTCTACGGGCGTCCCGGGTGCGGGGCCTGCCTGGCCACCAGGTGCGTTCTCGCCGCCCGGGGCGTGGGCTTCATCTGGCGTGACGTCAGCGCTGACGAGTCCGCGGCCGCCCAGGCCGAGACGATTGCAGGACGCATCGGCTCCCGGCACCTGCCCGTGGTCGTGCTCGGCGGCCGGGAGCGGGCGGGGTTCCGCAAGGAGCGGCTGGACGCGATCACCTCTCCTGGCACGGAGCGGGCGCCGTGAGCGGGCTGCGCCGGCGCGTGCGGCCGCTGCGCACGGCACGGCGCCTGGCCGCGGGAGCGCGGTACGCGGCGTGGATGGGCTCACCAGGGTGGCGGGCCCGGCGTCGCCGGTGGGTGCGCGAGGAGACGGTCAGGCTGGGGACGATCGTCTGTGCCGTGTGCGACCGCCCCTGGAGCGAGACAGCCGGCGACCTGCACCACCTGTCCTACGAGCACCTGGGTGCGGAGAGGCACGAGGACCTCATAGCGGTGTGCCGAGGCTGCCACGAGGACCTCCACAGGGCCATCGACGCCTCCAGGGCCTGGCAGGCCCTGATCGCCTCGGGCCACCGGGACGCGGTGACCAGGGCGATCGTCGACCAGCTGAGAAGGAGCATGAGATGACTGACGGTGACCTCATCGCCCGTGGCGGCGGCCCCGGTGGTAACGAAGACGGGAAGGACACGCCGTTCGCTCCCACCGTGGACTGGTGGGCCATGCGGGACGCGGAGCGGGTGAAGACCCTGGAAGAGCTGCGGGTCTTCGTGGCCCGGCTCGTCGTCGTCTACCGGCTCGACGTCCCGCCGTGCTGGGAGAGGCACGAGGGTGCGGTCCGCCTCCTGGACGCGCTGCACCGCAGCTACCTGATCGCGGTCCACCCGACGCAGGTCGGCGAGGCGCTCATCGGCTGGCACCAGAACTACGCGTTTATCCGTGAGGAGCTGCACGCCTACTTCGCCGGGCAGGCGTGCAGCCCGACCACCCACGTCAGGCCGCGGCCGCCGGCGTGGGCGGCCGACATCAATGAGGGCGGGAGGAGCTCTGAGACGTGGAGGGCCGGTCAGGAGGAGGCGGTGGCCGCCTACCGTCAGCGGGAGGCCGTCCGGGCGGCGGGCGCCTGATCGCCCGCGAGCCGGGCTGGTCGCGGGCCACGGTGCTGTGGCCCTGCGGCCACAGCGACGTCCTGGAGCTCGCCTGGCTGCCCGACAGGCGGGCCCGCCGACGTCGCGCGGTAGAGGCGTGCCGGTATGGGGCTTGCCTGCGCTGCCTCGGCGCCGGGGACGCCTCCCGTGACGGCCTGCTGCGGGAGGCCCTGGTGGGAGCGGGCGGCGGTGCCGCGCCGGACGAGCGTGCGGGGCGCTCCCAGGACCTGGTCCGGGTCCGGGCCGGCGGCCGGGCCGCGGTCACCGCCGGATCGTGCGCTGAGCTGGCCGGCGGGCGGGCCGCCGTCGGCGACAGGGGCGTGCTGGTCGCCCGCACCGGGAGGGCGGTGGTGGACGCCGGCGGCCGCGTGCTGCTCGCCGCAGACGCCCATGACCTGCAGGTGTGGCTCCTGCCGTGGGCTCGCGCCCAGGTCGGGGCGCGCCTGTACCTGGTGCTGGAGCGGCCCTGGGGCGAGGTCCTGGACGCGGACGGGACCCTGAGCCCTGCGCAGGGCGGCCCGCCGCAGGCGCTGACGGACCTGCTCGAGGGCTGCCGAGCCATGGGCTCCCACCCGCGGCTTGCTACAGGTCTGGCCCCCTGACGCGGTCCGGCCGAGGGTAAGAACGCCCAGGGGCCGGGCGTGCGGGCCGGACGGGGTCCTGGGCCCGGCCGCTGCTGATCCGCTGGGCGGCGGCCAGGGCGCGGGAGGCGCGGCGCAGGTCCTCGGCCTGGACGCGGTCGGTCAGGCCGGTGCGTACCCCGAGGGGGTCCTCCAGCCCCAGGTCGTAGTCCCTGCCGGTGGGGCCTGCGGACGGGCTGGTCATGCCCCACCGGTCGCGGTAGGCGGCCACGGTCCGCGCCTCCTGGAGCCACCTGGACCGGGCGGCGGGGTCTGCCGGCGGTCGTCCGAGGGCTGTGGCCCACGGCTGCCCGTCGTGCAGCGCCTGGTGGAGGACCCTGCTGGCCCTGGAGGTGATGAGCGCCTCGCGCTCGGCCAGGGCGCGGGAGGTGTCGGGGTCCGCGCACGGCGGGGCGGCGGGGATGAGGCCGACGACGAGGCGCCCGCCTCCCCTGTCCGCGGTCCTCCTGCGTGCGGCCGCGACGCGGGACGCCAGGTCGGCCGCCGGGTGCTCGGCGTCCAGCGGCACCCGGGCGGCCAGGGCGGGCAGCACGGCGGGCACGTCCACCCCCGTGCGCGCGGCGCGGGAGAGCTCGGTGGCCAGGGCGTCGGCCCAGGCGTCGGCCAGGAGCGCGTCGGCGTGCTCGGGCAGGAGGTCGGGCAGGGCGTTCTCCCACCCCCACGCCGCCTGGCCGGCGGCGATGGTGGTGTACTCGTCGGCCAGCTGCGCGATGGACTCGGCCCGCTCGGCGGCCTGGTTGGCGGCGCGGCGGGCGGTCAGCGGCGCCGTGGAGCGGGCCAGCACGTCCCCCAGGAGCTCCTCGACGCTGCGGGGGGCCTGGGGGACGAGGTCGTCGGCCTGGTCGGCGGTGTCGGTGACCACGTGCGCGGTGTTCGTGCCCCGGCCGCGGGTCATGGCGACGTAGAGGCCCTGGCGGCCCAGCCCGGCGGGGTCGACCACCACGTGGGCGTGGTCGACGGTCCTTCCCTGGGAGCGGTGGATCGTGGTGGCGTAGGCCAGCTCGACGTCCTGGGAGACGTAGGCGGCCGGCAGGTGGATCGCCCGGGCGGTGGGGTCGGCGGTGGGGGTGACCAGCAGGGCCCCGTCGGCGGTGGCGGCCTGGACCCGCCAGGTGGCGCCGTTGTGCGCCCAGTGGCGTCCGGAGCGCAGGTGGCGGGCGTTCCTGCGGGTGACCACCGTGTCCCCGGCCGAGGCCCGGTTGCCGTCGGCCAGGGCGACCTCCCTGCCGCCGACGGCGCCGTCGGCGACCAGGTCGGCGCGGGCCCGGCGGGCCAGCTCGGCGGCGGTGGCGTTGTCGGCGGCGATCATCAGGCTCTCCTGGCCTGCGGTGGTCTCGGCCCGCCAGGCGGCGTGGACCTGGTCCAGGACCTCGTCCATCCCGCCGGAGCTGACGGCTCCGGCGCCGGCGTAGATGCCGATGGCGCGCTGGTCACCGGCGCGCAGGGCCAGGGAGGCGGGCCCCTGCCACTGGTCGTCGAACCGGTGGATCGTCCTCAGGGCGGGCGTGTCGGCGCGGCGGTCGACCAGCATGCCGAAGGCGCCTCCGGCCTCCACGGCGCTCAGCTGGTCGGGGTCGCCCACGGCCAGGACCTTGGCTCCGGCGGCCTCGGCCTGGCGGACGATGTCGTGCAGGGGCAGGGTGGCGGCCATGGACGCCTCGTCGATGATGACCAGGTCCCCCTCCCTCAGCGGCGCCCGGTCGTCGGTGGCCTCCAGGCGGGCCAGGCGGGAGGCGATGGCGGCGCGCACGGTGGAGCGCCGCGTGAGCCTGCCCAGGCCGGAGAAGGTGTCCGGGTCGGCCGCGGCCAGGTCGTCGCGCACCTCGCGCGGGCGGGTTCCGGCGGCCAGCCGCGCGTCGATGCCGCGCAGGGCGTCGACCATCGTCCTCCTCTCGGCGTCGGCGCGCCTCAGAGTCAGCCACATAGCGGTGTTGTCGGCCCGGGCGCCCAGGGACTCGCCCAGGACCTCGGCGGCCGCCGAGGAGGGGGCCAGGGCCGTCACCGCCCCGCCCTGGGCCTGCCAGGCCTCGACCAGGGCCCGCAGGGCGGTGGTCTTGCCCGCTCCGGCTGGCCCGACCATGAGGTCCAGGCGCCTGCCGCTGGTGGCCACGGCCTCGATCGCCTCGGCCTGGTCGTCGCTCAGCCGTCGCCCGCCGGCCACCGGCCGGCCGCGGTCGATGCCGTCCAGGCGGGGCGCTGTGGTGTCCGCCGACAGTCGCACCAGGTCGTCCTCGGCGTCGATGAGCGCCTGGACGGTGTAGATCTCCGAGCCCTCGGGGATGAACCGGCTCGACCCGTCCGCCCGCCGGTACCGGGCGGGGGCGTGGGCGCGCCGGGCGTGGTCGACGCGCACGCAGGAGGCGACGGCGGCCCGGACGACCGCCTCGGTGGCCTGGTCGCGTTGGGCGGGAGACTCGAAGCGCAGGGGCCGGCAGACTCGCTGGGCCTCGGCGCGCACGTTCCACACCGACCAGGACGGCCGTGAGGCGGTCAGGGCCTCCAGGACCCCGGCGGCCAGGCGCTCGACGTCGCCGTCCCCCAGGTCGGCGGCGCGCACGGGGTGGGTGCGCGTGCCCCTGGCCCCTGCCAGGGTGCCGGGGGCCGGCAGGGGCCGGCCGAGCACGCCGCGCAGCGCCTCGGGACCCGCGGCGCGGCTGGCGCGGGCGCGCCACTCGGCGGTCAGGTCGGCCAGGGACCGGTGCTGCTTGGCCGTGCGGGTCTCCCGCCAGGCCCTCTCGTCGGCCCGCCAGTGGCCGGGCCCGTCGACCTGGTCGCGTACGGCCTCGATGTCGGCGTGCCTGGTGGAGAAGGCCTCCAGCAGGCGGTCGGGCACGCCGTCGATCTCCCAGTGCTCCCGGCCCGTGCGCGAGACGGAGCGTACCGACCAGTCCACCCCCAGGCGCGCGGCGAGGCTGTCCATGAGGTGGCTGTCGTAGGCCTCGCTCAGGGCGACCTGGGCGGGCAGGAGCGCCCCGTGGGAGTCCAGGGTCCGCCACCGCCCGTCGGGTCCCTGGACCCGGTTGGCGACCACCAGGTGGGTGTGCAGGTGCGGGTCCCCGGCCCGGGAGTCCCAGTGGTCGAAGGCGGCGGCGACGACGCCGCGGGTCTCGGCCTGGACCACGCCGCCGGCGCCCTGCCGGGTGCGGATGGTACGGGCCTCCATCAGCCCGACCACGTGGGCGATCGCGTCGTGGTGGGCCGCCTCCACCTGCTCGCGCACCCCGGCGTCGCCCAGCGCCCACACCACCGACACGCTCTTGGGCGGGGCGAAGGTGAGGTCGAAGCCGTGCACCGCCCGGCTGCGGCTGGTGCGCGCGACCTCCCGCTCGATCTGCTCGACGCGCGCCGCGCGCTCCTCGGCGCTCAGGTGAGCGGGCAGCGTGCGCACGAGCGCGCGCACCCGGTCAGCGGCGCTCACGTGCACGGCGAAGCGCCGCCCCAGCGGGCGGCCGCTCACAGGGTCCTCACCGGCCTCGATCAGTGCGCGCAGCTGGTCGGCGCTGACCACCGATCCCGTCTCCAGGCCCTCGCCCTCGGCCAGGCCGGCAAGGCCTGACCCCACCCACCGCCCGGCCGGGGTACCGGCAGCGGTGTAGTAGGCGGTGCCCTCGAACCGGGCGTGCACGCCCGGTTCGGGCCCGTCCGCCACGGAGTCAAGCAGGTAGTCGACGATGCCGCCGGTACCGGCGTCGTAGAGGCGCTTGACGGTGATCACGGGTCACGCCCGGCTGGTCATCTCGGCCAGGCGCCGCGTCTCGCACGGCCACGCCCGTGCGCACTCCGCGCACCGGCCGTCCTCGTCGGGCACGTGCAGGCGCGCGATCACCTCGCACGCCCGCGCGCTCGGCGTCAGAGCGGCCGCGCGCGTGCGCGCCGCGTTGGCGCGCGCACGCCGGCAGGACGCCGAGCAGTACCGCTGCGAGGCGCGGGCCGGCGTGAACACCCGCCCGCACACCGGGCAGGCCGCCGGCTCCACCGCCCCCGGTCCGCGGCCGCGCGTGTAGGCGCGCACCTGCCGGCCCTCCCGCTCGGCCGCACGCGCGTACCGGCGCCGGCGAGCAGCCCCGTCCCGGCAGGCCGCCGAGCAGTACCGCTGCGAGGCGCGGGCCGGCGTGAACACCCGCCCGCACCCCGAGCAGGGCACCCGGTGCTCCTGCCTCCACCGGCGACGGCAGGCCGCCGAGCAGAAGCGCCTTGACCGCCGTCTCGCCTCGAAGACACCACCACAACATATGCAAGTGACATGTATCATTATTGGCTCCCTCTGCTGCTGGGTCCTTTCCTGTCTCACCTGCTCCTACGACCGGGGCGCGCACACCGGCTCCCGACACTTCGGCAATCTCGTTGCCCAGTGCCAGATGTGCCTCTTGTTATCGCTTCTCGGTCGGATAAGAGCAGCCGGGCGGCTTTTCCCGGGTCCTAGGGCATCCGGGACGGGCGTGCTCGAGGACGCGCGACCTGCCTCGGGGACGGCCGCGGGGCAGGGACCCGGGAGGCGATCCGGCTCGCCATCCGCGACCCGGTGCGGGGCTGTGCGGGCTCCGGTGGGCGGGACTGTGCGCGCCCCGGTCGTAGGAGCAGGTGAGACAGGAAAGGACCCCGCCCGGGGCCCGCACTTCTGACCTGGGAGGCACCTATGAGCAGTGACCCGCGACCGGGACCGCCCGACCGGAGGGCCCGCACGGCGGCCAGGACCGTCCTGACGGCCGTCAGGACGGTCGCCTGATGGGCGGCGCCGGTGTGGGCGCGATAGGACGCATGGGCCGCATGGCGGGGCGCCTGGCCGTAGTCGGGACCGCGCTGCTCGGTCTGGGAGGGTTCGTGCTGTCATTCACCGCCCTGCGCGACCTGGCGGTCCGCGTGGGCATGCCCGAGGACCTGGCATGGATCTGGCCGCTGCTCATCGACGGGCTGATCATCGAGGCCACGCTGGCGGTCGTGCGGCTGTCGCAGCTGCGGTCACGGGCCACCTGGTACGCCTGGGCGCTGCTGGCCGGCGGCGCGCTCACCTCGGTCGGCTCCAACAGCGTGCACGCCGTGGCCACGGGCCACGGCCTGGCAGGCGCCGCCGCCTCCGCGGTCGCACCCGTCGTCCTGCTGGCCATGACGCACCTGACCGTCCTGCTCCTGGAACCACCCACCGCCAGGACCGGCAGCAACGCCCAGGCCGACGCCCGCGACGGCACCAGGCCGGGCTCGGCCCCGGCACCGGCGCCCCCCAGCGTCCCGGCCCCTGAGCCGCCAGCCGCCGAGGCCGCTACGGGCCCCGTCACCGGCAGCGAGAGCACCGCGGTACCCACAGCCGGCACCGGCGACGAGCCGGCCAGCGAGCACGCCGGCGTGACCACCTGGGAGGACCTGGAGACCTGGGTGCGCGCCCAGGAGGCCGTCGGGGCCACCGTCACCGGCGCACAGGTCGCCAGGAGGATGGGCTGCTCGCCCTCCACCGGCCGGCGCCGCCTGGCCGCCATCCGCAAGCACAGCCAGCCGCACCTGCGACTGGCGGGAAACGACTGACGAAGGACGAAGACAATGAGACCAAGAACGAGGACTCACAGCCGGAAGCGCAAGGCGGCCGAGACGGGGCCGGCGACGCCGGCCCCCGAGGTCCCGGTCACTCCCGCCTACCGGGTCGTGCCCGAGGGGGCTGGGACCGAGCAGCAGGTGCAGGTGAGAGTGGTCGACGCCCTGGAGGACCAGGAGGTCTGCGTCGTCCCCGACGAGAAGCTCAACGCCGTCCTCGTCAGCCTGGCGGGCCGGCACGGCCGAGCCATCGACATCGAGGCTGATGACCGGTGGCTGCGCCTCCGCCCCGACGGCACCGCGGCACCCGCCCGCCGCCCCTGGAGCGTGGTCCGCTGCGAGCAGATGCGCGAGCGGGACCGCGAGGACCGCGCCCTGCTGACCTCCCTCGGCCAGATGCGCGACAGCGCCAAGCGGCTGTGCCGCGCCCTTCGTCCGCGCCGCCGGCCGGCCAGACTCCGCAGGATAGGCCGACGGCAACTGGTGACCTGGGCCATCAGGAAAAGCTCCCCCGGTACCGCCGCCCTGAACATCTTCGTCCGCAGACCTCGGATCGAGCATCCCATCCCGATACCGCTCAAGGAGCCGGCCCTCCTCACCGGGACCGGCCGCGCCGTCGTGGTCAGCAGCAAGGACGGCCTGCTCCTCATGGTCACCATCGACCAGCCCGGCCTTCTGCCCGACCCCGACAGCATCAGGCTGCCCGAGACGAGACAGCTGGAGGCCGGGAGGGACACGGATGAGGACCAGGTCTGAGACCGCGAGGACGACGAGCCCGCACAGCGCCCACGCATCCGCGCGGTCCAGACCCCGCCAGCCGGGCAGGCCCCGCAGGACAGGCTGACGGGACCGGAGCCCGCGCGCACAACGCGCTCGTCCGCCCCGGGCGCGGCTCACGGGGCGGAGAGGCAACCAGAAGACCTGGAGAGAATCGCCGAGACCCCTCTGCACCGCCTCTCCTGCTCCGATACCGGATGCTGTGCGCGCCCCGGTCGTAGACATCCGTGACAGTGGCCCTGACAGGGAGCTGCGGTACCAAAGGAGGCAACCATGACCGATGTCGATCCGGCCGCCCCGGGCAGGGGCATCAGCTACAGGAGCGTCGAGTACGACGAGTATGGCAGACGGGAGGTCGCGGTCCCGGCAGACGTCCGCGCCATCCTCGAGACGCTCAGCGAGCCCGACTACCCGGCAGGGACAGGTACCTTGTACTCGCGCACCCCGACGACCTCGCGCGAGCCCGTGGCCGTCGGGGTGCGCGAGGACGGGCAGGTCCTGCTGGTGAAGGACTACCACGATGTCGCGCCGGGACAGCAGATCGACAACGGCCCACTCAGCGACGCCGAGCGGGCGGTCGCGGCCCGCGAGGTCACCGCCGGACAGGCTCGGTGGGCGGTGGACAGCGCCCTCATCCGCCACGGGCTGGAGCACGATGCCCCCGGTGAGGCGATCGGCCTGGATCGCGGAGGAGACCACAACCATGTTTGGGGGCCCACGG
Source organism: Actinomyces israelii DSM 43320 (assembly GCF_000711965.1). Classification (GTDB taxonomy): domain Bacteria; phylum Actinomycetota; class Actinomycetes; order Actinomycetales; family Actinomycetaceae; genus Actinomyces; species Actinomyces israelii. The sequence continues at coordinate 64,854 of NZ_KL544004.1, forward strand.
AGAAGGCCGCGCTGGAGATGTGGGTTCGGGCGCAGAGTGCGCTCGCTCAGAAGGATGTGGAGGTGCGAGCCCTCGACGTCACCAGCGACGGCTTCGACTCCGCCCGACTGGTCGATATCCATGGCGACGGCGTGGACTACAGGGTGGAGACGCTCACGGGCGGCGGCGTGAGCGTCTCCACCCCGGACGGGGTGACTCGCCGCGCGACGACCAGCGAGCTCACGGCACTAGTTGAGAACGCGCTGCCCGACAGGACTACCCCGGTGCTCGTCGGCAGCGACCCCCGACCGGGGCCCGCCGGTCCACGGCGCGAGCCGCCGGCCGTCCCGGAGACGCACGAGAGGCCGCCGGACGCGCCCATGGCCGGGCAGACCCGCCAGATGAGCCTGAGCGGCCTGGAGGAGACCAGCCGCCTGGCTGAGGAGCTCGAGCAGGCCGCCGGGACAGAGACACGCGTCCTTATCGGGAAGGACTCGGTGACCGTCCTCACCGAGGACGAGCCGACTACAAGCCCCCTCGCGCCCGAAAGCGGGTGGGAACAGGCCCTGACGCGCGAGCAGATCAGCGACGCCCTGGCCGTCGCGGGCAGCCTGCCGCAACGTCCGGCCCAGCTGGAGGTCACCGCACGGACCATCACCGTCCCCGTGGGCGAGGAGACCCTGCACGTCACCCGCGTCGGCGACAGAGCCGGGGACGTCAGTTTCTACGTCGCTCGTCCTGACGGGGTCGAGGACGTCTACACCAGCCGGGACCAGGTGATCCCTGCCGTGGGCGGCCGGGCCCAGCAGGCCGACAGCGACAGGCCGGTGGAGCACGTGCCGGCTCAGCCGGGTCGAGAGGCTTACACCCCTGAATCGGGCGAGGCCCAGCGGTCAGCGTCGCCGCCCCCGCCCGCTGTCGGCCAGAGGCGGGTGATGGCAGGCGCCGGCCCTCAGGTCGGGCAGTACACGTCCCCGGCTCCGCGGGACTCCCGCGGCCCGGACATGCAAGTGTGACGGAGAAGACCGGCAGGAGGGACCCGCCGCGCCGGCTATCGGAGCAGCGGTCGGGGCGGTGGCCGCCGCCGGCGGGCCTGCTGGATGATGAAGATGGTCTCGACGGCGAGAACCGTGTAGGCGGTGCTGAGGAGCACTGCTCCTGCGAGGACTCCGCTGGCGGGCCTGGGGCTGAGGAGCATGCACGCTCCGCCTGCCAGAAGGGCCAGGAGAAAGGCGCCGATGAAGCCCCAGGGGAGCCGGAACCCGGCGAGCCGGTAGGGGATGGCAGCCCAGATCGTGAGGACAACGACCGCGACGCACAGACCGGCGCACCCAGCCACTGCGCCCTCCTGGCTGACCGTGGAGACGCGACCGGCCAGGAGGACGACCGTGGCCGCGAACAAGGGCACCAGGCTCCTGAGCATGGTGGTGATGATGAGCATCATGAGACTCTCCTTATCCTCGCGGCTCAGCAGGGCAGAGCAGTGGCGGGCACGGCCCAGCTGCGGCCGATCTTCTTGCCGGGCAGGGTGCCGGCAGTGATCCGGTCGCGCACAGCCTGGGGGGTCAGGCCGAGGCGTCCGGCGGCCTCGGTGACGCCTACGAGCTCGACGTCGTCGGCCGGCAGCCCGGACCGGCGGTCCCAGGCCTCGGTGGTGATGACCTCCAGGCCCTCGAGGGCGCCCAGGGGCGAGGTGAGGGCACGGGCGGTGGTGACGGCCTGGCCCAGGCTCTCCGCCGGGTAGGTGGTGGTCACCGCCCACGCGCCCGGCGACTCCGGTGCGGGGCTGACCGCGGGGTGGTAATCGGTCAGGGCCTCCATGAACCTGTCGATCACGTCGTCCTCCTCGACGCCGATGGCGGGTCTGAGCGTGATGGTTGCGGTGTAGCTCGTTGCAGCGCGGTCCATGGCAGTCTCCTCAAATCTTGCGTACACCAATATTATAGTGCCTTCTATTTGCCTATGACAAGTTATGAGGTAGAGGACGGTGAGCCCGGGGCGCCCCACCCTTTCCGGGGCGGAGGTGCTGGGTCCTCCGCCCCTGGTCGGGTGTACTTATCGGCGGGGCGGCCACTCGAAGCCGTCGCGGCGCAGCGGGGCGAGGCCGTTCCTCAGGCTGCGGCGGTCGGAGGCGGTGCCGGAGAAGGTTGTGATCGTCGTGCCGTCGCGGCGGACCACGATGTGGCCCTTGCGGGTGGTCTCGACGTCATAGCCGGCCCTCCTAGCCGCCTTGAGGATCTTCCGCGGGTCCTTGTCCATGTTGACTCCTTGGTCGTCATCGCCGGCGTGCGTGCCAGCGGCCCCCGCCTCGGGGGCGGCCGGCGCTCCAGCCTGCGGCCGGTCCCCGTCATGGCCGAAGAGCGCAGGGGCGCCGCGGTGGTCCCCGTCATGGCCGAAGAGCGCAGGGGCGCCGCGGTGGTCCCCGTCATGGCGACGGAGGAGCCGTGACGGGGACCAGGGCGGAGGCCCGGAGCGTGCCTTGACGCCCGGGAACCGGCCGCGGGCTAGACTGAGCGGCCCACGAGACGGGATACCTGGGAGTGGGCCGGCCCCCTAGGGCCGGCCCACGGCCCACCGTGCGGCACCCCGGGCCTCCTGGCGCTGGCGCGCTTGTGCCGTCGTGTGCACGGGCTGGGACCGCGCCCAGCTCTTTTTGCCCTCCCACTCCCAGCGCGCGGCTGGTGTGGCATGCTGGTAGCGCCTCCACGGCGCACCCCGGGTCAACACAGCATCGGCTCTGCCGGGGAGTGCACCGAGAGGGGGTGAGGCTGGGCATGTCGTCAAGAAGCCGGAAGCGTCGTTCCCGTAAGGGGATGACGCGTACGGGGATGACGGGCGCGCAGAAGGCCCAGATCTGGCGGACCGCACTGGAAGCCGTTCCGCCGTTGATCTGGGCCCTTGCAGCTCTGATCAACGCCCTGATGGGTCGTTGAGTCAACATCCCAGACTGTTTCTGGGGAGCCATCCGGTGGGCGCCGGGTGGCTCCCCGCTATTATGCCCCGCTGAGGATGCTCGTGTCCACGACGCTCCCTCAGCGCCGGGTCAGCGCCCGGTGAGCTGGTGGCGCAGGCGCAGGACGCGGGTGCTGTGGTCGGCGGCGGGAGTGCCGCTGACGCGCACGATGCAGCGTCGTGTAAGCGTCTCGTTTATACGGGGTGGCTGGGTTTTTTTGCTGTGCTGGTGATGGTGCTGGGGGTGATGGCTGTGTCTAGGGTGCGGTCTCGGGATCCTGTGATGGTGTCGATCTCGTCGGCGTAGCCGATGGTGATGTGGTCGGGGCCGAGGGTGTCACGGGCGCGGGCTGCGACGGCCCTCCACCACGCGGCGCCCAGGGTCCGGGCGGGTCCGGGGGGCATGTCCGCGTCCTGCCGGTAGACCAGGAAGTAAACCCAAATATAGTGATGTAGAACACTATATCTGAGCTGCTTGGGCTTCCTGCTGGCTCCTCCGCTGAGCGCAAGGCGCTCGTCTGCCTCAGTCTCCTCTGCCCTGGCCCCGGGTCCCCGGCCACCACCCAGATTGAGTGGCAGTGCCTGCGTCGCCCCTCTCCTTGGGCACGGTCCTGCTCGGCCGTCCTCATTTTCCGATGGGGTGTTAGGCGGACAGCCTGCCCCGCCATGGACGGCATTTCCCGCCGTGCCCCATCGGGTCTGACGGCCCGTACCATTCTCTGCTCCCCCCGGGATTGCTGCTCATTCGGGGTTGCCCGCCCTCCGATTGCATCGGAGGGCGGGCGTGCTGGTTGTGGTCAGTTGCTGTTGGGGCGCGGGTTGGGTGTGGCGGCTGTGACAGCGTGGCGCAGGGCGTCGATGGGCGGGGCGGCGTAGCGCTGGGTGGTGGTGACGGAGGTGTGGCCGAGGAGGCGTTGGACGGCGAGGATGTCGCGGTCCTGGGCGTAGGCGCGGGTGGCGAATCGGTGTCTGAGGGTGTGGAGTGTCCAGCCGTTGGGCAGGACCCGTGAGGCGAGCTTGGCGACCCAGTGGGGTTGGATGTGTCCGCCGTTGCGTGAGGGGAGTGCCCATTCGGTGGGGCTGGTGCGTAGGTGGTGGCGGATGAGGGCGGTGATCTCGTCGGTGAGTGGGATCTGGCGAGTGGTGCCGCCTTTGCCGTTGATGATGAGGCTGTGGCCGGTGGGGTCGAGGATGAGGTCGTTGGTGTGGATCTGAGCGATCTCGGTGCGTCGGAGTCCGGCTTCGCCGGCCATGCGGAGGATGAATCGGGTGCGGGCGTCGGCCTGGGTCAGGGCGTTGGTGTAGACGGTCTCAGGTGTGGGACGAGGTGATGGTACGGGGCGTTTGACTGATGGGAGGGCGTCGGCGGGGCTGGGTGTCCTGAGGTTGAGGGCGGTGTAGAAGGCCCGGATGGAGCTGTAGTGGGAGTGGCGGGTCTCGGGTGCCCATGTCTGCTGGCCGGCCCAGGCAATAAGCTCGTCTGCCGTGAGTTCGGTGGGGGTGATGGGGGCGAGGTCTCGGGCGAGTCGGCGGATGTGGCGGATGCGGGTGCTGATGGAGGATTCGCGGGTTCCCTGGGCTCGCAGGGCGAGTTCGAGGTGCTCGATCGGTGTCTCCCAGGGGTGGGGGATCGGGGTGAGGGAGGGGCGGTGGGTGATGAGGTGGGTATTCATGACCCAGCACGGTGCCAGGCCTCCGGTCTGGCACCGCGTAGAGTGACCGTTTTCACTCAGGTGTGGTCTTTGCCGCGTCAGGACGCACCCGGCAGCTCACCTCCTCGGGCAGGATCGTGGTTGTCAGGTCGTCGATATGCTCGAGGAGGTGAGCTGCCGGGGGTGTCGGCGATGAGCTCGTAGAGGGTCTCGATGTCGGTGATCTCGGCTGTCAGGGTGTCCTGGCCGGCCTGGGTGCCGTCGGCCTGGAGCAGCTCCAGGCTGTGGGAGGTGGTGGTGCGGAGGTCGTCCAGGGCGGCCATGATGAGGACCTGCTGGCTCGTGGTCAGCACTCTCGTGCTCGTCCTGCTCGCTGTGGTGGTCACTCTCGCTGTGGTGGTCACTGGTTCTTCCTTCTGCTGGCGTTACTGGTACTGCTGGTTGTAGTGGTGGCGGTGGTGCTGGTGGGCTACTGGGCGCCTGTCGTATAGCGGGTGTGTGCCCGCAGGGGGTCGGCGGCGAGGTCCTCGGGGGTGGTGGTGCCGGCGTCGTCGGCGACGGCGGCGGCGAGCTCGTGGGCCTCGATGGCGAGTGAGCGGAGGCGCTCGGAGTCGTCCCATGCCTGGTGCGGTTCCCATCCCGGGCTGTCGGCGCCGGCGTCCCAGGCGGCGAGCTGGGCGGTCTCCCACCTGTCCTGCTCGGTCGTGCGGGCGGTCTCGGCGCGGTGGTCGAGCTCGGCTCCCCACAGGCTCAGGGCGGCGGCGACGAGCCGGGCCTGCTGCCCGGTGAGAGCTATCGTGATGAGGTCTTCTGTTGTGTTACTCATTGCTCGCCTCCGGGCGTGGGGTACTTACTGGTCGAGGAAGTCGTCGATGGTGGTCTGCCGGCCGGGGCCAGCGGGTGGGGTCCAGCCGTGGTGGTTGTCTTGGGCGCAGGGGCATCGGCTGTCGTGGGTGGTGCCGGTCTCCCACAGCTGCCAGGTGCTGGGGCCGCCGAGGCTGGGGATGGTGGTGTCGGCGTAGGTGACGTAGCCGGCGGGGACGTCCGCGTGGGCGGCGGCCCAGGCGGCGTGCTCGGGGAGGCTGTAGGGGCACCTGGCGTGGTCTCCTGCTGAGCAGCTGCCGCAGGGCCCGTACTGGCACGGGCACTTGCTGTGGATCGCCGGGCAGTGTCTGTGTGTCCTGCGCATAGCCCTTGTCCAGGCGTGCTTGCGCACCCACGCGGCCTCGGCCCCGTTCATGACGCCAGCCCCCAGCTGTTCGGGCTGGCGGTGAGTGAGTGTTTGCACTGCCCGCTCTGCTTGCGCTGGATCCGGGCACGAGCGCTAGACTCCGCGCGGAGCAGGGGTAGTATTGCTTCGGCGAGGGTGACCATCCAGGAGACGACCTGGAACCCGGAGGTCGCAGGTTCGAATCCTGCCCCCGCTACGAAGTGCCGCGAGGCGGTGAAGACTTCGGCCCCTGATATCAACCAGGGGCCGAAGTCTTTTTTTGCTGTCCGGAACCGAGCCTGGGCGCCGACCGGTGCGGCCAACTTATTCATACGTGTCAGCTCTTTGGAAGGTTCAGTGTCCTCTCTTTCTGGCGTGAGCGTCGTCTCTCCGGGCTTTGTCGCCGGACTCGCCGTTGTCACCGTGACTGCGCTGGCCGCGACGGTCGCTCTGCTGCTGTGGCTTCCACACCGCCGTCGGTGCTCCGGCCACAAGCACGTGAAGAACGCCTCCGCGGGCTCTGCGCGGCGCTGGCGCCTCCTGGTCGCAGCGCTGCCCGCGGTACTGATCTGCCAGCTCCTCGTCACCGGGCTCGCGACGGCGAAGATCAACTCGAAACTGCGGTTCGCCAACACGCTCGGGCAGGTCGCCGAGCTGGCATCCGGCTCCGGCCGCGACTCGGGGGTGACCGAGCTGGCGCCGGTGGCCACCCCGGAGGCGACCGGGGAGGCGGACGCCGAGGCCACCGGCTCGCAGACGCCGCCCGCGCCCGACCCGGCCTACGTCGCCTCGCTGAAGGCGACCTCGGAGGGCGGGAACACCTTCAGGACGAGCTTCCACGGTCCCGCCAGCGGCATCACCGACGACGTGTGGTTCTGGACCCCGCGCGGGTACTCCGCCGCCGACGGGAAGTCCTACAACGTCCTGATGCTCCTGCACGGCGTGCCCGGCACGGCCGATGGCGTCGTCCCGGGCCTGGAGCTCGGCCGCCAGCTGCAGGCGGCCATCGACGACGGGCGCCTGCCCCCGACGATCGTCGCCATTCCCTCGCTCAACGCCGACGCCACCCAGCGCTCGGAGCCCGACTGCGCGGACATCGTCGGACACGCCAAGGTCGGGACCTGGATCCAGCAGGACGTGCCCAAGATGATCCGGGCCACCTTCCCCGGGGTGCGCACGGACCGTCAGGCGTGGGCGCTGGGCGGGGTGTCCTCCGGCGGCTACTGCGCGGTGTGGACGGCCATTATGCGCTCCGACGTCTACGCGACCGCGGCCTCCCTGTCCGGGTACGACGTCCCCGACGTCGGCGGACTGGCCTCGCCCGAGCTCCGCGACGCCAACACCCTGAGCACCCTGGTGGCCCGTCAGCGGCACGCCCCGATCAACCTGTGGCTCCTGGGCGCCCAGGACGACCCGCTGGCCAATGGGACGGTGACCGCCCTGCCTGCCGCCGTCGGGAAGGGCGACACCGCCGAAGCGGTCAGGCCCGGTGCGGGCGGGCACTCCTGGAGTCTGTGGAAGGAGCAGACGACCGCCTTCCTCACCTGGTGGGGGCAGCGTCCGAGCGTCAACCTGAACGGGCCCGTGCCGCTGCCCACCCCGACCCCGTCGCCCGCCCCGACCCCGTCGCCCACGCCGACCCCCGACGCCTCCGCGTCCCAGGCGCCGCCGGCTGCCGAGACGCCCCCGGCCTCGCCGGAGGAGAGCCTCGGGCTGGGCGGCCGCCTGGTGCGGTCCCTCACCCAGATCCGCGGCACAGGCGTGATCACCATGGCCTGCCTGCTGACGCTCGCGGCGACGCTGGCGTGCATCGTCGTCCCCGCCCGGGCGGCGGCTCGTAACGGCCTCTCCGGCGCTGAGGACGGCCCCGGCGCCGAGGCAGGTGCGGCTCGCCCGGGGCGGGGAGGGGCGGCGGTCGGCGTGGCCCGGGCTGCCGTCAGGACGCTGCTCCTGGTGAGCGCGTGCGTCCTCGCCGCGCTCCTGGTCGGTCTGATCGGCAACCGGATCGGCGCCTTCTACCCGACCTGGGCGCTGGCCTGGGCGGATGTCGGCCCCGCCCTGCGGTGATGGGCGGTTGACGACGGCCAGTGGCGCCGGTTACCGGCCCGCCGGCGGCGCGTAGGGCCCACTGGCGGCGATCTCCGCCCAGCGCTGCTTGCTGATGCGGGAGGCGAGGACCGCGGCGATCACGCAGAAGACCAGGCCGGTCGTGATCCACACGAGTCGGCGGCTCGGAATGCTCAGGCCCATGATCGCGACGAGCTGGTTGCCGAGGTGGTACCCGCCGTGGATGCCGATGGCGGCCCAGGTGCTGCGCATGATCAGTGCGAGGCAGGCGGCGGCCAGTGCGAATCCGAGTGGTACGGCGAGGTAGAGGACGTGGTCCAGGGCGTTCTGCTGACCGCCGTTGGAGAGCAGGTGCGGGATGGTGAAGACGATCACTGCAGTCCATACGGCGCGCCTGGGGTGGTCGGACAGGCTCTGCAGGAGGTAGCCGCGCATGAGCGCCTCCTCACCGATTCCCTGGAACACGTAGCTGAACACGATAGTGTTTGCGACCACGAGCCAGAGCGGCAGCACAGCGATCTCCTCCTTTGCCTCTGCCGGGGCCCGGGTCCCGATACCGGCAGCCAGGAGGACCGCGGCGAGGCAGCCGACGACGGCCACCGAGATTCCGGTTCCGGCCAGCGTGCCGAGCAGCGCTCGGCGGTTGAGGGTCAGGCCGGCGGCGCGCATGGGCCGATGGTCCGCGCAGCGGGTGAGCAGGACGGTGAACAGGAGGTAGAAGGGAAGGGGGATCAGCCGGATGAGGGTGGTCGCCTCCGCCCTGAGCAGGAGGTTGTTCGAGCCGTACCCGTCGCGCAGCGGGCCTATGAGGTATGCCAGCGCCGAGGAGAACGCGGCGACCTCGAAGGCGAGGAGGGCCAGGAGGGTGCGCGCCCAGCCGGGTGGGCGACGAGGAGTCTTCTGCTGCGACTCGGGCGCCTGGGGCCGGGGCTCTGGAGACTCTGCGGTGTGTGAGTGCGTCATGCCTCGACGCTATGAACCCGCCCGGAGCGGTCTCGCGTGACCGGGGGCAGGAATCCTGACGCGCACCCATGACCCCGGTCATGGGACGTCGGGGTGCGAGCCGGTCTACGGTGAGCGGATGAGCATCCAGCAGCAGCACACCGGTGGCCGGCCGGATCGATCGGGGGAGATCTTGCCGACGGGCGCCGCCCTTCTGCCCGTTCTGCAGATCCTCGCACTCGTGTGCCTGGCGATCTTCGGGCTGCGGCTTCTCGAGGCCTCGGCACTCACCGGGGTCGGCGTCGCGGTCCTGTGCTGCGTCCTTGCCGTGGTCGGTGTGGTCGGCGCCTTGTGGGTGGTACGACGGCGGCTGGGAGCCGGTCGCGGACGCGCGGCCTGCTCGGTGGTCGTGCTGCTTCTCGTAGCCGGGCCTGCGCAGCTGGGGACGATCGGCTTCTCCGTGCCGGTCCTCGTGGTGGCTGCCGCGCTGCTGGTCGTCGATATCGGTGTGCGCGCGAGCCTGGTCGGCGACGTGTTCGTGTCCGCCCTGCCGGTGCTGTCCCTGGCCCTTGGGCGATCATGGGCGCAGACCCTGTCCGACGTCCTCTCCTTCATGGCTCTCATGTCGGTCGGCACTGCTCTCGGAGTGGTCCTGTCCGGGTATGACGTCGCCCTGGCCGCCCAGCGCCGCGCGATCGCCGAGCGCGACGCGGCCCTGGAGGACACCAGGAGGAGGGTGGCGCTGGAGAAGGAGCTCATGCTGGCCCATGAGCGCGCGCGGGCCGCGCATGAGCTGCACGACGGGCTGGGGCACCGGCTGACGCAGATCGGGATGAGCCTGGAGTTCGCGGGCCGTGTGCGCGACTCGGACCCGAGCGCGGCGTGGAACGAGGTGGCGGTGGCCGAACGCACGAGCCGCGAGGCGGTGGGCGAGATGCGCACGTGGGTGCGGGCCCTGAGCCCCGTGCGCGCCGAGGGCTGTCGGGGCGTGGCGGGCCTGGAGGCCGTCGCGGCGTCGTTCCGCGGGACGGGGCTGGAGGTGCGGGTCCGCGACGAGCTCGGCCCGCACGTGCTCACCGAGGCGGCTGAGCTCCTCATGTACCGCGCCGTGCAGGAGGGGCTGACCAACGCCCTCAGGCACTCCCGGGCGCGGTCGGTGGAGATCCTGGCGGCTACAAGCGGCGACGGCCTCCTGGTCTCGGTGGCCAATGACATTCCCGCCGAGCGCCGTCAGGCGGTTCCGCAGGCGCTGGTGGGGCAGGGGGACGGTGCCGTCGCCGGGTTCGGCCTCGGCGGCCTGTCGGAGCGCGCCGCCGAGCTGGGCGGCGCGGTGACGGCGGGCAGGGTCGACGACTCCTTCCTGCTCACCCTGGTGCTCCCGCCCCGGGAGCTCGTCTCTTCGATCGATCGGAGGGCGTGATGAGTGCGCCGATCCGGATCCTGGTGGTTGACGACCAGCAGCTCCTGCGCCGGGGCCTGATCATGCTCTTCGGCACCGTCGACGACGTCGAGGTGGTGGCCCAGGCCGCCCATGGGGCCGAGGCCCTGGCGGTGCTGCGCGCCAGGGAGGTCGACGTCGTCCTGGCGGACGCGAAGATGCCGGTCATGGACGGGATCGAGCTCGTGCGGCAGTGCTCCCGGACGCACCCGGGTCTGCCGGTCCTGGTGCTGACCACCTTCGACGAGCCCGACGTCGTCCAGGGGGCGGTCGCCGCCGGGGCGGCGGGGTTCCTGCTCAAGGACACCTCGATCGAGTCCTTGGCCGAGGCCGTGCGCGCGGTGGCGGCGGGCGGGCTGGTCATCGACCCGCGCGTGGCGCGGCTCGCCCTCGCCTCCCCGAAGAACGACGAGGGCGAGCCGCCCGTGCTGGCCGTCCTCACCCCGACCGAGCGCGAGGTGGCCGCACTGGTGGCCGAGGGCCTGACGAACCAGGCGATCGCGGAGCGCATGGTGCTCGCCGAGGGCACGGTCAAGAACCACGTCTCCGCCCTGCTGCGCAAGCTGCAGGCGTCCGACCGCACCGTGCTGGCGCTGACCCTGTACAAGGCCCTCCACTGAGCCCGGCCCGCGAGAGCGGCCCCCGCACCGCTAGCTGGTGTCCCTTTTCTCGGCTTGGTTGGCAGTGATGGTTGGCAGTGCCGGCGACGACGTCGATGAGGCCGCAGGCGATCCGGCCGGCTCGCCCCGTGGATCGGAGCACATCCGCTCGCGCGGGCGGACCCGCCAGCAGGGCACGCACCGCCGTCGCCCGCGTGCTGGAGAGGCGCAGGTCTCCAGGGACGCGCGGCCGCCCACGCACGGCCTCGAGGTCATCAGGGTCATCGACTCCGATGAGCGCTTCCCGGCCCGCTCTCCGGCCCGTTCTCCTGGCCCGTCGCGATCGGCCTGAAAAGCCGCCAGATGCGCCCGTCCGCGCACCTACGCGTGCACCGAGCGCATAGCCTTGCTCCCATGACAACTGATGCAACGACGCCCGACCGGGCCGCCACGACGCGCACCGAATCCGACTCCATGGGCACCGTCGAGGTCGCCTCCGACCGCTACTGGGGCGCGCAGACGCAGCGCTCCCTGACCAACTTCAATATCGGCCGGGAGACCTTCGTCCTGACCCGCCCCCTGATCAAGGCCCTGGGCGTGCTCAAGAAGTCCGCCGCCCTGGCCAACGCCGAGCTCGGCGAGCTGCCCGAGGACATCGCCCGGTACATCGCCGCCGCTGCGGACGAGGTCATCTCCGGCGACCTGGACTCCCACTTCCCGCTGGTCGTCTTCCAGACCGGCAGCGGTACCCAGTCCAACATGAACGCCAACGAGGTCATCTCCAACCGCGCCATCGAGCTGGCCGGCGGCCAGATGGGCACCAAGACGCCGGTCCACCCCAACGACCACGTCAACCGCGGCCAGTCCTCCAACGACACCTTCCCCACGGCCATGCACATCGCCATCGTCTGCGAGCTCGCCCGTATGTACCCGCGGGTGCAGCGGCTGCGCGACACCCTGGACACCAAGGCCAGGGAGTACGACGACGTCGTCATGGTCGGCCGCACCCACCTCCAGGACGCCACCCCCATCCGGCTGGGCCAGGTCATCTCCGGCTGGGTCGCCCAGATCGACCTCGCCCTGGACGGCATCCGCTACGCCGACTCGCGCGCCCGCGAGCTCGCCATCGGCGGCACCGCCGTGGGCACGGGCCTGAACGCCCACCCGAAGTTCGGCGCGCTGGCCGCCAAGAGGATCAGCGAGGAGACCGGCATCGAGTTCACCCAGGCCGGCAACCTCTTCGCCGCCCTGGGCGCCCACGACGCCCTGGTGCTGGTCTCCGGGGCCCTGCGCGTGCTGGGCGACGCGCTGATGAAGATCGCCAACGACGTGCGCTGGTACGCCTCCGGCCCCCGCAACGGCATCGGCGAGCTCATCATCCCGGAGAACGAGCCCGGCAGCTCGATCATGCCCGGCAAGGTCAACCCCACCCAGTGCGAGGCCATGACCATGGTGGCCACCAAGGTCTTCGGCAATGACGCCACCGTCGGCTTCGCTGGCTCCCAGGGCAACTTCCAGCTCAACGTCTTCAAGCCGGTCATGGCCTGGTGCGTGCTGGAGTCCATCCAGCTGCTCGGCGACACCTGCGTGTCCTTCGACGAGCACTGCGCCTACGGCATCAAGCCCAACCGCGCCAGGATCGAGCACAACCTGGAGACCAACCTCATGCAGGTCACGGCCCTCAACCGCCGCATCGGCTACGACAAGGCCTCCAAGATCGCCAAGAACGCCCACCACAAGGGCCTGTCCCTGCGCGAGTCCGCCCTCGAGCTCGGCTTCGTCACGCCCGAGGAGTTCGACGCCTGGGTCGTGCCGGTCGACATGACCCGCCCCAGCGCCGCCGAGGACTGATCGCGAGCGGCGGCCTCACCCGGCGGGGCTGAGCGCCGCCGCTCCGAAGGACACGCTGAAGTCCTCGCACCACAGGTCGACGGAGGGCCACGCCGCCGGGTCGAAGTCCGCGGGCAGGTCGTAGACCTGGTTGCCGCGATTGCCCTTGAGGGGGGCCACCTCGAGGTGCTCGTGGTCGCCCGCGGTCGTCCACCCGGCGGCCCCCTCGACGACGGGGCCCGCGCTCAGCCACACCCGCACATCGGGGCCGTTGCTGGTCTCCAGGTTGGAGAGCACCAGCTGGTGGGAGCCGTCGGAGCCGCGCACAATGCTCGCCTCGCCGGTGGTGGTGTGCTCGTGGGAGATGAAGGTGCCGCGTGCGACCAGCTCGGGACCCTCGGCGCCGGCTGCGGGACTCCCCGTCGCGCTGCCCGCCGGCTCCCCGGTGGCGGGTGCCTGGCCGGCGGCCGCCACCTGGGGGATCTTGTCGTCGACCCTCGTGTTGACGAAAAGGAGCCACGGCTTGAAGACGGGCAGGGCGATGGCGAGCGCGATGAGGATGAGGCCGCCCAGCCCCAGGAGGAGGCGACGACGGGGGAAACGCGATCCGGCCATAAGGACAACCTTTCGAAACGGAGTTCAGAAAACAGGCATTTCTATGAATGCGTGTGGGGTGAACCCGGGGCCGCGGGGATCTATTCCCGTCGGCGGGCGGCCGGGCGCGGCAGCTGGTCCGGGGCTCCTCAGCGTTCGAAGACCCGCGCCACCTCGGGGCTGCTGCGGAGGTAGCCGTCCAGGATGCGGCGGGCCGCGCGGACGGAGTCGACCAGGGGATGGGCCGCCAGGGCCCGCCACGCCAGGGTGAGGTCCCCGCTGAGCGCGGCGTCGATCGCGAGCTCCTCGCAGCCCTTGACGGCGCTGACCAGTCCGAGCTCGGCGCCCGCCAGGCGCCCCACCCGCCGGGGGTGCACCCCGTCGGCGTCGACCACGCAGGGCACCTCCACCACCGCGTCCTCGCGCAGCTGCGGCACGAGGAGCCCGGCGCCGTCACGGCCGTGGGCCTGGGCGTTGCCGACGTCGAGGATCATCCGGGCGGGCCTCCCCGTGGACACGGCCGTCATGAGGTCGAGCGCCACCTGCTGGTAGCCGCCGCCCGCCAGGTCCTCCTCGCGCCGGTCCAGCTCGCCGGGCCGGCGCGACTCGGACATGTACGTGGCCTCCCGCTGCCGGTGGGCGCGGGTCCACAGCTCCCCGGCCCGTCCGGGCTCCCTCTCGACGGCGTCGTAGAAGGTCTCCTGCTGGCGCTCCAGGAACTGCCCGCGGGTGAGGGCCTCCCGGCGAATGCGGGCCACGGACTCGCGGTTGAGGTAGTAGTAGAAGAGGTACTCGTTGGGCAGCATGCCCAGGGCCCGCACCCAGTCGGCGCCGAGGACGCGGGCCTCCTCGATGCGTTCCAGGGCCTCGTCCGAGGCCAGCAGGTCGGGCAGGCGGTCGTGCCCGGCCGTGCTCAGCGAGCGCAGCCAGCCCAGGTGGTTCAGCCCGACGTAGTCGAAGTCGAGCTCCCCGCCATCGGCGGTGCCGACCCGCCTCTCGTCCAGCCCCAGGGCCGCCGCGACCCGGTGCACCAGGCCGATCGGGGTGTCGCAGATGCCCACGACGCGCTCGCCCAGGAGCGTGCGCATCGCCTGAGTGATCAGGCCTGCCGGGTTGGTGAAGTTGATGACCCAGGCCTCGGGCGCGAGGTCCCGTACCACGCGGGCGAGCTCCATGGCGGCGGGGACGGTGCGGAAGGCGTAGGCGTAGCCGCCGACGCCCACCGTCTCCTGGCCGAGCACGCCGTGGTCCAGGGCCACGCGCTCGTCGACGACGCGCCCGTGCGCGCCTCCCACGCGGATGGCCGAGAAGACGAAGTCCGCCCCGCGCACGGCCTCGGCTGGCTCCGTGGTGGTCACGACCGCGGGGGCGTGGGGAAGGCCGAGGTCCGCGATGACGGCGCGCATGACGTCCAGGCGGCGCCGGGAGACGTCGTAGAGGCAGACCTCGTCCACCTTAAGTCCCGGGTAGGGACCGGTTCCCGCGCGGGCGGCGGCGAGCACCTCGACCACCCGGGGGACGCGGAAGCCTCCGCCGCCTGCGATCACGAGCCTCATACGGGGATGACCTCCGTGTCGGTGCTCTCCAGGGACGGCAGCGGGTCCGTCGCCGGGGCGGCGGTGGTGACAACCGTCTGAAGGTCGGTGACCGGGCACACGGGCAGGAGCCCCGACCCCGGGAACTTGTCGGTGGTGGCCAGCAGGCAGGTGCGCTCGGCCGCCTCCCGGATGGCGTGCTTGATGGGAACCTCGGTACCTGTGGAGTCGAGCACCGTGCCGTCGGGGCGCAGCCCGGAGGCGCCCATGAAGGCCACGTCGGCGCTGAGCTGGGCCAGGGCCTGCAGGGGCAGGGCGCCCACGAGGGAGAGGTAGGAGGGGCGCAGCAGCCCCCCGAGCACAATGAGCTCGACGGCGCGATCCTCGCGCAGCTCGTCGACCACGGCCAGCGAGGCGGTCACCACGGTGATCTTCCGGCCGCGCAGGTGGCGGGCGGCCGCCGCGCAGGTGGTGCCGATGTCGATGAGCACGACGTCACGGTCTCGCACCAGGCGCGCCGCGGCGGCGCCGATGCGATCCTTCTCGGGCGCCGAGCGGACGGCCACGTGCGAGAAGGGCTGCTCGTCCGCCTCCGCGGCCCCGCCGCCGCGCACGCGCTGAAGCCTGCCCTGCCGGTCGAGGTGATTGAGGTCGCGGCGGATCGTCGACTCCGAGACCTCCAGGCGCCGGGCCAGGTCCGCGACGGTGGCCCCGCCCTGCTCGCGCACCAGGTCGAGTATCGCGGAACGGCGCTGTGGAACCAACATGCTCGAAGATTACAGCACGTGCGCGATTCTTGCTCGACTATGACTGGATTTGCTCATTATTGGCATCTGGTGGCATCATTGAGGCGGGATGCACTGCTGACAAGGAGGTCGCCGTGAGAAGCATCAGCCGTCCTGTCTGCGTTGCGGGCCCCGTCTTCCTCGACGTCGTCATGAGCGGCCTGTCCCGCGCCCCGCGCCCGGGGGAGGAGCAGTGGGTCCCGGAGTGTGCCGTCGCCCCCGGAGGCGGCGCCAACCAGGCCGTCGTGCTGGCGCGGCTCGGAGCGCCCGTGATGGTGCGCTGCGACCTGGGCGAGGACCGCGCCGGAGACCTGGTGCGCGGCGCCCTCGCCGAGGAGGGCGTTGACCTCCGCCACGCCCGCCGGGTGGAGCGCCAGCCGGTCACGGTGTCCCTGGGCCTCGACGGCGACCGGGCCATGACCAGCTGCGGGTCGGACGCCACCCCGCCGCTGGCGGGCCTCCCCGCCCCCTGCGCGCTCCTGGCCGACCTGCGCGCCCTGGCGGCGAACCGGAGGACCATCAGCTCCTGGCGCACCGGGCGGGAGCCCGCCACCGTCGTCGGCGACGTCGGCTGGGACGCCACCGGCCGATGGGACCCGGCCGACCTCGCCGCGCTCGACATCGCGGACGCCGTCACCCCCAACGACGCCGAGGCCGTGCGCTACACCCGCACCGGTTCAGCGCGCCACGCGGCCCGCGCGCTCGCCGAGCGGGTCCCGGTGGCCGTCGTCACGTGCGGGAGCCGCGGCGTCGTCGCCTGCGACGGCGAGCAGGAGATCGCCCTGCCGGCCGCCCCCGCCCGGGCGGTGGACGCCACCGGCGCCGGAGACTGCCTCACCGCCGCCCTGACCTGGGGCCTGATCCACCGCCTGCCCCTGAGGACGGCCCTCAGCCTGGCGAGCATCGCCGCCTCCCTGGCGGTCGAGCACCCGGGCGGCTCGGCCGGCGCCCCCACCCCCGCTCGGCTCGCCGCGCGCGCCCGCCGGATCAGCCCCGTCCCCGGCTACGACCTCAGCTTCCTGGACCTGCTCGACGCCATCGACGCCATCGACGCCATCGACGCCATCGACGACGTCCAGGCGATCTCCCCGACCACTCCGCAACCGCATGAAGGAGCCCTCCGATGAGCCCCACCCCTCTTGCCGCCGTTGTCGACTCGCGCCCCATGAGCCGCCGCGGCCTCCTGCTCGGCTCCGGTGCGCTCGCCGTCGCCGCCTCCCTGTCCGCCTGCGCCCCCAAGGGCGGCTCCGCCTCGGCCGGCGCCACCCCCGTGGAGGTGTCCACCGACATCGCCTCCGCGCCCGAGCAGATCCTCACGGTCTGGGACCAGGAGGTCCGCGGCAGCCAGAACGAGCAGATGCAGCGCCTCAACGACGCCTTCATGCGGGCCTGCCCGAACATCACCATCAACCGGGTCTCCCAGTCCTTCGACGACCTTCAGACCACCCTGCGCCTGGCGCTGACCGGCGAGGACGCCCCCGACGTCGTCGAGGCCAACAACAGCCGCAGCACCATGGGCCAGCTCGTCTCCGCCGGCCAGCTGCGCCCCCTGGACCCCTGGATCAGCGCCTACGGCTGGGACGCCGCCTACCCGCCCTCCATCCTGGCCTACTCCTCCTACTCCGCGGACGGAGCCACCTTCGGGGAGGGCTCCCTGTGGGGCCTGCCCCAGGTCGGCGAGGCCGTGGGCATCTACTACTCCAGGTCGCGCCTGTCCGCCCTGGGCCTGGCCGCGCCCCGGAGCTGGGAGGACTTCACCGGCCAGCTCGCCACCATCAAGGACGCCGGGCAGACCCCGCTCATGCTCGGCAATGTCGAGAAGTGGCCCGGCCTCCACGTCTTCGGCCCCGTCCAGGGCGCCCACGTGGACGCCGCGACCATCCGCGCCCTCGGCTTCGGCAGTGCCGGGGCCTCCTGGAACACCCCGGAGAACCTCGCCGCGGCCACCGAGCTCCAGGGGTGGGCCACCAGGGGCTACTTCAACGACGGCTTCAACGGCCTCGACTACGACACCGTGTGGCAGAGCTTCTCCCGGGGCGACGGCGTCTTCCTCATGGCCGGCTCCTGGCTGGCGCCCGACCTGAAGGCGGTCATGGGCTCCGACGTCGCCTTCATCCTCCCGCCCAGGGCCGCGGGGATGGACAAGGTCCGCACCACCGGCGGCACCGGCCTGCCCTTCGCGATCACCTCGGCGGCCAAGGACCCCAATGTCGCGGCGGCCTACATCAGCTTCATCACCAGCGCCGAGGCCATGCAGGTCCTGGCCGACACCGGCAACGTCCCGGTCAACGGCACCGCCGGCTTCGCCACCGCCGAGGACTCCGTGACCAACGACGTCATGCGCGCCTTCAGCGAGCTGACCACCGACGGCGAGATCCTGCCCTACCTCGACTACGCCACGCCGACCTTCGACCAGGTCCTGGGCGACGCCCTCCAGGGCCTCCTGGACGCACGGACCCGGCCCCAGGAGTTCACCGACGCCCTCCAGGCCTCCTACACCGAGTTCATCGACGGCTGACGGCCGCTGACGGCCGCTGACGGCCGCGGCCCGACCGCCACCGCAGGCCCGCAGGCCGCCACGCCCGCACAGGAGACGCAGGAGACGCAGGAGACCATGAGCGCACAGACCGACAGGCCCCGCCCGCCGGCGCCGCACCTCCCGGCCAAGCCGTCCAGGCGCAGCGGACGCAGGCTCGCCGCGCTCGGCCTCATGGCCCCGCCCCTGGCCCTCTACGGGGCGTTCATGCTCTACCCCCTGGCCCGCGTGCTCCTGCTCTCCCTCTACCGGTGGGACGGGCTGGGCACGGGGACCTGGGCGGGGGCGGACAACTACGTGCAGACCCTCTCCGACGACCGCCTCCTGGGCGCCTTCGGGCACGCCCTGGTCCTCATCGTCTTCTACGCCCTCATCCCCCTGGCCATCGGCCTGGTGCTGGCCGACCTGCTCACACGCGCCCGGCTGAAGGGCCTCGGCTTCTTCCGCACGGTGGTGTTCCTGCCCCAGGTGGTCGCCATGGTGGTGCTGGCGGTCGCCTGGCGGCGCATCTACGCCCCCGACGGCTTGCTGAACTCAGCCCTGCGCGCGCTGGGCCTGGACGCCCTGACCCGGGCCTGGCTGGGGGACTTCTCGACGGCGCTCATCGCCGTCGGCCTCATCGGCACCTGGGTGAGCACCGGGCTGGTGACGGTGCTCCTCATGTCCGGGATCGCCGCCATCCCCAGGGACTACTACGAGGCCGCCACGCTCGACGGGGCGGGCTGGTGGCGGCGCCTGTGGTACGTGACCCTCCCCGGAGTCAGGGCCGAGGTCCTCGTGTCACTCACCCTGACCATTATCGCCGCGCTCAAGACCTTCGACCTGGTCTACGTCACCACCTCGGGAGGGCCGGGCGCATCCACGACCGTGCCCTCCTACGAGGTCTACAACCAGGCTTTCCGGCTGGGCCGGGTCGGGACGGCCTCCTCCCTCGCCGTCATCCTGACCGCGGTCATCTTCGTCATCAACCTGACGATCAACCTCTTCGGGGAGCGCGGACGATGAGAGCCTCCGCCGCCGAGAAGACCGCCGGCTACGCCGTCCTGGTGCTCTTCGCGCTCCAGGCCCTGGCCCCCATCGCCTACGTCCTGCTCCTGGCGCTGAGCCCCCAGGGCGTCGGGCAGACGGGCTGGGGCCATGTCGAGAACTTCGCCGCCGCATGGGAGCAGGGACACTTCTCCCAGTACATGCGGAACTCGGCGCTCATCACCGTCCTGGTGGTCGGCGCCGCGCTGGTGCTCTCGCTCATGAGCGGATACGTCCTGGGGATCCTGCGGCCCCGGGGATCCGAGGCGCTCTTCTACGTCTTCCTGCTGGGCATCATGGTCCCCTCCGAGGCGGTCGTCCTGCCCCTGTTCTTCGACCTGCGCGGCCTGGGGCTCACCGACACCGTCTGGGCGGTGGCCCTGCCGCAGACGGCCCAGTCGCTCGCCTTCGGCACCTTCTGGATGCGGGCCTTCTTCCGGGGCGTGGACCCCGCGATCCTGGAGGCGGCGCGGATCGACGGCGCCGGCGACATCCGCATCCTGTGCTCCGTGCTCCTGCCCATCGGGCGGCCCGCCGTCGTCACCCAGATCGTCCTGACCTTCATGTGGACGTGGAACGACTTCCTCATCCCCCTGGTGATGTCGCCCTCGGGGCGGGTGCGCACCGCGCCGCTGGGGCTGGCCCTCTTCCAGGGCCAGTACACGCAGGGCTCCACCCTTCTGGCCGCCGGCGCCGTGCTCGTGGCCCTGCCCGCGGCGGTGCTCTACCTGGCTCTCCAGAGGCAGTTCATCTCCGGGATGACGGAGGGCGCCGTCAAGGGCTGAGATCCTCCCCGGGGATCTGTTCCGAGGCCGCCGGCCCGGGCCCGGGGCCGCCGAGGGCCGGGCAGAACCGGCGCCCCCGGAGTCAGTCATCTAAAATGCGCAGCACCTCCCTGCGCGAGCAGACGCCCGGGACCGAGTACCAGCACGCCGCCCGAGAGGAGGCACGCATGCCCCGCATCGACCACGCCGCCGTCTGGGTCTCCGACCTCGCCGGCGCACGCGACTTCTACGCCCGCTGGTTCGCAGGACGGTCTAACGGCGAGTACCACAATCCCAGGACCGGCCTGCGCACCTTCATCCTCACCTTCGCCCCCGACACCTCCGGCGATGCGCCCGGCAGACCCGGCGGGCGCGGTAGCCGGCTCGAGCTCATGAGCCGCCCCGACATCACCGCCCGCCCCGACGCCGAGGCCCTCGGCTGGGCCCACATCTCCTTCGCCCTGCCCGGCCGCGCCGACGTCGACGACCTGGCCGCCCGGGCGCGCGCCGCCGGGGTGCCCGTGGTCGACGGGCCCCGGCTCACCGGCGACGGCTACTACGAGGCGGTCCTGCTCGACCCCGAGGGCAACTGCGTCGAGATCGTCGCCGGCGACTACACCGACGAGGTCGCTCAGCGCCCCGGCGCATGAGCCGCCGGTGTGCCCGATCCCGCAGATCGGCGGCGGGCGCGCGGTCGTAGACTCGCGTCACGTGAGCACCTCTCCATCCGGGCCAGCACCCGGCCGCGGCATCCGTCGCGGGCTGCGCCGTTCCCTGGCCGTCGCCGAGGCGGCGCTCGCCCGCCGCACCGTGCGTCTCGCTCCGGAGCCGCCGGGGGAGCGCGAGGGCGTCGTGACGCCCGACGGGACGACGGCGCCCGCCGGCTCCGGGGCCGTCCGCGGCTCCAGCGCGCCGCTCAGGCTGGCCGCCGTCGGGGACTCCCTCGTCGCCGGCTCGGGCGTGCAGGCCCAGGACCAGGCCCTCGTGCCGCGCATCGCCCGCCTCGTCGCCGCCGGGGCCGGGCGCGACGTCGAGTGGGCCACCCACGCCAGACTGGGGGCGACCATGCGCCGCGTGCGCTACCGCTTCCTGCCCGAGGTGGACGACGCCGACGTGCTCTTCGTGTGCGCCGGCTCCAACGACCTCATGGCCCGCCGCAGCCTTCAGGAGTGGACCGATGACCTCGCGGCCGTCCTGGACGGCGCCGCGCGGCGCGGTCGGCACGTCGTGGCCTGCAGCGCCGGCCAGCTCTACCGCAGCCCCGCCCTCATGGCGACCCTGCGCTCGGTCCTGCGCGAGTGGACCGACGCCCAGACCGAGGCCTCGGCGGCCGTCTGCGCCGAGCGGGGCGTGCCCTTCGTCGATGTCGCCCACTGCGACCTCAAGGACGGCTTCTGGGCCGACGACGGCTTCCACCCCTCCGCCGCCGGCTACGAGATGGCCGCGGGCATGATCGCGCGCGTCGTGCTCGCCGGGCTCGAGGACGACGCGCCCCACGGGTCAGGCAGCGGCGCGGACGACCTCGTCTCCGCGCACCCGGCCGGGGAGCGGGCCTCGTAATGCGGGCCGTCACATCCGTCGGCCTGGCCGCCGCCGTCCTCGCCGCCGCCCTCCACGTCCTCATCTTCTGGATGGAGTCCATCGCCTGGGAGGGGCCGCTGGCCCGAAAGACCTTCGGCGGGACCCCCGCCGAGGCCCGGCCCCACGCCTTCTACGCCTACAACCAGGGCTTCTACAACCTCTTCCTCGCTCTTGAGGCCCTCCTCGGCGTCCTCCTCCGGGCCGCGGGCGGCCCGGGCCCCGCCTCGTGGGCGGGGACGGCCCTGGCGCTGTTCGGCACCGGCTCCATGCTCGCCGCCGCGCTCGTCCTGGCCCTGAAGTCGCCCGCCCACCGCGGCGCCGCCCTCAAGCAGGGATCGTTGCCCGCGATCGCCGTCGTCTGCCTGGTCCTGGGGGCCCTCCTGGGCTGAGGGCCGGGGCGGTGCCGGCGGACCTGCCGGGCCCTCAGGCCCAGGGCAGGCCCACGAGCTTGCCGGTGTGCGCGCCCGCGGCCATGTCCCGCTGCGCCGTCACGATCTCCTCCAGCGGGTAGGCGTGCACCGGCGCCAGGTCGAGCCCACCCGCCGCGACCCGGTCCAGGACCCGCTGAAGCTCGGCCGCGGGCAGGTTGTGGGCCTGGCCCGAGTAGGTGGTCAGCCTCACCCCGGTGGGGATCCAGTCCATCGGGTAGAAGTCGGGGATCGCCCAGGAGTCCGACAGCATGCCCGCGAAGCACACCGTGCCGCCCGCGGCCGTCGCCGCCAGCGAGTCGCGCAGCGCGGGGACACCCACGAGCTCCAGGACCGCGTCCACTCCCTCGGGCAGACGACGGCGGACCTGCGCCGCCACGGCGCCGTCGTCGAGCAGGGCCTCCACGCCCCGGGAGGCCAGGAGCACCCGCCCCGCCTCGCGCCGCGAGGTCGCCAGGACCCGGCAGCCCCGGTCCGCCGCGAGCGCGGCCGCCGCCAGTCCCAGGGCGGAGGTCCCGCCCCGCACGAGCAGGGACTGCCCCGGCCGCAGGTCCAGGCCGGTGGTCAGCGAGCCGTGCGCCGTCTGCAGGGTCTCGGGCACCGCGCCGATGACCTTCCACGGCAGGTCGGAGGAGAAGACGATGACCTGCTCGC
The DNA here is from genome assembly GCF_000711965.1 of Actinomyces israelii DSM 43320. Classification (GTDB taxonomy): domain Bacteria; phylum Actinomycetota; class Actinomycetes; order Actinomycetales; family Actinomycetaceae; genus Actinomyces; species Actinomyces israelii. The sequence continues at coordinate 87,426 of NZ_KL544004.1, forward strand.
GGGGCACGACGACGTACTGCGCGTAGCCGCCGTCGAAGGCCCGCCCCATACCGCCCATCATGGTGGCCGCCTGCGAGCCCGCGGCGAGCACGCCCTCGGGGTCGAGGTCGACGACGCCGGCCGCCTCGATGCCAAGGACCCGCGGGTAGGACATGCCCTCGGCCTGCCCGGTCACCGAGTGGTACTCGCTGCGGTTGAGGCCGAAGGCCATGACCCTGATCCGCACCCAGCCCGGTCGGGGCGAGGGGACGGGCAGGTCGGTGACGTGCAGGTTGTCGATGCCGGGCGCGGTCAGGACCGCAGCCCGCATGGTGGTGGGCGTCACAGGAGGCTCCTTGGTCGGCTTGTGCCCGGCGCGACCGTGCGCCGGAGGTGCGCGCGTCTCAGTGCTCATCGTGCTTATCGTGCTCATCGTGCTCATCGTCGAGCATCTCGTGCAGCCACTCGATCTCGGCGCGGCGGGCGGCGCCCGCCACGCGCGCCATGCCCCGGCGGTACGGGTCGGGCTCCCGGGCGGAGCGGCGGGGCGCGCCGTCGTCGTAGAAGAAGGCCGGCGCCGGGGCCTGGAGGATCGCCAGCCGACGGCGGAGCACCGCCTCGCGGTCGGCTGCGGCCGGCAGGCGCGACAGGAAGGCGAGCACCGTCAGGAAGCGGGGCGTGGAGGTCATCTCCGTCTCGTCGGGGTGGCGCAGCCGGGCGTGCAGGTGCTCGCGGCCCGCCGTCGTGATCTCAATGCGGCGCCGGGCGCGGCCCCGCCCCCCGGGCCTCGCGGTGCGGACCAGGTAGCCGGCTGCCTCCAGGCGGGCCAGCGCGGGGTAGAGGGCCCCGTCGGACAGGTGGCTCCCGGGGCCGCCGAGCTCGACGATGCGGCGGCGCAGCTCGTAGCCGTGCAGCGGGCCGTCGTCGAGGAACCCGAGGATCTTGAGGGCGAGCACGACACGCAGGATACATCGAATCGACGTAAGCGGGTCGGGGCTGCTACGGTGGACGCGCGTGCCGGACAGATGTGCGTGCACGCGGAAGGGAGACCCCGAGCGTGAGTTCTGCCCCCGGCGTGGCCCACACGGCCAGCACCATCGAGTTCGACGCCGTCACCAAGCGCTATCCCGCACTCGCGGGCGGGCGGAGGGACGCCCCGCCGGCCGTCGAGTCCTTCTCCGCCTGCTTGCCCGTGGGCACCATCACGGTTCTGCTCGGCTCCTCCGGCTGCGGCAAGACGACCCTGCTGCGCATGGTCAACCGCATGGTCGAGCCCACCGGCGGGCGCATTCTGCTCGACGGCCAGGACGTGCGCGAGCGCGATCCCGTCGCGCTGCGGCGCTCCATCGGCTATGTCATGCAGACCGCCGGCCTGCTCCCGCACCGCCGGGTTCTCGACAACATCATCCTCGTGCCCCGCCTGAACGGAACCGATCGCCGGGCCGCCCGCACGCGCGCCCTGGAGCTCATGGACATGCTGGACCTGGACCGCGAGCTCGCCCAGCGCTACCCCCACCAGCTCTCCGGCGGGCAGGCCCAGCGCGTCGGGGTGGCCCGGGCGCTGGCCGCCGATCCCGGCGTCCTGCTCATGGACGAGCCCTTCGGCGCCGTCGACCCGCTGGTGCGCCGCGAGCTGCAGCGCGAGCTCCTCCGCATCCAGGCGGACCTGGCCAAGACCATTGTCTTCGTCACCCACGACGTCGACGAGGCCCTGCTGCTCGGCGACGAGATCATCCTGCTGAGCGAGGGCGCCAACATCGCTCAGCGGGGCACCGGCGCCGAGCTCGTGGCCGCCCCCGCCGACGGCTTCGTCGCCCGCTTCCTCGGCCTGGACGACTCCGAGCGCGCGCTGCGCCTGCGCGAGGTCGCCGGGAAGCGGGTCGTCCAGGATGCGGCCGGGAGGACGCTGGGCGTCCTGGACGACGCCTCCGCCGCCGAGCAGGCAGCTGGGCGGGCCCGCGCTCACGAGGCGGTCGGCACGTGAGCTGGCTGCTCGCCAACATCCCGCAGGTGGAGGCCCACCTGATCGCCCACCTCCTGCAGGTGGTCCCGGCGGTCCTGGCCACGTTCGTGCTGTCCCTGCCCCTGGCGCGCCTGGCGCAGCGGGTCGCGCCCCTGCGGGCGCTCATCGTCTCCGGGGCCTCGCTGATGTACGCCGTCCCCTCCCTGGCCATGTTCGTCATCCTCCCGCTCGTGCTGGGCACGGGGATCCGCGACGTCGCCAATGTCGTGGTCGCCCTGACCCTCTACGGGCTGGCGCTGCTCGTACCGACCGCCGTCGAGGCCCTCGAGGCGGTCGACCAGCGCGTGCGCGACGCCGCCACGGCCGTGGGCATGGGGACGGTGCGCCGCTTCCTCACCGTCGAGCTGCCGCTGGCCGGCCCCGCCATCCTGGCCGGGCTGAGGGTGGTGACCGTCTCCACGGTGTCCCTGACGACGGTCGGGGCGGTGCTGGGCGTGCGCAGCCTGGGCTGGCTCTTCACCGAGGGTCTGCAGCGCGGCCTGACCGCGGAGATCCTCACCGGCCTGGTGATCACGGTGCTGCTGGCCCTCGTCCTCGACGGCCTGGTCGTCCTGGGAGGACGGGTGCTCATGCCCTGGACCCGCGGCCGGCGCGCCGGGGCGCAGGCCGACCAGGAGGACGCATGAACTACCTTGAGAGCACCCTCGACTACATCCTGGACGCCGACCACTGGACCGGTGCCATGGGCCTCGGCACTCTCATTGCCCAGCACGTGGGCTACTCCCTGCTGGGCGTGGGCGTCTCCGCGATCATCGGGGTGCCGCTGGGATGGTGGGTGGGCCACACCGGCAGGGGGCGGGGCCTGGCCGTGGCCGTCTCCGGGGCCGTGCGCGCCCTGCCGACGCTGGGCCTGATCACCCTGTTCGGCCTGGCGCTGGGCATCGGTCTGCGCGCGCCATTGCTCGCCCTGGTCATCCTGGCCCTCCCCAGTGTGCTGGCGGGCGCCTACACGGGCATCGAGGCCGCCGACCACATGGCCGTCGACGGCGCCCGCGCCAGCGGCATGAGCGAGGCCCAGGTGCTCGTCCGCGTCGAGATCCCCCTCGGAGCGCCCCAGCTCGTCGGCGGGCTGCGCTCGGCCAGCCTCCAGGTCATCGCCACCGCGACCCTGGCCGCCTACACCGGCGCGGGCGGGCTCGGCAGTCTCATGTTCCTCGGCCTCAAGACCCAGGAGTACACCATGATGCTCGTGGCCTCCCTTCTGGTCGTCGTCCTGGCACTGTTCTCCGAGGCCGTCTTCAGTACCGTTCAACGAGCCGTCGCACCGGCCGGCACGCGCCACAGGAAGGACTCCTGATGCTCTCCACCACCCGCCGCCGTCTTCTTTCCGGGACGGGCCTGGCTGCTCTGGGCGGCGCGCTCGGCGCCTGCGGTCTCGGCAAGGACCCCTTCGCCTCTGAGCGCGGCGGCAGCGGGGGGAACGGGCCCATTGTCGTGGGCAGTCAGCAGTACTTCTCCAATGAGATCATCGCCGAGCTCTACGCCCAGATCCTGGAGGAGGCCGGCTACACGGTCACGCGCACCTACCAGATCGGGCAGCGCGAGATCTACCTGCCCCAGCTCGAGTCCGGCGACATCGACGTCATCCCCGAGTACGGCGGCAACCTCCTCCAGTACTACACCAGCAAGGACCAGGCCACCACCGGGGCCTCCGCGGAGGCGCCCACCGGTACGGTCTCCGACGCCGGGACCGGGACGGCGGCCGACGCCGACTCCGTGCGCGCCGAGCTGCTCGCGGTCCTGCCCGGGGGTCTGACCATCCTGGCCTCGGCCGAGGCCACCGACCAGGACACCTACACGGTCACCCGTCAGGCCGCCGACGCCCACGGCCTGACCTCCATCGCGGACCTCGCCAAGCTCGGGCGAACCGTGATGGTCGCCGCGAACTCCGAGCTGTCCACCCGCCCCTACGGGCCGAGCGGGCTGAAGTCCGCCTACGGCGTGGACGCCAAGGTCGAGCCGGTGGAGGACACCGGGGGCCCGCTCACAGTCAAGGCGCTGACCGACGGCACCGTGGACGCGGCCAATATCCCCAGCTCCAGCCCGGCCATCGTGGACAACGGCCTCGTCGTGCTGGAGGACCCCAAGGGCCTCATCCTCCCGGAGAACGTCACCCCGCTGGTGCGCAGGACCCTCGCCGTCGGCGCCGCTCAGGCCATTGACACGGTCTCGGCGCGTCTGGGCATTGAGGAGCTGCGTGCCCTCAATGCCCGCTCCACCGAGGAGAAGGTCGGCTCGGGCGTCATCGCCTCCGACTGGCTCAAGGAGCAGGGCCTGGTCGGGGGCTGATGCCGGTCCACCGGCGATCGGCCCCGGCGGGCGGGGCCGTCGAGGCCCGCTCGATCAGGCGGGGGACCAGCACCTGCTCGGTGGGCAGATACTGGTCTGCGGCGCGCCCGATCGCCCGCTCCAGCGCGAGCCGGGCCATAAGACCCGGGTTCTGGTCGATGGTCGTCAGCGGGACGAGAGCGGCATCGGAGCGGCGGGCGTTGTCGAAGCCGATCACGCTGACCCGCCCCGGCACGTCCACGCCCGCCATGAGCAGCCCCTGGAGGAGGCCGAAGGCCGCCCGGTCGTTGAAGGCCGTGATCGCCGTCGGCAGCTCGTGGCCGGATTCTTCGAGGAGCTCGGCGGCCGCATGCGCCCCGTGCTCCTGCTCGAGTCCGCCGGGCAGGACCGAGGCCTGCGCGCTCAGGCCGTGCGCCGCCATCGCCTCCAGGTAGCCGGCCCGCCGCTCGGGGCTCGACGGCGCGGTCCCGCCGTCGACGTGCACAATGCGCCGGTGCCCGAGGCCCACGAGGTGGTCGACCGCCATGGCGATGCCGCCGCGGTCGTCGATGCGCACGACATCGACGCCGGGGCAGGACAGCGGGCGGGCGACCGCGACGACGGGGACCTCGGCGGCCAGCATGCGCAGACGGGCGGTGCCGAACGCGGGGGCGACCATGATCAGCGCCTCGCAGCGGTCGCGCAGAAGGGTCTCGGCGGCCCGCCGGTCATCGACCGGTCCGACCACGGCGGACAGCACCAGCTCGTGCCCGCTGGCCTCCGCGGCCGCGTACAGGCCGTCGATGATCTCGGCGTGAAAGGGCTGGTGCACCCCGAAGGTGACCCCGATGAGCCCCGAGCGCGCCGATCGCAGGGCGCGCGCCCGCTGGTCGGGTCGGTAGCCCAGGCGCGCGGCGACCGCCTTGACCCGGCGCCGAGTCTCCTGCGAGGCCCCGGCGGCGTCCCGCATGACGATCGAGGCCAGGGAGACCGAGCAGTCGGCCTCGCGGGCGACATCGACGAGCGTCACCTTCCGGGCGCGCCCCCGTGAGCGCCCGCCCTCTCGTGGCTTTTTCGTCACGGCTTTCCCGCCTCTCTTCGACTGCGCCGTCGCCCGGCGTTCCGCTGAGCGACGGCGGAGCATTACGGGAGCAACTGTATCAGCTAGAAATCTAGAACGTTATCGCGAGACTCGCATGTCATATATCGTTGTGATTGCTGAGAAAGATCACTATCAATTTATAGACTTGACGTCGCCTCGGTCCTATGTGTCTAGAACGTGCTAGTTTCCTTGTCACCACTGGCCGGCACCGGAGCCGTCCGGTGGAGCCTCGGACCCGCCCTCGAGGCGCGGGCTCCGCCGCACATGACGCGCACATGACGAAGGAACCACCATGTCACCCGCTCCGCCCGTCCGCATCGTCGCCACCCAGGAGGCCGCCCGATGAGCACTGTCACCGTTCCCGCCGACAACGCCTTCACCCTCGCCGCCTGCGCTGAGATGATCTTCACCGACCTGCCCTTCCTCGACCGCGCGCAGCGCATCGCCGCCCGCGGGCTGAAGGTCGAGATGTGGGACTGGTCCGCCAAGGACCTCGACGCCCTGGCCTCCGCGCGCGCCGACGGCGTCGAGGTCGTCTCCATGACCGGCTACATCGAGGGCGACCTCACCACCGACGACGGCACCGCCCGCCTGCTGGCCACCGCCGAGCAGTCCCTGGCGGCCGCCGAGAAGATCGACTGCCCGCGCCTCAACGTCCACGGCACCGGGCTGGGGGAGGGCGGCATCCCCGTCGTCGCCAACGAGCACCCCACGCCCGCGGACTGGCTGCGCGCCGCTCACACCCTGCGGCGCCTGGCCGAGCTCGGAAGGGCGGCGGGCCGCACCTTCACCCTGGAGAACCTCAACCTGCCGGTCGACCACCCCGGATGCCCCTTCGCCCTGGCCCGGGACACCCGCACCCTGGTCCGGGCCGTCGACTCCCCGCACCTGCGGATGAACCTCGACCTCTACCACGCCCAGATCGGGGAGGGGAACCTCATCGAGCTGTGCCGCGCCTGCCGGCCGTGGATCGGGGAGATCCAGGTCGCCGACGTCCCCGGGCGCGCCCAGCCCGGCACTGGCGAGATCAGCTACAGCGCCGTTGCCGCCGCACTGGGGGCCATGGGCTACCACGGCACTGTCGCCATGGAGGCCTTCGCCACCGGGAGCAGCGACGACGCCCTCGACGACTTCATCCGGACCTTCTCCCTGCCGCCTGAGTCCCTGCCGTCCGAGGGGGCGCCCGCATGAGCGCCGCGACCAACCGGCCCGCCTCCGACCGGCCCGCGCCTGACCAGCGCGGCGTCGACCGCCGTCTGCTGACCATCCGCTCCATCGCCACCCTGGGCGGCCTGCTCTTCGGCTACGACACCGGGGTCATCTCCGGGGCGCTGCCCTTCCTGAGGAACCCGGTCGCCGAGGGCGGCCTGGCGCTGACCGCCTTCGACGAGTCGATCGTCACCAGCGCCCTGACCGTGGGGGCGGCCCTGGGGGCCCTGAGCGGCGGGAGGCTGTCCGACCGCTTCGGCCGCAGGCGCAACATTATGATGGTGGCCGTCATCTTCCTCATCGGCGCGCTGGGCTGCTCGCTGGCTCCCAGCATGCCGGTGCTCACCGTCTTCCGCTTCGTCCTCGGGCTGGGCGTCGGCGGGGCGTCGGCGGGGCATCGGCAACCGTGCCGGTCTACCTCTCCGAGCTCTCACCGGTGGAGATCCGCGGCACCATGGTCTCCCGCAACGAGCTCATGATCGTCACCGGCCAGCTCCTGGCCTACACCTGCAACGCCGTCATCGCCACGGTGTGGCCGGGCGCCAACGCCTGGCGGTGGATGCTGGTCCTGGCCACCCTGCCGGCGATCGGGCTGTGGGTCGGCATCCACCTGCTGCCCGAGTCGCCCCGCTGGCTGGCCCGCAAGGGACGCCTCGAGGAGATGTGGGCCGTCCTGAACGAGGTCCGCACCCCCGACCGGGTGGAGGAGGAGGGCGAGGACATCGTGCTCCGCGTCGAGGAGGAGGCCCGCATGGGCGGCGGCTCCTGGGCCGACCTGAAGGTGCCGTGGATCCGCAGGATCACCCTCATCGGCATCGGCCTGGCCCTGCTGTCGCAGCTCACCGGGGTCAACGGGATCATGTACTACGCCCCCACCATCCTGATCTCCACGGGAATGGGGTCGCAGGCCTCGATCGTGGCGACCATCGCCAACGGGGCGGTCTCGGTGATCTCGGTGTACATCGGCATCACCTACTTCCTCAGGCGGCTGCCGCGCCGCCGCATGATCGTGACCGGGCAGATCGGCTGTGTGGCCTCGCTGATCGCCCTGGGGCTGGTCTTCCTGCTGCCCGAGTCGATGGTGCGCAGCCTCCTGGTGCTGCTGTTCATGCTCTCCTTCCTCTACTTCATGCAGTGCTTCATCGGCGTGACCTTCTGGCTCATGCTCTCCGAGATCTTCCCCATGCGCGTGCGCGGCCTGGCCAACGGCATCGCCGTGCTCTGCAACTGGGTGGGCAACGTCATCGTCACCTTCACCTTCCCGAATCTCATCGAGGCGGTCCAGGGCAATGTGTTCTTCATCTTCGCGGCCGTCAACCTGGGGACCCTGGCCTTCTACGTCAGGTTCCTGCCCGAGACCAAGGGGCACTCCCTGGAGTCCCTGGAGCGCCACTTCGAGGAGAGGTACTCCTGACCGTTCTCCTACGACGCCGGGGCCCGGAACCGCGCGAAGGCGGCGGGCCCCGGCTCGGGTCGGCCTCCCCGGCCCGGCTACAGCAGGGTCTCGCGCCCGAAGGTGCCCGCCCAGTCCCGGGTGAAGCCGGCCAGGGCGGCGGTGACGTCGGCGGACTCCAGGGCGCCGCGCACCACCTCGGGGGCCGCGGTCACAGCGTGCGCCCCGGCGGCCAGGGCCCGGTTGACCTGTCCGGCGTTCTTGAAGCTCGCCGCCAGGACCTTCGAGCCCGTGCCGGCCCGGTCGGCCATCGCCGCCAGGTGGGCCACCACCGCGTAGGGGTCCACATCCAGGCTGGCCATGCGGTTGACGTAGGGGGCCAGGTAGTCCGCCCCCGCCGCAATGGCCATGGTGCCCTGAAGGCGGGTGTAGACGGCGGTGGCGGTCACGCGCACGCCGTCGGCCTTGAGCGCCTTGATGGCGCGCAGGCCCTCCTCGGTCACCGGGACCTTGACGTACACCCCCTCGTCCACGCCGTCGAGGAGGGCACGGGCCTCGGCCAGCATCCCGTCGGCATTCGGGGCGATCACCTGCACGTGCAGGCCGCGCTCGGCGCCGATGATGCTCCGGACGGCGCGCAGGTGGTCCAGCAGGTCCACCGCGCCCTCCTTCTTGATAATGCTGGGGTTGCATGTGATCCCCGTCAGGGGGTAGATGTCCGCGCCGGCCTCGACCTGGGCGAGGTCGGCGGTGTCGAAGAGGATCTCCAGTCCCGTGGTGGTCATATCCGTGCTTCTGCTCCTCGTCCTGTCCGCCCGGCTCAGAGGCTCTGCTCCGTGCGGGCGATAATGTCGTCCTGCGTGGCCCGGGACAGCACGTTGAAGAAGGCGGAGTAGCCGGCCACGCGGACAATGAGGTCGCGGTGCTTCTCCGGGTGGGCCTGGGCGTCCAGGAGGGTCTCGCGGGAGACCACGTTGTACTGGACGTGGAAGCCCTCCAGGCGGTTGAAGAAGGTCCGCAGCATCATCATGAGCTTGGCGCGGTCCTCCGGCTTGCGCAGCATGGAGGGGTTGACCTTCTGGTTGAGCAGGACTCCGCCGGTGATGTCGTGCGTGGGGAGCTTCCCCACGGACTTGAAGACCGCGGTGGGACCGTTGACGTCGGCGCCGTGGCTGGGGGAGCAGCCCTCCGCCAGCGGCTCGCCGGCGCGGCGGCCGTCGGGCGTGGCGGCGGTGCCGGCGCCCTGGGGGACGTTGGCGGAGATGGAGGAGGTGCCGGCGTAGTAGACGCCGCCGATCGGGCCGCGGCCGTAGCGGGTGTTGCGGCTCTTGCGGATCTCGTCAATGCAGCTGTTGTAGGCGTCCACGAGCAGGGCGTCGACGTAGTCGTCGTCGTTGCCGTACTTGGGGGCCGCCACGAGCTGCTCGCGGATCTGCTCGCCGCGCTCGCCGGCGAAGTCGGACTGCAGGGCCGCCCACAGCTCGTCGGCCCCCATGCTGCGGTCCTCGAAGACGCACTTCTTGATGGCGGCCAGGGAGTCGCCCAGGTTGGCGATGCCCACCTGGAGGCCGGAGATGTAGTCGTAGACGGCGCCGCCCTCCTTCAGGGGCCTGCCGCGGCCGATGCAGTCCTCCACCAGGGCCGAGCACAGGATGTCCGGCACCAGCTCCTCCAGCGCCAGGTCGCAGGCCGAGTCCAGGGTGACGGCGGCCCGCTGGAAGGCGCGCACGGTTACGTCCCAGGCGCGCATGACCTCGTCGAAGGAGGTCATGTCCCCCAGGCGGCCGCAGGCCGGGGCCAGGCGCGTGCCCGTGGCCGGGTCGAGGCCGTCGTTGAGGGCCACCAGCAGCGTCTTGGGGAAGTTGAGGAAGCTCATGCCGGTGCAGCGGTAGCCCCACTTGCCGGGTACGGCCACCTCCACGCAGCCGATGGCGGAGAAGTCGCGGGCGTCGGCGGGGTCGACCCCCTTCTCAATGAGCGAGGGGATGATGACCTCGTCGGAGTTGAAGGCCGGCATCCCGAACCCCAGGCGCATGACCTCGACGCACTCGGAGAGGAACTCCTCACTCAGCCCCCGGTGGTAGCGCACCGTCAGGTTGGGCTGGGGCAGGTGGGTCTGGGCGACGGCGCGCAGCACCACGTAGGAGAAGGCGTTGACCGCGTCCCTCCCGTCCCGGGTCTGCCCGCCGACGGTGACGTTCTGGTAGAGCGGGCCGCCGGCGGAGAAGCGGGTGTGGGACCAGCTGCGCAGCTTGGCCACGGTGATGACCTTGAGCCACAGGTTGGTCAGCAGCTCGGTGGCCGAGTCCCGGGTGATGCGGCCGGCGGCCAGGTCGGCGTCGTAGAAGGGGCCCATGTACTGGTCGAAGCGCCCAAAGCTCAGGGAGTGCCCATTGGACTCGATCTGCAGGACCGCCTGGATGAGCCAGACCGCCTGGACGGCCTCGTGGAGCGTGGTGGCCGGGTGCTCGGGCACGCGGCGCAGGATCCGCGCCATCTCGGTCAGCTCGGCGCGGCGCTCGGCGGCCGGCTCGGCGGCGGCCAGGTCCTCGGCCAGGTCGGCGTAGCGGTGGGCGAAGGCGATGACGGCGTCGATGACGATGAGGACCGCGCGGTAGAAGTAGGACTTCCTCAGGCCCTCGGCGTCGGTGGCGTCCAGGGCGTCGAGCGCCTCCCGGGTGCGCCGCTTGTAGGCGGCCAGGCCCTCGGCCAGGAGCCGCGGGTAGTTGACCGCGATGTGGGCGTCGCCGGAGGTGATATTGCCCTCGGGGTGGATGATGCCCAGGTCGTAGAAGACGCGCGCCTGCGGCGGCATGTTCGCCAGCCCGTGCTCCTTGAGGGTCCGCCCCTCCCAGAAGGGGGCGATGTCCCGCAGGGCCTGCTTGGTCTCCTCGGTGATGGTGTAGCGGTCGCCGGGGCGCTTGTCGAACTCGTCGAGCTCCTCGATGACCCAGTCCATCGCGTACTCGGGCATGATGGCGCTGGCCCGGTTGGTGGAGGCCAGGTTGCCCGCGATGAGGGTCTCGGGCTCGATGTAGATGCTCATGCCCTCCAGGACGGAGCGCAGCATGTGGGCGCGCCTGAGGACGACGGGGTCGGCCGCGTGCTCCCGGTAGACGCGGGTGGTGATGGTGGCCCGCTCCGCGCAGACCGATGGCGTGGTCTCCAGGAGGCGGTCGCGCCAGGCGGCCATGCGCGGGGTGAGGGCGCCGAAGTGCGGCTCGGGGGCCGCCTGGGCGGCGTCGGCGCCGCGGGTGGATGCGGGGGCCTGGAGGATGGTCATTGCTGCTGTCTCTCGTTGTGGGCGGCCGGCTGCCGCGGGCGGGTCGGTGGGGCCCGGGGGAGGGAGGTTCGCCGGATCTCTTGCTCCCTTCGAGCACAAGTATATATACTTACGAACGAAAGATACAAGTACTTGCGGAGGAGTCTCGGTGCCGGCTGACAGGGGGCAGGTCCTCAACATCCAGAAGTTCTCCATCCACGACGGGCCGGGTATCCGCACCGTCGTCTTCCTCAAGGGCTGCCCCATGAGCTGCCCCTGGTGCGCCAACCCGGGGTCCCGCAAGCTCCAGGCTCTCCAGGTCCACGACCCCGACCGGCCCGGGGTCCTCGTGCCCGACTCCAGGCAGTGGACGGTCCAGGAGGTCCTCGACGTCGTCATGCAGGACAGGCCCTTCTACGAGGAATCCGGCGGCGGGGCCACCCTGTCCGGGGGGGAGGCCCTCGTCCAGCACCGCTTCGCCGTCGCCCTGCTGGACGCCTTCCGTGCCGAGGGCCTGAACAACGCCATCGAGACCACCGGGTACTGCGCCCCCGCCATCTTCGAGAAGGTCCTGGACCGTATCGACACCCTCCTTATCGACGTCAAGCACTGGGATGCCGTCGCCCACCGCGTGTGGACCGGTGTGGACGACGCGCTGCCCAAGGCGAACCTGCGCCGCGCCCTGGAGCGGGGTGTGCCCACCGTGGTGCGCATCCCCTGCGTCCCCGGGGTCAATATCACGCGCGACGACGCCCACGGCTTCGCCCGGGTCCTGCGGGGCCTGGGGGTCGAGGAGGTCCAGCTCCTGCCCTTCCACCAGTTCGGGGAGCGCAAGTACGAGCTGCTGGACTGGGAGTACCGCTTCTCGGGGGTGCCGGCCCTCCACGAGGAGGACCTGGAGGATTTCCGCCGCACCCTGGCCGGCGACGGCGTCGCCGCCTACTTCTAGGCGTCTGCTCTCAGTCCCGGCCCCGGGCCGCCACTCTCCCGCCCGGCTTCAAGCGCCCGGGGCGACGGTGTCCTCGCCGCAGGAGCGCGGCGAGGACACCGCCCCGGGCCGGGGCCGGGCCCCGGAGGCTGTGCGAGGCGCCTTTCCGGAAGTCCGGCCTTCTCACGTGCGGATCGCCTCACCGTCCTTCAGCGCTGCCGGCTCACTGGGGAAGCGCATGATGAGTGAGAGCGCGAAGGCCAGGACCATTGCGCCCAGACACCCGACGGCCATCAGGGCGAAGCCGTGGCCCAGGAAGACCGGCAGGGTGGCCAGGCCCGGGAAGGCGAAGCTCATGGCGGAGGCCCCGGAGGCTCCAACGATGGCGCCTCCTACGGCGCCCGAGATGCACACGGCGACCAGGGGCTTCTTCAGCGGAAGGGTCACGCCGAACATGGCGGGCTCGGTAATGCCGAAGCAGGCGCTCATCGCGGCGGACAGGCAGATCGCGCGATAGGGGCGCGAGCGGGTCTTGATGCACACGGCCAGGCAGGCGCCTGCCTGGGCGAAGACCGCTGGGGCGAAGAAGGCCAGGATCGTGTCCGATCCGAACTCGCTGATATTGCTTATTGCGATGGGCACCAGCGCCCAGTGGAAGCCGAAGAGCACCATGAGCTGGATGAGTCCTCCCAGGATCGTACCGGCGGCAACGGGGCTCAGTGCGTAGACCCAGTTGTAGCCGGCGGCCAGGGCGCTGCCGATCGTCGTGCCGAGCGGCCCCAGCGCGACCAGGGTGGCGCCGCCGACGACGAAGACGCTGATCAGTGGGGTGAAGGGGCCCTCGACAACCTCGGGCAGCAGGCGCCTGCACGCCGCCTCCACGTAGCGCAGCAGCACGACGGCCAAGATGATCGGGATGACGCTGGCGGCGTAGTTCACCTTCCCCACGGGGATTCCTACGAAGGTGACGGGCTGGCCGCCGGCGAGCGCCTCTGTCAGCTTCGGGTAGAGCAGCACCACGGCGATGAAGACGGCGGTGAAACGGTTGGCCTTGACCAGGTTCGCCGTGGTGAAGGCCAGGAAAACCGGCAGGAAGGCGAAGAACGCGTCCGCCATGGCATTGAGAACGGCGTACGCGGAGCTCTCCGTGGGGAGCCGGCCGGTCATGGTCAGGGCCGCGAGCAGGCCCTTGAGGATGCCAGCGGCGGCCAAGGCGTTGAGCAGCGGAAGGAAGATCTGCGAGATCGCACTGATGGCCGCATCGAGCAGCCCCCGGGGTGAGAACCCGGAGCCCTTCGAAGTGGTGCTCTCCGGCGGCTCAGGGCGGTTCTCGGGTGCAGGTGCCGGCTGCTCGGCGGGGTGCGCGGCGGTGCTCACTGGAACATCAGCTCCGCAGCGCCGATAATGCCGAAGTCGTTGCCGAGCTCGGCCTCCTTGAAGTACACGGGCATGTCGTTGTCGTTGTAGGCGTCGAAGAGCTCGCGCACGCGGGGAAAGAGCCGATCGCCGAAGTTGAGCAGACCGCCGCCGAAGACGAAGCAGTTGATATTGAGCAGCACGTAGAGGTTGTAGGTCCACACCGCCATGTACCGGGCCATCTGCTCCACCGCCCACCGGGCCAGCTCGTCGTCGGCGTCCCAGGCCTCTTCCAGGGTGCGTGCGGTGATATTCTGCGCGCCCCCGGCGAGCTCGGGCATCATGGACGCCGCGCCCGCCTCAAGACGGGCGCGGACATGCTTGACGATCATGGACCCAGAGCAGTACGACATGAGGCAGCCGCGGTTGCCGCAGCCGCACTCGATGCCCTCGCCCGGCGTGACGATCATGTGCCCCGACTCCCCGGCCCAGCCGTAGCGGCCGCGGAAGAGGTCGTTGTTGATAATGATGCCCGAGGAGATACCGGTCGACACCGGGCAGTAGAGCATGTGCCGGAATCCCCGCCCCGCCCCGTGACGGTGCTCGGCGAGCGCCCCGGTGTGCGCGTCGTTGTCGATGAGGACGCGCACGCTCCCTCCCAGGGCGGCCCTGAGATAGGAGCGCGCCGGGACGTCGTGCAGCAGCGGAAGGTTGGCTGTCTTGATGATCCGGCCCTCCTCGTACAGGACGTAGGAGGGCATGCCGATGCCGATGCCGCGGAGCTCGTCGATCTTCAGCCCCTGGTCCTCAGCCAGTGCGCGGCAGGTCCCGACAATGCTGTCGAGGAACTCCTCGGGGGAGGCGGAGGGGTCGGCGGGGACCTGGACGCGGCTGGTCAGCTCGCGCTCCCCGTTGAACAGCCCGTAGGCGACCTTGGTTCCGCCGACGTCGACTCCGATGGTGAAGCCGGTGCGGGTGGTGGGCGTGAAGACGGATGAGCTGGTGCTGCGGGGCAGCGTCTCAGTTCCGGGCGGCCGGGTGTCGCGCTGGCGGCGCAGTGAGCCAATGTGCTCAATGGGTACGGTCAGAGTCATAGTAGGCACCTCTCTGTGCGGATTCCTTGGACTGGTTCGCGGTACGCGGATCATGGACAGGTACAGGTACCTGCCATTGGCCGCAATGGCCCGGGGCCGGCTCCCGGTTGGAGCCGCCCTGAGGCTTCACGGGTGGAAGGACGGGTGCGCGTCACGGACCCGGCGGCCAGTGGCCGGGGCCTGCGCTGTGGATGTCGGGATGGCGCCTCGGGCGTGCCTCGGCGTCGGCCGGGCGGCCTCGCTGCCGCCCGGTGACTGGACTAGAGCCTGTGGGGGCGAGCCTTGCGGTCGCTCACCGCTCCGTCGGGCGCGACCGTGGAGACGTCAACGCCCGCGGAGGTCAGCTCCTCGACCATCTGCTCGCTGATCGCCGCATCGGTCCACACACGGGTCACGGCGGAGGCCTCCAGCAGGGGGACCGGGCCGTGGGAGCCGAACTTGTCCGACTCGGTGAGGATGATGACGTGCTCGGCACGCTCGGCCATGGTGCGCACGGCCTCCGCCCTGAGCTGGTCCCTGCCGGTGAAGCCGACACGGGGGGAGAACCCGTCGGTTCCGATGAACAGCTTGTCGACAAGGAACTGACTGACGGCCTGGCGGATCATGGGACCCACCATCACCTGGGAGTCGTTCTGGTAGCTGCCGCCGAGCAGGATGGTCGAAGCGTGCGGCTGGCGTCTGATGTGCTCGGCGATGAAGGCCGAGTTGGTCACAATGGTGCAGGAGCGCTTGGTGCGGGCGATCTCCCCGGCCAGAAGCGAGCAGCACGATCCGGCCTCGATCATGACCGTCTCCCCCTCGGAGACGGAGCCCGCCGCCGCCTGCGCGATGCGGAGCTTGGCCGCGTAGTGGTGGGCGATCCTGCCCGCGGGATCGTCGCTGGACACCGGCGTCGCGATCCCCCGTTCCCGGCGTACCAGGCCCTGCTCCTCCAACGTGTCCAGATCCTTGCGGATCGTGACCTGAGAGACTGACAGGGCCTCGGCCAGAGCGGTGACGGATGCCTCGCCGTCGCGAGTAACGGTCTCGAGGATCGCCATTTGACGTGCGGCCATGGTGTGCATGCCTCCTTTCTACCCTATGCGGCGGGCTGATGGACACAAGCGTACGCAACCAAGAAAGTTGCAAAAAAGGGACATTAGTCCTTCGTTAGAAAGTTCTGAACTTTCGAACGGAAGTCTTGGTGGCGGTTCGTCATGCGGTGACACCTCCTCGCGCCGGTCCAGCGGACTGCGGGCGCGGACAACCGGGCGATGGGGCGGGAAAGGGGCGGCGCCCCGGCCTCACAGGCGGCGCCAGGTCTCCACGCGCCAGCGGGCGTCCCCGGAGACGGGGCGCCAGGTCCCCGGGGCGTCGGAGCGGGCGGGGTCGATGCGCCACTGCCGGGCGCAGACCGCCGGCGCCCGCACCAGGTCTGGCTCCGGCAGGCCGCGCTCGCGGGCCCGCTCGGCGGCGTCCAGGTCCAGGACGCTGACCACGAGCACATCGGGCAGCCCCGCCGCCAGGGCCTGGTCATAGACGCTCCCGCCGCCGATCACCCACAGCCTGGGCAGCCCCGCGGCCTCGCCCGTGCGGGGGTCCTCGCCGAGCTCGGCCGACAGGCCCCGGGCGGCCGCGGCCAGGCCCTGGCGCAGGCCGGAGGCGCGCAGCGCCCCCGGGGCCCGCCAGCGGCGGTCACGGGTGAGGACCACGTTGCGGCGCCCCGTCAGCGCCCCGGCCAGGGAGTCCCAGGTGGAGCGGCCCATGACCAGCCCGCAGCCCATGGTGGTGGCCCTGAAGTGCCTGAAGTCCGCGGGCACCCGCCACAGCATCCCTCCCCGCGCGCCGAGCAGGCCGGTGGCGTCCTGCGCCCAGATCATGCCCAGGCCGCCCGCCGGCGCCGCGGGCCGCACTTCCCCTCCGCTCACGGGAGCCCGGCTCTCGGCGCGCTCACACGGCCACCGGCGCCTTGATCGCGGGATGGTGGAGGTAGCCGGCCGAGGCGTCGATGTCCTCCATGGTGTAGGCGTCGATCGACTCCGCCGGCCTCAGGCGGAGCACGGGGAAGGGGTGGGCGGCGGGCACCCGGGAGAGCTGGGTGCGCACCTGGACGACGTGGTTGTCGTAGATGTGGCAGTCTCCGCCACTCCAGATCAGCTCGCCGGCCTCCATGCCGGTCTGCTGGGCGAGCATGTGGGTCAGCAGGGCGTAGGAGGCGATGTTGAACGGCACCCCCAGGAACAGGTCGGCGCTGCGCTGGTAGACCTGCAGGCTCAGGCGCCCGCCGGCCGCGTAGCACTGGAAGAAGGCGTGGCAGGGAGCCAGCGCCATGGCGCCCAGGTCGCCTACGTTCCAGGCGGACACGAGCATGCGCCGCGAGTCAGGGTCGTGGCGCAGGGTGTCGACCAGGCTCGCGATCTGGTCGATCGCCCCGCCGTCGCGGGTGGGCCAGCTGCGCCACTGCGCCCCGTAGAGGGGCCCGAGCTCGCCGTCGTCGTCGGCCCACTCGTCCCAGATGGTGATGCCGCGCTCGCGGAGCCAGCCCACGTTGGTGGACCCGCGCAGGAACCACAGCAGCTCGCCCTTGACGGCCCTCATGGCCACGAACTTGGTGGTGATGCGCGGGAAGCCGGCCCCCAGGTCGTAGCGCAGCTGGCGGGCGAACAGCGAGCGCGTGCCCGTCCCGGTGCGGTCGCCCTTGGGCAGGCCGTGGGACAGGACCTCGGCGAGGAGCTCCTCGTAGGCCACGTCGACGCCGTCGGGCGCCCGCAGCCCCAGCTCGCTCAGGGCGGGGTAGCGGTCCGCGGAGCGGCTCACGCGTCGATCACCTCGGCGCGGTCGGCCGGCTGCACGGCCGGGCCGAGCGCGGAGCGGGTGCCCTCGATGACCTGGTTGGCCAGGGCCCTGCCCCCGGTCCAGCCGATGGCGGCGCCGACCCCGAAGGGGATGAGGCGCCCCAGCGCAAGGGCGCCGCTCTTGGCGGCCACCCGCTTGGTCATCCGCCGCGTGAGCTGCTTGTTGACGGCCTTGACGGTGGGCAGCGGCATCTGCGCCAGGTACTGGGCGGCCCAGAACAGGGTGGTCAGGCCCAGCGAGCCCTGGATCGCCTCGGATCCCTCGCGTCCGAGCAGGGCCGACATCACCAGGGCCCGGCGCCTGTCGGTGTCGATGACGCGCAGTCCCTGCAGCTCGGCGATGGTGAGCACGTAGGTGACCGCCGAGGCCAGGAACATCGCGGTCTGGCCGATGGTCAGGGCCGTGGCCGTGCCCGCCCCCACCACCGGGAGCGCGGCCGAGGCCCCGACGGCGCCGGACGACAGGCCGGCCTCGGTGCGGAACCGCGAGGCCGCCAGCTCGACGAGCTCTGCCGTGTCGGCGCCGGGGCGGTCGCGGCGCATGCGGGCGATCCGCTCCTCGATGCGGGCGGCCGGGATGGCGAGTGCCTTGTCGAGCGCGCGCTCGAGGGCGGAGCGACCGGTGGAGCGGTCGGATGCGGCCATGGGGTACCTCCTGGAATGAGAGCCGGATGGGCGGGCCGCCGGGACCGGAGCCGGGCCGGGGACGTCAGTCCCGGTCGTCGAGCAGGTGCAGGCGCACCGAGGCGCCCTTCTCGATGGTGTGGCCGACGGTGCAGGCGCGCTCGACAGCGGCCTCCACCCTCGCGGTGAGGGTGTCGCGCTGCTCGGGGGTCAGGGCGGCGAAGTCGGCGACGATCTGGACGTCGAAGTCGCTGTAGCGCTCCTCATCGTCGTCCTTCAGGGTCGCGACGACGACGTTGGCCTCGAAGTCCTCGCCCAGCGCCCTGGCCAGCCGGTGGTCGGCCGACAGGGTGTTGCAGGTGCCCAGGGCGAGCTTGATGAGCTCGCCGGGGGAGAACTCGCCGGGCCCCGTGCCCACGCGCACCTGCGCGCCGCGGGCGTTGTGGCCCAGGTACTGACGGGTGCCCGTGCGCTCGGCCCACACGGAGTTGGACTCTGTCGGCGTGATGACTTCGGACTGCTCGCTCATGGCGCGATGGTGCCACGGCGACGGCGTCATGCGACGCAGGCTCGCGCACGGCGGAATGTTGAGTCGCAGTAACCCACAGCGAATCGCAGCGATCTGCGGCCGGCCGCAGCGCCACCGAGCCCTCCGGAGCGGGGCGAACAGGGTGTTCGGCCTCGCTCCGGAGGGCTCGACGGCGGCCTGCGGGGACGCGCCCTGGGCCCGCGGCCCCGTGTCTCAGTGCTTTCAGTGCTCGGCCAGCCAGGCGGTGGCGCGGGCCTCCTCGTCGGCGACGGCGCGGTCGGTGAGCGACATCGCCTTCTCCTCGATCTTGTGCCCCACCAGGGGGACGCTGACGCTCAGGTCGACCTCGATGGTCAGCTCGGTGGCGTTCTCGCCGGCCGGGCGCATCGCGGTGGTGGCGCCGGCGGTGACCGGCGCGCCCTTGAGGGTGATGTCGATGTCTCCGGTGCGGGAGCCGTCGTCGGCGGGCTCGCCCCAGGACTCCGCCAGGGTGAAGGAGATGGTGGAGCGCACGAATCGCTTGGCGGCGGCGGGCAGGAGGCTGGGCGGCACGGAGCCTGCGATTGTGGACACAAAGCCCTGTCCGCGCGCGGCCACGTCCACAGTGGCGTCCTCGAGCCCGAAACGGTCGACGCGGCCCTGCTGGTAGGCGGGGTCGGAGAGCATCGTGGCAACGCGCTGGGGGTCGGCTGGGTACGTCATGGAGATGGTTTTCCTCATGGGGCGATCTTGCCACGAGGACCGGGCCTCGCGCCGCCGGTAACATCGGGTTGTGCCCAACCTCCTGTCTCCCTCGACCCGCGGCGCCATCGATCTCCCTGCTGCGGACCTCGACTGGCTCCATCAGCTCATCGCCGACTGGCAGGTGATCGCCGATCTGTCGGTGTCCGACCTGGTGCTGTGGATCCGCACCGACACCGGTCGCTTCGTCGCCGTGGCCCACTGCCGTCCCGCCACCGGGGCCACCGTCCACCTCGAGGACGTCATCGGCCGGCGCATGCCCGCCGTTCGCGAGGCCCTGGCGCTGGAGACGTTCACGAGCGTGCAGGTCGTCGTCGCCGCCGACCCGGAGTGGACGGGCACGACCGCCGTGCGCGAGGAGTACGTGCCGGTGGTGCGCGACAGCGAGCCGATCGCGGTGGTCACCCGGGAGTCCTCGGTGGGGGTCATGCGGGGCGGGCGCATCGTCCACCAGGCCCAGGAGGACCTCGCAGACGCCCTGTGCCTCATGATCGCCCAGGGCGACTTCCCGATCCGCGGCGCCGCCACCGGGGTGCGCCACGGCACGCCCCGGGTGGGCGACGGCGTCGTCCGGCTGGATGACGACGGCCGTGTGGTCTACGCCTCGCCGAATGCGCGCTCCTGCTTCCACCGCCTGGGGCTGACCGACGAGATCGACGGGCACGTGCTCGCCGAGGCGGTCCCCGCCATCATCCCCGAGCGCACGCCCGTGGACGAGACGATGGCGGTGGTGCTCATGGGCCGCCAGGCCTGGCTGGCCGAGGTCGAGGTCAGCGGCGTGTTCCTGTCGATCCGCTCCATCCCCCTGCGCCGTGACGACCGGCGCATCGGGGCCCTGCTGCTGGTGCGGGACGTCTCGGAGATCCGGCGCCGCGAGCAGGCGCTGCTCAACAAGGACGCCACTATCCGTGAGATTCACCACCGTGTGAAGAACAACCTGCAGACGGTCTCCGCGCTGCTGCGCCTCCAGGCGCGCCGCGCCACCAACGACGAGACGCGCGAGGCGCTGGCCGAGGCCGAGCGCCGCGTCGCCACCATCGCGACGGTGCACGCGGCCCTGAGCCAGAACGTGGACGAGACCGTCGACTTCGACGAGGTCTTCGCCTCGGTGCTGCGCGGCGCCGCGGCCGTGGCGACCGCCAGCGGACGCGTGACCACGCACATCGAGGGCACCTTCGGCGTGGTGGAGGCCGATGCCGCCCAGGCGCTGGCCACCGTGCTCGCCGAGCTGGTCACCAACGCCGTCGAGCACGGGCTGGAGGCCCGCGACGGCACGGTGACCGTCACCGCCGAGCGCGACGGCGACGACCTGACGGTCCACGTGATCGACGACGGCGTCGGCCTCGAGCCGGGCACGGTCATGACGGGGCTGGGGACCCGGATCGTGAGCACTCTTGTGCACGGCGAGCTGCGCGGCGTCATCGACTGGCGGCCCGTGACCGATTCCGCGCGCGGCGGGCAGGGGACCGATGTCGTCGTGCGGGCCCGGCTCGCCCCGACCTGAGCGCCCTGGCCGCCCCGGGCGGACGGCGCGGGCCGCCCGGCGCTCCCCGGATGAGACAACGCCCGTCGGACCGATCGGTCCGACGGGCGAGGCGGGGCTGGTGGCGGGGCGTCAGGAGGAGCGGCGGGCGCGAGCCGCCCGGCGCTTGAGGGAGCGGCGCTCGTCCTCGCTCATGCCGCCCCACACGCCGGCGTCCTGGCCGTTCTCCAGGGCCCACTTCAGACAGGTGTCGACGACCTCGCAGCGGGCGCACACCTCCTTCGCCTCGGCGATCTGGGCGATAGCCGGGCCGGTGTTGCCGACGGGGAAGAAGAGCTCCGGGTCAACGGTGAGACATGCTGCCTGGCTGCGCCAGTCCATGAGGGCTCCCTTCGGGGGTACGTAGTGCGGCCGCCCCGTGCCCGCCTGTCCGAGCCGTGCTCGGAAATGAGCAACAGGTCGTCGCTTCCTTGGAAAACTTTCACACGCGTGCGGGGACCTGGCAAGAGTTCAGCGGTGAGAGGTGCGTCGACGGCATGTCATTATGCTCACAGCTGGGAGTATTCGGTCCCGGGCGCCTCGCGCTCACGACACGGCCCGGGACTCAGCCCGCAGCCGCCCCCGCGTCGCCGGCGACCTGAAGAGGGACTGCGCTCGCCCTGGAGACCAGGGCCCCCCGGCCCGGCAGCGTCAGCGCACGGGGGTCGGTCACCGGCCGCAGGGAGCGCCCCGCCACCTGCGACGCGGGCCCCAGGGCGGGCCACAGCACGACCAGGTCGCCGCGCTCGCGCAGGGTCGCCAGCGGCCCCCGGTAGGTCGCCACGGTGCGCTCGGTGCTCGCCGAGGCCAGGACCGAGCGCCCGGCCCGCAGGGCCTCCTCGACCCCGACGTGCACGGCCGCCTCGGCCATGTCGAGGTCGTCGACCACCAGGAGCTCCTCCGGCGTCTCGTGCCGGCACCGTTGCAGGGCGCGCAGGGCGGTCGTGCGGCCCGAGCCCGGAGGCCCCACCACGAGCACGCACCCGCGGGGCACCGGCAGCGGCAGGGCGCCGTCCCCGCCCACCGCCCACGTCCCCGGGCCGGGCGGCACCGTGCGGGGGATCGCGGCCAGCCGGCGCGCCGGGCGCCCCGGGGCCCTGCGGGGCGCCCGCGGCACGATCACCTGGACGGCCAGGGCCCGATCCGCGTCGGCGGCGCCGTCGACAATGACGCCGCGTCCCGCCCCCGAGCCCGTCACCACCCCGCGCGGCAGGCCCGCCACCGCCGCCTGGGCCGGCTGCGGCGCCCCCAGCACCAGGCGCAGCCCGATCCGGGCCGCCCACCTCGCGCCGGCCATGGCCAGCGGAGCGGTCACCACCAGGCCCGTGCCCGTCGCCGGGGCCGTGCGCACCATCAGCTCGAGCAGGCCCTGCCCCTCGCCCGGGCCCAGCACCTCGTCAACGGCGGCGGCCATCGCGTCCGCGTCGTCGACGACGACCAGCTCTCCGGCCAGCTCCCCGGCGGCGGCCAGCGACCACAGCCGCGTCAGGCGCCGCGGGTCCTCCGGCCCGACGACGGTGCCCAGGCCGGTGCCGGGAACCGCCGCCAGCTGCGGGGGCACGGCCCCCGCCAGGCACAGCGAGACGGCCAGGCCCGACTCCAGGGCGGAGGTCGCGGCCGCCAGCGCCGCCGTCGTGCGCCCCGATCCCGGCGAGCCGAGCACGGCCAGGGGCTGGTCCGCGGACCACCGCCAGTGGCCCAGCCGCTGCTCCTGCGGGTGGTCCGTGGCCGCCAGGACCAGGCCGTCTGCCGGGCCCGTGGCGGGGCCGAGAGCCACGGCCTCCTGCGCGCCCAGCGACGTCGGCAGCGGCGGAGCCCAGGGGCGCCACGGCGGGGAGGAGGTGCGGGCGGCGGCGCGCACCTCGGCCACGAGCGCCCCCAGGTGGGCCTCGGACCCGCACCAGGGCGCCTGAGCCGGCCCGCCCGCGTCGGCGGATCCCGCGCCCGTGACCAGGACCCGCCCGGGGTGCGGGGCGAGGGCGGCGGCGCCGTCGTGCCCCAGGACGTCCCGGGAGTCACCGACGTCGAGCACGCGCAGGCACACGCGCAGCGTCGTGTTGGCGCGGATGGCCGGCGAGACCGCGCCCGCGGGCCGCTGGGTGGCCAGCACCAGGTGGATTCCCAGGCTGCGCCCCTGGGCGGCCACCCGCACGAGGCAGTCCAGGACATCGGGGTGCTGGGTCGCCAGCGTGGCGAACTCGTCGACCGCCACCACGAGCCGGGGCGGCGCCTGGGCGGGAGTCACGGCCCTGACGTCCTTCGCCCCCGCCTCGGCCAGAAGGCGCTCGCGGCGCCGCACCTCGGCCTCCAGGGAGGCCAGCGCCCGCGCGGTCGCCGCCGGGTCGAGGTCGGTGAGCACCCCGGCGGTGTGCGGCAGGCGGGCCAGCGGCCCGAAGGCGGCCCCGCCCTTGTAGTCCACCAGGATCAGGGCCAGGCGCGAGGGCGGCAGGCCGAGGGCGAGCTGGAGCAGCCAGGAGGTCAGCAGCTCGGACTTGCCCGAGCCGGTCGTCCCCGCCATGAGCGCATGAGGGCCGTCACCCACCAGGTCGGCCGTCACCTCCCGCCCGCCGCGGACCCCGAGCACCGCCGGCAGGGCGCCGGAGCCGCCGCGGGAGACCTGGAGGCGCCAGCGCGCCCCGATACCGTCGCGATCCACGGGCCCGGTGACCTCCTCCAGGGCGACCTCGTCGGGCGCCGCGACCTCGGCGGAGGCGCGCGAGGAGCCGAGGCCCATGAGCTCGCCCGCCGCCTCCCACCACCGCTCGCCCAGGAGCGGGGCGCCCGACGGCGCCGCGCGCACGGTGCGGGCTCTTCCCGGCGGGGCCCCGGGGGCGGCCAGCAGCTCGGCACGGCACGCGGCCGCCTCACGCCCCCAGGTCAGCCGATAGCCCTGGTCGGTGGCGGCCACGTGCGCCCGTCCCCGGGCCGCGATCTGCGCGATCCACCACCGCACCGCCGCCCGCGAGGACGGACCGGTCAGCGCCGTGCGCTGGCCGGCGGCCAGCTCGAGCAGGTCGGCGCGCCTGCGGCGGGCGAGCCAGGCAGTGCGCGGGCCGTCCTGCGCGGCGGCGGCCGCCTGCTCGTCGGCGCGCACCGCCAGGGACAGCAGCATGGAGGGCGGGTCCGGGTCTCGCCCGCACCAGCCGGCGCCGGCGGGGCGGCGGCGACCACGCTCGCCCCCAGGGGCCGGGGAGCCCAGCCGCATGACGGCCATGAGCACCATGGGGGCCACCGCCAGCAGCCCGTAGGCACCCCGCCCGGTGGCGCGCATGGCGACGGCCGCCACGACGACGAGCATGAGCGCGGCCGCCACCACGGCCGCCCGCACCCAGCGGCGCCGGGAGCGCCCGGCGGGCGCGGGAACCGTGAGGTCGTGGGGGCGGCGCCGCACCTCCAGCAGGGTGTCGCCCACCAGGACGAGCGCGCCCGCCCGGCAGCGCGCCCGTCGCCGGCCCAGGCTCCGCCACCAGAGGCCGCGACGCACGTGGGTGCCGTTGACCGACCCGGCGTCGGCCACGGTCACGGACTTCGCGGTGGTGCCCAGCAGCAGGTGGCGGCGGGAGACGGCGGGGTCGGTCATCACCTCGCCTCGCCCGACCGTGCCCTCGGCCGGCACCGGCAGGACGAGTCCCGCGTCCGGCCCCGTGAGCACGGCCAGGTGCCAGGGCCGCGACAGCGCCTCCCGGGCCGCCCGGGCGCCCGCGTGCGGCGCCTCGGCGGGCGGGTCGTGCAGCGTGCCGGGGGCGGGGCCGGCGGGGGAGGGCGAAGGCATGGCACGAGGGTGGCGCAGTCGGCGCGGCGCGCGCACCGGGGGTGTGGACGGGCGCCCCCCGTCCCCGCGCGAGCCCCGGCTGTGGAGCCCCGCGCCCCGGCCCCTCGCCGAGATCGGTCCGCTTCAGCCTCGAGATCGCTCGGGCTGCGGCCCGAGGCCGCAGTCGCGGGACTGGAGGCGGTGTGCCAGGCTGGCCCCGTGTGCGGACGCTACGGATCCTTCAGCGCCACGACGGCCATCGCCGAGGCCCTCGCCGCCACCGTCGCGCCCGAGGCCGTCGGCCTGGGGCCCTCCCGCAGCATCGCGCCGGGCGCGGACGTCGCCGTCGTCATCCGCCGTCCGGCTCGGGACGGGGAGGCCGGCGCCCCCGGCCCGCCCGCCCGCCCCCGCCGGGTGCACGCGGCGCGCTGGGGGCTCCTGCCGCCCTGGGCCACCGACCCCGCCGCCGGCTTCCGCGCCTTCAACGCCCGCTCCGAGACGGCTGCGACCAAGCCGACCTTCCGCGACGCCATGCGCTCCTTCCGCGCCGTCGTGCCCGCCTCGTGCTGGTACGAGCGGCGCACCCCCTCCGCCCCCGCCGCGGCGCGCGCCGCGAGGCAGTCCTACGCCGTGCGCCGCGCCGACGGCGGACTGCTCGCGCTCGCGGGCCTGTGCTCGTGGTGGCGCGTGCCCGAGCGGCCGGACAGGCCCGTGCGCCAGGGGCCGGCGCTGCACGGCTCCTGGCTGCTGACTCTGGCCATTCTCACCCGTGACGCCGGGCCGGACCTGGCCTGGCTGCACCCCCGCGAGCCAGTCGTCCTGCCCGACGACGCCGTGGACGCCTGGCTCGACCCGGGGCTGTGCGACGGCGGAGCCGCCACGGGTCTGCTTCGCCTGGCCCGGCCCGGGCTCGCCTGGACGCCGGTGGAGCGCACCACGCCGGCGCCGCCTCCCTGAGCGGCCCGCTGCCGGGACGCGTGGTCCGCGCCCGCCCGGGATGAGGAAGGATGTGCTCATGACTGACGCCCCCGCCTCACCGGCGCCCGACGACGCCCCCGACCTCACCTCCGTTCCCGCCGCGGCCCGCCTGCGCTGGAGCGAGCTCGTACGCGACATCGAGCGCGCCCGCGACGCCTACTACGTCGCCGTCGACGCCCAGAGCCCCTGGTCCGACGCCGAGTACGACGCCCTCTACCGCGAGCTGGAGGCCCTCGAGGCCGCCCACCCGGCACTGGCCCTGCCCGGCTCTCCCACGCGGACGGTCGGCGGGCGCGCCTCCACGGACTTCGCCGAGGTCCGCCACCACGAGCACCTCTACTCCCTGCGGGACGTCTTCAGCCTCGCCGAGGTCGAGAAGTGGGTCGAGCGCATCGTCGCGACCACCGAGGTCCCCGACGACGAGCTGCCCATGACCGCCGAGGTCAAGATCGACGGCCTGGCCGTGGCGCTGACCTACGAGCACGGGGCGCTCACCCGGGCCGCGACCCGCGGGGACGGCACCATCGGCGAGGACGTCACCGGCAACGTGCGCACCATCGGCTCGGTGCCCCTGGTCCTGGCCGGGGACTCCCACCCGGCGCTGCTGGAGGTCCGCGGCGAGGTCTACTTCCCCGTCGAGGCCTTCAGCGCCTTCAACGAGGCCCGCCGCACCGAGAACGTCGAGCGCGAGGCCCGGGGGCGCCCCCTGCTGCAGGTCTTCGCCAACCCCCGCAACGCCGCGGCCGGCTCGCTGCGCCAGAAGAACCCCGCGGTGACGGCCGCGCGGCCCCTGGCCATGATCACCCACGGCATCGGCGCCATCGTCCCGGTGCCGGGGGAGGAGCTGCCGGGGGAGCAGCACGAGTGGTACGACCTGCTCGCCCGCTGGGGCCTGCCCGTGTCCCCCTACAACGCGGTCGTGCGCGGGCGCGCCGAGCGGGAGGCCTACATCGCCCGCTACGCCGACCACCGCCACGACCTCATCCACGAGATCGACGGCATCGTCTTCAAGCTCGACTCGCGGTCGCTGCAGGCCGAGCTCGGGCACACCTCCCGCGTGCCGAGATGGGCGGCCGCCTACAAGTACCCGCCCGAGGAGGTCCACACGCGCCTGCTCGACATCGACGTCCAGGTCGGGCGCACGGGCCGGGTCACACCTTTCGGGATCATGGAGCCGGTGCTCGTGGCCGGGTCGACGGTCGCGCGCGCCACCCTGCACAACTCCGCCGAGGTGACGCGCAAGGGCGTGCGCATCGGCGACCTCGTCGTGCTGCGCAAGGCCGGGGACGTCATCCCCGAGATCGTCGGACCGGTGACGGAGGCGCGCGACGGCACCGAGCGCGACTTCACCATGCCCGGGCGGTGCCCCTCGTGCGGCACCCCGCTCGCCCCGGCCAAGGAGGGCGACGTCGACCTGCGCTGCCCCAACACCCGCTCCTGCCCGGCCCAGCTCACCGGGCGCGTGGCCCATATCGGCTCACGCGGCGCTCTCGACGTCGAGGGCCTGGGCGACGAGGCCGCGGCGGCCCTGACCCACCCCGACGCCGGGCGCGAGGACGCCCTGGCGGCCCTGGCCGCCGGGCGCACCCTGGACACCGAGAGGGGCGGGCTGCGCATCCCCCGCGCCGAGCTCGAGGCACTGCCGCCCTCGGAGCGGATTGACGCGGCGCGCCGGGTCCTGGAGGAGGCGGGCATCGGAGAGCAGGCTCCGGTGCTGACCGGCGAGGCGGGCCTGTTCGACCTGAGAGTCGATGATCTGCGCGAGGTGATGGTCTACCGGCCGGTCGCCCGGCGCGGAGCCCCCACGGGCGACTGGCGCCTGGCCCGTTTCTTCTGGTCCAAGCAGGGCTACGACAGGGACGGGGGCGTCAGGAAGCCGACTGCCGCGGGCAAGAACGCCACTGCGATGCTCTCCCAGCTGGCCGCCGCGAGGTCGCGTCCCCTGTGGCGGGTCCTGGTGGCGCTGTCGGTGCGGCACGTGGGGCCGACGGCGGCCCGCGCGCTGGCCGGACGCTTCGGCTCGCTGAGGGCGCTGCGCGAGGCGGGAGTAGAGGAGCTGTCCCAGGTCGACGGCGTCGGGCCGACCATCGCCGCCTCATGGACCGAGTGGCTCGACGTCGACTGGCACCAGGAGATCCTGGACCGCTGGGCGGCCGCGGGGGTGCGCACCGCCGACGGGACCGCCCGGGATGTCGGGCCCGCGCGGACCCTGGCGGGCCTGACCGTCGTCGTCACCGGCACCCTGGAGCGCTTCACGCGCGACGGCGCCAAGGAGGCGATCGTCTCGCGCGGGGGCAGGGCCGCCGGGAGCGTGTCGAAGCGGACGAGCTTCGTGGTCGTCGGCGAGAACGCCGGCTCGAAGGAGGCCCGGGCCCGCGAGCTGGGCCTGAGGATCCTGGATGAGGAGGCCTTCGAGCGGCTCCTGGCCGAAGGCCCCGACGCCGTGAGCCCCTGAGAACCCGCTGACAGCGGCAGGAGGTGGCCGGCCGCCCACGATCCAGTGGGCGGCCGGCCACCTCCTGCCGCGGAGTGGTCCCCGGTCGGGGCGGAGGCGGCGGGGATATCAGTGATATCAGTAGTGGCTGGCGACCGTCGTGCCGACCTCGGCCCAGTTGAAGAACCACTGGGCCTCCCCGACCGGCATGTTGAGGCAGCCGTGCGAGGCGGAGTAGCCGAAGCTGCTTCGCCACGGGGCTCCGTGGAGGGCGTACCCCTGGTAGAAGTATGTGATCCACGGCACGCCCTCGGTCACGTAGTTCGAGCCGTCGGCGTTCTCGCCGCGCATTGTCTGGCTCTCGTACTGGAGGTAGACGTGGTAGGTGCCGGTGACCGTCGGGGTGGCGGCCGCGCCGTCGACCACGCTGACGGGCCCGTGGACGACAGTGGCGCCCTCATAGGCGGTGACGGTCTTGTTCGACAGGTTGATGTCGATCCACTTCTCGCCGTCGGTGGCCTGGTAGGCCAGGTTCTCCGCACCGGCGGCGATCTTGCGCTCCTCCCAGGTCGCCTTGATCTCCTTGGTCTCGAAGGTGCCGGAGTACGGCTTCCCGCTGGAGAGCGCCTGCACGATGGCGTCGCTGATCGCATCGGCGTTGGTGACCTCGCGGCCGTCGACCGCCTCGACGCTGACGGCCACCTCCTTGCCCTGCGAGTTGACGTTGCGCTTGCCGGTGACGGGCTCCTCGTTGACGTCCTTGACCTGGGCGGCGACCCACTCGGAGACCCTGCCGCTGTCCACCCCGATGGTCGGCGCCTCGGACTCGCTCGTGGTCACGGTGATCCAGGAGGCCTTCGCGGTGTCCTCGGCGGTGTAGGTGGACTCCTCGACGGTGGTGGACTCGCCGGCGACGCCGGCCTTGCCTGCGGGAGCGGTGACGGTGACGTCCTGCGAGATCCATCCGTTGGCCTGGTCGGCCACGCTCTGGGCGTCGGCGTCGGAGACGGCCGGCGACTTCGTCTCGTAGGTGACCGTGACGGAGGACGGTGACAGCGAGGCTGCGGCGGTGGCGGCCGCGGCCTTCAGGGCCTCCGTGTCAACACTGGTTCCCTCCTCGCCCGGCGTGACCCGGAACTCGGTGCCCTCCTCGTCGAGCACAATGCCGGCGTTGCGGGCGACCGCCTGATCCGACGGGATGAGGGAGGTGGCATAGGCCGCGGCGACGGAGTCGTCGGTGGTGGTGACCACGTCGATCTTCTCGCCGGAGAACAGGGCTCCGAAGCGGCCCGGTACGCTCGCCCCGCGGGCCAGCGCGGCGTCGGCGGTCGCCTCCGCGTCGACGGCGGTGCCCAGATCGGCCAGGGAGGCCGTGGCGGTCGTGTCCCCGCTGATGGCGACAGTGGCGTTCGCGGCCTTGTCGTTGATGGCGTTGACGATCTCGTCGCGGCCCATCCCGGCGACGTCGATTCCCGCGACCGTCGTCCCCGGTACGGCGATGCCGTTGTAGTGGGCGGCGTAGGCGTAGCCGCCCACGCCGACGCACATCAGTAGCAGGGCGGCCGCCGCGGCCCATATGGGCCACAGGCGACGGCGCCCGGCATGGACCGGGGCGACGGGGGCCGGGGTGACGACGGAAGCCAGGTTCGCGGGTGCGGAGGCCTCGAAGTCGGCCGCCGGGAGCGGGGTGGAGGCGCCGGGAGCGGGCTCGGAGGCGGCGAACCCGCCGGCAGGGGCCGGGTCCGCCGGGCTGGAGGCTCGGAAACCGCCCGGCGGGACCGAGTCGGGCAGCCCTGAGAGCCCTGAGAGCCCTGAGAGCCCGGTATCGGATGCGGCGCCGGCACCCTCAGCGGGCGCCATGAACGTGGGTGCGGCCGCGGTGGCCTCGCCCCGGTCGGCTCCGGTACCACCGTCCGCGGAGTCCGGTGTGGCGGGGGCCGGCTCGGAGGCGGGGCTCGCGTCGGGGTCAGCACCGGTCGCAGATGCGGCCTCAGGGGTGCCGGCGGTGTCGGGAGGGTCAGCGGATTCGGGGGAGCCAGCAGGGAACTCGTCGGTCGTTGCGCTGCAGGGAGTCTCCGCAGCGGGCGTACTGCTGTCCTCTGGCTCGGGCGCACCGCCCGAAGGCCGTGCCTCCTCGACCGCCGGTCGAGAGCCGGGGGTGAACTCTTCCGTAGGCATTGGTCCTTGTCCTCAAGCAGCGCGCATGCCGCTGCCCTGTCGTGCTCCCATTCGGTCTGGGAGAGCTTCAGAGTCTATAACAGCGGTCGGTGGTTGGAATGTCAACGGGGCGTCCTGTCCATGTCATGTGACATCGTGCATGGTCCCTGGAAATGCGGTGTTCTGCACGCGCAGACGCCCTGAGCGCGGGCCCCTCGGGGATCCGGTGCCCCCGGTCCGACGCGCCCGGGGCGAGACCCGCGCGCCGGGCGTCCGAACCGGGTCGGCGGCCTGGATAGACTCGCCCCATGTCTGCCATCTCCTCCGACGAGGTCGCCCGTGTCGCGGCGCTCGCGCGGGTGGCGCTGAGCGACGAGGAGGTTGTGCGCCTGGCCGGTGAGCTGGACGCCGTCGCCTCCGCCTTCGCCCGCGTCACCAGCGTGGTCACGCCCGACCTGCCGGCGACATCCCACCCGGTGCCCCTGACCAATGTGCTGCGCGCGGACGTGCCCGGCCCGACGCTCGACGTCGATGAGCTGCTCGCCGGCGCGCCGCAGGCCGAGGACTCCATGTTCCTCGTTCCCCGGATCCTGGGGGAGGACTCGGCCTCATGACCGTCGATGCCCTCCTCCGCTCCACGGCCGCCGAGCAGGCCGCCGCTCTCGCCGCCGGAGAGGTCACCTCCCGCGAGCTGACCCGGGCCCACCTGGACCGCGTCGCCGCCGTCGACGGCGCCGTGCACGCCTTCCTCGACATCGACGCGGCCAGGGCGCTGGCCGACGCCGGGGCCGCCGACGAGGCGCGCCGCTCGGGCAGGCGGGTGGGCGAGCTGACCGGCGTGCCCGTGGCCGTCAAGGACCTCATCGTCACCCGTGGCCAGGTCACCACCGCGGCCTCGCGGATCCTCGCCGGCTGGGTGCCGCCCTACGACGCCACGCTGGTGGCCAACCTGCGCTCGGCCCGCCTGCCGATCCTGGGCAAGACCAACCTGGACGAGTTCGCCATGGGCGGCTCCACCGAGCACTCCGCCTTCGGCCGCACCGCCAACCCGTGGGACCTGGGGCGCATCCCCGGGGGCTCCTCGGGCGGCTCGGCGGCCGCCGTCGGAGCCTTCGAGGCCCCCGTGGCCGTGGGCACCGACACCGGCGGCTCCATCCGTCAGCCCGCCGCCGTCACCGGCACCGTCGGCGTCAAGCCCACCTACGGGACGGTCTCGCGCTTCGGCGTCATCGCCATGGCCTCCTCCCTGGACACCCCCGGCCCCATGGCCCGCACGGTCCTGGACGCGGCCCTGCTCCACGATGTCATCGCCTCCCACGACCCGCTGGACTCCACGAGCCTTGCCGACGCGCCGCGCGGCATGGCCGCCGTCGTGCGGGCCGCGCGGCAGCGGCGGGACCTGACCGGCCTGCGGGTGGGCGTCATCGCCGAGCTCGACGGCGGCGAGGGGTACCACGACGGCGTCGTCGGCTCCTTCCACGCCGCGCTGGCGGAGCTGGAGGGCGCGGGAGCCGTCGTCGAGACCGTCTCCCTGCCGCACCTGGAGTACGCGCTGGACGCCTACTACCTCATCATGCCCGCCGAGGCCTCCTCCAACCTGGCCCGCTACGACGGTATGCGCTACGGCCTGCGCGTGGAGCCCGCCGAGGGGCCGGTCACCGCCGAGACCGTCATGGCCGCCACCCGCGGGGCGGGCTTCGGCGATGAGGTCAAGCGGCGCATCATCCTGGGCACGCACGTGCTGAGCGCCGGCTACTACGACGCCTACTACGGGTCCGCCCAGAAGGTGCGCACCCTCATCCAGCGCGACTTCGACGCCGCCTGGGGGCGGGCGGACGTGCTGGTCTCGCCCACGGCGCCGGTGACGGCCTACCGCTTCGGCGAGAAGGACGACCCGCTGGCCATGTACAAGCTGGATGTGACCACCATCCCGGCGAACCTCGCCGGGCTGCCGGCCATGAGCCTGCCCTCGGGCCTGAGCGATGACGGCCTGCCCGTCGGCTTCCAGGTCCTGGCGCCGCAGCGCGCCGACGACCGCCTCTACCGCGTGGGCGCGGTGCTCGAGGCCGCACTGGAGGAGGGCTGGGGCGGGCACCTGCTCGACCGGGCCCCCGACCTGGAGGTGAAGTGACATGAGCGATACGCTGACGGATGCGCTGATGGACTATGACGAGGCCGTGCGCCGCTACGATCCCGTCCTGGGGCTGGAGGTGCACGTCGAGCTCGGCACCGCGACCAAGATGTTCGACGCCGCCCCCAACGTCTTCGGCGCCCGGCCCAACACGATGGTCACCCCCACGAGCGTGGGCCTCCCCGGCGCCCTGCCGGTGGTCAACGGCAGGGGCGTGGAGTACGCGATCCGCATCGGCCTGGCGCTGGGATGCCAGATCGCCGAGTCCTGCCGGTTCGCCCGCAAGAACTACTTCTACCCGGATCTGTCCAAGGACTTCCAGACCTCCCAGTCCGACGAGCCCATCGCCTTCGACGGCGCGCTGGAGATCGAGCTGGAGGACGGCACCTTCTTCACCGTGCCCATTGAGCGGGCCCACATGGAGGAGGACGCCGGGAAGAACACGCACGTCGGCGGTGCTGACGGCCGTATCGAGGGCGCCAGCCACTCCCTGGTCGACTACAACCGCGCCGGGGTGCCGCTAGTGGAGATCGTCACCCGGCCCATCGAGGGCGCGGGGGAGCGGGCCCCGCAGGTGGCCGCCGCCTACGTGCGCACCCTGCGCGACATCTTCCGGGCCCTGGGCGTCTCCGAGGCGCGCATGGAGCGCGGCAATGTGCGTGCCGACGTCAACGTCTCCCTGCGCGAGTCCGCGCACGCGCCGCTGGGCACCCGCACGGAGACCAAGAACGTCAACACCTTCCGGGGCATCGAGTCGGTCGTCCGCTACGAGATCCGGCGTCAGGCCGCGATCCTGGCCGCCGGCGGCACCGTCCAGCAGGAGACCCGCCACGGCCAGGCCGACGGCACCACCCGCCCCGGGCGCGTCAAGTCCGACGCCGACGACTACCGCTACTTCCCCGAGCCGGACCTCGTCCCCGTGGCGCCCAGCCGCCAGTGGGTCGAGGAGATCCGCGCCCGCCTGCCGGAGATGCCCGCCGCCAAGCGGCGGCGGCTCAAGGAGGAGTGGGCTCTGGCCGACGACGAGATGCGCGACGTCGTCAACGCCGGCGCGCTCGAGCTCATCGAGGCCACCGCCCTGGCCGGTGCGAGCGGCCAGGCCGCCCGCAAGTGGTGGATGGGCGAGCTCGCCCGGGCCGCCAAGGACCGTGAGGTCCCCCTCGAGGACCTGCCGGTCTCCCCGGAGCAGGTCGCCGAGCTGCAGGGCCTGGTCGACGCCGGACGGCTGACCGACAAGCTGGCCCGCCAGGTGCTCGCGGGCGTCCTGGCGGGCGAGGGAGATCCGAGCGATGTCGTCGAGGCCCGCGGGCTCGAGGTCGTCTCCGACGAGACGGCCCTGCTGTCCGCCGTCGACGAGGCCCTGGCCGCCCAGCCCGACGTCGCCGCGAAGATCCGGGGCGGCAAGGTCAAGGCCGCCGGCGCGATCGTGGGGGCGGTCATGAGGGCCACTCGCGGTCAGGCCGACGCCAGGCGCGTGCGCGAGCTCGTCATGGAGCGCGTGGCCCGCTAGCCCGTCAAGACCGGTCGCCGCCGTGAGGCCGGTGCGTCTCCCGCACGAGACGCACCGGCCTCACGCCCCGTCTCACGGAGCGGTCATCGCGGGAGCGCCCTTCGGCGCACCGGCGATACAGTCTCCCCGTCTAATACCGACTCGACTCGCGCTCGGTCCGCCGGCCGGTCTCCGTTCTCCCGAAGGAACACATACATGGCTCAGCCCAGCCCCAGCTACACCGTCGCCCTGCACCTGGAGGTCCCCGCCTCGCAGAAGGCGGTCACCACCCTTGTCGACACCGCCTCGGCGACCGGCGCGATCGTCAACGGCGTCGACGTCGCCGACACCGAGGGCGACACCCTCATCGTCGACCTGACCGCGGACACGCGGGACTCCAAGCACCGCGCCGAGCTCGTCAGGGCCCTCGGGGCGATCGACGGCGTCGTCGTCCGCAACGTCGGCGACTCCACCTTCCTCGCCCACGTCGGCGGCAAGATCGCGACCGCCTCGAAGTACCCCATCCACAACCGGCGCGATCTCGCGCGCGTGTACACCCCGGGCGTCGCCCGCGTGTGCAAGGCGATCTACGACCACCCCGAGCGCGCCCGCCAGCTGACCATCAAGAAGAACACGGTCGCCGTCGTGACCGACGGCACGGCGGTCCTCGGCCTGGGCGACATCGGCCCGTCGGCGGCCATGCCGGTCATGGAGGGCAAGGCCGTCCTGTTCAAGCAGTTCGGCGACGTCGACGCCTGGCCGGTCGCCCTGGACACCAAGGACCCCGAGGAGATCATCTCCATCGTCAAGGCGATCGCCCCGGCCTACGGGGGCATCAACCTCGAGGACATCGCCGCCCCCAAGTGCTTCGACATCGAGGCGCGCCTGCGCGAGGAGCTCGACATCCCGGTCTTCCACGACGACCAGCACGGCACCGCGATCGTCACCCTCGCCGCCCTCATCAACGCCCTGAAGGTGGTCGGCAAGAGGATCGAGGACGTGCGCATCGTCCTGTCGGGCGTGGGCGCCGCCGGCAGCGCCATCGCCAAGCTGCTCATGGCCCACGGCGCCACTGACATCGTCGGGTACGGCCGCAGCGGCGCTCTCGACGGCGCGAACACCGAGGGGATGAACGAGCACCGCAAGTGGCTGGCGGAGAACACGAACCCGCGCCATGTCACCGGCAGCCTCAAGGAGGGGCTGGTGGGAGCCGACGTGCTCATCGGAGTCTCCTCCGGCAACCTCCTGGAGCCGGCGGACCTGGGGGTCATGAACGAGGGCGCCATCGTCTTCGCCATGGCCAACCCGACGCCCGAGGTCGATCCGATCGGGGCGGCGAGCTACGCCGCCGTCGTGGCCACCGGCCGCAGCGACTTCCCCAACCAGATCAACAATGTGCTGGCCTTCCCGGGGCTGTTCCGCGGCCTGCTCGACACGGGCATCACCAACATCTCGGTCGATCTGCTGCGCGCCGCGGCCACCGGCATCGCCGGCGTCATCGACGACGACGAGATCCGGCCTGTGTACATCATCCCCGGAGCCTTCGACAACCGGGTCGCCAGCGCCGTCGGCAAGGCCGTGCGCAAGTTCGCCGGGCAGTAGTGCGAGTGCGGCGGGGGGCCTCGGCTCCGGCCGGGCGCGCCGGTGCCGAGACCGCGTGTCGCGCATCACGGATCAGCGTGTTGACCGGTGGTGCTCATGGTGACTAGAGTGCACCTCGCTGCCTGATGCGCCGCGAGGCGCGGACGGCGCCCCTGGAGCGGTCCGACGACTGGTCGCGGGCCGGAGCCCTCGGGAGATCGGGATCACGAGATTTCGATTTGACTGAGGGAAATGGGTCCGAATAGACTGCTCCGGTCGCCTTGGGGACTCGAATCGGAAGTAGGTTCCGTTTCGACCCCTTGTGGGTGTGTTGTTTGAGATCTCGATAGTGTGCTTGTTTTTTGTGCCATGGTTTGCCTGCTTTTTGGTGGGTGGGCTTGTTTTGTCTGGTGGTTTTGTTTTCTGGTTGTGGTTGCTGCTGTGTGCTGTCCTGTGTGGGGTGGTGTGTGGTGGTGGTTGTGGCTGGGGCTTGTTTTTTTGGGTTGGTTGGTTTTTTTGGAGAGTTTGATCCTGGCTCAGGACGAACGCTGGCGGCGTGCTTAACACATGCAAGTCGAACGGGTCTGCCTTGTTTTTTGCGGGGTGGGTTAGTGGCGAACGGGTGAGTAACACGTGAGTAACCTGCCCCTCACTTCTGGATA
>NZ_JONS01000013.1 GCF_000711965.1 Actinomyces israelii DSM 43320
TCGGGTCGCACCCCTGCGGGGCGGGTTCTGCCGGGGCCTGCGGGCGCCGGGGCGACAGTGTCGCACATTCGCGCGCGACCCGCGTTGGCAAAAACCCCGGAATCATGCGGAAACGAAGTCCCAGCGGTGGTCACGATCCCGCTCCCATGTGCGCAGACCCCCCTCAGCACACATGGGAGCCAGACAACCGAGCACGACGACTAACAGGAAAGCGCACAATCCTGCGGAAAACCGGCCCTCGCCCTGCAAAGGCCCCACCCTCCCATGTGCAACACCGAAGAACACCGGCGAAGACCGCGCCCCGCCCCTCGGCACTCACACCCCGACACGACCCCGGACGAGAATGCCGGAGGACGGGGATCGGCGAGTCGGTGAGCCCGTCAGCCCAGCTCGGCCAGGGCTGCCTCGACGAGCACGAGCCGAGCATCGATGTCCGCGGCGGCGTACGGCACCTCCAGGTCGCGCACAGCGCCGGCGAGGTCGGCCAGGTCGCGGGCCTCGGGGAAGCCGTCGCGGACCAGTGAGCGGGCGGCGCGCACGGAGGCCTCGTCGGCGACCCCGGCGTCGGAGGCGGCGCCGAGCAGGTCGATCAGCAGCCGGTACGTGGCGGTCAGGGCCTTGGCGACGTCGTCGAGCTCGCCGCCGACCAGCTCGGCGCGGGCGTGGTAGAGGGACAGGCGCTCGGTGAGGCGCGCGGCGCCATCGCGCAGGGCCCTGGCGAGCTCGCCCAGGGAGCCGACGGCGTCGTTGGCGTCCAGCTCGTCCTCGCCGTCGAGAATCTGCAGGGCGAAAAAGCCCGAGGCCAGGTTGTGCAGCCGCAGCAGGGCGATGCCGAAGCGCAGCGAGTCCACGTCGCTGCGCAGCTCGGCCACCTGGCCGGCCAGGGGGCGGAGCTGCTCGACGCACTCCAGGATGAGGTTGTCGACCTTCCGGTAGCGCTCGGCG
Source organism: Actinomyces israelii DSM 43320 (assembly GCF_000711965.1). Classification (GTDB taxonomy): domain Bacteria; phylum Actinomycetota; class Actinomycetes; order Actinomycetales; family Actinomycetaceae; genus Actinomyces; species Actinomyces israelii. The sequence continues at coordinate 946 of NZ_JONS01000013.1, forward strand.
ACGTCGTCGAGCGCCGGGCCCGACCCGAGCCGCTCGGCGTCGGCGGCGGCCTCGCGCAGGCAGTCGCGCAGCTGCTTGAGTCGGGCGGACAGGGCGCCGATCTCGGCGGAGCGTCTGCCCAGCAGGGCGACCATGCGGCTGCACTCGTCCAGGAGGGCGACCAGCTCGGCGGTGGAGGCCTCGACGCCGTTCATCTCGGCCAGGACGCGGGCGACCGGGCCGTCACCGCCCCTCTCGGGGATGTCGACGCCGGCGGCGACCAGGGCCGCGACCTCGTCCGGCAGGGTCCTGCGGGTGAAGTCCACGGAGTCGCGGTAGCCCAGCGCCCGCAGCTCCTCCAGCAGGGCGGCCTGACCTGCGGCGGCGACCTCGCGGCGGGAGGAGCCGCCGGCCGCGGAGGCGTCCTCGACCTGCCGCACGCGGGCGTAGACGGTCTCGATGGTGTCGCGCAGGCCGGTCTTCATCGGCAGGGTGCGCACGGACAGGAAGCCGTTGCCCGAGGGGACGATCGTGGCGAAGACGCGGTAGCGGCCGCCATCGGAGGAGCGGTTGGTGATGTAGGCGCTGGCGGCGGCCCCGGCCGCGATGTCCTCCCACACGCTGCGGAACAGGCCCGCCGGCATGTCGGGGTGCCGCACGACGTTGTGGGCGCGCCCCACCAGGGCGCCGCGCGGGTAGCCGGACAGGCGCATGAAGATCGAGTTGGCGCGGCGGATCCGGCCCGCGGCGTCGGTTGTGGAGAAGAAGAGCTCGTCGGCGGCGTAGGTGTGCTCGTCGCCCGCGGCGGGGTCTGCGGGCCTGGCGGGCCCTGTGAACTCGGTCATGTGGCGCCTCCCTTGGCAGATGTCGGTCTCCGACGACGCCGGGCGGCCAGGCGGGTCGCGCTCGACGGCGGAGGCGGGACGGTGGTCCTATCCCGGATAGCCTACTCAGCGGACACGTTGTCAGGTCCCGGTGGGCCGGACCGGTCTCGGTGCGGAGATCTACCGATCTCGGCGGAGCTGGGGGCGGGGCCAGACGAGGGAGTCGTCCCACAGCAGCAGGTGCGGCGTGACGGAGGCCAGGTCCTTGACGACGATCAGCCCCGGGTCGCCGGGGAAGAGCTTGTCGCTGCCGCCCACCTGGACGACCAGCAGGTCGTTGGAGCGCGCCGAGGCCGCACCCGTGGCGGAGTCCTCGACCGCCACGCACTCCTCGGGCCTCAGGCCGAGCCGCTCGATCGCCGCCGCGTAGGGCGCGGGGGTGGGCTTGCCCGGCAGCCCGTCATCGCCGGTGACCAGCTCGACGAACACGTCGCCGAGCGCGTGGGCAACCGACTCGACAATGGGCCGCGGGGACTGGGTGACAATGACCTGCGCCAGCCCGATCTCGCTGAGCATGGAGGTGATCCTCCGGGCGCCGGGCAGGATCGGCGGGTCGGCGCGCACCGCCTCCCCGACGTCGGCCGCGATCCGGGCGAAGACCTCGGCGGTGGCGGCGTCCTCTGGCGACCGCGTGGCGCCGGTCTCCGCAATGATCTCGCAGGTGCGCGCAATGGAGGCGCCCGCTATGCCCGCGACCTGCTCGGGGGTGACGGTCCCGCCCCGCTCCTGGCAGCGGCGGCGGAAGGAGTCGTCCCAGATCGGCTGGGAGTTCATGAGCGTGCCGTCCATGTCCCACAGGACGGCTTTGACATAGCGGTTGGCGCCGGCGGCGGTCATTGTTTCTCCCGCGGGGACTCGTCTTCCGGTGCGCGCCCGGAGTCGCCGCCCCGACGGCGCTGGGCGCGGGCGGCCTTCTTCGCCGCCCGTCGTTCGTTCCTCTCGGCCTGGTCCCGCGCCCACTCGACCTGCTCGGCGAGCCACGTCCTGGTCGCGGACGTGAGCATCTTATTGTCCTCCAGCAGGCCGGAGGCGCGCAGCTCGATGAACTCGAGATAGTCCGGCTTGCGGGTGCGCTCGTACTGGCGGCGAGCCTCCTGGAGGTCCGAGGCGACGCCCGCCACCTGCCGCTCGATCATGTGGCGCCCCAGCAGCAGGAAGATCGCCAGGGTCAGGGCGACAATGCTGCCGTAGCCCCTGGTCAGCGGGTAGAGGATCGCGGCGACCACCGACAGGACCATGGCCGGCCCCATCATGCCGTAGGTGTACCCCTCCGACCGGTCGTCGTAGCCGCGCAGCCAGTGACGTATCTTGATATGTCCCTGCGGGTCCCCGCCGTTGAACCAGTCGCGGACCTTCGCGCCGAATCCCGCCATATTGCTCCCTCAGCTCCTCTTGTCATCAGTGGCGCCGGAGGCCCGGACCGCAGGCCCGTCGCCTCCGTGAGCTCCACACGTCCCGAGAGCGCGGACCGATCTCGACGCGGAAGTGGACCGATCTCGGCGTCCGCCCCCGCCGGCTTCGAGAACCCGGTCGATGAGCTCGGCCATGGAGCCCGTGGTGTGCTCGCACACGGCGGTGACCTCCGCGGGGGACCAGGGCAGGGCGACGGCGTGGTCGGCGACCTCGTGCATGGAGATGTCGTTCCACGAGTCGCCGAAGCTCCAGGTCTCCACGCGCTCGCCCGGGTGCGGCCCGCCGGGGCCGGTGAGCCAGGCGACCAGGTCGTTCAGCCCGGAGCCCTTGGTCGCGCCGGCGGGGATGACGTCGAGGAACTCCTGGTTGCGCACCACCTCGATCTGCTCACCCCAGCGCCCGGTGAGGTCGGCGACAATGCGCTCGCGCGTGTCGTCGTCGCGCACCCGCATGGGCACCCCGATGAAGCGGTGCCCGGTCATCTGGTCGGGCTCCATGGGGACGAACACCTGGAGGATCGGGGAGATCTCGTGGTAGGTGTCTGAGATGATGTGGTCGGTCTCCAGCGTGGTGGCGAAGACCGTGAGGCCGTCGATCCCCTGCAGCGACATGACGATCTCGCGGGCCAGGCCGTCGGGCAGGAAGCGGGAGGTCACAATGCGGTAGTCGCCGTCGACGAGCACGGCACCGGTGAAGGTGACCGCGTAGTCGAAGACGACGCCGAGCGGCTCCAGGGTGTCGCGGGTGGCGAAGACGGACTTGCCGGTGTCCACCACGAGCAGGTTCCCGGCCGACCGCCACCGCCTCATGGCGCCCAAGTCGGCCGCCGAGACCTTCCGGTCGAACAGGATGGTGCCATCCAGGTCGGTGGCGATGAGCTGGAGCATACGCGTTCCTCTGCACTCCGTCGTCTGATGGTGGGATCGGGGTCGTCCCCGCTCGCGCGGGGGCTCACGGATAATGCGCTCTCGGGCTGCGGGCGCCGAGGCGGACGACTGCAAGTGATACCGCGCCGGAAGCGGGGCGGACAGGGCCGCCGGGGAACCCGTGTCCCCCGGCGGGCCCCTGTCATCGCCTGCGGGCCCGGCTGCGGCGCTACAGCCCCAGGAACCCGGACCAGGCTCCCAGGATGCCGATGACGAACATGCCCAGAATGATCCACAGGGCATTGACCTTCTTATTGAGCAGGTACATGCACAGGAAGGTCAGGCCGAGCGCGGCGGCACCCGGCAGCAGGCTATCCAGAATGTCCTGGAGGGTCTTCGTCTGGACTTCGCCCGTCCCGTACTGCTCCGCCTGGGAGACCACGGTGGGGAATTTAATAGTCGTCCACTTGGAGACCAGGGCGCCCATGACGAACAGACCGGTAATGGCCGCGATCTGGGTGATGCGCTTCAGCTGGCCTCCCCCCACCTCGGTGACCATGGCGGTGCCGCGCTCGTACCCCCACCTCAGGCCGTACCACCGAACGAGGACGCGGATGATGTTAATGCCGAAGAAGTAGATGAGCGGGCCGAGCCAGGAGCCGTTGAGCGCCAGTGAGGCGCCGAGAGCACCCAGGACCGGGCGGGCCGTGCCCCAGAAGATCGGGTCGCCGACACCGGCCAGGGGCCCCATGAGACCGACCTTGACGTTGGTGATCGTCTCGTCCCCGATGTTCTCGCCCTTGGCGCGCTGCTCCTCCATGGCGGCGGTGACGCCGAAGACCACCGAGGAGATCCACGGGTGGGTGTTGTAGAACTCCAGGTGGCGCTTGAGCGCGGCCGCCTGCTGGGTCTTGTCGTTGGGATAGAACTTCCTGATCGCGGGCATGAGGGTCAGGCAGAACCCGATGGCCTGCATGCGCTCGAAGTTGAAGGATCCGAGCAGGAAGGTGGAGCGCCAGTACATGCTCCGCAGGTCCTTGGTGGTGAGCATGCGCTCCGGAGCCGCGGGGGCAGTCACGTCGGTAGTCATAATCGTGCTTCCTTCCGGTTCAGTCGAGCTCGTCGTCCAGGTCGTCGTCCAGGTCGGCACCACCGCCACCGCCGCCCGCGGCGACCGGCTGCGGCAGCCGCGTAGCCTCGTGGAACTCGGGGTTGAGCTGGACGTAGATGAAGGCGAGGCAAGCGCCGAGAATGCCCAGGGCCACGAGGGTAATTCCCTCCTTCAGGGTCGTCATGAAGGTGGCGACAACGAATCCGATGAAGAAGAACGGCATGAGCTTGCGCGCCTTCATCATATTAATCACCATGGCATAACCGACGACGACAATAAAACCGCCGGCGATCTGCAACCCGTTGGTAATGACGTCCGGAATGGCCTCAAGCGCCGCCTGGACGCTGTCACCGGAGGCGACGACGACGACAATGGCGGTGGGGATCGCCACACGCAGCCCCTGGAGCATCAGGGCGATGAAGTGCATGACCTCAATGGCCCGCATATTCGCCCGATCGGCGAACCTGTCCGCCTGGTGGGCGAAGAAGACGTTGATGGTGCGTACGAAGATGGTGAGGGCCTGGCCGGCGACGGCCAGCGGGACCGCCACAGCGATGGCCTCTCCCTGGCTCTGCCCTCCAGCAATAACGATGACCGTGGAGACGGTGGAGGCGAGGGCGGCATCGGGGGCCATGGCGGCGCCGACATTCATCCACCCCAGGCTCACCAGCTCCAGGGAGCCGCCGATCATAATACCGGTGGTCGGGTCGCCCAGGGCGAGGCCGGTGAGGGTGCAGGCAACAATAGGACGGTAAAACATGCGCTCGTCCAGAACAGCATCGCAACCGGCCAGGAAGGCCACAAGCGTCACGAGAATGATCTGAACCGCATTGATATCATGCATGAGGCTGCTTTCTCTGCGGATTTCGGAGAATCTGGTGGAAGAGGACGGGGGAGGGCGCCGGGACGAGCCCGGGCACCGGCGTCGTCGGCGCTCCTCCTGAGGCGCCGGCGATGCCGCTCGGCTGCGCGGCAGACGACTACAGCGCGACCCGCCGCGCGGCCGAGGGTCGCCTCAGGAGATGAAACCCTTGGACTTCAGCGCCTCCATGAGATCCGAGCGGCCCGTGGAGGGGACCTGCTGGATGTACTGGGCGATCCCGCGCTTGTCGATCTCCTGGAAGGCCTTGGCGTCCTCGTCGGAGATGTAGACGGCCTGGGACAGGGCCTTGGTGCCCTGCTTGAAGGTCATGCCGCCGACATTGACCTCCTTGGCCTCGACGCCCAGGTCGAGCAGCCGGACGATGTCCGCCGGGGTCTCCACCACGATGACGGCCTTGAGGGAGGCGTACTTCGGGTTCTTGTAGACGCGGGCGGCCTTCTCCACCCCCAGGACGTGCACCTTGACCTTGCCGCCGCCGGTCTGGAGCATGAGCGTCTTGCGCAGCTCGTCGTTGGCGGCGCCGTCGGACACCGCGAGGATCGCCTCGGCCCCGAGGCTTCCCGCCCAGTTGTTGGCCACCTGGCCGTGAACCAGTCGTGAGTCAATGCGCAGGAGCTTGATGTCCATCAGAGCTCGTCTCCTTCGTCGTCGGAATCGGTGTTGGTGGGGGTGAAGATCTCGGAGAGGACCTTGACGCCGCCGGAGCCGGCGGTCCGGGCCGTCTCGACCAGCTCGGGCAGGGTCCCGCCGGTCAGGCGGCGGCCGAGGACCTCGATGAGCATGGGCAGGTTGACGCCGGTGACGACGTCGGCATCCTCACGCTCAGCGGCGAAGCGCGCCGCCGCGTTGTAGGGGCTGCCCCCGAGCAGGTCCACGAGCACCAGGTACTGGTCGCTCGGGGACTTCTCGACGGCGGCGGCGTACTTGGCGAGCAGATCGTCCGGGCCCTCCGAGGACTCGAAGGTGACAGCGACAAGATCTTCCTGGGGGCCCGCAATCATGGCGGACGAGGCGATCAGCCCCTCCGCCAGGTGCCCGTGGGCAGCGACGATCACAGCAACCATGCTCACTCCTTCGTGAATCGCGCAGGTCCCCGCCCGGGTTGGGCAGGGACGTCAACAAGCAGAACAAACGTTACCTGCATCACACAGATACGGCAGGTCGAGCGTCCGATATTCGACCACCAAAGACCGATTTGTGTCCTATCTCATAGATTAGGTGTAGTGTGGATGGGAGGCCACCCATGCACCCGCCCGCACGCGCCCAACAGCGGGCTGCCGCCGCCTGCCGTGCGCCGCCGCACGCCTCCGCCCGCCGCGCAAGGGGCAACACTCCACCGTCAGCCTGCTGACAAGGGCCCCGCGGCCACCGGACACTGTGCCCATGAGCACGCCGCCCACGAGCACGCGGAGCACACCGCGCACACAGAGCACGCCCGACCCCGCGCGCCGCACGCGCCTCCTCCCACGGCGCAGCGCCCTGAGGTCCCTCTCGGCGCTCGCGGCCCTGGCGTCCACGGGCGCGCTCACCGGATGCGGCTCGACCCCCGACAAGGACCGCGACGACGCGCTGGCCAAGATCGAGTGGCTGCCCTCGGAGGTCGACACCGAGTCCGTCAGTCTGGACCAGCAGCGCGCGACCACCGCGGTGACCGCCTGCAACGCCGTCGGCGCCACCATGCTCTCCACCCTGCTGCGCCAGGCGACAGGCTCCAACGCGCTGTCCTGCCCCGTGGGGATCACCTTCATCCTGGCCCTCCTGTACGCCGGGGCCGAGAGCGTCGGTGAGGGCGTCAACGCCGCCCTTGGCGTCAAGGCCGACGCCCAGGCCCAGTCCCGCGACTCCACCTGGAGCGCCGTCCGGCAGACCCTCCAGCGCTTCGACGTCGCCGACGTCCAGCAGCTGCGAGACTTCGACCCCGGGACCATCCCGGAATCACCGCTGATCCACGTCGCCAACAACATTATGATCGTTGACGAGAAGACCGTGGTCCGCCAGGAGTACCTCGACAACGCCAAGCGCTGGTACGACTCCGAGATCGGCCGCATCCGCAACCCCGACGCCAGGGCGGCCCTCGACGCCTGGGCCGCCCTCCACACCGGCGGCCTCATCAAGGAGTCCGGCATCGACATCACGCCCGACACGCGCCTGGTGCTGCAGAACGCGCTCCTGTTCGCCGCCCGCTGGGCCACCCCCTTCAAGGCCGAGGAGACGGAGAAGGGCGCACAGTTCACGCTCGCCGACGGCTCCTCGTCCACCGCCGACCTCATGACCGACACGGGCGTCTACCCGCTGGTCAGCGGGAAGGGGTGGCGCGCCCTGCGCCTGCCCTACACGGCCGGATCGGACTCGCCGTCGTCGTCGAGCGGGACTGGCTCCGAGGCGGTCGCGCCCGGCTCCGGCTCGCCGTCGTCGAGCACGGCGGGGTCGAGCGCGCCCGACCCCGGGCCCGGCTCCGCCTCCAGCAACCTGGCCATGGACGTGATCCTGCCCGACAACGTCGTCTCCCCCGCCGACCTGCCGGCGAGCACCTGGGGCGAGGCGACGGCGGCCCTCACGGCGGCCACCGCCGAGCAGCAGGTCGCCCTCAAGCTGCCCAAGCTCGACCTGGCCTCCGGGGTCATGGACCTCTTGCCCGTCCTGACAGCCATGGGCGTCGATCTGGGATCGCTGGACCACATCGCCGAGGGCATCGACGCCACCCGGGCCGCCCAGCAGGTGCGCCTGATCGTTGACGAGGAGGGCACCGTCGCCGCGGCCCTCACCGAGATCGGGATCGAGGCATCCGCAGTCGATGAGTCGGACGCCGTCGAGTTCACCGTCGACCACCCCTACGTCCTGCGGATCGTGGACCTCGCCTCGGGGGTGGCCATTATCGAGGCGGCCATCCTCAACCCCGCCGGCTGAGGAGCCCGCCCGGACCGTCACTTGCCGGAGTAGCGGTACACGTTGGTCTCGCGCAGCTCGAAGCCGCAGCGGCGGTACAGGCGGTTCGCGGCCTCGCGGGAGGGGCGGGAGGTCAGGTCGACCGTGCGGGCGCCAAGCTCACCGGCGTGGGCGACGGCCGCCTCGACGAGCGCCTGCCCAGCGCCCTGGCCGCGGGTCGCGGAATCGACGACGACGTCCTCCACCCAGGCGCGCAGCCCCGTGGGGATCGAGAATGTCGCCAGAGTCAGCATGCCCAGGATCGGGCGGGTGCCGTCCGCGGCGGGCTCGTCGGGGCGGAAGACGAACAGGTAGACGCCCTCCTGCGCCACGAAGGCCTCGCACTGCTCGGCGGTCAGCGCCGGCGCTGAGCGTGAGAGCTGGGGGATGAGGCGCTCCATCGCCTCGATGAGCTCGGGGGTGGACTCGGCGATGATCTCAACGGTCATGGGCTCTCCTCGTGTTTGCGTTCTGCTCGGTTGTGCGCAGTGGCGGGCCGCGGGCGCGTGAGCCTCGGCCTGCGGGGAGCCTACCGGCCCCGGCGCCCCGCACGGGCCGGGCATGCGGGCGGCCTGGGCCGGCACCATCTGCGCTCCCCCGCGTCGAGATAGGCATTCTCGGACGATGTCGGCGGCGTCACCGTCTGTCTTGTCCGAGAGCGCCCATCTCGACGCATGCTTCTCGTATGAGCAGTGATCTTTCCGGCGCCGTCCCGACCGGGGCCGCGGCGGCGTGCGACGCCATTGGTGCGCGCATGCTCGCCGGGCGCCTCCACGAGGGCGGTGCCGGCAGCACGATCAGCAAGAGCAGCGAGGCCGGGCGTGGCAGTCATGATGGTGCTGCAGACCACCGCAATGTGCTGGTCTGCCCGGTCGGGCTCGCCCTGGCCCTGGCCGTCCTGCGCGCCGGAGCAGCCGATGCCGGCACCGACGCCGCACTCGGAATCGACAGCGCGCCCGGCACCGACGCCGCGCCCGCGCTCGTGGCCGACGGTGCGCCCCGGGTCGGCGTCGGCACCCCCGACTCCACCGGCCCGCGCGCACCCGGGGACTCCGCCTCCCCGCTCCCCCGCGACCTCGTCTGGTCCGCCGTCCAGCGCGCTCTCCGGCGCTTCGACGTCGCCGGCCCCGAGCAGCTGCGGAGCTTCAACCCCGACGCCATACCGGAGACGCCGCTGGTCCACATCGCCAATAACATCCTGGTCGTCGGAGAGCACGTAGTCCGCCAGGACTACCTCGAGGCCGCCAAGCACTGGTACGACGCCGAGATCAGCAGAACCCCGCTCGCGGAGGCCAAAACCGCCCTCGACGCCTGGGCCGACCTGCACACCGGCGGCCTCATCAAGCAGTCAGCCATCGTCCTCAGGCCCGACACGGTCCTCGTGCTGCAGAACGCCCTCCTGTTCGCCGCCCGCTGGGAGCGCCGCTTCACAAAGGCATCGACCATCGAGAAGCAGCCGTTCACGCGAGCCGACGGCTCCACCTCGCGGGCCGACCTCATGACCAGCACGCGCCCCTACACCCTCGTCGCCGGCCCGGGGTGGCGCGCTCTACGCCTGCCCTACAATGGTGGCGGAGCGACCGGGGGGGCCGACGCTCGCCATGGATGTCATCCTGCCCAACAGGGTCATCTCCCCCGCCGGCCTGCCGGCGAGCACCTGGGGCGAGGCGACCCGGCTCCTCACCGCCGCCCAGGCGGAGGACCGCGCCGCCGGGGTGCGCCTCCGGCTCCCCCGGCTCGGCCTGTCCTCACAGCCCACCGACCTCACCGGCGTCGTCGAGTCCCTCGGCGTGCGTCTGGGCAGTCAGGACCATATCGGGCCGAACGTGCTCGTGGACCAGATCGTCCAGCAGGTCAGGCTCACCGTCGCCGAGGAGGGGACAGTGGCCGCCGCCCTGACCGAGATCACCGCTCGTTCTGGGGCGCTCGCGGGCTGGGAGGAGGACTTCGTCGTCGACCATCCCTACGTCCTGCGGATCGTGGACCAGGCCTCCGGCATCGCACTCATCGAGGCCGCCGTCCTGGACCCCGCCGCCGGCTCGCGGCCCCGGTGCCCGGTGCTGGTCGAGGGCGCGAGCAGGTTGAGGGCGCGGCTCAGTCGGAGGAGGCGAGGACCGAGTCGATGAGGGAGGCCACCGACGTCGTCGTGCGCTCGCAGACGGCCAGGACCTCGGGCGGCGAGCCGTTCATGGCGACGGCGTGGTCGGCGGTCTCGTGCATGGAGATGTCGTTCCACGAGTCGCCAACGCTCCAGGTCTCGATGCGCTCGCCCCGGCAGGGGCCGTCGTCGGCGGCGAGACGCTCGACCAGCACGGTCAGGCCCGCGCCCTTGGAGGAGCCGGCGGGGACGATGTCGAGGAAGTTCTGGTTGTGGAAGCCCACGGCCACGTCGCCCCAGCGGCGCGCGACCTCGGCCTGCATGTGCGCCATGAGCGCCGGGTCGGCGATGCGCAGCGGGACGCCGACGACGGTGCGTCCGGCCAGGTCGGCGCGGGAGGCCCTGGAGAACAGTGTGAGCAGGGCCGTGTCGGAGCCGATCGAGTCGTAGAGCTGGAGGTCGCCCTCGAGCGTGGTGGCGAAGACGGTGACGCCGGTCTCGCCCTCGAGCAGGTCGAGGACCTCCTCGGCCAGGCCGTCGGGCAGGGTCCGGGCCTCCAGGACGTCGTAGCCGCCGTCGGCCAGGGCGGCGCCGGTGTAGAGCACGGAGTAGTCGAAGGCCAGGTCGGAGCCGCTCAGAGCCGAGTGCAGGGCGGCCACCGAGCGCCCGGTGTTGGGCACGAGGAGGTTGCCGGCGTCGCGCCAGCGCGTCATGGCGTCCAGGTCGTCCTGGGAGATTGCCGCGTTGAACAGGAGCGTGCCATCGATGTCGGTGGACAGGAGCTTGCGCATCGCCCCAGCCTACGGGGCAGGGCGGGGTCCGGGGGCGCCGTCGGACCGATCTCGGTGCGGAAGTGGACCGATCCCGGCGAAGGGGCGCGGCGGGGCGCAGCGCACGGCGCGCCCCGGCGCGCTCAGGCAGGCGGAACGTTGCGCTCGAGCTCGGCGATCCAGGCGGCTGCGCCGGCGTCCGAGGGCATGCGCCAGTCGCCGCGCGGGGACAGCGAGCCGCCCGCGACCACCTTCGGCCCGTTGGGCAGCGTGGAGCGCTTGAACTGGTTGGAGAAGAACCGGCGGAGGAACAGCAGCTCCCACCTCCTGATGGCCGCCAGGTCGTAGGCGACCCGCTCCTCCTCCGGCAGCCCGACCGGCCACCGGCCCTCACCCGCGTCCGCCCAGGCCTTCTCCGCCAGGAAGGCGATGCGGCTCGGCCGGGACCCGCGGCGCAGCACGTGCCACAGGGTGAAGTCCTGCAGGGCGTAGGGGCCGATCCTGGCCTGGGTGGACTGGATGGGCTCGCCGTCGTCGGCGGGCACCAGCTCGGGGCTGATCTCGGTGCCGAGGACGGCCAGCAGCACCCGCCCGACGTCGTCGGAGAAGATCCGCTCGGACACCACCCAGCGGATGAGGTGCTGGATGAGGGTCTTGGGGATGCCGGCATTGACCCCGTAGTGGGCCATCTGGTCGCCCACCCCGAAGGTGCACCAGCCCAGGGCCAGCTCGGACAGGTCGCCGGTGCCCAGCACGATGCCGCCGCGCCGGCCCGCGATGCGGAACAGGAAGTCGGTACGCAGCCCGGCCTGGACGTTCTCGAAGGTGACGTCGTAGACCTCGCGCCCGCGCTCGCCGCGCCCGTAGGGGTGGTCCATGGCGGCGAGCATCTGCTCGGCGGCGGGACGGATGTCGAGCTCCTCGACGTGGCAGCCGAGCGAGCGGGCCAGGGCGAGCGCGTTCCGCCTGGTCTCGGCGCTCGTGGCGAAGCCGGGCATGGTGATGGCGTGGACGTGCTCGCGGCCAAGGCCGAGGCGGTCCACGGCGCGGGCGGCCACAATGAGCGCGTGGGTGGAGTCCAGCCCGCCGCTGACGCCGATGACGATCCTGGGCAGCCCGATCGCGCGCAGCCGCTGGACCAGGGCGGCGACCTGGATGCTGTAGGCCTCGTAGCAGTCCTGGGCGAGGCGGGCAGGGTCGTCGGGGACGAAGGGGAAGCGGTCCACGGCGCGGCGTAGGCCGATGTCGGTGCGCGGCGCCCGCAGCGTCCGCCGCCCGATGCGCACGGTGCGGAAGCGACCGGGCCCGACGGCGTCCGCAGCGCCGGGCGCGGGGGCGCCGTCGGGCCCGGGGTGCCCCCGCCCGGGGCGCCCTGGCCCGCCGAGGGCGAGCGCCGCGCGGTTGTCGTCGAAGGAGCCCTGGCGCAGCCGCTCGGCGCGCAGCCCCTCGATATCGACGTCGATGACCGTGGCGCGCGGCCCGTCGGGGAAGCGCTCGGTCTCCCCCAGGAGGTCGCCGTTCTCATAGACGAAGGTCTGACCGTCCCAGGCCAGGTCCGTGGACGACTCGCCCTGCCCGGCGGCCGCGAACACGTAGGCGGCCAGGCCCCGCGAGCTGGAGGCGCGCGCCAGGAGCTTGCGGTCCTCGGCCCGGCCCACGGTGATGGGCGAGCCGGAGAGGTTGACCAGCACGGTCGCCCCGGCCAGGGCCGCCAGCGACGACGGCGGCACGGGCACCCACATGTCCTCGCAGACCTCCACGTGGAAGGTCAGGCCCGGCACGTCGGCGACCTCGAAGAGCAGGTTCGGGCCGAAGGGCACGCCAGCGCCGCCCTCCCGGTTCCCGACGGCGGGGGTCGCCCCTGCGCCGTCGCGGTGCCCGACGGCGCCGCCCTCCCCTGCGCCGTCGCGGACTCCCGGCAGGGAGATCCGCCGGGCCGCCGCGCTGCGCCCGTCGGCGCCGTCGGCGAAGTGCCGCTTCTCGTAGAACTCGCGGTAGGTGGGCAGGTAGGACTTCGGGACGACGCCGCGCACGGCCCCGCCCTGGATGACGACAGCACAGTTGTACAGGCGGTTGCCCTCCCGCAGGGGCGCGCCGACGACGATCGCCGGCAGGAGCCCGGCGGAGGCCGCGCGGATGGTCTCGATGGCGGCGAGGACCTCGTCAAGCAGCACGTCGCCGAGCAGCAGGTCGTCGATGGAGTAGCCGGTCAGGCTGAGCTCGGGGAAGGCGGCCAGGCACACGCCGTCGTCGGACAGGGTGCGGGCCTGCTCAATGATCGCCGTCGCGTTGGCGGCGGGGTTCGCCAGTGCGACGGGCAGGGTGACGGCGGCCACGCGCGCGAAGCCCTGGTCGTAGGCGGAGCGGAACTCGATGGCCGGCCGGCCGGTGGCGGGGGGCGGCGTGGGTGCGTCCTGGTGCATGTGACGATCCTCCCACGGACGTCGGGGCGGGGCGCGGGGCGGGCTGCGGGCAGCCGAAGGGCCTCCCGTGAGGCGCCTCCGGCGCCCTGGGAGCCCCTCAGAACCCCCGACGTTACCGATTCGTTACCTTCGGGGAGGAATCGAGATCATTTCGTTATCATGGACCCGCGGAATCTCGCGGAATCCCCGTGGGGCGGGATTGGATTTCCGAGCCGGGACCCCCTATAGTTTTCCTCGTCGGAACGCGGACGACACGAGGGGATCAGGGACCCTGTTGACTGTCGTCGCGTTCGGGGATGTCGCGATTCAGGGACCGCGCCCCCGAGCCCGACACGAGGCCCCGCACCGCAAGGTGTCGGGGCCTCCCTCTGTTCTCCGGCAGGTCATGATCGCAACACCTGCCGGAGAACCGCCGGGGGACGTCGCGATCAGTCGAGTCCCGGCTCGGGATCGCTTCGCTTCCGCGCCGAGACCGGTTCACCCGCGGGCATCGGCGTCGATCCGCCACCGCTCCCGCAGCCCGTCCACGAACATGCGGACCTCCGGCTCCATCGAGGTGGCCAGGCACTGGTCCGCGGCGCTGTCCGGCGTCGTCGAGCACAGCCACTGGATCTGGAGCCCGTCGCTGAGGGCCACGACCGACCGGGCGATCATCCGCGACGGAGCCTCCGGACGCACGGTGCCCGTCTCCTTCCCCCGCTCCAGCGCCTCCTCGATCATCCTCACCGAGCCCGCCAGATGACTGGCGAACCACCGGTGAGCCGGATGCTCGGCGTCGAGCACGGACACCGCCGTCGCCGCGTAGATCGCCACGAGGTCCCGGTGAGCCGAGTTGTGCGCGACCAGCGCCACGAAGGCGTCGAGCAGCTCCCACGGGTCCTCGATCGCGCCACCACCCATCACGCCGACGAAGTCGTCCTGGTCCCGCCGCGCCAGCACCCGGGCGAAGAGCGCCTCCTTGGAGGAGAAGTGGTGCAGCAGCCCCGCCGTCGAGATGTCCGACGCCGTCGCGATATCGGCCAGGGACGTGCCGGCGTATCCGTGCGCCCCGAACAGCGCGATGGCCTCGTTGAGGATCCGCTCGCGCTTGTCCTCGCCGCCGGCCCTGGGGCGGCCCGGCTTGCGCCGATCGGCCTCCTCGATCTCGGAGGGATAGTCACCGGGGGAGGCACTGTCAATACTGTTCATACCAGCATTGTGGCACCGGGTCCCGCCCGCGCCCGGCAGGCGCGTCCCAATATCTCGAACTGATCTCAGCGCGGAACTGATGCGCGCGGGCCCGGCGGCCGCGCGACCATTCTTCGACGGCGGGGCTCGGCTTGTCCGCAGTTCGGGTGCCGCCCCGGGGACGGCCCGCAACTGGTGCGCACGCGCTCCTTGCGCGCCGGTACGCGGGGCGGCCGCGGCAGGCCGGCACGCATTCGCCCATCGCATAACACCGCGCCCCCTCCCGGTGCAGCAGCAGTCTATGAGGATTATCCATGGGACTTATGCGAATATGATTTCGAGGATGACCGTGAGAGCTCCGGGAAGGTTCCAGGTGGTTGATTCTGAAGGGAGGCTCAATCCTCGCGGTCCTACGTTGGCTCGCGTGGCCGTACCTTAGGCGACCGGCGACCGCGGCCCTCAAGCACGACCGCGAGAGCTTCGGGTTGTCGCCAGTCCAGGTCGGCCTCCCGGGGGTCCCGGAGAGCCGATGGAGGCCCGACGGCGGACGCCCCGAGTCCCCTTGAACCGATCTCGAGCCGGAAGCGGACCGATCTCGGCGAACGGGCGGCGGCCGCCGCCGGTGGACGGGGAGGGTGCCGGCGCGGGCACCTACAGCGTCCCGAACGAGAGCACCTCCACGGCCACCCACACGCAGAAGTCAGCCGGCTGCTGACCCTGAGGCGGAGGAGGGCATCATTCCTTTGCCGACGCTCAACCCGCCACAAGCAGCAACGCACCCAGCGTAAGCATGAGCGAAGCGGCTACATGCCGCTCACTACTCAACCTGGATATCACTGGGTCTCACCACGTACCCCAAAGAGCGCAGAAAAGGTCCCGGCCCAGCGCGCACCATAATGAGAGGCCTGGTCAGGGGAGGATTGATTGGGTTTGCAGCATCGGACTGGGGCGAAAGAGACCGATGCCGCCATTTATGTGTTCTGCATAATATCCGGGACCGAGTCTCACGAGTCGCACGTCCACCCACCCTGCGGAGCGCCTGGCCTCGACGCGGGCCCGGCCCGCCTGCCCCACTTCCCCGCCCAGAAGCCCGGCCGGGGGCGGCAGGTGAACGCGCCTGCCGCCCCCGGCCCGCCAGCCGTCGGTGCACGCCGTCCGGCTCAGGCCGGCCTCAGAGCCCGCCGCCCCGCCAGGCTCACACGGCGCTGGTTGCGGACGGCGCCCAGGCCTCGCCGCGGGCGGTCAGGGCGAGCCCGGCGAGCACGCCGTCGGGGCTGACGTCCACCACGACCTCCTGGCCGTCCAGGACCTCCCCGGCCAGGATCATGCGGGCCAGCTCGTCGCCGATCTCGCGCTGGACCAGGCGGCGCAGCGGCCGCGCCCCGTAGGCGGGGTCGTAGCCCTCGTCGGCGAGCCAGGCGCGGGCGGCGTCGGTGACCGACAGGGTGAGCCGGTGGCCCGCCAGGCGCTCCTGCATCTTGGCCAGCTGGATCTCGACGATCCGGCCCAGCTCCTCCTTGCTCAGCGGGTCGAAGACGAGGGTGTCGTCGAGCCGGTTGAGGAACTCGGGCTTGAAGGAGGCGCGCACCTGCGCCATGACCTCCTTGCGCTTCTCCTCGGGGCTCAGCAGCGGGTCGATGAGGAACTGGCTGCCGAGGTTGGAGGTGAGCACGAGGATGACGTTGCGGAAGTCCACCGTGCGCCCCTGGCCGTCGGTCAGGCGGCCGTCGTCGAGCACCTGCAGCAGGATGTCGAAGACCTCCGGGTGGGCCTTCTCGATCTCGTCGAGCAGCACCACCGAGTAGGGGCGGCGCCGCACGGCCTCGGTGAGCTGGCCGCCCTCCTCGTAGCCGACGTACCCGGGGGGCGCGCCCACGAGCCGGGCCACCGAGTGCTTCTCGGAGTACTCGGACATGTCGATGCGCACCATGGCGCGCTCGTCGTCGAACAGGAAGTCGGCCAGCGCCTTGGCCAGCTCGGTCTTGCCCACGCCGGTGGGGCCGAGGAAGAGGAAGGAGCCGGTGGGGCGGTCAGGGTCGGACACCCCGGCGCGCGAGCGGCGCACGGCGTCGGCGACGGCGGTCACGGCCGCCTTCTGCCCGATGAGGCGCTCGCCGATGACGGACTCCATCTCCAGGAGCTTCCTCTGCTCGCCGGCCATGAGCTTGCCCACGGGGATCCCGGTCCAGGAGGAGATGACCTCGGCGATCTCGGTCGGGCCGACCTTCTCGGCGATCATGGGCTCGGGCGCGGTGCCGGGCTCGCGCTCGACGCCGTCGGGCCCGACGACGGCAGCATCGGCCGCCGCCTGAGCGGCCTCCATGTCGCGGATCTGCGCCTCCAGGGAGGGCATCTCGCCGTAGCGCAGGCGCCCGGCCTCCTCGAAGCGGCCCTCGCGCTCGGCCAGGTCGGCCCGGGTGCGCAGGTCGTCGAGGGCGGCGCGCAGCTCGCCGACCCTGTTGTGGCCGGCCTTCTCAGCCTCCCACCGGGCGTTGAGCGCGGTCAGGCGCTCGGAGGCGTCGGCCAGCTCGGCGCGCAGGCGCTCCAGGCGGTCCGCGGCGTCCGGGTCGGCGGAGGAGCCCTCCTCCTCGATGGAGTCGGCCAGGTAGGACTCCTCCATGCGCATGCGGTCCACCCGCCGCTGGAGCTCGTCGATCTCAACGGGGCTGGAGTCCAGCTCCATGCGCAGGCGTGAGGCCGCCTCGTCAATGAGGTCGATGGCCTTGTCGGGCAGCTGGCGGCCGGTGATGTAGCGGTCGGACAGGGAGGCCGCGGCCACGAGGGCGCCGTCGGAGATGGTGACCTGGTGGTGGGCCTCGTACTTGGGGGCGATGCCGCGCAGGATGGCGACGGTGTCGGCCACGGAGGGCTCGCCGACGAAGACCTGCTGGAAGCGGCGCTCCAGGGCGGGGTCCTTCTCGACGTTCTCGCGGTACTCGTCCAGCGTGGTGGCGCCGACCAGCCGCAGCTCGCCGCGGGCGAGCATGGGCTTGAGCATGTTGCCGGCGTCCATGGCGCCCTCAGACCCGCCTCCCGCTCCCACGACGGTGTGCAGCTCGTCGATGAAGGTGATGACCTCGCCGTCGGAGTCCTTGATCTCCTTCAGGACGGCCTTGAGGCGCTCCTCGAACTCGCCGCGGTACTTGGCGCCCGCGACCATGCCCGCCAGGTCCAGGGCGATCAGGCGCTTGCCGCGCAGCGACTCGGGCACGTCGCCCGCCACAATGCGCTGGGCCAGCCCCTCGACGACGGCGGTCTTGCCGACGCCGGGCTCGCCGATGAGGACGGGGTTGTTCTTGGTACGGCGGGACAGGACCTGGACGACGCGGCGGATCTCGGCGTCGCGGCCGATGACCGGGTCGAGCTTGCCCTCCCGGGCGGCCTCGGTCAGGTCGGTGCCGTACTTCTCCAGGGACTTGTAGGTGCCCTCGGGGTTGGGCGAGGTGACGCGGGCGCTGCCGCGGACCTTGGGCAGGGCCTCGCGCAGCGCGGCGGCGGTGGCGCCGGCCTCGGCGAGGATGCGCGCGGCGGCGTCGGAGGACGGCTTGCCCGCGGCAATGCCGATGAGCAGGTGCTCGGTGGAGATGTACTCGTCGCCGAGGCTCTTGGCCTCGGCGGAGGCGGCCTCGAGGGCGGCGAGCAGGCCGCGGGAGGGCTGGGGCTGGCTCACCGAGCTGCCGGACGACGTCGGAAGCTGGGTGAGGGCGCGACGGGTGGCGGCGCCGATGGCCTGGCGGGCGCCGGCGTCGGGGTTGACGGCGGCGAGCAGGCCGACGGCGACGCCGTCCTCCTGGCCGAGGAGCTCGGCGAGCAGGTGGAGAGTGTCGATCTGGGGGTTGCCGGCCGCGGCGGCGGCCTGCATGGCTCCGGAGATGGCCTCCTGGGAGCGGGTGGTGTAGTTCGTGTCCATGTGGACCTCCTTGAAGTCGTTCAGACGGCGCAGGTCCTGGCGGGCGGGGCGGTCGGGGGCCCGCTCCTCCGGTGGTGCCGGTGGCGGTGAGGTCCCGGTCCGCGGGCCCGCGGGGGTCCTGGCGTCTCCGGCCAGTGCAACCTCGCCAGAGCTGAGTCTATTCCGCTCAGCTTACTGGCAAGCCGGGCGCTTTCTGCGATGAGCGCCACACGGGCCCCTTGGCGCGCCCCGCAAAGACGCCGGACCCTTGCACGCGCCGCCCACGGAGGACCGGCGCACGCGGCGCCCTTGACACGGAGCCGTCGGGCACGCGGCATGATCGCCGCCAGAACCACGACCGTCGCCGACACCGAGACCTCCGCCGGACGGCGACCGGCACGGCACCGGTGGCGGCGGCTGTCGGCGGCCCCGGGGGTCGCGACCGGCGCTGCGCGGAGGCCGCGCAGGCTCTCGCTGGCGAGTGGCGGCCCCGGGGGTCGCGAACGGCGCGATCGCCCCCGGCATCGATCTGCCCCGCGGGGGGGGGGCGCCCGGGGAGGGCTGAGCGGGAAGCGGACGGACTCCGGCAGTGGGTACTTCTGCCCACCGCCGCGCCAGGACCATCGCATACGGTGAGAAGTGTTCTTCAGCAACGACTCCAAGCACCGGGAGACACTCATGAAGACCTTCCACCGTGTAACCGCCGTCACTGCCGCAGCGCTCCTGTCCGCGTCCCTGGCGGCATGCTCCTCGACCAGCCCCAGGAACGATTCCAGCGGCGACTCCAAGGATCAGGAGAGCTCGGCCCAGCCGACAGCCGTATCCGCTCAGCCGGCGCCCGCCGGATACCAGATGGTCACCACGTCCACGTCGAAGATCTCCTTCGCCATTCCCGATAACTGGCAGATCCTGAGCAAGGACGCCGCCCAGGACGACCAGCGGGTTCAGGCTATCGCGGACGCGCTCGGCAAGAGCCCCGACGAGGTCCGCACGATGCTCTCGTCCCTCGACATGCAGGCCATGTCCACGGCTCCCGACGACAAGGGATTCACCGAGAACGTGAACGTCGAGCCGGTGACAGGGCCCACCTCCCTGCCGACCGAGAACGACATGTCCCAGATGATCCAGGGGCAGAACGGCACACCGGGCGAGTACTCCACCACGCAGACCGCGCTCGGGGAGGTCGCCGTCATGACCTACACCATGACCGTCCAGACCACCACGGTGCAGGGCGCCGTAATCGCCGTCCGGACCAAGGACGGCACCTGGACTCTCATCTGGGTGTCAACCTCAGAGACCTCCCGCGCCAAGGAGCTGGCCGGCATCATCACGTCCACGCTGTCCTGACGCCCCCACCCTGACGCCTCCGCCTCCTCAACACGCCTGTTCGCGTCCGCGTCCCGACTACGCTCATCGCAAACACGCGGGAACGAGCAGACGGGCACCGCCATCACGGGAACCCCGCCGGAGCGGCCACCTCGCCGCCGGGCAAGGTGCACTCGCACCAGCCCGGCGGGGGCCTTCTCCCCGTCTGCTCCGATCGTGATCGTCACATACTGTATAGACGGTTCCTCTGCAATATCGGGAGACGATCATGAAGGCCTTTTCCTGCGCGACCGCCGCAGCAGCAGCATTGCTGTCCGCCTCCCTGGCGTCCTGCTCATTGATCGGCTCCGAGGATGACCGGGGCGTCACGGCGCCAACGGGCACGGCCTCGCAGAGCGCCGAGCCGACGGATGCCTCCACCGACGGGGCCGACGACGACTACCAGACGGTCACGGCGCCCTCAACGCAGATCTCCTTCGACGTCCCTGCAAAATGGAAGGTGATCAGCAACGACGGCCAGGGGACCGCGATTATCGCCGAGACGCTCGGCGTCGGCACCGACGGGGAGGCCCATGCGCTCACGGCCGTCGACCTGGAGGCCATCGCTCCGAAGCGCAGGAAGAAGGGCTACGCGGAGAACGTGAGCGTCGCACCGGCGGCGGAGTTCTCCTCCCTGCCGAGCGAGGAGACGCTGTCCGAGCTGATCCGGACATGGGGGGCCACCCCGGGCGAGTACTCCGTTTCCGAGACGGCCCTCGGAGACGCCGCTGTCATGACCTCCTCCATCACCGAGTACGCCACCGCGGTGCAGGGCGCCTCAATCATTGTCTCGAGCAAAGACGGCGACTGGACGACCATTACGGTGCTGACATCAGACGCCTCCCGCACCAAGGAGCTGACCGACACCATCATCTCCACCCTGTCCTGACGCCCACGAGCCGCCCGCCGCCCACATCATTTTGTGACTCGCGGCGCCCGCGCCGGCGTGCCATGCTGTAGCCAGGCCGGTGCCGCCCGGCACCGCGCACCCCGACGAAAGGAGGTCGCTATGGGACTTGGTGACCTGACGAGCAAGGCTGGTGAGCTCCTCGGCTCCGACAAGAGCGAGGCCGTGACCGATCAGGCTCTCGACAAGGCCGCCGATGCCGCCAAGAAGGCGACCGGCGGCAAGCTCGACTCCCAGGTCGAGGCCGTGCGCGACGCTGTCGACTCCAAGATCGGCAGCGCCTGAGCCCAGGAGCATTGAAGCGGCCCTGTGATCGCAGGTGAGCCCCGGCGCCCCGCGGGGTGCCGGGGCTCCTGCGCTCCGGCCGGCCCGCCCGACGACGGGCCCCAGCCCAGCGAGCCCCTGGGCTGGGCGGGGGCCCGGCGGGCCCCCGCCCGGGAGCCTCCTGCACAATGCCCCCATGACCGACCCGACCGACCCGACCGACGCAGCCCCCGCCCAGCCCGGCCTGCCGCCCGTGCCCGCCTGGCTCGACGACATCGAGGGCGACCGGGCCCTCGCCTGGGTCGCCGAGCACAACGCCGCGACCCGCGCCGTCGTCGAGGGAGCCGAGCGCTTCGAGGCCATCCGGGCCGAGACCGAGGCGATCCTCGACTCGCCCGACCGCATCCCCGCCGTCGGCCAGGCGAACGGCCTGCTCTACAACTTCTGGACCGACGCCGACCACCCGCGCGGCCTGTGGCGCCGCACCACCTGGGAGTCCTACCGCGCGGGCGCCCCCGGTCGGGCCGACAACGGCACCGCTGCGTCAGGCGCGGCCTCCGCCGAGACCGGCACCCGGTGGGAGGTGCTGCTCGATCTCGACGCGCTCGGCGAGACCGAGGGCGTCGCCTGGGTGTGGCACGGCGCCCAGGTCCTGCGCACCGGGCCCCTGGCCGGTCGGCGCGCCCTCGTGACCCTCTCCGACGGCGGTGCGGACGCCGATGTCACCCGCGAGCTGGACCTCGACACCGGGCGCTTCATCCCGCCCGCCGAGGGCGGCTTTCACCGCGGGGCCTCCAAGGGGTCGCTGTCGTGGGCCGACGACGAGGGCGGCTCGGTGCTGGCCCTGACCGACCTCGGCGAGGGCTCCTTGTCCCCCTCCGGGTACCCGCGCCAGGTCAGGCGGCTGCTGCGCGGCCAGCAGCCGGCCGAGGGCGAGGTCCTGCTGACCGCCGCAGCCGACGACGACGGCGCCTGGGCCCACCGCGACCGCTGGGGCCGCACCTGGCTGCTCACACGCCCCGACTTCTACACCGAGGAGCTGTGGCTGCTTCCCGACGGCGCCCCCGCCCTCCCGGCGTCGTCGGGACCGGGCGCCCTGGCGGAGGCCTCCGCGACCGTGGCCCCGGGAGCCGTGCACATCGACGTGCCCGCCTCCGCGGAGGCCTCCGCCGTGTGGGACTGGCTCCTGGTCAGCCTGCGCGAGGACTGGGAGACCGGCGGCGCCGTCCACCGGGCGGGCTCGCTGCTGGCCGCGCCCCTGGAGGACTTCCTGGCCGGCGGGCGCGACTTCGAGACCCTGTTCGCCCCGACGCCGTCGGCCTGTCTGATCGGCTTCACCGCAACCGCCCGCCACCTGGCCCTCACCCTGCTCGACGACTGTGCGGCCGCCCTGGAGGTGCTCACGCCCCCGCGCGCCACCACCGGCGGGTGGGCGCGCCGCCCCCTGGACCTGGGCGCGCTGGCCGGGAGGCCCGATGCCGGCGCCCGCGCCGATGCCGAAGCCGACGCTCCTGCGCGGCCCGACGCGCAGCCCGACCCCACTGCGCTGCGCCCGGGCCGGCCCCTGATCGAGGTCAGCGCCACCGCCGTCGACGGGCGGGAGGGCGACCGGCTGTGGCTGACGACGTCGTCCTTCACCCGGCCGACCACCCTCATGGCGGGCGAGCTCGACGACGACGGCGCCCTGACCGGCGTCGAGGTGCTGCGCGCCGCGCCGGAGCGCTTCGATGCGACCGGCGTCGAGGTGAGCCAGCACGTGGCGGTCAGTGCGGACGGCACGCGCGTACCCTACTTCCAGATCGGGCGGCCGGTCGCCGACGCCGAGGGGCGCGCCGCGGGCGGGCCGACGATCCTGTACGGCTACGGCGGCTTCGAGGTGCCACTGGGGATCGGGTACCTTCCGGTGACCGGCAAGGCGTGGCTGGAGCGGGGCGGCACCTATGTCATTGCCAACATCCGCGGGGGCGGGGAGTACGGGCCGGCCTGGCACCGCGCCGGGCTCAAGGAGCACCGGCACCGCGTCTACGAGGACTTCGCGGCGGTCGCCCGGGCGCTGAGCGAGCGGGGCGTCGCCGCGCCGGGGCGGCTGGCCGTGCACGGGGGCTCCAACGGCGGCCTGCTCGTGGGCAATATGCTCACTCAGTACCCCGACCTGGTCGGGGCGGTGCTGTGCGAGGTGCCGCTGCTGGACATGCGCCGCTATACCCACCTGCTGGCCGGCGCCTCCTGGCGGGCCGAGTACGGGGACCCGGACGACCCGGCCCAGTGGGAGTTCATCCGGACCTTCTCCCCCTTCCACCTGCTGGAGGCCGGGCACGACTACCCGCCGGTGCTGCTGGTGACCTCGACCCGGGACGACCGGGTCCACCCGGCGCACGCGCGCACCATGGCCCACCGGCTGGAGAGCCTGGGGCAGGCGGTGACGTACTTCGAGAACTCCGAGGGCGGGCACGGCCGGGCCTCGACCAATGCGCAGCGGGCCTTCATGAGCGCCCTGACCTACGACTTCGCCTGGCGGACCCTGCGCTAGCCCGCCGAGATCGGTCCGCTGCACCGAGCCACAGCGAGCTACTCGTCAAGCACCTCGACGAACGGAGCGAAGCGGGCGTAGTAGTCGTCCTGCAGCGAGCGGAGCGTCTCGCGCAGGAACCCGGGCTGGTGCTCGTACTCGTTGAGACCCCGGTAGTAGAAGAGCTTCGTGGCGTCGAGGACGATGAAGGGCATGAGGCCATTGCGCAGGCACTGCTGGAACATCAGCATCCGGCCGACCCGGCCGTTACCGTCCTGAAAAGGGTGGATGCTCTCGAAGCGGTGGTGGAAGTCCGCGACGTCGTCGAGCGTCATGGACCCCGGCGTGCGCGCCAGAAGATCCTCGATCGCCGGCCCGACGCGCCCAGAGGCGACCGTCTCCCGCCCGCCGACGACGTTGGGCACGCGCTTCCAGCCGCCGACGGCAAAGGACGGCCTGCGGGCGTCGGCCGTCCCGCGCTTGAGGATCCGGTGGTAGTCCTTCATCACCGCTGCCGTGATCGGCTCGTCGAACCGGTCGAGCACGGCGTCGAACAGCTCAAAGCCGTTGACGGTCTCCACAATGTCGTCAACGGGGAGGGCATCGCCGGCAATGGTGCGGGTCTCGTAGATGTAGCGGGTCTGCTCCTCATCGAGGCGGCTGCCCTCGATCCGGTTGGAGTTGTAGGCCATGAGCACCTGGTTGAGGTGGTAGAGGCCGCCTTCATCCGGGTGCGGCGCTGCTCGCGCAGGGTGCGCGCGAAGCGCGCGGGGTCAATGGCGTACTCGCCCTGCTCGGGCATGCCGCACCCCCTCCCCGATCCGCAGGGCTTCCATGCTACGAGTCACCCGCACCGAGATCGGTTCACTTCCGGCTCGAGATCGGTTCACTTCCACAACTTCCACATCGAGACGCCGTCGCCTCAGCACGCTCGAAGGTCGGCGCGCATGGCGGGGAACTTGTTGAGCGTGAAGCCGGTCTGCTCGTACATGCCCTGTCCCGCCTCGGTGGCCATGAGCTCGGCCCGGCCGATGCCGGTCGATGCGGCCCACCGCATCACCGCCTCGAAGGCCCGCCGGCCGTGCCCGCGACCGCGATGGGCCGGAAGAGTGCACACGTTGCTGACCAGCACGTCGCGGCCGTCGGGGACCTCGGGCGAGGGCGCGGCGTCCCGGACCGCCCCCATCGCGCAGGCCACGACCTCCCGATCCGCCTGCACGACGAAGATCCCGTATATCGGGTCCCTGATCCTCTCGAGGAACCAGCGACGCGCGTTGCTCCGCCACCGGCCATCCGTCATCGCCGTCCCCGTCATGCGGAACATCTCCTCGCGCAGCGCCACCAGAGCACTGACGTCGGGAACGGTCGCCCGTCTCACGACAATGGCATCATCCACGGTCACGAAACTACCGTGGGCCCAAGCATGAGCAAAGGCCCTCACCCGGGCCGAGTCGAGGCATGCGCCACGGCGCTCCGTCGGCAGCGGTAGAATCGCTCCATCAGATCCTGGTGCGCGAATCGCACTGCCCGGTAGGAAGTCCGGGCGGCACCCCGCCCGTGCCCGTCGCCTCGCCCCGTCGAGGAATCCGGCGTCACCAGGTCCGCTTCGGCGTACCTGGAGACAACAATGGCGACGACTTTCACCATCTTCTTCGACGGCCACCGGTGGGTGGGTGTTCTTGAGCAGCGCGACGGCGGCCAGATCCGAGCCGCTCGGGTCGTCTTCGGCCGAGAACCGAGCGGCGCGGAGATCGAGGACTGGCTCCGCCGTCACGGCAACGACCTCATTGCCCGCGCGTCCGCTGCGCAGCCCATCGACGACGGCGGCCGCCCGGCAATGCGGGCGCGCAGTCCGAAGCGCGCCCAGCGCGAGGCCGCCCGGCAGGCGCGCCAGCCGCACGGCGCCACCGCCTCCCAGCAGGCCCTCGCCGCAGACCGGGAGGCACGAGCCGCAGCCCGCGCACAGGACGAGGCCGCCCGACGTCGTCGGGACCGCGAGGAGGCGTGGGCGAGGCGACGCGCACGCGCCCGAGCGCGCCACCGGGGCCGGTGAACCGATCTCGACGCGGAGCTGGACCGATCTCGGCGAAGAGGGGCGAGGGTGCCGGCGGGGCTGCGTGCTGGACGGGCGCGCGGGCACACGAGAGCCGCCGGCGCGTACCCCTGAAACACGCGCTCGGCGGCTCGTCGTGCTATGAACCTCCTCTCACTCGGTGGATCCCCGCGGCCGTCGTACCTGGAATGGACCGCGGAGCCTGGACATCTTCCCCTGTCGTTCCTTGTATTCCTCCTTCCGTGCGAGCTGCGTGCAGGTCTACTGGGCGTTGAGGGCCGCCGTCGGGGGCGTGCGCGCCGCCCGCACCGCCGGGTACAGCCCCGCCACCGCGCCGATAATGACCGTGACCCCCAGGCCCGCCAGGATGATGAGCGCCGGCAGGGAGAAGGGCCAGCCGTTGGCGGCCGCCACCCCGGCCGTCACCCCGACCCCGATGACGCAGCCCAGCGCTCCTCCCAGCCCCGCCAGAAGCAGGGCCTCGGCGAGGAACTGGATGAGGATGTGGCTGCGCATCGCCCCCAGGGCCCGTCTCAGGCCGATCTCGCGGCGCCGTTCCAGCACCGAGATGATCATGGTGTTGGCCACCCCGATCCCGCCCACGATCAGGGCGATCGAGCCGACCCCGGTCAGCAGGCTGGTGAAGGCCTGGTCGGCGGCGTTCTTGGCCGCCAGCGCGTCCGAGGGCCGCGAGATCTTGACGGCCCCGGGCGCCTGGGGCGAGATCGTGGGGCCGAGCAGTTCTCTGACCCGCTCGACGGCCTTGTCCGCGCTGCGCTCGTAGATGGTCGTCGGATTGCCCGCGTAGCCGAACAGCCTCTCGGCCACGGGCGCCCCGATGAGCGCCGCATTGTCGAGCTCGGGCGCCAGCACCGACGGCTTGAGGATCCCCACCACGGTGAAGGACGTCCCGCCGAGCCACACCTGGGTGCCGGGCTCCACCACGCCCAGTCGCCGGGCGGCGGAGGCCCCGAGCACGGTGGACGGGTAGGAGGACGTGGCCGGGTTGAGCCAGGCCCCCTTGTCCACCTCGCCGGCGACGACGTCGAGCAGCCCCGGCTCGGCCACCAGGGCCGAGATGCCGCCGGTCGCCGCCTTGTCGCTCAGGGAGTTGCGGTAGACGGAGGCTTTGACCAGCGAGGTCGAGCTCGACTGCTGGACGCCGTCGATCTTGTTCACGCGCCCGACGGCGTCGGTGGGGAACTTGACCTCGGTGCCGGTCAGGTCGGAGCCCGGCGTGAGGGTGAGCATATTGGTGCCCAGGGACTCGAGCTGGGCGGTGAGCTGGGCCCGGCTGGAGGTGGACACGCCGACCACCGCGATCATGGCCGCGATGCCGATGGCGATGCCCAGGGCGGACAGGAAGGCGCGCATGGGTCGGGCTCGCAGGCCCGTTCCGGCCAGGCGCAGGATGTCGGCCGGACGCAGGTGCGAGCGCTTCGGGCGCGTCGTCGTCGAGCTCATTGTGCCTCCTTCGCCATTGTCGCCTCGCCCGCCCGCGGGCGGGCCTCAGCCGCTCCCGCCTCCGGGTGGGCGGAGTCTGAGACGATCCTCCCGTCCCGGATGGCGACCCGCCGCGGCAGTTTGGCCGCCAGCTCGTTGTCGTGGGTGATGACGACCACCGTCGTGCCCTGCTCGTGCAGCTCGTGGAGGAGCTCGACGATCGAGGCCCCCGAGACCGAGTCGAGGTTGCCGGTCGGCTCGTCTGCCAGGAGCAGGGGCGGGTCCCCGACGACGGCGCGGGCGATGGCCACGCGCTGCCGCTCACCGCCGGAGAGCTGGTGGGGGCGGTGGCGCAGGCGGTGCCCGAGCCCCACGCGCCGCAGGGCAGTCTCGGCGCGCCTGCGGCGCTCGCCTCGCGGCACCCCCAGGTAGAGCAGGCCGTCGGCGACGTTGTCGATCGCCGTCACGCCGTCGGCCAGGTGGAACTGCTGGAAGACGAAGCCGATGCGCCGCGCGCGCACGGCCGACAGGTCCTGGTCCGACAGCCCGGCGACGTCGAGGCCGTCGATCTCGACGGTTCCCGAGCTGGGCCGGTCGAGGGTGCCGATGAGGTTGAGCAGAGTCGACTTGCCCGAGCCGGAGGGGCCGACAACGGCGATGAACTCGCCGCGGTCTACATCCAGGCTGATGCCAGCGCAGGCGGCCACGGGCGGCTCCCCGTAGGTGCGGCGCACATCGCGAAGGGACAGGATGCGGCTCATCGCTGCGGCACCACCACGCGCTGCCCCTCGGCCAGGCCCTCGCCCGAGATCTCGACACGGCCGGCGGCGAACAGCCCGGTGGTCACCGGGACCCGCTGGGTCGTGTTGTCGGCCTGGACCACCTCGACGCCGAACTGCTCCGGGCTCAGGGCGACCAGCGCACCCACGGGCACGGACAGGACGTTCTCCCGCTTCTCGCTGGGCAGGCCCACGGTGACCGAGACCTCCTGGAAGCTCGCGGTGACCGAGGCGTCGTCGGGCGTGATGGTCACCGGGATGACGCGCTCCTTCTCCTTGGAGTCGCCCGACCCGCTCTTCTCCGTGGGGGTGCCCACCGAGGAGATGGTGCCGGTGGTGTCGACGGCCCCCGGCAGATGCAGGGTGACCTTGTTGCCGACGACGCCGAGCTGCTGGTCGGCGAGCTTGATGTTGACGTCCACCACCTGGGCGGTGGAGGTGACGTCGTACAGGTCGCCCTCGACCGCCGCCTTGTCCCCCACGCGGGACTTGATGGAGCCCACGCGCAGGTCGTCCGGGGCGAAGACGACGCGCCCCAGCGGGATGGCGCCGGTCTGCTCCAGGTCCTTGTCCTTCTGCCAGGCCCTGATCGCCCGCATGGTCCACCACCCGAAGGTGCCGTCCGGCTCGCGGGTGAAGTAGCCCAGAGACTGCAGGGCGGCCTGGAGCTGCTGGACATCGCTGCCCTTGCTCATGCCGTCCTCGAAGGCGCGCCAGGCGGGGATGGAGCCGTGCATGAGGTAGGCGGGCTCGCCGCCGACGTCGTAGAGCTGGTCGCCGGCGTGGAGCACTGTGCCGGCCGCCGGCAGCCAGGTGACCACGCCCTCGAATCCGGAGCGCAGCACGTGGGAGTCGGAGAAGCGCAGGGTGCCGGCGGCACTCGTCTCGCCCTGCAGGGTCCCGCGGGTGATCTCCTCGGTGGTGCCGGTGAACTCGGCGGGCTTGTCCTCGTTCTTCCTCGCCTGGCCCGGGAGCACCCCGGCCGCCGCCGCGGTGCCCGCCCCGGCCCCGACCAGGAGGAGGGCGGCGCCGACCCCGATGAGGAGCCGACGGCGGGTCGGGTGCGCGGAGCCCTTCCTCTCCGGAGCCTCCGCACCGGCCGGGTCGCCCGCGCCCTCGATGAGGGACGCGAGGTCGCCCCCGGCGTCACGGGTTCGACGCCTGAGCCTCACTGGCTGTCCCCGGACGTCGCGGCGGCGCACTTCTCAATGGCCTCCTGGGGAATGGCGCCGACGTCGAGGGACAGGCCCTTGCCGGGCTCGGGGTCCTTGACGTCGTAGCCGTCGTTGCGCAGGCACTCGGCGAGCGCAATGCTCGACTTGAGGATCTCGGGGTCGTCGGGTCCCTGGGTGCTGGCCCCGGGCGGCGTGCCGAGCTTCTTCTCGCACTCCTCGACGGCGGTGTTGAAGGCGGCCGCGTCCCCGCCCACGTCCTGGGTGCGGATGTCTTTATCGCTGTCGGAGTCTGAGACGTTGAAGCCCGCGTCGCGCAGGCACTGGTTGAACTTGAGGTTGTAGTCCTGGGCCGCATCGGCCGTGCTGCTGGTGGAGGCATCGGCGGCGTCGGCCGACTTGCCGCCCCCGCACGCGGCGACCATCCCGAGAGCGCAGACCACGCTCGCCGCTGCCGCGAACATCCTCGTCTTGCCGTTCCTCATTGGGGCTCTCCTCATTCCTCGATCGTGGGTTCTGAAGCTCCCGTGCGCGCGCCGCCCCGGCATCCGGGGCGGCTCAGCGCCGGGCCCCGGTCCGTCCGGAGCTGGGCACAATCTCAGCGAAGCCGACGTTGCGAGAGCCTTTAGAAAAATCTTTACGCGGGTTTTAACCCCGTCTCCCCTATCGTTGGCTCGGGAAGACGCGGGAGACCGCGGGAAGATGCAGAGCCTGGAGGTCGATGACGTGCGCGTGCTGGTGGTTGAGGACGAGTCCTACCTCGCAGAGGCGATAGCCACAGGGCTGCGCCGCGAGACAATGGCGGTCGACGTCGCGGGCGACGGCGCCGAGGCGCTGGCCCAGGTCGAGATCGCCGACTACGACGTCGTCGTCCTGGACCGGGACCTGCCCGGCGTCCACGGCGACGAGGTCTGCGCCCGCCTGGCCGACGAGCACCCGGAGGTGAGAGTGCTCATGCTCACCGCGGCCCGCTCCCTGCGCGAGCGGGTGGAGGGCTTCCAGATCGGGGCGGACGACTACCTCGTCAAGCCCTTCGAGTTCCCCGAGCTCGTGGCCCGCCTGCGCGCGCTGGAGCGGCGCAGCCAGCCGGCCCGCGGGCCCGTCCTGGAGTCCCAGGGGGTGCGGCTGGACCCCTTCCGCCGGGAGGTCTCGCGCGACGGCCACTTCGTGCGGCTGAGCCCCAAGGAGTTCGCGGTCCTGCAGCTGCTCATGGAGGCCGACGGCGGGGTGCTCAGCGCCGAGACGATCCTGGAGAAGGCCTGGGACGCCAATGCCGACCCCTTCTCGAACACCATGCGGGTGACGATCTCCCACCTGCGCAAGCGCCTGGGCCGGCCCTGGGTCATCCAGACGGTCCCGGGCGCCGGCTACCGCTTCGGGGGCTGACATGTCGTCGCAGCGCGACCCGAGCGACCCGGCCGTCGAGACGGCCCGGACGGCGTCATCCGCGTCCGGGCCGACGACGACCGCTTCGGCACCGTCAGCGCCGCCGTCTGGGCAGTCGGCCCGGAGGCCCAGGGCCCGCAGGCTGACCATCCGCGCCCGGCTCACCCTGACCTATGCGGGCCTGGTGACCGGGTCGGGCGCCGTCCTCATCGCCCTGGTCTACCTCTACATGCGCCGCTTCGAGGTGCCGGTTTCCGAAGCGCCGGTGGTGGGCACCAATGAGAGCGACGGGTCGATCTACCTGCGGGTCACCCTCCTGTCGGAGTTCCTCAACACCATGCTCGGGATCTCCCTGGGGGCGCTCGTCCTGCTCGCCCTGCTGTCCGGCGCTGTCGGCTGGGTGGTCGCCGGTCGCATGCTCGCCCCGCTGTCGACCATGAACGAGGCCGCCAAGCAGGCGGCATCCGGCGATCTGAGCCGGCGTCTGGCGCTGGCCGGCCCGCACGACGAGATCCGCGACCTGGCCGACACCTACGACCACATGCTCGACTCCCTGGAGTCCTCCCTGGCCACCTACCGCCGCTTCGCCGCCAACGCCTCGCACGAGCTGCGCACGCCGCTGGCCACCGCCCAGACCATGATCGACGTGACCCTGGCCGACCCCGGCGCCTCGGCGGACCAGCTGCGCTCCCTGGTCGAGCGGCTGCGGGAGACCAACCGTGCGAACGTCGAGACCGTCGACGCCCTGCTGGACCTGGCGGAGGCCCAGTCGGGGGACATCTACCGCGAGGAGGTGGACCTCGGCGAGGTGATGGCCACGGTGCTGGCCCAGCTCGCCCCGGAGGCCGCCGAGCGGGAGGTGACCCTGCCGGCGGCCCCCGGCGACATCGTCGTCGTGGAGGGCGACCCGGTGCTGCTGCGCCAAGCCGTCTCCAACCTGCTGCGCAATGCGGTGCGGCACAACGTCGCGGGCGGCGGCGTCGAGCTCGGGCTCGCCCGCGCGGGCGACAGGGCCCGGCTGCTGCTGTCCAACGACGGACCGCTCGTGCCCGCCGAGCACCTGACAGCGCTGCGCGAGCCCTTCGTGCGCGGCGCCGGGCGGGGCCGGACCCGCGGCGACGGGCACGGCCTGGGCCTGGCCATTGTCTCCGCGGTCGCGGACGCCCACGACGGCGTCCTGGAGCTGTCCGCGAACCCGTCGGGCGGGCTGAGCGTCGTCCTCGACCTGCCCGCGCGCAGCGGCGAGCCGGAGGGCGGGGCCCTGTGATGCGCCGCCGGCCCCTTCTCCAGAGCCTTGGACGTTCGGACGTCTCAGTACTGGTAGGTGCGTTCGAGGGAGCGGTAGCGCAGCAGGCGGGCGGTGGCGAGAATCGTCACCACCAGGCCCACCAGCCCGGACACCCCGGCGATCAGGAGCATCAGCATGATCAGCGGCATGCGCGAGAGGTTCAGGGGCGGTCCGATGACAACGTTGCTGGTCCCTGCGGGGCAGGTCACCGTGAACGTGCCCGTCCCGGGAGCCTCGAACAAGGCGTAGGGCATGGTGTCGGACAGCGGGGTCAGCGCCACGGCGTCGCCGCTCGGAGCGGTGACGGTGCAGTCGGTCGTGGTCCCGCCGAAGGTCGAGGTGTACAGGGCCGAGGTGGTCCCCTGCTCCAGGTACACCGTACCGGCCTCGCCCAGCGGCTCGCCCAGGCCCCTGGAGCCCCCGAACGCCACGAACATGCTGGCGGCGCCGAGGACCAGCGGCACGACGAACAGAAGGACCAGGCCGATCACCGCCATGCGCCAGGGTCGGCGCCTCGCGCGGGGCTGGGTGCTGAAGCCCGTGTCGGCCCCCAGGCCCGTGTACTCGCGCACGGGCGGTAGAGGGGCCGCCAGTCGGACCAGTCCGTCTCCGGGCGCGCGCGCATACGGATCCGGGCCGCTGCCCCCGCGGTCGGCCTCGGTGTCCCCCGCAGGCGACCCGAACGACGTCGTCGCCGGGGCCGTCTGCCAGTCGGAGTCCGCAGGCGAGGCCGACGACCGCTCGAGTCTCTGCTCGTGCAGGTAGGCCGCCAGCTCCTCGGGGCTCAGACGCTTGCCGTAAAGGGGCTGGCCGTCCTCGGTCTCGTAGCGCGCCACGCGTGACTCAGCCCTGACGGCCACCTGCGGGACCACCGACCTTCGCCGCGATCTCAAGCACAAGGCGCAGCCCCAGGATCTCGGTCAGGACCCAGGGCAGGTTCACGAGCAGGTCGATGAGGAACTTGCCGACGTCGAACTCCGAGCCGGAAAGAGAGGAGAAGGACAGCGAGACGCCCGCCTTGTAGGACGCGTAGAGCCAGGACAGTGCGAAGCCGATGGTGCCGACGATCATGACGATCGTGCCGTACTTGGCCGCGAAGGAGCGGCCGGCGTCGAACAGGTTGGTGAAGATGGAGTCCCCGGCCGGAGCCATGCCCGGCTGCTGCGGCACCGCGCCGGTGGGGACGTACTGGGTGTTCTGGGCCGCGAACTGCTGCGGGTTGTAGGCGCCCGGGGCCGACGGCGCGGAGGTGGGTGGGATGTAGGGCTGTCCGGGATTGGGAGGTTGAGTCATGGCGAACTTCCTTCGTCGTTGGGAGTACTCGCACACTATAGTCACGGGGCCGGAGGCCCCGGACAGAGGATCACGTTCTGATCTCGGCCAGGATACGCCGGTCACGACGACGTCAGAAACGGGGCAGGATCATGGCGCCGCCCACAGACGTCCTCGGCGCCGCGCTCCGCCCCGTCCGGCCGGTGCGGGCGGGCACGACCTGGACCTCGCCGTCGGCGGCCGCGGCGAAGATCCGCTCGGCGGCCGCCTGGCGCAGGCGCAGGGCGCGGTTCTCGCGCTCAAGGGCCTCCAGGCGGCGCTCGAGATCCAGGATACGCCGGATGCCCTCCAGGTTGACGCCGTCCTGGCTCAGGGCCTGGACGCGCCGCAGCCGTTCGACGTCGCGGTGTGAGTAGCGTCGGCCCCGCCCGGAGGTGCGGGCGGGGCTGACGAGCCCGAGGCGGTCGTACTGGCGCAGCGTCTGCGGGTGCATGCCGGCCAGCTCGGCCGCCACCGAGATGACGTAGACGGCGCGCTCGGCGGCGTCGTCGGCTGGGAAGTCGACGCTCTGGCCGGTGCGGCGCCGCGGGCTCACTGCGACGCCTCCCGGGCCAGCGAGGCGCGCGGGTCGGACTCCATGGCGGCGTCGAAGGCCTCCAGGGCGTCCTTGGCCGCGCGCGAGAGCCTCCGGGGCACGGCGACCTGGATGGTGACGAGCAGGTCCCCGGTCTTCTTGGAGGTGACGACCCCCTTGCCGCGCACCCGCATGACGGTGCCCGAGGACGTGCCGGCCTTGATCTTGATGCGGGTGGTCGTCCCGTCCAGGAGCGGCACCTCGACGGTTGCGCCCAGCGCCGCCTCCTTGAGGGTGACCGGCAGGTCCATGCGCAGGTTGACGCCGTCGATGGAGTAGACGGGGTGCTTGGCGACGGTGATGGTGATGACCATGTCGCCGTTCTCGCCGCCGTCGCGCCCGGGACGGCCCTTGCCGCGCAGGCGGATCTTCTGGCCGTTGTGCACGCCCGCGGGAATGCGCACGGTCATGGTCCGCCCGTCGGCGGTGAGCTCGACGGTGGTCCCGGCGACGGCGTCGCGCAGCGACAGGGTCGCGCTGGTGATCACGTCAGGGCCCTTGACGGGCTCGGGCTGGGAGCCGAAGCCCCCGAAGCCGAAGGGGCCGCGGGAGCGCCGCCCGCCGAAGCCGCCCGCACCGCCGGCCGCCCCGAACTGGCGCAGGAGCTCGTCGATGTCGGGGTCGGCGCCGCCCGACGTGGTGAAGCGGACGTTGCCGCCACCGCCGCCGAACATCGAGGAGAAGATGTCCTCGAAGCCGGCGCCGGCGCCGCCCCCGGTGCCGGAGGTGAAGCGGGCCCCGCCTCCGGCCATGGAGCGGATGGCGTCGTACTGCTGGCGCTCCTTGGCGTCGGACAGGACCGCGTAGGCCTCCCCGATCTCCTTGAACTTCTCAGCCGCGGCGGCGTCGTCGGGGTTGCGGTCCGGGTGGTACTTCTTGGCGAGGGTCCGGTAGGCCTTCTTAATGGCTGCGGAGTCGGCGTCCTTGGCGACGCCGAGGACCGCGTAGAAGTCCTTGGTCATCCAGTCCTGGCTGGCCACGGGTCACCGCCTCCTTGTCTGGGTGGTAGTCGTGTTTCTGTCTTTCGTGCGTGTGCGGGTGGGTCAGGCGGGGTTCGCGACCTGGACGCGAGCGGCCCGCACGATCCTCTCACCCAGGCGGTAGCCCGGCTGCAGGACCAGGGAGATGGAGGGCTCGCTGACCTCGTCCGACTCGGTGGCCATGAGGGCCTCGTGGATCGTCGGGTCGAAGACCTCGCCCACCTCGCCGAAGCGCACCAGGCCGAACTTGTCGGCCAGGATCGCCTCAAGCTTGCCCGCGGTGGTCTCGAAGGTGCCGGTGAGGTCCCCGTGCTGACGGGCCAGCTCGATCTCGTCGAGGACCGGGATGAGGGCCTCGACGACGGCGGCCTGCCCGGTCTCCCGGTGCCCCGCGGCCCCCTCGCGGGAGCGGCGCACGAAGCCCTGGTACTCCTGCTGGAGGTTGTACAGGTCGGCGCGCGCCCGGGCCAGGTCGTCGGCCGCCTGCGCGGCCTGTGCCCGGGCCCGCTCGAGCTCGGAGGTCTCGGCGGGCTCAGCAGGCTCAGCGGGCTCAGAGGCCCCGGCAGCCCGGGCGGACCCGGCGGGCCGGGCCCCGCCGTCGTCGGCCCCCCCGGAGCCCTCGGCCTCCCCGGCCTGCCCCGCAGGGGCGACCGGGTTGCCCGACTCGTCCAGCACGACGCCGTCGAAGGCGGAATCGACAGCCTCCGCCAGGGCGGGGTCGACCTGCTCCCCGCCGTCTCCGTTGTCCGTGCGCCCGGTGTTCTCGTCACTCACTTGGAGTCCTCGTCGTCAATGATCTCGGCGTCAACAATGCCGTCGTCCTCGGCCGGGGCCTCGGAGGAGGCGCCGGCGGCGGAGGTCTGGGCCTGCTGGGCCTGGTCGTGCTGGTAGAGGGCCTCGCCGATCTTCTGGGCGACCTCGCTCAGCTTCTCCTGGGCGGTCTTGACGGGCTCGATGTCCGAGCCCTCGAGGGCCTTCTTGAGGTCATCGACGGCGCCGGAGACCTCGGAGTGGACGGCCTCGGGCAGCTTGTCCTTGTTGTCCTTGAGGAGCTTCTCCACGGAGTAGGCCTGCTGCTCGGCGGTGTTGCGGGTCTCGGCGTCCTCGCGGCGCTTCTTGTCCTCGGCGGCGTGCGCCTCGGCGTCCTTGACCATGCGGTCGATGTCCTCCTTGGGCAGGGCCGAGCCGCCGGAGATGGTCATGGACTGCTCCTTGCCGGTGCCGCGGTCCTTGGCGGAGACGTGGACGATGCCGTTGGCGTCGATGTCGAAGGAGACCTCGATCTGCGGGATACCGCGCGGGGCCGGGGCGATGCCGGTGAGCTCGAAGGTGCCCAGCGGCTTGTTGTCGCGGGCGAACTCGCGCTCGCCCTGGTAGACCTGGATGAGCACGGAGGGCTGGTTGTCCTCGGCGGTGGAGAAGACCTCGGAGCGCTTGGTCGGGATGGCCGTGTTGCGCTCGATGAGCCTGGTCATGACCCCGCCCTTGGTCTCGATGCCCAGCGACAGGGGGGTGACGTCAATGAGCAGGACGTCCTTGCGGTCGCCCTGGATGACGCCGGCCTGGAGGGAGGCGCCGATGGCGACGACCTCGTCCGGGTTGACGCCCTTGTTGGGCTCCTTGCCGCCGGTCAGCTCGCGCACCACCTGGGCGACGGCGGGCATGCGGGTGGAGCCGCCCACCAGCACGACGTGGTCGATCTCGGACAGGGAGACGCCGGCGTCCTTGATGACGTTGTGGAAGGGCACCTTGGTGCGCTCCAGGAGGTCGGCGGTCATCTCCTCGAAGTGGGAGCGGGTGAGCTTCTCGTCCAGGTGGATGGGGCCGGACTCGCTCATGGACAGGTACTGCAGGTTGATGTTGGTGCTCGTCGCGGACGACAGCTCCTTCTTGGCCTGCTCGGCGGCGTCCCTCAGGCGCTGCATGGCGATCTTGTCCTTGGACAGGTCGACGCCGTCCTTGGACTTGACCTGCTTGACGAGCCAGTCCACGATGCGGGCGTCCCAGTCGTCGCCGCCCAGGCGGTTGTCGCCGTTGGTGGCGCGCACCTGGATGGTGGCGAAGCCGTCCTCGTCCTTGCCGACCTCCAGCAGGGAGACGTCGAAGGTGCCGCCGCCCAGGTCGAAGACGAGGATGAGCTCGTCCTCCTTGCCCTTGTCCAGGCCGTAGGCCAGGGCCGCTGCGGTGGGCTCGTTGACGATGCGGTCCACGCTCAGGCCCGCAATGGTGCCGGCCTCCTTGGTGGCCTGGCGCTCGGCGTCGTTGAAGTAGGCCGGGACGGTGATGACCGCGTTGGTGACGGTCTCGCCCAGGTAGGCCTCGGCGTCGGCCTTGAGCTTGGCCAGGATGCGGGCGCTGATCTCCTGGGCCGTGTACTTCTTGCCGTCGATGGTGACGGACCAGTCGGTGCCCATGTGGCGCTTGACCGAGGAGATGGTGCGGTCGACATTGGTGACGGCCTGGCGCTTGGCCACCTCGCCGACGAGGACCTCGCCGGACTTGGAGAAGGCGACGACGGAGGGTGTGGTGCGGCCGCCCTCGGCGTTGGGGATGATGGTGGGCTCGCCGCCCTCGAGGACGGCGATGGCGGAGTTGGTGGTACCGAGGTCGATACCGACGGCGCGTGCCATGGAAGACTCCTTGCTGCTCCTGACGGAGCGACGGTTGATGTTGAGTGGTATGCACTCAGGATTGTGGTTGAGCGGAGCCGTGTCAACTTCGCCGTCCTCAATCTTGAGTCTGCTGAACTCAACTTCAGCGCGGGAGGTTCTATTCCGCGCCGCCGCTCCGGGCCGTATGCGGTGCGCCACAGGACCTGCCTCCCCCAAGCCGGAGCACCCCGGCACCCTTTTGCCGAGATCGGTAGATCTCCGCATCGAGATCGGTTCGAAGCGCCCGCCCGGCACCATCCTCACCATGCCCGCGGGCCTGACCATGACGGGCCCGCCGAACGCCGTTCCGCTGGTTACCGCCGTCTTTTCACAGAAGACCCACAAGAGGGACCTGCGCGCGCCACACGCCGGCCCGACACGGTGGAACCATGTCGAGCAAGCACCATCCACCGGCCCCGCACGCCGCCTCCCCGGCCGGCCCTGCCGGCACCACCGGTTCAGCCGTCACCGCCGCGCCCCCGCCCGGGCAGCACCGCCGCCACACGCGCCGCAATATTCTGCTGGGCGCCGCCGCCCTGGGCCTGGCCGCCACCGGCACCAGCGCCTGGGCGCTCAACCGCTTCGTCATCGACCACACCGAGATCACCGACGTCGAGGCCTACGAGGCCGAGAACGCCGCCGCGACCTCGGCCGCGACCGCCGACGCGTCCAGCATTACAATCACCGACACCTCCTACACATCCTCGCTCACCTCGATCGCGATCGGCACGGTCGCCACCGGCTCCGGGGACGACACCGTCACCTACTACACGGCCGACATCACCGTCACCGACGCCACCGCCGTCCGCAGCGCCTTCGCCAACAACGAGTACGGCACCAACATCACCGCCAAGCCGAGCCGGATCGCCGCCGAGCACGACGCCGTCTTGGCCATCAACGGCGACTACTACGGCTTCCGCACCGACGGCATCCTCATCCGCAACGGCGTGGTCTACCGCGACGACGGCGTGCGCGACGGCATGGTCCTCTACTCCGACGGCCGCTGCGAGATCTACGACGAGACCTCCACCGGCGCCCAGGCCCTCCTGGACGCCGGGGCGTGGAACACGCTGTCCTTCGGCCCCGCCCTGGTCAGGGACGGGCAGATCCCCGCCGGGATCGACAGCGTCGAGGTCGACACGAACTTCGGCAACCACTCCATCCAGGGGACGCAGCCGCGCACCGCCCTCGGGTGGGTGGAGACCGACCACTACATGTTCGTCGTCGTCGATGGCCGTGACGAGGGCTACTCGCGCGGGGTCACCATGACCGAGCTCGCCCGGATCATGGCCGGCCTCGGCTGCCGGGCCGCCTACAACCTCGACGGCGGGGGCTCCTCGGCCATGTACTGGGGCGGGCGGATCGTCAACCGGCCCTCCAACGGGGGCGAGCGCGCCACCTCCGACATCCTCTACATCACCAGGGGGGCATGAGATGAGCGTGCAGACAGGCCCCGTCCCGGTCCGCCCCCGCATCGCCCCCGGCCGCCGCTCCCCCGCCGGGAGCCCGACGCGCCCGACGCCGGGGCGGGGCGCTGCGGCCGGACGCGGGCGGGCCCTCCCCGCCCGTCTGGCGGTGCTCGTGCCCGCCTACCAGCCCGACGCCCGGCTGGCCGGCCTGGTGACCGACGTCCGCCGCCGGCTGCCCGGCGCGCAGGTGCTCGTCGTCGACGACGGCTCCGGCCCCGCCCACGAGCACGTGCTCGCCGCGGCCCGCGCCGCCGGCGCCGCGGTCACCGGCTACCCGGCCAACGCGGGCAAGGGCGCGGCCCTGCGCACCGGCCTGGCACGGGTGGCGGAGCTGTGGCCGGACGCCGACGTCGTGTGCGCCGACGCCGACGGGCAGCACACGCCCGCCGACATCGCCGCGGTGGCGCGCCGGGTCCGCGAGACCGGCCGCATGACGCTGGGCGTGCGGGCCTTCACCGGGCCGGTGCCCCTGCGCAGCCGGCTGGGCAACCGGGCGACCGCGCTGCTGTTCCGCGGGGCGACCGGGTGGCGGCTGCGCGACACCCAGACCGGTCTGCGCGGCTACCCGGCCGGCGGGCTGGAGTGGCTGATGGAGGTCCCCGGCAACCGGTACGAGTACGAGCTGTCGGCCCTGCTGCGGGCCCGCGAGCTGGGGATGGCGGTCGAGGAGGTCGAGATCGCCACGGTCTACGAGCCCGGCAACACCTCCTCCCACTTCCGTCCGCTGCGGGACTCGGCACGGATCTACGCCCCGCTGCTGCGCTTCACAGGGGCGTCGCTGGCGAGCTTCGTCATCGACTGGGTCGGGGTCATGGTGCTGCACCTGCTCACCGGGAACCTGCTGGCGAGCGTGGTGGGGGCGAGGCTGATCAGCGGCACCGCCAACTTCTTCATGAACCGTCGCGTCTTCCGGGCGGCGCCGGGGACGGTGGGGCGCACGGCGGTGCGCTACGTGGCGCTTGCCCTCGCCCTGGTCGCGGCGAGCTATCTCGCGCTGGCCGTGCTGACCGGTATCGGCATCCCGCTGGGCATTGCCAAGGTCGTGGGCGACAGCGCGATCTACATGACCAGCTATGCGATCCAGCGCCGGGTCGTGTTCCGCGAGAGGGCCTGAGAACCGGCTGGTGCGCGGCGTGGGGGTGTTTCAGAGGGTGGGATGGTGCCGAGCAGCGGGGGCAGGCCAACGGCGGCATCGCCGCCGGCCGGCTCGGCACCGGTGACGCCCACCACCTCCGCACCACAACCCCAAAACCCCGGAGTCCCACCACACACCCCGGTCCCCAGCGACCCGCGCACGTGCAGGGCCCGGCCTCGCACACCGCCCAGCACGCCGGCGCACACGACATACCAGAACCGATCTCGAGCCGGAAGTGAACCGATCTCGGCGAAAGGGGGCGGC
Source organism: Actinomyces israelii DSM 43320 (assembly GCF_000711965.1). Taxonomy (GTDB): domain Bacteria; phylum Actinomycetota; class Actinomycetes; order Actinomycetales; family Actinomycetaceae; genus Actinomyces; species Actinomyces israelii. Next base: position 40,925 of record NZ_JONS01000013.1, read on the forward strand.
CGCGTCTGGCCCTCCCCCTCGCCTCCGGGACTCTCCCCCCGCCCCCGGGGGGCTCGTCGAGGTCAGGCGCGCGGCTGGCGCTCCGCCCACTCGCGCGGGCTCACGCGGGACCCCGTGTAGAAGGGCGTGTCCTGGCGCACGTGAAGCCGGGCCTCGGTGTAGCGCTGGTGGTGGATGACACCCTCCAGGCGGTCCAGGGTGTCGGCCTCGAAGGCGAGAATCCACTCGTAGTCGCTCATGCCGAAGGCCGACAGCGTGGAGCCCTTGACGTCCGGGTACTTCGAGAACCCGTTGCGGCCGTGCGCGGCCATAATGCGCGAGCGCTCCTCGGCGGGCAGCAGGTACCAGTCGTAGCTGCGCACGAACGGGTAGACCATGCACCAGTCGCGCGGGGCGACGCCCCCCAGGCAGGCCGGAATGTGCCGGCTGTTGAACTCGGCGGGCGTGTGCAGCCCCATGCAGGACCACACGGGCTCCAGGTACCGGCCCAGCGCGCTGGCGCGCAGCCGGTGGCTGGCGTCCTGGAGCTTCTCGGGGTCGTCGTCGAGCCACCAGATCATGAGGTCGGCATCCGAGCGGAACCCGGCCACGTCGTACCAGCCGCGGGTCGTGACCTCGGACTGGTCGACGAAGAAGTTCGACTCCCCGACCAGCCGTCGGCGCGTGTCCTCCAGAGCCGGCAGCGGCGCCACCAGGCAGTAGACGGCGTAGAGGGCGTAGTGGTGCCGGTTGTTGACGGCGTCGAAATCGACGTCGGTGGCGTCGCGCGGGTCGCGGTAGGGGCGGCGCTCCTCGTCCTCGAAGCGGTGCAGGCGCGGATCGCCCGCACCCGAGTCGGCAGTGGGCTGGGAGGCGTCATGGTTCGTCATCGCGTGCTTCCTTCATTGACGAGAGCAGTATCAGGAGCAGTATGCGGGCTTACGGACACCGATGGGAGTGATTTCGCGGTCGGGCGCATCCCGCGACCGCGGGCGGAGCGGGTCTCCGGCCGGCAGCACTGGGGCGGGCAGACGGTGTGGAAGGGGCCGACGCCGGTGGTCGACGCCGGGCGGACCTCCTCGCCGCGAGCCACGGCGGCCCGCTCCGCGAGCACGTCCGCCAGGGAGGACACCAGGGCCGGGTGCGTCCCGGCGGTCGCGGCCCGCACGTAGGGCAGGCCCAGGCGGGCGGCGGTCTGCGCGGCCTCGGTGTCCAGGTCGAAGACGACCTCCATGTGGTCGGCCACGAAGCCGATGGGCGCGACGACGACGCCGGCGGGCGGGCGCACGGGCGTGCCATCGGTCAGGCGGCCGCCCACGAGGGCCTCCAGGTGGTCGTTGACATCCGGCTCGAGCCAGCGGGCGTGCGGCGGCCCGGAGCGCGAGCAGTACACGAGGTCGTGGCCGGGCGCCGCCTCCAGGCCGAGGCTCTCGGCCAGGGCGGGCAGGAGGACCTCGATGAGACGGCGGTGCTGCTCCACGTAGGAGATCTCCGTGGACAGGTCCGCGGTCACACCCGGCTCAAGGCGCGGAGCGGCGACCGGCGCCGCCCCGCCGAGATCCGGCACTACCTCACCGGGACCCGGCGCCGAGAGCTCCTCCATGGAGACGGGCACGGAGTGGGTGACCAGCACGAGCCTGACGCTCCGCGGGGGCAGGCCCCGCTCGGCCATCCGCCCGTAGGCCTCGGCAATGGCGTCGACATTGGCCCTCAGCATGCCCTCGGTGTTGTAGAAGGGGCGGGTCTTGTCCACTACGAGCTCCACCGGCGCCCCGCCCGCGCCCCCCACCCGTGCGGCGGCGTCGGCCTCGGCGCCCTGCCCGGTGCTCCCGTCGGCGCCGGCGGCGAGCAGGGTCAGCGCCCCGGCCACGTCCTCGCGGTACTGCCGGCAGCCGGAGTAGGAGCCGTAGGCGGAGGTCGTGATCGCCAGGACGCGGCGCGCCCCGCCGTCGGCCAGAGCGCGCAGGGCCTCGGAGACGAAGGGGCGCCAGTTCCGGTTGCCGATGACCACGGGCAGGCGCGAGCCGCGGGCGGCGAGCTCGGCCCGCAGCGCCTCCAGCAGCTCGGCGTTGCGGGCGTTGATCGGCGAGACGCCGCCGAAGCGGCCGTAGTGGCCGGAGACCTGCAGGAGCCGGGAGTCGGGCACGCCCCGCCCGGCGGTGGCGTTGCGCATGAAGGGCAGGACGTCGTCGGGGCCCTGCGGGCCGCCGTAGGACAGCAGCAGGACGGCGTCGTAGGGGGCCAGTGGATCCGTCATGCGCGCCCTCCCGAGAGCTCCGACATCACAGCGAGCCCGGCGAGCGGCTCGTCCCGCCAGTCCGGCCAGTCGCCGACGGTCGAGGCAGCCGGCCGAGTCGGAATCGTCGGGAGGTCGGCGGCCCCCCGCTCCACACCCGCGTCCTCGGCGCCCCCGGCGCCCTGAGCCTCGCGGGCGGGGCAGGCCGCGGGCGGGCGGACGCCGTCGCGCAGCCCGGCGGCGACCTCCGGGCCGACCACGAGGTCGAGGGCCGCGAGATACTCCTGCTCGCGGCCGGCCTCCCCGGCGGCGCGCGCGGCGACGCTGGGGTGGTGCAGCAGGCGGGCGGCCAGCCGGTGCAGCGCGCGGGCTGCGTCCTCGGCGTCGACGCGGCCGTCCGCAGGGCGCAGGCGGGCGATCTCCTCCTCGACGACGGCGCCGACGCCGCTGCGCAACCGCCGCACGACTGGGTCCATGCGGCGCCCGGCCCGCACCCGCTCGAAGCTCGCCGCCTCCTCGGCCACGATCCGCCGCGCCGCATCGACCTGGGAGGCCTCGACGTCGGGTACGGCGCGCTGCACGCTGGGCAGGTCGATGAGCAGGACGCCGGGCAGGGAGCCGACGGACCGCTCGACGTCGCGGCTCAGGGCGAGGTCGAGCACGACCAGGGGGCGCGCTGCGGGCCCGGCGCCCCCGTGCGGCGCTGTGGACCCGGCGCTCCGGCGCAGGCCCGTGGCCGAGGCGACCAGCCCCCGGGTCAGGACGGGAGCGCCCAGCCCCCGGCAGGTGATGACGAGGTCGGCCTGCGCCAGCGAGCGCGGCAGCTCGTCCTTATCGACGGCGCGCACGCAGTGCCCGGCGGCGAACTCCCGGGCGCGGTCGGACCGGGAGTGGACCCCGATGTCGCGGATCCCGCGGTTGCGCAGGGCGGTGACGGTGGCGCCCGCGTAGGCGCCCGTGCCGACGATGAGGGCGCGCACCCCCTCGGGCGGCGGCAGGCGGCGCGCTGCGAGCTCCAGGCCGACGGCGACGACGCTGCGGCCGGTGCCGGCCAGCGCGGTCCGGGCGGCCACGCGCCGGGAGACGGCCGAGGCGTGCTCGACGGCGCGGGTAATGGCCCCGGTGACGGTGCCCTCGGCGGTGGCGAGGATCAGAGCGCGGCGCAGCTGCCCGGCGATCTCGCGCTCGCCGACCACCATCGACTCCAGCCCGGCCGCGGTGGCGAAGAGCTCGCGGTGCGCGGCCCGATCGGACCACAGGCTCAGGCGGACGGGCTCGCCGGCCCCCGAGCGCTCGGCGAGGAAGTCGGTCACGGCGTCGCGCAGGTCCTCGGCCAGCGAGCCCTCGGGGGCGTCCAGAAGGATCGCCAGGCGGTTGCAGGTGCCCAGGACGAGGACGCCGTCGATCCCCCGGACGGCGCGCAGCAGGTCGGGCCCGAGCCGCGCGGAGACGCCGCCCAGGCGGGAGACTGCCTCCAGGCCCTGGGCGCGGTGGTCGGCGGAGAGAAGGTGAACGGTCACAGCGAGCGCTAGTTAAGCATCTCCCGGCAGCGGGATTCCAACACCGACCGCGACATAGGGCCCGGCTATCGCGACAATGTGTCAAACTTGCGTTCTGACACACCGTCATATTACGGTCTGCGTTGCGATTCCGGACGTCAAAAGCCCCCGTGCGGACGTCGGGGGCGCGCCGGGGAAATGACGTCGGTTAACATCCGTTAACGGCACGTGGTGTCGCCTCAACCGCATTCAGGGAGTTTTCATGACAGATTCCTCACCAAATTCGGGCGGAGGCGGCCCCGCCGCCGCGCCAGCCCTGCTCGCGGCGCTCGCGGGCGCCCGCCCTGCGCGCACCCCCGTGTGGTTCATGCGCCAGGCGGGGCGGAGCCTGCCTGAGTACCGGGAGCTGCGGAGGCGGGCCGGCCTGGGCATGCTCGAGGCCTGCCTGACCCCCGGGCTCGCGGCCGAGATCACGCTCCAGCCCGTGCGGCGCCACGGGGTGGACGCCGCCGTCTTCTTCTCCGACATTATGGTGCCGCTGCGCATGGCGGGCCTGGACGTGCGGATCGAGCCGGGCGTGGGCCCCGTCGTCGGCGACCCGGTGCGCACGCCCGACGACGTCGCCCGCCTGACCGCCCGCCGCTACGGGCAGGGCGCCGCCGGGGAGGCGGGCGCGCGCGCCGTCGAGGCCGGGGTGCGCGCCGCCGTCGTCGAGCTGGGGACCCCCGCCGCGCCGGGCGGCGGCCCCGGTCTGGCCGAGCGCGCCCGCGCCGGCCTGGCCGAGTCGCGCGGGCGGGCGTCGTGGACCCCGCTCATCGGCTTCGGCGGCGCGCCGTTCACCCTGGCGGCCTACCTCGTCGAGGGCCGTCCGAGCCGGGACCACCTGGCCGCGCGCACCCTCATGCGCGCCGACCCCGCCTCCTGGGACGCCCTCATGACCTGGTGCGCCCGGACCACCGGCGCCTTCATCGCCGCCCAGGTGCGCGCGGGGGCGAGCGCCGCCCAGCTCTTCGACTCCTGGGCCGGGTCCCTGTCCCCGGCGGACTACCGCGAGCGGGTGGCCCCCTACTCCGCCCTGGCCCTGGACATCGCCCGCGAGGCGGTCTCGCCCACCACCGGCTCCCGCGTCCCGCTGATCCACTTCGGCACAGGTACGGCCCGGATCCTGGCGGACATGCGGGCCGCGGGAGCGGGGAGCGACGGCGGGTGCGCCGTCGGCGTGGACGACCGCACGGACCTGGGCTGGGCCATCGGCCGGCTGCGGGCCGGCGACGCGGTGCGGGCCGACGGCGCCGGTCCCGTCGTCGTCCAGGGCAACCTGGACCCGGCGCTGCTGGCCGCACCCTGGGATGTCCTGGCTCCGGCCGTGGACGCCTGCCTGGAGGCGGGGCGCGCCGCGGACGGGCACGTCGTCAACCTCGGTCACGGGGTGCCGCCGTCCACGGACCCGGATACGCTCACCCGCGTGGTCGCACGCGCGCACGGCTCGGGCGAGTGGGAGGGCGTGGCACTCGCCGGCTGGGACGCCCCCGCCGAGATCGGTTCACCTCCGCACCGAGATCGGTTCACTTCCGCACCGAGATCGGTTCGGACGCGCAGGACGACGGCACCGGCCGTGGTCAGGACCACGGAGGCCAGGACCACTGCGGGGGCGTCGGTCCCCGTGCGGGCGATCGAGGAGGATCCCACCTCGACCCGGGAGGACGCCGGCGCGGCCCCGGACGGCAGGACGACGGGAGCGCCGGCGGGCTCGGCCGGCGCGGAGCCCGCGGACTCGTCGCCGGGTGCAGCGGCGGGGGCGCTGCCGGTGATCTCGCTGACGCCGGGGGCGTCCTCGGCGGGGAACCCCGGGGTGGGGTCGCACTCGTCCCCGACGCCGTCGGAGTCGTAGTCGGTCTGCCCCCAGTTGCCGGTGTCGGGGCAGTTGTCCGACTCCCGCGGCGTCTGATCGCCGTCGTCGGTGACCATGAGCGGGGACGCGGCCGTCGCGCTCCGGCCGTCGGACTGGGTCACCCGCACCCCGACGACGCCGCCCCGCTCATCGGGGAAGACATGCTCGACCCTGGGCGTCGCGGTGGTCTGGTCGTAGGCGCCGTCGCCGTCGAAGTCCCACTCGTAGGAGACGATCCGGCCGCTCGTGGCGTACGAGGCCGACGCGTCGACGGTCAGCGCGTCGCCGGCCTTGACGACGGCGCCCCCTTGGACCCAGGCGAAGGGCCTGGACGTCTCGGCCGTGATGTCGCTGTCGACCAGCCCGGGCAGGTCGCCCGGGGAGCCCGCCTCCGCTGCGCTGCCGCCGCTGGCCGACGCCAGGGCCCTGAGGGGCTCGAGGGCCGCGGAGCCCCCGGCGCCCGCGGAGCCGCCGGTGCTAATGCTGTAAATGGTGACCTGGGCGCCCCCGCGGGCCGCCCGGGCCACCGAGGCGGCGGTGTAGCCGGTGCCCGGCTCGGGGTCTCCGGCAGGCGCGTCCCCGATCACGATCACCTCTCTTCTCGCCCCGGACCGCCAGCTCAGCCCCATGGCCCGCATAATGCCGGAGTAGACGGGGGCGCTCGCACGACCGACCTCACCGGCGCCTCCGCCGCGAGCCAGGGAGTCCAGGCCGTTCTCGACGGCGGCGGCATCGGCGGTGAAGTCCACGTCGGTGCGGGCACGCTCATCGCCGGCGCCACCCCCGTAGGACACCAGGGCGAATCTGCACGACGACGAGGACGCCCCGGCCCTGTCCGCGATCGAGCGCATACTCGCGCGCAGGGCGGCCACGTCGTCGGACACGGAGGCCGCGGCGCTCACCACGAAGACGATATCGGTGCCCGCGCTGGAGGGCGCGGCCGGCCTGGCGTTGCCGGGCACACCGACCCGCTCCTCGATGAGCTCGGCGATCTGCTCGTGACCGATCTTGTTGAGCTGGTAGAAGGTGCTGGCATCGCCGCTGAGACGCGACACCGTCGTCCCGTCCTCGCCCAGGTCCCCCTCGGCCTCCCAGGCCCCGTTGATCCACCGGCGGTCATTGCGGCCGCCGGCCGACGGATCGGGCTCATGGCCGGAGAAGGCCGCTGCCGTGGAGTCGATGCAGGTGACCTTCAGGGTGCTGGAGCGCACCGCGTTCCACTCATCGACCAGGGCCGACTGGGACTCCCTCATCTTCTCACTCAGGCTCCGCACCCCCGCCCCGGCGTCATAGACCTCCCCGCCCGCGCCGGAGAGCCGGTACGACCTGTCCATCACCGGGTACGGGTAGCTCACCAGCACCACCTGCGCACCGTCGGCGAGCTTCGCGTCGAGCGCCTCGAGGATGCTCCGGGTCTGCGACCTCACGCTCGGCACGGCCACGCCCTTGTCGACCGTCGCGCTCTCCAGGCGCCTGCCGGCGGCCTCAACCGTCTCCCGGCAGCCGGACGCGCTGCGCGACCCGGGGACGAAGCACCGCCTCGCAATGTCCGGGACGCCCACATCGGCCCCGCCGACCGCGAGCATCACCAGATCGGTGTCGGCGGGCATTGCGCCGATCTGCCCGTTCGCGACGTCCTCGGCCGTGGCGCCGCTGCGGGCGAGGGTCGTGAGCGTCGCGTGCGCGCCCTGCTCATTGAGCCAGTCCACGTAGTGGTGCGCCCAGCTGTTGCGGCTGCGGTAGGCCGGGCCGTCCGGGTCACTCGGGTTCTCGGCCTCGTAGTCGCCGGCCCCGCTTCCGGATGAGTAGGAGTCTCCGAGGACAACGACGTTCAGCGTCACATTCAGCGAACCCGAGCCCGCTGCCGCGCGGGCCGGAGCGGACATCGGCAGCAGGACCGAGAAAACGAGAGTGACCGCCAGAAGAATAAGCAGGGGGACGAGGGGGCGAGATCGTTCTGTCTCATTCATCAGGGAACCTTCTAAGGGAATTGTAAGGGAGGGGAAAGGGCGCGCAGGCCCGGAAACCGAACCGGCGCGCGCCAGCGCGTCGTCGCACACAGGATTGTTGAGAGCCAGGGAGCCAACGCCCTAAAATTAACGAGCCGGATGTGCAGCGTCAACGCCCTCATGGTCACCGTCTGACAACAATTCCCCGGGCCCCGCCGGCGCCGGGGCCCGGCTGAGGAGAGGGTGCCGGCCCGGCGCCGGTACAGTCGCCGAGGAGCGCGCGCCGCTCCCCCTCAACCGCCGCTGGCCCTCCGCGGGCCCTCCACCGCACAGGACGACGACCATGACGCCTCCCGCCGCCGACGCCCCCTCGCCGAGATCGGTCCAGTTCCGCACCGAGACCAACGAGACCGGTGCGACGACGCCGGCACCGGCCGCGCCTCTCGATCTCCTGGGCGGCAAGGAGCTCGTCGAGCACTGGGACGCCCTCGTCGTCGGCGGCGGCATCGCCGGCCTGACGGCCGCCTGGGAGCTGACCCGCGCAGGCCTGCGGCCGCTGCTTATCGAGGCCCGCGGCTACACCGGGGGGCTCGTCGCCGCGGGCGCGATCGCCGGGGTGCGCATGGACCTGGGGGCGGAGGGGTTCGCCGTGCGCGGCGGGGCCGTGACGAGCATGGCCGATGCGCTCGGCCTGGACGTCGTCGGCCCCGCGGGCGGCGGGGCCCGCCTCTTCCTGCCGCCGCGCCCCGGCGAGCCGGCGCAGTCTCCACCCGCTCCTCCGGACGGCGACCCCGCCCGCGGGTGGCGGCTGCACCGCTTCGTCCGCGGCGCCGTCCTCGGCATCCCCGCCCACCCCCTGGCCGACGACGTCATCGCCGTCATCGGCGAGCAGGCCGCCGAGCGGGCCGCCCAGGACGCCCGCCTGGGCGAGGCCGGCACCCGCCCCGGCGACCCGGAGGACCTGGCCTCCTTCGTGCGCACGCGCATGGGCGACGGCGTGCTCGACCGCCTCGTGGGCCCGATCGTCGCCGGCATCTACTCCGCCGACCCGGCCGCGCTCGCCGCGGACACGGTCCTCCCGGGCCTGCGGGAGGCCACGGCCCGGCTGGGCTCGCTGCAGGCCGCGGTCGGAGAGGCCCTGGAGCGACGGCGCGCCCGCGGACGCGGCAAGGCGGACGCGACGATCGCCGGAGGGCTCTCGCGCCTGACCGACGCCCTGCGCGCCGCCGTCGAGACCGCGGGGGGCGGCGTGCTCACGCGCACGGGCGCGCAGTGGCTGCGGCCCGCCGGCGGCACGAGCGACGGCCCCGACGACGGCGCACCCGGCGCGGCGCCGGACGGTGGCGCACCCGGCTGGGCCGTGGCCATCGCCCCCACGGGCCGCGGCCCGACGCCGTCGGACGAGCCGGTTCCCGTCGGCCCCGCCCGTATTGTGCGCACGCCCCGCGTGGTGCTGGCCTGCTCGGCGCCGGCCGCCCTGCGGCTGCTCGGCGGCGCGGGCAGTGCGGGCGGCGCGGGTGCAGGACAGGTGGGCACGGACCTGCCGATTCCCGCCGGCGCCCCGATCGCCCGCTTCACCCTGGTGGCGCGCGCCCCCGACCTGGCGGGCGCCCCGGTGGGCCCGGGCCTGCTGGTCGCCGGCGCAGCCGGCTGCCCGGTGCGCGCCAAGGCCCTGTCGCACCTGAGCGCGAAGTGGCCGTGGATCGGGGCGGAGCTGGCCGCCCTGCACGGTCCGGGCACCCACGCCCTGCGCCTGTCCTACGGGCGCCCCGGCGAGCCGCCACCCGAGGTGGACCTGGAGCGCGCACTGGCCGACGCCCGGACCCTGACCGGCGTGCGGATCACCCCGTCCGACGTCGTCGACTCCGCCCTGGTGCGCTGGGACGGCACGCTGCCGCCGGCCACCCCCGAGCACCGCGAGCGCGTGCGGCGCCTGCGCGCCCAGGTCCGCGGGCTGCCGGGGCTCGCGCTCACGGGGGCCTGGGCGGCCGGCACGGGGATCGCCGCCGTCGTCGAGGACGCCCGCCGGCAGGCCATTGTCACGACAGGCGCCGACGCGGGTAGCCTGCCGGTAGCCTCAGCGTCGATCCATCAAGAGGAGTGACTCGTGACAAAGCCCGCGACCAGGACCGTCAGACTCGGTACACGCGGTTCGGCGCTCGCCATCACCCAGTCCGGGCTCGTCGCCCACATGATCGCGCAGCGGGCCGCCGACCTCGACCTCGACCTCGCCGTCAAGATCGTCGAGATCCGCACCCGGGGGGACGAGGACCCCACGGCCCTGACCCAGCTCGGCGGCACCGGGGCCTTCGCGGCAGCTCTGCGCCGGGCGCTTCTCGACGGCGACTGCGACCTGGCGGTCCACTCCCTGAAGGACCTGCCCACCGCACCGACGCCCGGGCTGCGCATTGCCGCGGTGCCGATGCGCGAGGACCCACGCGATGCGCTGTGCACCGTGGGCGGTCCCGACGGGCGCCGCCTGGCCGAGCTGGCGCCCGGGGCGCGCATCGGGACGGGCTCGCCGCGGCGCGCCGCCCAGCTGCTGGCCGTGCGCCCGGATCTTCAGGTCGTGCCAATGCGCGGCAACGTGCCCACCCGCCTATCAAGGGTCCTCGGCAAGGGCGTACGGGAGGACGGCCCCATGGGGGCGGCGGGGGAGCCGGACCTCGACGGCGTCGTCCTGGCGCTGGCGGGCCTGCAACGGCTCGAGCTCGACAGCCACGTCAGCGAGATCCTGCCCGCCGGCACCGACGGGGACGCCCCGATCATGGTGCCGGCAGCGGGCCAGGGGGCGCTGGCCGTGGAGACGCGAGAGAACCTGGAGCGGGAGGACCCCGGGCTGTCGCAGGTTCTCAACCACATCGACAACCCGGCCACCCGCGCGGCGGTGACCGCCGAGCGCGCCGTGCTGGCCCGGCTCGGGGCGGGGTGCGCCGCGCCCGTGGGCGCCCTGGCCGTACCGGCCGTGGCGGGGGGCGACGCCCTGAGCCTGAAGGCGGTCGTGGCCTCGCTCGACGGCCGCACCGTTCTGCGCGAGTCATCCACGGCGCACCTGGACCGGGCCGAGGCGCTGGGGGTGCACGTCGCGCAGGCCCTGCTCGCGGCGGGCGCCACGAGGGTCGCCGACCTGCGGGCCGGGGCCCCGGTCCGAGGGGGCCGGCGGTGAGCGGGCCCGGGGCCAGGGCGGCGACGCCCGGGTCCGCAGAACCCGGGGCCGCAGAACCCGGGGCCGCAGAACCCGGGGCCCCAGAGCGCAGCGGCCCTCTGAGCGGGCGCCGCATTCTGCTGCCGCGTCTCAAGGACGGGGACGCGCTGGCCGCCGCGCTGCGCGCCGCGGGGGCCGACGTCGAGACGGTCCAGGTGACCCGCACGGTCGCCGGCCCGTCCGAGCCGCGCGCCCGCGCCGGGGCGGCGCTGGCCGCGGGCGCCTACGCCTGGCTCATCGTGTCCTCCCCGCGCACGCTCGACCACGTCGACCTCACCGGCCTGCCCGCGGATACGGGCCTGGCGGTCGTCGGCGCCGCCACGGCCCGCATCGTCTCCCGGGCGCTCGGGCGTCGGGCCGACCTCGTGGCGGCCGGCTCGTCGGCGGCGCTCCTGGAGCTCGCCCCCCTGGCGGACGGCCCGGCGCCGGGCGCCGCCGGAGCTGCGCGGCGGATCCTGCTGCCGGGCTCCGCGCTGCGCGGCACCTCCCTGTCCGGCGGGCTGACGGCGGTCGGCTGGGAGGTGGATCAGGTGTCGGCCTACACCATGGAGCCGCTCGCCCCCGCCGAGCTGCCCGACGGCTTCGCCCGGCGCTGGGCGGGCGGGACCTTCGACGCCGTCGTGCTCACGGCGGGCTCCTCCAGCCGGGCGCTGGCCGGGCTCGCCGGGCCGCCGCCGGCCTCCACGCGGGTGGTGGCGCTCGGGCGCCCGACCGCGACCGCGGCCGGCGAGGCGGGCTTCGCCGTCGACGTCGTCGCCGACTCCCCCACCCCGCCCGGCGTCCGCGCCGCCGCCATCGCCGCCACTACCACGCCGGCGCCCTGAGCCCGCGCCCGCCCCGTGCACGAAGGAGCACCCCATGACCGACTCGTCCGGCCGCACGGCCGCCCTGCCCAACCCGACCGACCCCGCCACATCCCCGGCCGCCGACCTGCTCACCGGCCGTGGCGTCCCGGCGCCTGCGGCGCCCGTCGTGCGGCCCCGCCGCCTGCGGCGCACGCCCGCCCTGCGGGGCCTGGTCGCCCAGACGCGCATCAGCCCCGCCCAGCTGATCCTGCCCGTCTTCGTGCGCGAGGGCATTGACGAGCCGGCCCCGGTCGGCGCCATGCCCGGCGTCGTCCAGCACACCCTGGACTCGCTGCGCCGCGAGGCGGCCGCGGCCGCCGAGGCCGGAGTCGGGGCGATCGACCTGTTCGGGGTGCCCGCCGCCCGCGACGAGGCCGGCTCGGAGGCCTGGGCCGAGGACGGCATCCTCAACCGCGGCATCGCCGCCGTGCGCGCCGAGGTGGGCGACGCGCTCGTCGTGTGCGCCGACACGTGCCTGGACGAGTTCACCAGCCACGGCCACTGCGGCGTCCTGCGCCCCGGGCCGGGCCCGCGCGCCGGGGAGGTCGACAACGACCCCACCCTGGCCCTCTACCAGGCGATGGCGGTCAGCCAGGCCGAGGCCGGGGCGCACATGGTCTCGCCCTCGGGCATGATGGACGGGCAGGTCGCGGCCATCCGCACCGCCCTGGACGCCGCCGGGCACGACGACGTCGCCATCCTCGCCTACTCGGCGAAGTACGCCTCGGCCTACTTCGGGCCCTTCCGCGAGGCCGTGGGCTCCACCCTCAGGGGCGACAGGCGCACCTACCAGCAGGACCCGGCCAACCGGCGCGAGGGGCTGCGCGAGGTCATGCTCGACGTCGAGCAGGGCGCGGACATGGTCATGGTCAAGCCGGCCGGCCCGTACCTGGACGTGCTGGCCGACGTCGCCGCCGCCAGCCCCGTGCCGGTGGCCGCCTACCAGGTGTCGGGCGAGTACGCGATGGTCGAGGCCGCCGCCGCCAATGGGTGGATCGACCGCGAGCGCGTCATCGCCGAGTCGGTGCTGGGGATCGTGCGCGCCGGGGCGGATTGCGTGCTCACCTACTGGGCGCGCGAGATCGCCGAGGGGCTCGGCTGAGGCGCGGGGCGCCGGCCCGGTGCGCTGCGTTACGGGCGCCCGGCGAGCCAGTAGAGTCCGGGTACCGATCCTCACACGGCTCCGCCCGACCGACACACGACAGCAGGAACGATGACGCCCACGCACCCGACCCCGACCACCAACGACTCCCTCTTCGACGCCGCCCGCGCCGTCATCCCCGGGGGCGTGGACTCCCCCGTTCGCGCCTTCGGATCGGTCGGCGGCACGCCCGCCTTCATCGTGAGCGCCCGGGGCGCCCACGTCGTCGACGCCGAGGGGCGCGACTACGTCGACCTGGTGGGATCGTGGGGCCCGGCGCTGCTCGGGCACGCGCACCCCGCCGTCGTCGAGGCCGTGCGGGAGGCGGCCGCCCGCGGCCTGTCCTTCGGGGCGCCCACCGCCGCCGAGACCGAGCTGGCCGAGGCGGTGCGCCGCCGCGTGCCCGTGGCCGAGCGGGTGCGCTTCGTGTCCACCGGCACCGAGGCGACCATGACGGCCGTCCGCCTGGCACGCGGGGCGACCGGCCGCGACCTGGTGGTGAAGTTCGCCGGCTGCTACCACGGGCACAGCGACGGCCTGCTCTCGGCTGCCGGCTCCGGGGTGGCCACCGGCGGCCTGCCCGGGTCGGCTGGGGTGCCGCAGCCGGTGGCCGCGCAGACGATCGTGCTGCCCTACAACGACGCCGCCGCCCTGGAGGAGTGCTTCGCGGCGCGCGGGGAGGAGATCGCCGCCGTCATCCTGGAGGGCGCGCCCGCGAACATGGGGATCGTGCCGCCCGCGCCCGGCTTCAACGAGTCGGTGCGGCGGGTGACGGCTGCCCACGGCGCCCTCATGATCGCCGACGAGGTCCTCACCGGCTTCCGCGTGGGCCCGGCCGGGTTCTGGGGCCTGGAGGCCCTGGACGGCTGGTCGGCCGACATCCCCGACGGCGGCGCCCCGTCGGTCCCGGCAGTACCGGCAGCGGCGGCCTCCGCGCCGTCGTGGCCGGGGGCCGGCTGGCGCCAGCGGGCCGCCTGGGTGCCGGACCTGCTGACCTTCGGCAAGGTGGTGGGCGGCGGCATGCCGCTGGCGGCCCTTGGAGGCCGGGCCGACGTCATGGACCTGCTCGCACCGCTGGGGCCCGTCTACCAGGCGGGCACGCTGTCGGGCAATCCGCTGGCCACCGCCGCCGGCATCGCGACACTCGCCCTGGCCGACGACGCCGTCTACGCGACCGTGGCTCGGCGCGCCCGGGAGATCGGGGAGGTCGTCGGCGCGGCGCTCGACGCCGAGGGCGTGGCGCACCGGGTGCAGTGCTCGGGCTCGCTGTTCTCGATCATGTTCGGGCCCGACGCCGCCGCCCGCGGGGTGCGCGACTACGACGGGGCGCGCGCCCAGGAGGCGTGGCGCTTCGGGCCCTTCTTCCACGCGTTCCTGGACGAGGGGGTGGCGCTGCCGCCGAGCGTCTTCGAGGCCTGGTTCGTCTCGGCCGCGCACGACGACGCCGAGCTGGAGCGCATCGCCCGGGCGGCGCGCCCGGCGGCGCGGGCCGCGGCGGCGGCCCGGCCCCCGAGCGCGGGCGCCCCCTCCGCCTGACCCGAGCCCTGGTCCGCCCCGCCCCCTTCGTCGAGATCGGTCCGCTTCCGCGCCGAGATCGGTCCGGGCGATGGGCGGCCCGCCCCGGGCGCACACGCGCCGTCGTGAATGATCCGCCAGGCGGCCGGGGCCGAATCAGGGGGTTCACGGATACCGGTCGAGGCCGGAAGGCGGCACACTGGAGCCATGACACAGCACTACCCCTCCGACCCGTCCCTGTCCGCCCGCACGGAGAGCTGGCGCTCCACGCTCCCCCACCGCTCCCACCACCGGCTCCTGGCGGGCGTGTGCGGCGGCCTGGCCGAGTACTGGGGCGTGAGTCCCGCCCTCGTGCGCGTGGCCTACCTCGCCCTGTCGCTGCTGCCGGGGCCCATGTGGGTCGCCTACGTCCTGGCCTGGATCCTCATGCCCGCCCCCGACGAGGCCCTCTGAGCCGATCGCCCCGGGCCGCTGCGCCCGGGCGTCCCGCCGCCGTGACCGCCCGGCGCGCTCAGCCCCTGTGCTCCATGACGAGGGCGGGCTCGTCCGGCGCCTCCACCTCCGCCCGCGGCACCGGCTCAAGGCGAAGGCGGACCCGGATGCGCCGTCCCCCGGTCCCGACGGCGTCGTACTCCATGAGCCGGTTCTCCAGGGCGATGCGCTCGGTGCGGGCCCCCACGAGCCACGGGTGACGACGGCGCAGCCCGATGAGCTCCTGGTGCCAGCGGTAGAGCCAGCCCCCGAGGGGCGAGAGGGCCTCCGGTCCCGGCGGCAGCGCCGGACGGACCTCGTCGTCGCCTGACGGGCGGTCCGTCTTGACGCCGCGGAAGGCCTGCTCGTCGCCGTAGTAGATGGCTGGGACGCCGCCTACGGTGAGCAGGACCGTGACGGCAAGCGCCGCCTTGGCGTCGCCGATGCGGCTGGCGATGCGGGTGACGTCGTGGTTCCCGACGAAGGTCAGCGGCGTGAAGACGTCGAGGAACCCGTTGTGGCGGTTCAGGCACCAGTCGAGCTCGAAGAAGTTCTCGTCGAGCAGGGAGCTCCAGATCGCCTTCCACAGCTCGTACTGGGTCAGCGAGTCCATTGAGGAGCGCTCGATAATGCCGGCGTAGTCCCCGTGGATGACCTCCCCGACGAACCAGGCGTCAGGGAACTCGCTGCGGACCCGCGGCAGGACGCGGGCCCAGAAGGCCGGCGGGACCGCGTAGGCCGCGTCGAGCCTCCAGGCCGAGGCTCCCCGCCCCAGCCAGTGGGAGAGCACGGACACGGCCAGCTCGGCGACCTCGTCGCTGTCGTGGTTGAGCACCGCCAGCCCCTCATGCCCCTCGAAGACGGCGTACCCGGGCCGGGAGCCGGGGACGCCGGGCGGGCCGGAGGAGCCGTCGGCCTCGTCGAAGCGGAAGAGGCGGCGCTCCCGCTGCTCCGGGCCGCCGGCGCGGGCGGTGCGGAACAGCGGGTGCGCCGTGCCCACGTGGTTGAGGACGCCGTCGAGCATGAGCGCCACGCCCCGGTCACGGCAGGCCTCGGCGAGGTGGTCGAAGACGGCGTCGTCGCCGAGTCTGGGGTCGATGCGGAAGTGGTCGGTGGTGTCGTACCCGTGGGTGCTCGACTCGAAGACCGGCCCGAGCGCCAGGCCGTTGGAGCCCAGGTCGACGAGGTAGTCGAGCCATTCGACGAGGCGTCCGAGACGGGGTGCGGGCGACCTGTCGGCCGGGGTCTCCGGCCGGATCGGGGCTCCGGTGGCGCCCAGGGGGTAGACGTGCCACCAGATGCTGTGCTCGACCCGGGCGGGAAGGCCCCGTCCGCTTATTCCAGTACTCTCACTAGCCATGTTAATGACTGTACTCACTAGCGTGACTAGAATGCAACCATGCCGACCAGATCAGATCGCCGACCCCGTGTGCGCATGGACCCCGACGAGCGCCGGCGGCTCATCCTGGGCGCCGCGCGCCGGGCCTTCGCCGCGCAGTCCTACGAGGACGTGTCCCTGTCCGCGATCGCGCGGGAGGCCAGGGCCTCCGAGGCGCTCGTCCACAAGTACTTCTCGACCAAGGGGCGGCTCTACGGCCAGGTGCTCGCCCTGGACGCCGCGGACCTGGCCGAGCGCACGCGGCTGGCCGCCGACGCCCTGGACGACGGCAGCACCGCCCGAGACCATGTCCGCACCTCGATCGGCGTCTACCTCGACTTCATCGCCGAGCGCGCCCCCGGATGGGCCGCCTACCAGATGCTCGCCGGTCACGAGCCGAGCGAGGCCGCCGAGGTCCGCAGGCGCGCCCGCGAGGTCTCGATCGATGCGCTGCGGGACCTGCTCGGGGGCGCCGACGACGCGCGGACCACCTTCGCGCTGTGGGGATACCTGGGGTTTCTTGAGACGGTCTGCCTGGAGTGGGTCTCACGGGGCTGCCTCGCGAGCGACAGGCCCGCCGTGACCGACGCCGCACTGGGCTGCCTCGAAGGGGCGCTCGGCGCGACGGGCCTCGGCCGCTGAGTCGGCTGAGTCGGCGTCCGGTCTGGTTGGCCGGCCCGGCGGCCCGCCGGGCGCTGCTGCGCCCCGCGAAGTGATCACCCCACGCGCCCTCAGCCCTCCGCGGTGGCGCGGATGTAGCTTGTCGATCTCTGCGTTTTGGATTTGCTCGTCGCAGTCCTCCACGGTGGCGCGGATGTAGCCCTTGTCGAGAGCCCGATCACCCCACGCGCCCTCAGCCCTCCGCGCCGCCCGGCCCGCACAGCAGAACCGCGGAACCACGCCGACCTCCACCACACCCGAGACCGGCGACCGACCTAAAAGCGCGTGGGACGACCACCTCCCCCGCCCCGACTTGTCCCGCACCGTCTTGGAGCCGGCCGGTCAGCCAGTCATCGGGACGACCGGCCCCGGACCAGCAGGCACGGCCACCAGGCACTGCGAGAGCCGGCCCCGCACCGGAACGTCAACGCACCCTCCCAGCATGAACCCGCCCTTCTCCCAATCCTCCTGGAGGGCAGCGCCCAGAACGACGGGAGAAAAGCACGACCACACGACAAAGATACGTCCGTACGTCCACGTCGGGCCGCACGCCCCCTGTCGAGATAGACATTTTCGTACGAGGTCGGCGGTGTCACCGTCTATCTCGTACGACAATGTCTATCTCGACGCCGGAGGCCGCCGCCGCACGCCCCGACCGACACGGCCCAGCGCGCCACACGGCCCAACGGACGTCACCGGCGGACAGGACGAGCTCAACCGGCAAGCACGGCAGAGCCACAGGACACCACCCACCACCAGCCCCGAATCACTCACCTAGAGGGTCGAGAGGGCCGTGCGGACGTAGGCCAGGACGCCCTCGGCGATCATCTCCACGGCGATCGCCGCGAGCAGGAGGCCGAAGATCCGGGTCAGGACGCGGATCGCGGAGTCCCCCAGGAAGCGGTGCAGCGCCACGGAGAAGCGCAGGGTGAGCCAGATGACCACGTGCGTGGCGATCATGGCCGCGGTCACGGACGCCCACCCCACGACCGGGCTCGCAGCGGACTCGACCGACACCATGGCCGAGACGATGGCTCCGGGTCCGGCCAGCAGAGGCGTGCCCAGGGGCACCAGGGCCGCGTTGGTGCTCACGGCGTCCGGGTCGGGGCTCTCGTCGGCCTTGTCGGTGAGCAGCTCGAGGGCGACCAGCAGCAGGAGCAGCCCGCCGGAGGTCTGCAGCGCCGGCACGGAGATGCCGAGGAACTTCAGGATGTAGCGCCCGAAGATCGCGAAGACCAGGATCACCGACAGGGAGACCAGGGTCGCTTCGCGGGCGGAGCGCTTGCGCTCCTCGGTGTTCTGGCGGCTGGTCAGCGACAGGAAGATTGGGATGGCCCCGAGCGGGTCCTGGATGACGAGCACCGTCGTGAAGGACGTGGCGAACAGGTTGAGGCTGAAGATCGAGTCGAGCATGGGCGGGGGCGGGCTTGTCTGTCTGGCTGAGAACGAGGCGGGTCAGGTGGTGATGAGGGGCAGCGCGCCCTCGGCGACAATGCGGTCGAGCAGCTCGGGGGGCATGAGGTTCTCCCCCAGGCGGTTGGGCTTGCCGGCGCCATGGTAGTCGGAGGCCCCGGAGGCCCCCAGGCCGAGGCGGCGGGCCAGGGCGCGGGCCGCCTCGCGGCCGGCGGCGTCGTGGTCGCGGTGGTCGACCTCGAGCGCGGCCAGGCCGGCGTCGGCCATGGCGGCGAAGGTCTCGTCGGGCACGAGGCGGCGCTGCCTCCGGGCGGCCCGCGGGTGGGCGGCGACGGGCACGCCCCCGGCGGCGCGCACGAGCTCGCAGGCCCGGACGGGCTCCAGCGCCCAGTGGTGGACGTAGTAGGGCGAGCCGGTGGCCAGCGGTCCGGCGAAGGCGGCCGAGCGGTCCGGGAAGCAGCCGGCGGCCACGAGCGCGTCGGCGATGTGCGGGCGCCCGATGGTGGCCGTCCGCGCGCTGTGCTCGACGACGTCCTGCCAGGTGATCGGGTAGTCGGCCGCGAGGCGCTCAACCATGCGCCGGGCCCGGCCGTCGCGCGAGCTGCGGGCGCGGGCGAAGGCCTCGCGCAGGGCGGCGTCCTCGGGGTCGAAGAGGTAGGCCAGCAGGTGGAGGGTGACGCCGTCGGCGGCGCAGGAGATCTCCGTGCCGCGCAGCAGGGCCACCCCGGTGGCGGGGACGGCGGCGGCGGCCTGGGCCCACCCGGCGGTCGTGTCGTGGTCGGTCAGCCCGACGACGTCGAGCCCGGCGCGCGCGGCGGCGGCCATGAGCTCGGCGGGGGTGTCGGTCCCGTCCGAGCAGGCCGAGTGGGTGTGGGGATCGATGCGCACGGGCGCCAGTGTAGGGACCCGGCGCCCCTGCCGCGCACGGGCGCACCGTGGGACAATGCCGTCATGAGCGCCGTCAGCCCCGCCTCCTCCGCCCGGCCCGCCTCCCCCGCCGAGCGCGACGACAAGACGCCGGCGATCCGCTTCGGGGTGGTGGGGGCCGGCTTCATCGCCCGCTGGTTCCTCCAGGCGGCCGCCGCCGTCCCGCGGGCCCGGGTCGTGGCCGTGGCCTCGGCCCACCCTGAGCGCGCGGCCGCCTTCGCCACCGAGCACGGCATCGGCGCCTCCTACGCGACGGTGGAGGAGATGCTCGCGGCCGGCCGCCCCGGCGGCGCCGACCCCTTCGACGTCGTCTACATCGGCTCCCCGAACTCCCTGCACGCCCCCCAGGCCGTCGCCGCCCTGGAGGCGGGCTTCCACGTCCTGGTGGAGAAGCCCTTCGCGCTCGACGCCGACCAGGCCGAGGCGATGGTCGCGGCCGCCGGGCGTCACGACCGCTTCCTCATGGAGGGGTGGCTGACCGCCTTCGAGCCGGGTACGGCGGCGCTGCGCCGGGCGCTGCCCGCCCTGCTGGACGACGGGCCCGGCCCGCACCGCGCGGTGCTGGTCAAGGAGCAGTACTCCAGCCGCATGGACCGCCTGCGCGCGGGCGGGCTCCCGCCAGCCTTCGACCCGGCGCTGGGGGGAGGCAGCCTCATGGACCTGGGCATCTACCCGGTCTCGCTGGCGATCCACCTGTTCGGGCCCCCGAGCCGCGTCACCGCCGCGGGCAGGACCCTCGGCTCGGGGGCCGACTCCCACGGCGTCGTCGTGCTCGACTACGACCGGCTCGCCGGCGCCTGCGGCGGGACCGGGCGGCCCGCGGACCTGCAGGTCGTGTGCCTGCACTCCAAGACCTCGCCCGCCGGCGCCGGCGCCCGCACCAACCGCATCGCCTCCGACCGCCGGGTCCTCGCCTTCGACGACTGCCAGTGGCCCCGCGCCATCGAGCTGAGGGGGCCGGACGGGGAGAGGGACCTGTCGGTGCCCGACGACGGCGCCCCCGTGCTCGCCCGGGAGCTGGCGGAGGTCTGCCGCCTGGTGGCGGCCGGGGCGCGCGAGTCCGACCTCCACCCGCTGGCGGCCTCGGTCGCCGCGGCCGACGTGCTGGCGAGGGCCCGCCGCGGCTCGGGCTCCTGACGGCCCCGAGGCCCGGGCCGCTCCCGGTTCGGCCCGGGCGCCGCCCGGTGGGAGGATGCGGGCATGACCGACACGAGTGAGACCAACCGCCCCTCCCCCGCCGACGCCGCGCCCGGCGCCGAGGCCCCGCAGCCCTCCGACCAGCCCCTGTCCCAGCGGGTCAACAACCGCTCCCGCCAGCCGACCAACAAGGCCTTCCGGGACTTCATCGGCTCGGGCTGGGGGCCGCGCCCCGACGCCTTGCCCGCCCTGTCCGAGGCCGCGCCGTGGGCCGCCAGGCGGCAGGCGGCGCTGGGCGCCCGCTTCCCCGGCGAGCGCCTGGTCCTGCCCGCCGGGACCCTGGTGACGCGCAACAACGACTGCGACTACCGCTTCCGCCCCCACTCGGCCTTCGCCCACATGGCGGGCACGGGGACCGACTTCGAGCCCGACGCCGTCCTGGTCCTGGAGCCGCTGACCGTGCCGGGCCAGCGGCTCGCCGCCGGCGAGCCGACGCACGAGTCGGTGCTCTACTTCCGGCCGCGCGCCTCCCGCACGAGCGAGGAGTTCTACGCCAACGCGCGCTACGGCGAGCTGTGGGTGGGGGTGCGCCCCTCCATCGAGGAGGTCGAGGCCGCCACCGGGATCCGCTGCGCCCACATCGACACCCTCGGGGACGCCCTGGCCAAGGACGCGGGTGCGGACGGTGTCCGGCTGCGGGTGATCGCCGAGGCCGACACGGCGGTCACCGCGCTGGTGGACCAGGTGCGCCGCAGCGCCGGCCTGGCCGCCGGCCAGGAGGCCCAGGGCCTCGACGACGCGCTGGCGGAGGCGGCCAGCGAGCTGCGCCTGGTCAAGGACGACTGGGAGGTCGACCAGCTGCAGAAGGCGGTGAACGCCACCAAGGCCGGCTTCGACGACCTCATCCGCTCCATCCCCCGCGCGAAGGGCCACTGGCGCGGCGAGCGCGTGCTCGAGGGCGCCTTCGGGGCCAGGGCCCGCGAGGAGGGCAACGGCCTGGGCTACGACACGATCGCGGCCGCCGGGGACCACGCCAACACCCTGCACTGGATCAACAACGACGGGCCCGTCCAGCCCGGCCAGCTGGTGCTGGTGGACGCCGGCGTGGAGGTCGACTCCCTCTACACGGCCGACGTGACCCGCACGATCCCGGTGGACGGGCGATTCACCGCCCCGCAGCGCCGCGTCTACGAGGCGGTACTCGAGGCCGCCGACGCCGCCTTCGCTCGCGCGGGCGAGCACGGCTGCCGCTTCAAGGACCTGCACGCGGCCGCCATGGAGGTCCTCGCCCATCGCCTGGAGGAGTGGGGCCTGCTCCCCGACGGCGTCACGGCGGCCGACTCCCTGGGCCCGGACGGCCAGTACCACCGGCGCTGGATGGTGCACGGCACCAGCCACCACCTGGGCCTGGACGTGCACGACTGCGCCCAGGCGCGCCGCGAGATGGCCATGGACGCCGAGCTCGTCACGGGCATGGTCTTCACCATCGAGCCGGGCCTGTACTTCCGCTCCGACGACCTGCGGGTCCCCGCCGAGCTGCGCGGCATGGGAGTGCGCATCGAGGATGACGTCGTCATGCGCGGTCCCGGCCGCCCCGAGTACCTGACCGCCGCGATCCCGCGGCGCCCCGACGACGTCGAGGCCTGGGTGAGCAGCCTGATCGAGTCCTGAGCGGCCCGCCCCGCCGCCGCAGGGACCTGACACCTCTTGACAGCATTTCGGCACCCACCGATACCATCGGTGGGTGCCGATCATTCATGAGCTCCTGCCCACCGACATCACCGACGACACCTCCGCCGTCCACGACGCCACCGCCCTGGCGGCGGTCCTGTCCGTCCTGGCGGACCCCACGCGGCTGGCCATCCTGTCCCACCTGCGCGGCGGCGAGCACCGCGTCGGCGAGCTCGCCGAACACCTGGGCCTGGCGCAGTCCACGGTCTCCCAGCACCTGGCCATCCTGCGCGGCACCGGGCTCATCTCCACCCACGCCCACGGCCGCGCCCGCGTGAGCGTCCTGGAGCACGCCGACGAGCTCATCGCCGTCCTGGTCGCCGCCGGGGCCCTGGCCCGCTCGGCCGCCGCCGTCGCCGGAGCCGCCGCCGAGGAGCCCGAGAGAGCCGAGGAATCCGCATGAGCCCCGTCAACCGCGCGCACCCCTCCCACTCGCACGACCACACCGCCGGGGCCTCGCGTCGCCGCCTGGCCATCGTCCTCGCCATGGTCGCCGCGGTCCTGGTCGCCGAGGTCGTCACCGGCCTGCTCACCGGCTCCCTGGCCCTGCTCGCCGACGCCGGCCACATGCTCACCGACTCCATGGGCCTGGTCGTCGCGCTGGCGGCCGCCCACCTGGCCGTCCGCGCCCCCACGGACCGCTCGACCTGGGGCATGCGGCGCGCCGAGGTCATCGGCGCCGCCCTCCAGGCCGGCATGCTCGCCGTCGTCGGAGTCGTCGTCGGCGTGCGCGCGGTCCTCGACATCCTCGCGCCGGGGGACATCGAGGCCGACGGCATGCTCGTCATGGGCGTGATCGGCCTGGTCGCCAACGTCGTCTCCATGCTCGTCCTGGCCGGCGGGCGCGGCTCCAGCCTCAACGCGCGCGCCGCCTTCCTGGAGGTCGCCAACGACGCGCTCGGCTCGGTGGGGGTCATCGTGGCCGCCGGCGTCGTGGCGCTCACCGGGTGGACCCGGGCCGACGCCGTCGCCTCGCTCGTCATCGTCGCCCTCATCTTCCCGCGGGCGGTCGCCCTGCTGCGCGCGGCCGGACGCGTCCTGATGGACTTCACGCCCGAGTCCCTCGACCTGGCCGAGGTGCGCCGCCACATCCTGACCATCGACCACGTCGAGGACGTCCACGACCTGCACGCCTGGACGGTCGCCTCCGACCTGCCGGTGCTGACCGCCCACGTCGTCGTGCGCGACGAGTGCCTGCGCGACGGGCACACCGCCGCGATCCTGGACTCGCTCCAGAGGTGCGTCGCCGGCCACTTCCCGGTGCCCATCCGGCACGCGACCTTCCAGCTCGAGCCCGCCGCGCACCGCGAGCACGAGCACACCTGCTGAGGACGGGCGGCGCCTCAGGTCGTGCGGTAGCGCCTGCGCTTGGGGGCGGGGACGTGGACGTTCTCGGTGCGCCCCTCCCCCTCGAGGTGCTCGCGGGCGAAGGCCAGGGCGCTGGCCAGGCCCTCGCGGCGCTCGGCGGCCGACATGGAGCCCGTCTTGACCTCGACGACGACCTGGCCGCCGCGCTCCTCGAAGCCGGTGGCCACCAGGTGGGCCAGGACCCCGGCGCAGTCCTGGTTGCCCTGCCCGGGCAGGAGGTGGTCGTCGCGGAAGCCCGGCACCCCGTCGGTCAGGTGGAGGTGGCGCAGGGTCGGGCCGAGCGCGCGGGCCATGGCCAGGGCGTCCGAGCCCGAGGTCGCCGCGTGGGAGATGTCCAGGGTGACGGAGTGGTAGCCCTGGCCCACCGGGTCCCAGGTCGGGGAGTAGGCCTGGAACTCCCGCGTGGAGCGGGCGTCGCGGGGGCGCCAGGTGAACATGTTCTCCACGCACAGGTGCATGCCGGTGGTCGTCTCGCGCAGCGCCACCCCGGCCACGAAGCTGCGGGCGTAGCGGGTCTGCCAGAAGAAGGGCGGGTGAAGGACGACGTTGGGCGCCCCCAGGGCGAAGGCGAGCTCGATGGAACGGTCAACCTTGTCCCAGGGGTCGGGCCCGAAGACCCCGCGGGTGAGCAGCAGCGTGGGGGCGTGCACGGCCAGGACCGGCTGCTCGTAGCGCTCGACCAGCGCCGACAGGAGCCGGAAGTCCTGGGTCGTGCGCTCGGACCACACCATGACCTCGACGCCGTCGTAGCCGAGCCCGGCCGCGAGCGCGAAGGTGTTCTCCACGCCCGCAGGCATGAGGCAGGCATTGGACAGGCCGACCGGGATGCTCATGCCTCGCCGTCTCCGGAGCGGTCCCCGGGCGCCTTGCGCAGGTAGGGGTCGATCTCCCCGCGCTCCCCCGGCGCGGCCCCGGCGTCGCGGCCGCCGTCGTCGGAGCCCTCGGAGCTCCCGGAGCCGCCGGAGTAGTCGGAGGGGTCGACGCCCTCGGGCACGCGCACGCCGTAGCGCGGGCGCTCGTCGGGCCGCGACCCGAAGGCCGTCGAGCCGCCGCGCGCCTGCGCCCGGGCCGCACGGCGCTCCTCGGCGCGGCGGGCCGCGTCGCCGCCCCGCGACAGGTTGCCGGGCACGCCGGCGAGGGCCTGGGCCGCCTCAGCGGCCCGGTCCGAGGCGATGATCGAGTAGCGCGAGGCCACGACCTGGCTGACCGAGGTGAAGTCGCGCCGGCCGCGGGTGAGCGCGTAGGAGCCCACCTGGAACACGATCCCCCACACCACGCCCAGGAGCACCGCCGTCACCATGCTCACGCCGCCGGCCGCCTCGGAGCCGACCAGAGCCATCATGGCGCCGAAGAACAGGCCGATCCACAGGCCAGACCCGGCTCCGGAGGCCACGGCGCGCCCCCAGCTCATGCGCCCGGTGATCCGTTCCACCTGCCGCAGGTCGGTGCCGATAATGGTGAGGAACTGGACTGGGAAGCCGTCGTCGGACAGGGAGTCGACGGCGTGCTGGGCCTCGGCGTAGCTGGCGAAGGAGGCGACCTCCTCGCCCCGGGGCATGCCGCCGCCCCGGGGCGAGAACGCGGGTCGCGAGGAGAACTGACTCATGGCCCCATCGTCCCACGCCGCGCCCGGCTCAGGACCCCGATACCGGCCCGTCATGCCCAGGGCGCATAGTCTGTGCCCGTGGAGAGCACCAGGACGCGCACCGTCTCACGGGTTTTTGTCGCCCGCCTCGTAGGAACGACCGTCTTCGACCCCCTCGGCGACCCGGTGGGCAAGGTCCACGACGTCGTCGTCCTCATCCAGATGCGCGGCGAGCCGCGGGCGGTGGGCCTGGTCATCGAGGTGCCCGGACGCCGCCGCGTGTTCCTGCCGCTGTCGCGGGTCACCGCCATCGAGCCGGGAGCGGTCATCACCACGGGGCTGGTCAACATCCGCCGTTTCGAGCAGCGCCACGTCGAGACGCTCGTCGTCGGCGAGCTGCTCGACCGCGTGGTCACCATGCGCGACGGCACCGGGCCGGTCACCGTCCGCGACGTCGCCATCGAGCGCGACCGCGGCATGGACTGGAAGGTGACGCGGCTGTTCGTCCAGCGCGGCGCCTCCGGGCCGCTGGGCCTGCGCCGCGGCGAGACCTTCATGGTGCGCCCCGAGGAGGTCGCCGGCCTGGCCGGCAGCGCCGACCAGCAGGGGGCGACCGCGCTGCTGGCCACCATGGAGGACCTCAAGCCCGCCGACCTGGCCGACGTCCTGTCGGACCTGCCCCTGCCCCGCCAGATCGAGGTGGCCGCCGAGCTGTCCGACGAGCGCCTGGCCGACGCCGTCGAGGAGCTGTCCACCGACGACGCCGTCGCCCTGCTGTCGGGCCTGGAGGCGGCCCGCGCCGCCGACGTCCTGGACGCCATGCAGCCCGACGACGCCGCCGACCTGGTCTCCGAGCTGCCCCTGCCCAAGGCGGCCGAGCTGCTCGGGCTCATGCAGCCCGAGGAGGCCGAGGACGTGCGTCGCCTCATGCGCTACGACGAGTACACCGCCGGCGGCCTGATGACCACCGAGCCGATCATCCTGCCCCCGGAGGCCAATGTGGCCACCTTCCTGGCGCAGGCGCGCAAGGCCGAGGTCCCGCCGGCGCTCGCGGCGATCGCCTTCGTGTGCCGTCCCCCGCTGGAGTCCCCCACGGGCCGGTTCCTGGGGATGGTCCACTTCCAGCGGGCCCTGCGCGAGCGCCCGCAGCGCCTGCTCGGCTCGGTCCTGGACAAGGGCCTGGACCCCATCCACGCCGACGACTCGATTGGCACGGTGACCCGGCTGCTGGCCACCTACAACCTGACCGCCCTGCCGATCCTGGATGAGGCCGGGCGGCTGCTCGGCGCCGTGAGCGTCGACGACGTCCTGGACCACCTCATGCCCGACGACTGGCGGGAGGCCGACGACGCCGTCACCGACGAGATGATCGAGAGGAACGCCAATGCCTGACCAGCTCGACCAGCCGCTGACCCGGCCCCGCTCGCGGTGGATGCCCTGGCTCCGCCCGGCGCACGCCTCCCGCTCCGACGGCTTCGGGCGCTTCGCCGAGGCGACGGCCCGGTTCATGGGCTCGCCGAAGTTCGTCCTCTACATGACGGTGTTCGTGGTGGCGTGGATCGCGGCGAACATGCTCCTGGCGAAGATCAGCGAGGACGCCGCCTGGGACCCCTACCCCTTCATCCTGCTCAACCTGGCCTTCTCCACCCAGGCGTCCTACTCCGCCCCGCTGATCCTGCTGGCGCAGAACCGGCAGGACGACCGCGACCGGGTCACCGCCGAGCAGGACCGCCAGCGCGCCCAGCGCAACCTGGAGGACACCGAGTTCCTCACCCGGGAGATCGCCTCCCTGCGCCTGGCCATGAACGACGTTGCCACCCGCGACTTCGTGCGCTCCGAGCTGCGCGACATGCTCTCCGAGATCCTCGCCGAGGAGCGCCGCACCCGCGAGGAGATCGCCTGCGAGATGGAGCCGGCCGAGGAGGAGCAGGGCGCGCACAGGCCGCCGTCTCAGGCGCCTCAGGACGGCTGACGCCTCAGGGTCGCGATCGCGTTGGCGACCGTCTGCGCGTAGAGGTCGCCGCCCTCCGGCAGGGGGTGGATCTGGTCGTCGTAGAGCAGCTCTGGGTGGGCGGCCGCGGCGGCCTCCCAGTCCGCCACCGCCACCTGGTCGGGGTGGGCGGCGGCGAAGGAGCGGATGGTCTCGTCGGCCTCGGGGATCCAGGTCGTGCGCGCCGGGCCGTACCCGGTGACCAGGACGAGGCTGCGGCTGGGCCCCAGGTAGTCCAGGATCGAGTCCAGCTCGCCGGTGTCCACGGGGCCGTTGGTGGCCAGGGAGACGACGACGCAGGGCCTGGCACCGGCGGCGTCGGCCGTCTCGAGCACGGACTGGGCGGCGTAGATGGAGCGCGAGACCTCGGCGTCGACGACGACGCCCGGCAGGCTCGTCTCCAGGCTCGGGGCCGCCGCCACCGTCACGGAGTCGCCGACGACGGTGACCTCCGCCCCGGTGAAGGGGCTCGCGGTCGCCTCGGCGGTGGGGGTGGCCGTCTGCGTGCCCGAGTCGGACGGCGGTGGAGGGACCGCGGACGAGACGGTGAGGTACTCGCCGCCGGCCGCGATCGCCTGCTGCGCCGCGGTCTGGTTGGGCTGGGAGGCGAAGCCGAGGCTGATGAGCAGGGCGAGGGCGGTCAGCCCGCCTCCCACCGGCACGGCCTGGCGCGGGCGCAGCCGGACGAGCTGCCGCAGCCAGCCGACGAGGCCGTTGCGCCGCACGGGCGTCTCAATGTAGACGTAGGACAGCTCGGTGAGCCACAGCGTCAGCCCCAGGACCCCCAGGGCGGTCACCCAGGGGCTGACGGTCGCCGGAACGGCGTAGAAGGCCAGGACCCCCAGGGGCCAGTGCCACAGGTAGAGCCCGTAGGAGCGGGAGCCCACCCACCGCAGTGGCCGGGTGTCCAGCAGGCGCAGCAGCCACCGCGCCGGCCCGGCGGCGAGGGCGACCTCCCCGGTGAGGGCCTGGACGACGGCCAGGGTGCACGCGGAGGCGGCGATGAGGGCCGGCACGGGCCCGAGGTCGCCGGGCTGCCCCGTCGCCCCCTCACTGGCGACGCGGGCCAGAACGAGCAGGCCGGCCAGGCCCACCCACCCCAGCGCTCCGCGCAGCCGGCGCAGCCGCGCGGGCTGGGGGCTCAGCGTCAGGCCCTCCGTCGCGCGCCCGTGACACAGGGCCAGCGCGGCACCCATCATGAGGCCGAAGGCGTGGGTGTCGGTCCCCATGTAGACGCGCGTGGAGGACGCCCCGTCCCGCATGAGGCGCAGGGCCCAGGCGGCCGAGACCACCGCGAGCCCCAGGGCGAGGACGGCGCCGAGCCTGGTCCGCCTGCGCGACGCGCCCCGCGACAGGAAGGCGATGATGACCAGCGGCCACACCAGGTAGAACTGCTCCTCCACCGCCAGCGACCACACGTTGGTCAGCAGGAGGGGCTGGGTCTGGTCGAAGTAGGACGACCCGCCGGCGATCTCCACCCAGTTGTAGACCAGCAGGATGGAGCCGAGGACCTGGCGCCGCACGGCCAGCAGGACGTCGCCGCCCAGGCAGGCGGCCATGGCCACGACCGCGGCGACCGCGGCGACGAGGGCGGGCACGATCCGGCGCAGGCGCCTGGTCCAGAAGCGCCTGAGGTCAATGACTCCCGTGCGACGCCTCTCAACGACCAGGAGGCTGGTGATGAGGAACCCCGAGATGACGAAGAAGGCGTCGACTCCCACCATCCCGCCGGGCAGGACCCCGGGCACGAGGTGGTAGACGAGGACGAGGGCGACTGCGACAGCACGCAGCCCGTCGAGGCCGCCGATGCGGCCCCGGCGAGGGGTAGACGATGAATTGGCGGAGCGCTGAGTCGAGGTCATGCGCTTCTCTTTCCGGCTCGCAGGAGGAACGACGTCCGCGCGTGGTGGCGGCCCGTCCAGGTTACGACGCCTTTACCATCGCACATCCCTAAAACACGGGGAGGAGCGTCTCAACGTGCTGTGCACCACGACAGCCCGCGCGCGCTCCCACATAGGATGGCGCTATGTCCGCACCCACCGAAGACGCAGTTCGTGAGGCTCTGGGCCGAGTCATCGATCCCGAGCTCCGCCGTTCGATCACCGATCTCGGCATGGTCGAATCGATTGAGATCAGCGAGACGGGCGCCGTGACCGTCGGCGTCCTGCTCACCGTGGCCGGCTGCCCGCTCAAGGACACGATCACCGCGGACGCGCGTCGTGAGGTCGGCGGGGTCGAGGGCGTCACCGAGGTGCAGGTGCGCCTGGGCGTCATGAGCGACGAGCAGAGGGCCGGGCTGCGCACCCGGCTGCGCGGGGGCGCGGCCGAGCCGGTCATCCCCTTCACCCAGCCGGGCAGCCTCACGCGCGTGTACGCGGTGACCTCCGGCAAGGGCGGGGTCGGCAAGTCCTCGGTGACCGCCAACCTCGCGGCGGCCATCGCGACCCAGGGCCTGAACGTGGGGGTCGTCGACGCCGACATCTACGGCTTCTCCATCCCCCGCATGCTGGGCGTGGACCGGGTCCCCACCCAGCTGGACGGCATGATCGTCCCGCCGGTGGCCCACGGGGTGAAGGTCATCTCCATCGGGATGTTCGTGGAGTCCAAGCAGCCGGTCGTCTGGCGGGGCCCCATGCTGCACCGGGCGGTCCAGCAGTTCCTCTCCGACGTCTTCTGGGGCGACCTGGACGTCCTCCTGCTCGACCTGCCCCCCGGCACGGGGGACGTGACGATCTCGGTGGCCCAGCTGCTGCCCAACGCCGAGATCCTGGTGGTCACCACGCCGCAGACCGCGGCCGCCGAGGTCGCCGAGCGCACCGGGCTCATCGCCGCCCAGACCAAGCAGAAGGTCGTCGGCGTCATCGAGAACATGTCCTACATGCCGCAGCCCGACGGCTCGCGCCTGGAGATCTTCGGCTCCGGCGGGGGGAGGACGGTCAGCGACTCGCTGACCCGGACACTGGGCTACGACGTGCCGCTCCTGGCCCAGCTCCCCCTGGACATCCGCCTGCGGGAGGGCTCGGACGGCGGCGTGCCCGCCGCCGTCGCCGAGGGCGGCAGGCCCGCGGCCGACGCGCCCGCCGCCCTGGAGCTGGCGAGCGTGGCGCGCAGGCTCGCCCACCGCTCCCGCGGGCTGGCCGGCCGGAGGCTGAGCCTGAAGGTCGCCACCTGAGCGCTCGGCCCTGAGCCTCAGCCGTCGACGACGGCGGCCGCGGCCTCGGCCCGGGTGCGGGCGGCGGCGTTGGCCGCGCGCACGATCTCGCGCGGGGAGATGGGGCGCACCCGGGGCGCCGCCTCGCTCGTGCTCTCCTCGACCAGGCTCGAGGGCACCGGCTCCGGGGCGACGGGCTCAGGCTCCTCGGGCGCAGCGTCCGCCCCGGCCTCGCTCGACGACGGCGCGTCCGGCTCCTCGTCGTCGGCAGTGGCGGCGTCGGCGTCGGGTGCGACGGCCTCCCGGGCTCCGTCCTCGGCGGGCGACGCGGCGGCCTCGGCCTCCGACCCGGCAGCGGCCTCGGCCGGGCCCTGCGCCTCGGTCTCAGCCGCGTCCTGCTCCGCACTCTCCTTGCGGGCCCGGCGCGTCTGCTCGGCCTTGTCGTCGATCATCCGGGTCAGGGACTTCGTCGAGCCGGTCCTGACAATGCCGTCCGCCGTCTCCTCGGCCGTCTTGGCCACCGACTGGAACGGAGTCGCCAGGTCCTTGCGGATGGCGTCGAGGTCCTCCCCCAGGGCGTCGCGCACGATCTTGCGCGGGTCGTAGTTGCGGGGGTCCAGGTCGGACAGGTCGAGGTCCGTCAGCTCGGGACCGACCTCCTCGGCGATCTGCTCCTTGGCGTCGTCCAGGAACACTCTCAGACGGCGCACGGCCTGGGTCAGCTTGCGAGTGTACTCGGGCAGGCGCTGGGGACCCACGACGATGACCGTCACCAGGATGATGACGAGGAACTCGGGACCTGAGATGCCTAGCACGCCGATAGTATAGGGACCCACGACGGCAGCCAACGACAGGGACGCACGACGGACGATGCGGGCGATGGGCCCGCGACCTGGAACAATGAGAGCGCCCGCGCCCGTCCCGCCCCGGGCCCGCACGGGCAGACCCGGTCCTACGCGACCGCCAGTCGCAGCACGGAAGGTGGAACGGTGAGCGCCGACAAGACCTTGAGCTGGTCCTACACCGAGGAGTTCCCTCATGAGGACGAGCCAACCGCGGAGGCCAGGCTGCGCGGCATCGAGCTCGGCATCGCGCCCGTCTCCCCGGCGACGGGCGCCGCCCTGCGGATGCTCGCCGCAGCCGTGGGCGCCAAGTCCGTGGCCGAGATAGGCACCGGCACCGGTGTGTCGGGCCTGTGCCTGCTCGGCGGGATGGGGGTGGACGGCGTGCTGACGACCATCGACCTTGAGCCCGAGCTCCAGCGCGAGGCGCGCAGGACCTTCGAGGCCGCGGGGTACCCGGGGGCGCGCACGCGAATCATCCGGGGCAGGGCCTCCGACGTCATGCCCCGCATGGCGGCCCGCTCCTACGACATGGTCGTCCTCGACGTCGATCCGGAGGAGTCCGCCAAGCTGGCGGGGGCGGCGCTGCGCATGCTGCGCGTCGGCGGGGTCCTGGCCATCACCCGCGCCCTGTGGAATGACCACGTCGCCGACCCGGCCCGCCGCGACCCCACCACCGTCGCCGCGCGGGAGCTCGGGAAGACGCTGCGCAACCACGACAGCGTGCTCGTCTCGCTGCTGCCGGTGGGCGACGGGCTGCTCGTCGCCGTGCGCCAGGCCTGAGGCGGCTCATCGCAGAGGGCTCGGGAAGGGCTCGGGGAGGACACAGCACAAGGACCGGGCCTCGCGGACCCGGTCCTCGCCCTGGCTGCGGCCGGTGCCGCCTGCAGCGCGGGCCGAGAATCAGTACTTCACGGAGGCCAGCGCCTCCTGGAGCTCCTTGATCTCGTCGGGTGTGATCTCGACGACCAGTCGGCCCCCGCCCTCCAGCGGTACGCGCATAATGATCGAGCGGCCTTCCTTGACGACCTCGAGAGGCCCGTCGCCGGTCCTGGGCTTCATGGCAGCCATGAGCTCCCCTTTCAGTGCTGTATCGCGGATCCATCACCGCACTGCCCAGGTCATTCTACGGCACGGCGGCGCCGCTACTGAGGGAAACGTGGTTAAGTCCACGAATGCTAAACTATGCTCGGTGTTTTTCGCGCAGGCGGGCTCATCCCAGGCCCCGCGGCCCCCTGGCGGCCTCCTCGGCCCGCAGCCGCCGCGCACCGTCGACGACGTAGTCGATGGCCTCCTGCGCCGTATCGACCACGGGGAGCAGATCGACGTCGCCGGGCGAGATCGTGCCGGTCTCGACCAGGGTGCCGCGGATCCAGTCCACCAGCCCCCTCCAGTAGCCCGAGCCGACCAGCACGATCGGGAAGGTGGACACCTTGCCGGTCTGGACGAGGGTGACGGCCTCGAAGAGCTCGTCGAGCGTGCCCATGCCCCCGGGCATGACGACGAAGCCGTCGGAGTACTTCAGGAACATCGTCTTGCGGGCGAAGAAGTAGCGGAAGTTGATGCCCAGGTCGACGTAGTCGTTCATCTCCTGCTCCAGGGGCAGCTCGATGCCGAGCCCCACCGAGACGCCGCCGGCCTCGTGGGCGCCCTTGTTGGCGGCCTCCATCATCCCCGGACCCCCGCCGGTGATGACGCTGTAGCCGCTGTCCGCCAGCCCCGCCCCGATCCGCTCGGCCAGGGCGTAGGCCGGGTCGCCGGCCGCGGTGCGCGCCGAGCCGAAGACGCTGATCGCCGGCCCCAGCTCGGCCAGGGCGCCGAAGCCCTCGACGAACTCGGACTGGATGCGCAGGACGCGCCAGGGGTCGGAGTGCAGCCAGTCGGTGTCGCCGCGGCGGTCCAGCAGACGCGCATCGGTGGTCCGGGCGGGGATCTGGGTCCCGCGCAGCAGCACGGGCCCCTTGCGGTAGGTCTCGCGTGTCATGGGAGCATGATTCCCCACCGCCGGGCGCACGGTGTCAACATCGTGAGGACTGTCAGCATCCGCCGGCGCCGGCGAGCGCGCCCCTGACCCAGGCCGGGGCGTCCCAGCCCTCAAGGAGCCCGACGGCGAAGGGCCGGGTGATTCCGCCGGCCACCGGCAGCGCGACCAGGAGGGTCCAGCCTCCCGCGGCCGGTTCGCCGCAGGAGGCCAGGTGCCGGTGCAGAGGGCCCATGAGGCGCCGCTCGCACGGCTCGGTCAGGTGGGTGTCGACCAGGAGCGTCTGGCTGTCCTCGGCGCCATCGACCACCCGGGCCAGGCACCGCGCGGCGTCGGCGAGCGCCTGCGCCCCCTCGCGGGGCAGGGCCATGACCGTGACCTCCCGGGCGCCGTCGTTCTCGGCCGGCCAGACCAGGGCGGCGGCGGCCGCCCTGCCGCCCCGCATGTGCACGCGCGAGCGCGCGGGCTCATAGCACCCGGGGGCTCCCCAGGCCAGGTCCTCGGCGAAGAGCCCGGCGAGCTCCTCGGCGGGAGCCGCGGGGGCCCAGCGCGCGTGCTGGGCCGCATAGTGCCCGGCCCATAGGCGGACGACGGCGGCCGCGTCCCCGCGCTCCACGGCCCTGGGGCGCCGGGCGCCCCCGTAGCCGTCGTGCGCGTCCCACCGCGCGGCCCACGAGCGCAGGGCGGGGCCCACGCGCAGGCGCCACGGCGGCAGGACCTGCTCGACGACGCCGCCGGCGACGGCAGCGGCGCGGCGGAGCAGCCGGTCCTCCTCGGTGATCCTGAGCCGCAGGGGCCGGGAGGACACGGCCGCCTGGGCCGCCACGAGGGCATCCGCGACCCGGCGGGCCGCGGCATCGTCCAGCGCCGGGTCGACGCCCAGGACGAGTGTGCGCGAACCGGGGTGGAAAGGGTTGTCGACACCGCGGCAGTGCCCCAGGACGCGCCCCCGGCCGCCTTCGTCCTCGGCCACCAGGGATCGGCGGCCGCCGCCGGCCGCCCAGCGGTCCGCCAGCAGGTCGGCTCCCGCCCACGCCCGCGCGGCGTCCCCGGGCGCGGCCGGCCGGACCCTCACGCGAGCCACGCGCGCAGGACGCCGGCGACGGCCTCGATCTGGGCGACGGGGCAGTGCTCGTCGTCGGTGTGGCACAGCATCGGGTCGCCCGGGCCGAGGTTGACGGCGGGGACGCCGGCCGCGGAGAAGCGGGCGACGTCCGTCCACCCGTACTTGGGGCCGATCCCTCCCCCGCGCTCGCGCACCAGGGCGATGAGCTCGCGCGCCATCGGGGAGCCGAGCCCGGGCCGGGCGGCCGGGCACAGGTCGTCGACCTCGACGGCGACCGGCCCGGTGCCGGCGTCGATGACCGGGTCGGCCTCGCCGCCATCGGCGTCGAGCCCCGCCAGAATGCGCCTGGCGCGGGCCAGGGCCGCCTCGGCCGCCAGGTCGGGGGCGAAGCGGTAGTTGACCGTGACGCGGCAGCGGTCGGGGACCGTGTTGGCCGGGTTGGCCGGGTTGGCCGGGTTGGCCGCCGCACCGCCCTCGATGCGGACGACGCTGAAGGACTCCCGGTAGGCCAGGCCCTCGACCTCGACGGTGCGCAGGGGCGCCGCCTTGACCCGCTCGACGAGGGCGGAGGCGGCGTGGATCGCGTTGGCGCCCCTCCAGGCGCGCCCCGAGTGCGCGGCCCGCCCGGGCACGTCCAGGATGAGGCGCAGGGTGCCGTTGCAGCCGCCCTCGATGCCCGCGCCGGTGGGCTCGCCGAGCACCGCCAGGTCCGCCTCGAACCAGTCGGGGTGGGCCGCGAGCGCCCGGCCGAGCCCGTTGCGCTCGGCGACGACCTCCTCGTTGTCGTAGAAGACCCAGGTGACGTCGCGGCGCGGCGCGGCCAGGGTCGCGGCCAGGTGCAGGCCGACGGCGACCCCGCCCTTCATGTCGACGCTGCCGCGGCCCCACACGACCGTCTGCCCGTCGCGCTCCTCCAGGCGGCCCGGGACGTTGCCGGTGCGCCGCGAGACCGGGACGGTGTCGAGGTGGCCGGCGACGACGACCCGCTCGGGGCGTCCCAGGCGGGTGCGGGCGACCACCGTGTCTCCGTGCCGCAGGACCTGCAGGTGCGGCCTCGCCGCCAGGGCGGCCTGGACGGCGCCGGCCAGCGGGGCCTCGGAGCCGGACGCGCTCGGCACGTCCACCAGGGCCAGGGCGAGGGCGCCGAGGTCGCCGGCCGGGTCGGGCAGCGCGACCGGCCCGACGGCGGGGCCGCCGGGCGGCCGGCCCGGGAGGGATGCGTCAGTCATGGGCCCAGGGTACGGTGAGGCGGTACGGCACCCCTTCGACGCCGCCCGGATCCTGCGTGAGGACAACCCGGAGCGCGCCCGGCCGGTCGCCGCCGGCTGGCGGATCGTCCCGACATCCCACCGGGCGCCCGGCTTCGGGCTCGAGCCCGAGCGGCACGCGCTTCCCCTCCCCGCCGCCCCCGTGCGGGCCCCGCGAGTTCTTGAGCGCGCCGGAGGTCGACCGTCTCACATTCTTGTGTTAGGCACCACTGGTGAGGGCCGTCATTGTCCCGGTTCGGGGCAGGCGGCTCACGGTAGCGTCGCAACCATGACCCCTCCGGATCGCTCTCTCGACACCGTCGCCGTGACTGCCTGGATCAACGAGGACCCCGACTCCGCCACCCGTGAGGAGCTCACCGCCCTGCTGGCCGCTCACCAGGACGGTGACGCCGAGGCCACCGCCGCCCTCGCCGACGCGTTCTCGCACGCCCTGCGCTTCGGCACCGCCGGCCTGCGCGGACGGCTGGGGGCCGGCCCCAACCGGATGAACCGTGTGGTCGTCATCCGCGCCGCCGCCGGCCTGGCCGCCTACCTGCGCGAGGCCCTCGGGGAGCGCTTCACCGTCGTCATCGGCTACGACGCGCGCCACAACTCCGAGGTCTTCGCCCGAGACACGGCTTCCGTGGTCACCGGCGCGGGCGGCTGCGCCCTCCTGTTCGACTCCCCCTGCCCCACCCCCGTCCTCGCCTTCGCCCTGCGGCGCCTCGGGGCCGACGCCGCGGTCATGGTGACCGCCTCCCACAACCCGCCCCGGGACAACGGGTACAAGGTCTACCTGGGCGGGAGGGCCGTGACCGGCCCGGGCCAGGGCGCGCAGATCGCCCCGCCCTACGACGCCGAGATCGCCGAGCGGATCGCCGCGGTCGGCGCCCTGGCCGAGGTGCCGATGCCCGACTCCGGCTGGCGGACCCTGGGGTCCGAGATGGTCGAGGAGTACACCGGGCGCGCGGCGAAGTCGGCGCGCATGCGCGCCGTCGCGCCCCTGAGGGTCGTCCTGACCGCCCTGCACGGAGTGGGAGGACCGGTGTGCCGCGACGCGCTGAGCCGTGTGGGCCTGGACGTCGTCGTCGTGCCCGAGCAGTTCGAGGCGGACCCCGACTTCCCCACCGCCGCCCTCCCCAACCCCGAGGAGGACGGGACCCTCGACCTGGCTCTCGCGCTGGCCCGCCGGGTCGGCGCCGACCTCGTGATAGCCAACGACCCCGACGCCGACCGCTGCTGCGCGGCGATCCCGGACGAGCACACCACGGGCCGCTGGCGCCGGCTCACCGGCGACGAGGTCGGGGCGGTCCTGGGCGAGCAGGCCGCCGAGCTCGCCGCCTTCACGGGCACCGGCATCCTGGCCAACTCGATCGTCTCCTCCCGCATGCTGCGCAGGATCGCGCAGGCCCACGGGCTGGGGCACCGCAACGCCCTGACCGGCTTCAAGTGGATCTGCCGGGTGCCCGGGCTGGTCTTCGGCTACGAGGAGGCGCTGGGCTACTGCGTGGACCCCGCCGCGGTGCGCGACAAGGACGGCATCTCGGCGGCCGTGCGCCTGGCGGTGCTGGCCAGCGTGCTCAAGCAGCAGGGCCGATCGATCGCCGACCTGCTCGACCGGCTGGCGCGCGAGCACGGCCTGCACGCCACCAGCCCCCTGAGTGTGCGGGTGGAGGATCCGGACCTCATCTCCGCCACCATGGAGCGCCTGCGCGCCGGCGGCGCGCCCGCCTCACTGGCCGGTTCCCCCGTGGTCGACGTCTTCGACCTGATGGACGGGGCCTCGGACGGCAACGGCGGGAGGCTCCCGCCGGCCGACGGCCTGATCTTCAAGACAGCGGCCGACGACCGCGTCGTCGTGCGCCCCTCGGGCACGGAGCCGAAGCTCAAGTGCTACTGCGAGGTCGTCGTGCCGGTCGCCGTCGAGGACCCGGTCGAGGTGGCCCGTCGCACCGCGGCCGACCGCCTGGAGTCGATCAAGGCCGACCTGCACGGGGTGCTCGGTCTGTGAGCGCCAGCCGGCGCGCGGCCGCGGCCAGCAGGTAGACCGCGCCCGCCGTCGCGGCGATGACGCCGCCCACCGACAGGCTCAGGGCCACCCCCAGCCACATCCCCGCCACGCAGGTGGCGGCTCCCAGCAGCGCCGACCCGACCACCAGCGAGCGCATGGAGGAGCACCACGGGGCGATCGCGGCAGCCGGCGCCGCGACCAGGGCAATGGGCAGGATCGTGCCGACGGCGGGGACCAGCGCCGCAATGGTCAGGCAGATCAGGATCATCAGGACCGCCTCGACGGGCCCGGGCCGCAGCCCGGCGGCCCGGTAGCCGACCGGGTCGAAGCCGTAGAAGGCCAGGAAGCGCCCCGCCACCGTCAGGACCACCAGCGCCCCGACCAGGACCGCGGCAGTCACGGCGACGTCGGCGGTGCCGATGTTGAGCACCGAGCCGGTCAGGAACCCGTCGACCTTCAGCGGCAGCGGGGCGAACCACTTGGCCAGGAAGTACCCCAGGGCGAAGCCGAAGGTCAGCACGATCCCGGCGGCCGACTGGGAGGTCAGCCCCGGGATGGTCGACAGCCAGCGCATGAGGGCGATCATGGGCAGGCACATGAGCACGGCGCCGACGAACAGGGCGGCAGTCAGCAGGTCGTAGTCGGCCCGCTGACCGGCCAGGGAGCGGCTCAGCGCCGCGGCCACGACCACGCCCGCGACCGCGCCGGGGAAGGTGGAGTGGGTCAGGGACTCGGTGAAGAAGATCCGGCGGTGCACCAGCGCCAGGGCCCCGACGATGCCGGCCAGCGCCCCCATGAGGACGACCTCGACCAGCGGCAGGGCCACCACGCTCCAGCTCACGCTCATGCCGCCGCCTCCGCCTCGGCGCGCCGCTCACCGGGGCGCGCGCCGCCGCGCTCCGGGGCCGGGAGCCGGCTCCGACCCGGGCGGCGGTGGCGGATGCGGCTGCGCAGCCAGGCGCGCGCCGCGGCCACCAGGAACAGGGCGGTCGTGGTCAGGGCCACCGCCGCCTGCGGCGAGACGGGGTGGGGCATCGGCGCGATCGCGACCGCCAGCCCGAGCCAGCCGCCACCGATGCCGACTCCGAGGGCGACGGCCACCATGGTGGCGACCCGCCCGGCCAGCACGCGCCCGGTCGCACCGGGGATGACGAGGTAGCCGATGACCAGGAGCGTGCCCACGGCCGTGGACGCCGAGACGACGACCGCGGCGACCGCCATGTTGAGGACCAGGTCGAGCACGAGCAGGCGCATGCCGCCGGCCCGGGCCCCCACGGGGTCGAAGGCGTAGGCGACCTGCTCCTTCCAGGTGACGGCCACGGCCACCAGGGCGATCAGGCACATGAGGAGGGCCTGGGCCAGGCGCAGGTCGGTGACCTCCAGGAGGCGCCCGAACATGAGCGCCTCGAGCTGGCCCGAGAAGTCCCCCTTGGCCAGGGACAGGACGATGCCGATGGAGAAGAAGCTGGTGAGCACCACCGCCGTGCCCGCCTCGGAGGCGGAGCGGCGGGTCGCGCGGTTGGTCACCCAGGTCAGGACGGCGGCGGCGAGCACGGCCACCGCGCTGGCCGCCGGGACGATCCGGTCGATGCCGCCGTAGACGGCGCCCGCCACAATGCCGGGGAAGACGGCGTGGACCATCGCCTCGGCGGTGAACTCGGTGGTGCGCAGGTTGACCAGGGTGCCGACGACGGCGCACACGCCGCCGAGCAGCACGATCATGAGCAGCGGCCTGAACAGGTAGGGCGCGGAGGCGAACGGGGCCACGCCCGGTATGTGAGCGCCCAGGTGCCGCAGGTTCTCAACGAGGTCGGCGAAGGCCCTGACTGCTGCGCTCACCGCTCCTCGCCCCCTCTGTCCGCCGCGCCCCGCTTCTCCAGCGCCGCCGGGTCGAGCTCGACGAGGCGGTCCGAGCCCGATCCGCCGTAGGCCTGCTCGATGAGGGCGGGCACCAGGACCTCCTCGCGGGGCCCGAAGGCGATCTGCCGCCCGGCCAGCAGGGCGGCCTTCTCGCAGGTCTGCCGGGCCAGGACCAGGTCGTGGGTGGAGACGACCACGCCGATGCCGTGCTCCTTGAGCCGCGCAATGATGTCGAGCAGGGCGTTGCGGTTGGGCTGGTCGAGGCCGTTGAAGGGCTCGTCCAGGAGGATCAGGCTCGGCTCGGCCGCAATGCAGCGGGCCACGAGCACGCGCTGGCGCTGACCGCCCGACAGCGTGCCGAAGTGCCGGGAGGCCAGGTCGCTGAGCCCCACGCTGTCCAGGGCCTCCCGGCAGCGGCGGCGCTCGGCGCGGCCGGGGCGGCGCATCAGGCCCAGCCGCGAGTAGGTGCCCATGAGGACGACGTCGAGGACGGTGACCGGGAAGCTCGGGTCGAGGTCGGCGACCTGGGGGACGTAGCCGATCGAGCCGCGCGGCGCGCGTCCGGGGGCGGCGCCGTTGACGCGCAGGCTGCCGGCGATGATGCGGACCATGCCGAGCAGGCCGCGCAGGAGCGTCGTCTTGCCCGACCCGTTGGGGCCGATGAGGGCGAGGGCCTCACCGGGCAGGACCGTGCCGGTGACCCCGGTCAGGACGGGGCTCGAGGTGTAGGCGAAGGCCGCGTCGTCGAGGATGACGACCGGCTCGGCCGGCGCCTCACGGGAGGTGCCGGCCGAGCCGCGCGACCGGGAGTCGGCTGAGGTCACTTGACCTCCGTCTGCGTGGGCGTCCAGTCCTTCAGCGAGTCCGGGATGTCCTTGACGGTGCCGTCCCAGGCCTTGGTGAGGTTGGTGACGTTGTGGAGGATCGAGCCGATGTAGGTCTCGCCGTCGGAGCCGGCGACGCCCAGCGAGTCCCCGTACAGGGCCTCCTCCCCGATAATGGCCTTGACGCCGGCCTCCGCGGCGACCTTCTCCACGGACTTGGGGTTGTTGGAGTTCTCGGCGAAGATCGCCACGGCCCCGGAGGCCTTGACGGCCTTGGCGGTCTCGGTGATCTTGTCGGCGGTGGCGTCCTGCTGCGCGTTGAAGTCGGACAGGGCGGCGCCCTTGAAGGTCACGCCGTACTCCGCCGAGAAGTAGCCGAAGGCGTCGTGGCTGGTGAACAGGACGCGCTTGCCGGCCGGGACGGTCTCCAGGCTGGCGCGGGCCCAGTCGTCGAGGTCGGTCAGGAGCTTGATGTAGCTGTCGGTGTGGGACCTCAGGAGGTCGGCGGACTCCGGGGAGGCCTTCTCCAGGGCGGCACCGATGTTCTTGACCTGGGTAATGGCGTTCTTGGGCGAGGTCCACACGTGGGGGTCGAAGCGGAACTCGGGCTCGCTCTCCCCGTCCTCGGGCGGGAAGGGCCACTTGGCGACCTCCACCTTGTCCGAGCCGCGGTCCACGGTGTAGGGCAGGTCCTTCTCCTTGGCGAGCTGGGCGTCGAGGTCATCGACATCGGCGGCGCCGTAGACCCCGGAGGTCACGACCATGGTGCCCTTGAAGCCGGTGGAGGTGACGGCGTCGTCCAGGAAGTGCTCCAGGTCGACCCCGGAGACGAAGAAGAGGTCGGCCTCGGACAGCGCCTTGGACTGCTCCGCGGTCATGTCGTGCTCGTGGGCGGAGGCGTTGGGGGCCAGCAGGCAGGTCAGGGTCAGGTGGGTCTTGGCGCTGGCGGTGTCGGCGCCGAAGTGCTCGGTGGCGCCGTCGGCGCCGGTGCGGTCGAAGGACAGGCCGTCGTCCTGGCCACCGGAGGCGAGCTGGGTGATGTAGTCGCAGATCTGGGTGGTGGAGGCGACCGCCTTGATGGCGGAGTCGTCACCGCCCGACGACGTGGACCCGCAGGCGGTCAGGGGAAGGACCGCCGTGGCAAGGGCGAGGGAGGCGAGGGTGGCTGCCGTGCGGCGTCCGCAAGTGAATATGGGTCTCATGAGACGGGAGATTATTTCGTAAATCCGAAACTTTCAAGATGAGGGTCGCCTAAACCTTGTGCGTCCGTGCGAGGCTCACTCGGACAGGCCCTCGAGGATGGCAATCGAGGCGGACACCCCCAGGCGGCCGGCACCGGCGGCGACCATGTCGAGCGCGTCGGCCGCCGTGCGGATGCCGCCGGAGGCCTTGACGCCGAGCCGGTCGCCGACGGTGGCGCGCATGAGCTCCACGGCGTGGACGGTGGCGCCCCCGGCCGGGTGGAAGCCGGTGGAGGTCTTGACGAAGTCGGCGCCGGCGGCCTCGGCGGCCCGGCAGCAGGCGACGATCTCGGCGTCGGTCAGGACGGCGGACTCGACAATGACCTTGAGCAGGGCGCCCTCGCAGGCCTGCCTCACGGCGCGGATGTCTGCCTCGACGCCGTCGGCGTCCCTCTCCTTGACCAGCCCGAGGTTGACCACCATGTCGATCTCGTCCGCGCCCTTGGCCACGGCGTCGGCCGCCTCGGCGGCCTTGACGGCGCTGGCGTGAGCGCCGGAGGGGAAGCCGCAGACGGTGGCGAGGGCCAGGCCCGCCGGGACCCGGACGGGCAGCCGGCTCGGGGAGACGCACACCGCGCAGACGCCCAGCCGATCGGCCTGGGCGATGAGGTCGGCGACCTGGGCGCCGGTGGCCTCGGGGGTCAGGAGGGTGTGGTCGATGATCGCGGCGATCTCGGCGCGGGTGGTCATGGTCGTCCTCTCGGTGCGGGTATCGGGGTGATGAGGGCCAGGATGCGCGGCCAGTACCCGAGCTCGCGGGGGCCCGGGGCGGCGGGGCCGCGCGGGGCGAGCAGGTCCAGGACGCGCACGGAGCCCGACGACGGCTCGTAGACGTGAACGCGCCCCGGACCGGGGTCGTCCTGGCCGGCGAGCCGCCACGGGAGGGCCAGCACGTAGTGGCGGGGCAGCACAGGATGCGCAGCAAGCGGGGGAAGCGCAGTCAGCCCTGCTGCGGCCCTGCGCAGCGCGCGCACCGGCCCTGCGCCGCCCGGGCGGGGGCGCACCAGGGGGCCGCCCACGAGCATGACCGCGGGCAGCCCGGCGTCCAGCGCCCGGCGTATGCGCTCGGCGTCGTCCGGCCAGCGGGGACCGCCCTCGCGGACCCAGCGGACCCGGTAGGCGGCCCCGACGGAGCCGGCGGGGACGGCGCG
Source organism: Actinomyces israelii DSM 43320 (assembly GCF_000711965.1). Lineage (GTDB taxonomy): Bacteria > Actinomycetota > Actinomycetes > Actinomycetales > Actinomycetaceae > Actinomyces > Actinomyces israelii. Next base: position 83,219 of record NZ_JONS01000013.1, read on the forward strand.
GCCGGGCTCCTCGCCCAGGGCGCGCGCCACGGCCCACGGCGTCGACCCCAGGCGGCGGGTCCACGGCAGCGGGCCGAGCGGCCCGCCCGAGCGGCGGTTCATGCGCGCCTGGAGGCGGCGCTGCTCGGCGTGCAGGGCCCGCGTCAGGCGCAGGCCGGGAAGCGACCCGGTCGGGCCGGAGAGGCCGGTCGGGCCGGAGGCGGAACCGCCCGCCGCACCTGTCGTGCCGAGGAGCAGCCGGGCGGCCAGGACGACGGTGGCGCCGCAGGTGGTGGGGTCTCCCTGGGTGAGGGTGACGGCGTCGCCGGGCGTCGCGAAGGCGCCCACGCGCAGCCGCGAGCTCGACACGCGCGCTCTGAGCCCGCCCGCGGGCGGGCCGGCATGGCGGTCATTCACGACAGCAGGTTAGCGGCGCGCCGTGACCGTGCGGGGGCTGTGGCCGATCGGGCGGGTCGGGCGCTCCCCTCCCAGCCCCGCGGCCCTCTTCGCCGAGACCGGTCGAGTTCCGCGTCGAGATCGGTCCGGTTCCGGCGAAGAAGCGGCGGCAGGGTGGTCTTGTCCCCCACCCCGCCGGTGGAGTGCTTGTCGGCGGTGGGGCGGCCCAGCCGGGAGAAGTCCATGCGCTCGCCGCTGCGGATCATGGCGCCGGTCCACCGGGCCGTCTCGGCGCGGTCCATCCCGCCCAGGTAGATCGCCATGGCCAGCGCGCTCATCTGCTCGTCGGCGACGACGCCGCGCGTGTAGGCGTCGATGACCCAGTCGATCTGGGGGCCGCTCAGGCGGGCCCCGTCGCGCTTGGCGGCGATGATCTCGACGGCGTCGAAGGGCTCGGGAGCCCGCGGGCCGCGGGCGGCGCCCGGGCGGGGCCCGCCGGCCCGCGGGGAGACGACAGCGGCGATGTCGGCGTCGGTGAAGCGCCCGGGCAGGACCTCGTCAATGGTCGTGATCCCGCCCGGCACGGCCAGCACCATGCCGGGCGCGGCGTGCTCGGCCAGCAGCTGGCGGCACCGCCCGCAGGGGGCGCAGGGCTCGCCGCGCCCGTCCACGCACACGAGGGCCACCAGCCGCCCTCCCCCGGTGCGGACCAGCTCGCTCACCAGGCCGCACTCGGCGCACAGGGTCACGCCGTAGCTCGCGTTCTCCACATTGCATCCCGACACGAGCCTGCCGTCCTCGACCAGCGCGGCCGCCCCCACCCGGAAGCGGGAGTAGGGGGCGTAGGCGCGCTCCATGGCCCGGGCGGCCAGGGCGCGCAGCCGCTGCCAGACAGGGTCGTCCGGCGCGGGGGCGGTCGGGGCGACGCCGGCAGCCGGTGAGGCAGAGCCTGCTGAACCCGCCGGGTGCGCGCTCACAGGAGCTCCTCGCGCCCCTCGGCCCGCAGCCGGTCCACGACGCCCTTGACCGCCTGGGCCCGTTCGGGTGTCGTGATGAGCAGGGCGTCGGGGGTGTCGACGACGACGGCGCCCGGCACGCCCAGCAGCACGGTCCTGCGGCCGGTGGTCGAGGCCACGAGCGCGCCGGGCGAGTCCGCGGCCTCGACGTCGGCCGCCGGGCCGCCGGCCGCGGAGTCGTCCAGCACGGCGACGCCGTCGGCCGGGCCCCAGGTGCGCGCGGGCACGATCGCGGACAGGGAGTCGAAGCCGCCGACGTCGTCCCAGCCCATGGCCGCGGGCACCATGGCCACTCCCCCGGCGGCGGCCACGGGCTCGGCGATGGCGTGGTCGATGGCGACGGCCTCCAGGCCCGGCCAGCGCGCGGCGAGGACCTCCTCGCGCGCGGGCGCGTCCCAGGCGGCGGCGATCGCCTCGATGCCCGCGGCGAGCCGGGGCCGCTGGGCGGCGAGGTGGTCCAGCAGGACGCCCGCGCGGGCCGCGAACATGCCGGCGTTCCACCGGTAGTCGCCCGTGGCCAGGTACTGCGCCGCGGTGTGGGCGTCGGGCTTCTCGGTGAAGCCGAGGACGCGGCGCCCGTCCGGGGCCCCGGGCACGCCGATGGCATCGCCGCAGTGGATGTAGCCGAAGGCAGTGGAGGGGCCGGTCGCCTCGATGCCGATGGTCGCCACCCATCCCGCGCGCGCCAGGGCGGCGGCCTGGCGGACGGCGCCGGTGAAGGAGGCCTCGTCGGCGATGGTGTGGTCGGCGGCGAAGGAGCCGACGACGGCGTCGCGGCCGTGGCGCGCGGCAATGACGGCGGCGGCCAGGCCGATGGCCGCCATGGAGTCCCGGGGCAGGGGCTCGGCCAGGATGTTCTCCCGCCCCACGCCGGGCAGCTGGTCGGCGACGGCGGCCACGTGCGCGACGCCGGTGACGATCGTCGTCGTGGCGGCCACGGGCGCCAGGCGCGCCACAGTGCCCTGGATGAGGGTGCGACCGGTGCCGGTCAGGTCGAGGAGGAACTTGGGGCGGCGGCGCCTGGACAGCGGCCACAGCCGGGTGCCGGCGCCGCCGGCGGGAATGATCGCGTGAATCGGCCTGTCGGCGCTCGCATATGAGTCCCCGGCCGGGTCCTGGGCGGCGTTGTCGGTCACGGCCCCAGGCTAGATGATTGACTCCCGAAGAGCGCAGGGCGGGTCGGGTGGCGGGGGTGTCCAGGCGTCCGGCTCCGCGCCCCCTATGGCGGCCCTCTCGCCGGGATCGGTTCAGCTCCGCACCGAGACCGGTCCGAAGCGCCCGCTCGGGCATCTGCCGGTACACGGCCGCCTTTTTCTACTGCGCGGCACCGTTCGGCCCCGGGACCGGTCATCCAGGTTCCGGGGAGCCCGGGAGAAGCGGGACGCGAACGTACCTTCCCATCGTCAACGTACCTCTCACGCGACGAACTTCCGTTGACGGCGCCATCTGCCGTCAACCGCCGTTGTCGCCTACCTGGGGCGCGGCCCGGCCGCCCGGTCCCGCCCCGGCGTCTGCGGGCCCGCCGGCGAGCGCCGGCGCGATCAGCGTCTGCCAGGAGCCGTCCTCGGCCAGGCGGTGCAGGCTGATCCGCTCGACCACGAAGCGCGCGTCGATGTCGGCGCCCGCGCGGGCCGCCGCGTCCAGGGAGTCGTCGGAGACCTCATGGGCCAGGGTGATGTGCGGGTGGAAGGGGAAGCGCAGGGCCGTGGCCAGCGGCCCGCCCTGCCGGCGCAGCATCTGCTGGAGGACGTCGCACTGGGGCCCGCCGTCCTGGAGCGCGACGTAGACGACGGGGCTGACCGGGCGGAAGGTGCCGACCCCGCGGGCGCGCAGCACGAACGGCGCCGTGCGCCCGGCCACCCGCTCGACGTGCGCCGCGATGGCGGGCACGTCGCCCCGCTCCACGACGGTGGGGGGCAGAAGCGTGACATGGGGCGCGATCACATGGGCCAGAGGGTCGCCCGCCCCGGCGCGCACGATGCGGACCTGTGCCGCCCAGGGCTCGGGCAGGGGGATGGTCAGCCCGACGACGCACTGGGAGGGGGCGGGCACGGGCAGGTCCATGTCACCTCCGTCAGGCCGGGGATGTGTCAGATCGTCTGAGGGGACACTACCGCACGCGACGGCGCCGCCCCAGGCCTCGCAGCGCCCGCTCGCTCTCGGCTTGGGGCGCACGGCTCGGCGCGCGCCGGTGGCGCCCTCTGGCAGAATTGCGAGCAGTATCCGCCCCTCCGCCGAGCCGCAGCCCCAGGAGCCTGTTATGAACGACACCCCGACCCCCGCCGTCGCTGGCGCCGCGCCCGTCTTCTCCCCGGCCCTGAGTCCGCGGGAGGGCGCCGCTGCCGCCGCCGCCCTGCTGCGCGAGGCCCTCGGCGGGGAGCCCGACGGCGTGTGGTACGCGCCGGGACGCGTCAACATCATTGGCGAGCACACGGACTACAACGGCGGGCTCGCCCTGCCCATCGCCCTGCCCCACCGCGCCTTCCTGGCGCTGCGGCGCCGCGAGGACCGGGCGGTGCGGCTCGTGTCCTCCCAGGCGCGTCAGAGCATCGACGTCCTGGACCTGGACACCGTCGGCCCCAGGGGCACGCCCGGCGAGGTGCGCGGCTGGAGCGCCTACATCGCCGGCGTGGCCTGGGCTCTGGAGCGCGACGGGCTGGGCCCGCTGTCGGGCTTCGACGCCGCCCTGGTCTCCTGCGTGCCCCTGGGCGGGGGCCTGTCCTCCTCGGCGGCCCTGGAGTGCGCCGCGGCGGTGGCGCTGGACGCGGTCGACGGCCTCGCCCTGGCGGGCCCGGCGGATGCGCCCGACGACGCCGGCCGCGCGCGCCTGGTGACGGCCTGCGTGCGGGCGGAGAACGAGGTGGCGGGCGCCCCCACCGGCGGCATGGACCAGTCCGCGTCCCTGCGCTGCCGCGCCGGTCGCGCCCTGCGGCTGGACTGCCGCACCGGCGGGGTCGAGCAGGTCCCCTTCGACCTGGCTGGCGCCGGGCTGGCGCTGCTGGTCATCGACACCAGGGCCAAGCACTCCCTGGTGGACGGGCAGTACGGCGCACGGCGGGCCGCCTGCGAGAGGGCCGCCCGCCTTCTCGGCGTCGAGCTGCTGGCCGACGTCCCGCCCGACGAGCTCGATGCGCACCTGGGCCGTCTGGCGGGCTGCGGCGAGGCGGACGCCGACGAGCTGGTCAGGCGCACCCGGCACGTCGTGACCGAGATCGACCGGACGCGCCGCCTCGTGGCGCTGCTCGAGGACGACCGCCCTCTTGCCGGCGCGAAGCTGGAGGAGGCCGGGGCCCTGATGAACGCCAGCCACGACTCGCTGCGCGAGGACTACGAGTGCACCTGCCCCGAGCTGGACGCGGCCGTGGAGGCGGCCCGCGCGGCGGGCGCCCACGGGGCCCGGATGACCGGCGGGGGCTTCGGCGGCTCCGCGATCGCCCTGGTCGACGCCGGCTCCGCCGACGCCGTCGCCCGCGCCGTCGTCCGCGCCTACGCCGAGGCGGGCTTCACGGCCCCGGCCTTCCTGAACGCGCTCCCCTCCGCTCCGGCCGGCCGTCTGGCGTGAGGCCGACCCGGGCCCGTCGTCATCCCTCCGAAGGCTGATTCCCGCTCGGGCGTCCTCCTTTGGTCACAGGGGCGGTTCCTCCTTCAGGAGGAACCGCCCCTGCCCGCGAGGGCCATAGGCTTGCATCAATTCCCTTACACGGCACAGCGGTCGTCTGATTGCGCCGCGTTCCCAGGAGCCCGCCAGGCCGGGGCACAACCGGAGACTCACATGAAGAAATACGTCCTACCCACCGTCAAGGTTCTCATCGCCGTCGTCATCGCGATCGCGCTGGCGAAGATCGCCTTCTTCCCCGAGCAGAAGGGCCAGAACCGCGCGGACATCGCCTCCGGGCTCGAGCTGACGGCGCGGACGACGACCGCCACGGTCGGCGACATCGCCAGCACGGTGGAGGTCAAGGGCCAGATCGTCCAGGACAAGGCCGTCGAGGTGAAGGCCACCCTGAGCGGCGTCGTCGATTCTCTCGCCGTGGTCAAGGACGCCATGGTCACCCAGGGCGAGCCCCTGCTCTACCTGAAGAAGACCGAGCCGCAGGCGCCCACGACCGGCACCGATGCCGACGGCAACCCGACCAGCACGCCCACGGCCGACAAGGTCACCTGGGGAACCGTGTACGCCCCGGTGGGCGGCAAGGTGTCCTTCAACGTCATTGAGAACCAGGAGACGACCGTCGGTATGGTCGTGGCCACCATCACCCCGCAGACCTACTCCGCCACCGGCAATATCACGGCCTCCCAGCAGTACCGGCTCACCAACGCCCCGGCCGCGGCGACCATCTCGGTGGCGGAGGGCCCGGCGCCCTTCTCCTGCTCGGATCTGAGCATCGGCACGAAGGCGAGCACGTCCACCACCACCGGCCAGGACGGCAGCACCACGACGACCACCGGGGAGGGCACCAAGGTCGAGGTCCGCTGCTCCGTGCCGTCCGACCAGAAGGTCTTCGCGGGCCTCAAGGTCACCATCGGCATTGACGCGGGCTCGGCCACCGGGGCGGTCCTGGTCCCCGTGACCGCGGTGGAGGGGTCGGTGACGACGGGGAACGTCTGGGTCGTCACCGACCCCGACAACCCGAAGGGCGCCGAGAAGCGCGAGGTCTCCCTGGGCATCAACGACGGCACCAGCATCCAGGTCACCGACGGCCTGGCCGAGGGCGAGACGATCCTCCAGTACGTGCCCGGCAAGGACATCGTCCGCAACGGCCCGCCCAACACGTGCGAGGCCGACAACTCCGCCTGCTACGACGAGAACGGCCAGGAGATCCTGTGAGCCCCGACCCGCTGATCAGGCTGCGGGGCATCACGCGCACCTTCACGGTCCCCGACTCCCCGCCGCTGACGATCCTCACCGGCCTCGACCTGGACGTCCACCCCGGCGAGCATGTGGCCATTGTCGGCCGCTCCGGGACCGGCAAGTCGACCCTGCTCAACACCCTCGGGCTGATCGACACCCCGACATCCGGCACCTACCACCTCACGGGCATCGACACGGCCAGGCTCAGCGAGGGCCGCCGCGCCCACCTGCGCGGCGAGACCTTCGGATTCGTCTTCCAGTCCTTCAACCTCATCAGCGGCCTGACGACCACAGAGAACGTGGCGGCCCCGCTCCTGTACGACCACGGCACGGCCTTCTGGAGGCGCGTCTCCCGCGCGAAGGAGCTCCTGGACGCCGTCGGGCTGGCAAGCAAGACGGGCCTGGCCATCGGACGGCTGTCGGGGGGCGAGCAGCAGCGGGTCGCCATCGCCCGGGCGCTGGCCCGGCGCCCCCGCGTCATCCTGGCCGACGAGCCGACCGGCGCCCTCGACGTCGACACCGGGGCCACCGTCATGGACCTGCTGGAGAAGCAGTGCCACGACACCGGTGCGGCGCTCATCCTCATCACTCACGACCTGGCCGTGGCCGGGCGGGCGCACACCCAGTACCGCCTCGAGCACGGGGTCCTGACCCCGATCTCGGTGACCCGCAGGCAAGTGGGCTCCCTGGAGGAGTTCGGCGAGATCCAACTCGGCCCGCCCGACGGCGCCGGCCGGGGCGCCGACGTCAACGCAGTGGCAGTGGGAGGCGCCAGATGAGGCTCTTCGCGGGGGCCGGCGGCCTGGCGACGGGATTCGTCGGTGCCATCATTGAGGCGTGGGCGCAGCTGCGCATCGGCAAGCTCCGGGTGCTGCTCTCGCTGGTGGGGGTCGCGGTGGCCGTGGCCGCCATGGCCTTCGTCATCGCCGTGGGACAGATCTCGGTGTCCGCCATCAACTCTCAGATCGAGCAGTACGGCGGACGCTCCGGCACGGTCACCATCAACGTCTCCCCCACCGGGAAGGACGTGACCGCCTCGGGCCAGGGCGACTCCACCGGCTCTGACGGCTCTGAGGACGCCGGCTCCGGGGAGTCCGGCTCCGGGGCCTCGGGCGCCGCGCAGGCCGGCTCCGGGCAGGGCTCCGGGCAGACGGGCTCCGGGGCGGATGGCGCGGCGCCGTCGAAGACGACGTCGGCGGCGACCTCCGACAGGGTCAGCACCGCGCTGGCGTCCTTCGTCTCCCGGTACGAGGCGAGCTCGTGGGCGACCAGCTACACCACGAAGGTGCGCTTCGCCTTCCCCGACGGGCCGCGCCAGGTGTCCACCCAGGCGGTGAGCCTGGGGTACGGGACGCTGCACCACACGCCGGTGGCCCAGGGCCGCTGGTTCAGCGGCGACGACGCTGACGACCTCTCCCCGACGCTGGTCGTCTCCCAGGGCTTCCTCGAGAACCTCGGCGTCTCCGAGCTCACGGAGCCGATCACCATCACCTCCTACACCCCCGTGCGCACCACCTTCACCATTGTGGGGGTGCTCAAGCCCGACGAGAACGCGAGCTCGCCCTACTGCACCACCACCAACGCCGACGGCGATGACATCCCCTGCCCGCAGCCGCTGTCGGCATTCGTGCTGGCGGACTCCTATGAGCAGCAGCTGTCCGAGCAGACCGAGCGCCCCATACCGACGCTCGAGATCTGGGCCGGGAAGGACGAGGCCAAGCAGGTCAAGGAGCTCGCCAAGCGGAACCTGGACGCCCAGTTCGGGAAGGGGTCCACTCAGGTGAGCGACAACCTGGCGATCTCCAACGCGGGCGTGAGCGCGGACGCCTTCACCACGGTGGTGACCGGCGCGGGCGTCTTCATTATGATCCTGGGCGCCCTGAGCCTGGTGAACATCTCGCTGGTCACGGTCCGTCAGCGCATCCACGAGATCGGGGTGAGGCGCTCCTTCGGGGCGACGAGTCGACGGATCTTCTTCTCCATTATGCTGGAGTCGGTGGTGGCGACCGTGGTGGCCGGCGTCGTCGGCGTCGGCATGGCGATCGTGGCGCTCAGAATGGTGCCGCTCAGCTCCGTGCTGGGGATCCCGACGGCGTCCAATCCGCCCTTCCCCATGGTGGCGGCCATTATCGGGCTGCTGGCGGCAACCGGGGTCGGGGCCCTGTCCGGCATCATCCCGGCGATCGTGGCCGTGCGCATCCGCCCCATCGACGCCATCCGCTACTGAATCCGCTACTGAATCCGCTGCTGAATCCGCTGCTGAATCCGCTGCTGAGCCGCAGACGTCGGGGGAAAGCGAGTGTCCCGGCCAGGGTGCCATTGTGACTGGCCGTACCCTGGCCCCATGCGCATCGCCACTGTCAACGTCAACGGCATTCGGGCCGCGGCCCGCAAGGGTATTTCGGGGTGGCTGAAGGCCAGCGCGCCCGATATCCTCCTGCTCCAGGAGGTCCGCGCGGACGAGGGGACGGCGTCCGGCCTCCTGCCCGGATACCGCTGCGAGGTCTGGCCGTGTCGTATCCGGGGGCGAGCAGGGGTCGCCGTCGCCGTGCGCGAGGACAGCGGGGTCGTTGTGGGGCAGGTTCGGCGCGGCGTTGCGGCGCAGGACGCCGTCGAGCCCGACGTCGACTCGGGCCGGTGGCTGGAGGTGGACCTCGCCGTGGAGGGCGCCCCGTGCTCCGAGGGCGCGGGCCGACACACGTTCACCGTGGTGTCGGCCTACCTGCACTCGGGCCAGCTGGGCACCGAGAAGATGGACCAGAAGTACGCCCACCTGGAGCTCGTGGACGCGCGCATGGCCGAGCTGCTGGCCTCCAGCGAGTCCGGCGGCCCCCAGGTCGTCATGGCCGGGGACCTCAATGTGGTCCGCTCCGAGCAGGACATTAAGAACTGGAAGCCGAACCACAACAAGACCGCCGGGGTCATGGACGAGGAGATCGCCCATCTGGAGGGCTGGTTCGCCGCCGGCTGGATCGATGTAGCCCGCCGGCTGGCACCGCGCGAGCAGGGGCCCTACACGTGGTGGTCCCAGCGCGGCAAGGCCTTCGACAACAATGCGGGATGGCGCCTCGACTACCAGGTGACCACGCCGCGCCTGGCCGAGCGGGCCTCCTCCTTCACCGTGGACCGCGCCGACTCCTACGCCTCCAGATGGTCCGACCACGCCCCCCTGGTCATTGACTACGCCTTCTAAGGGACTCGCCAGTAGGGGCGCCCCCTCGCCGAGATCGGTAGTACTCCGGCTCGAGATCGGTCGAAACCCGCGCCGAGATCGGTCCGCCCCCGGCCGCGCGGACCCGCCGGGCCGGCAGGACGGGCTCAGCCCGACGTCAACGGAAGTTCTTTCACGTTCCGGCCGGGCGCTCGGACGCCGCGGCACGTCCCTCTTACCCGCGTGGCAGCGGACGCGGGCCGGACCGGCCATGCGATGCGACAATGGGAGGGCCGGGCCGCACAGGTGTCCGTCAGAATGACATTGACCGTCCGCCCCTCCGGGACGCGAGTGGAGAACCGCGTGATTGCAGGCATCTCTTCAAGAGGTACAGCGCCTTGAGTCTCCAATGTCATTCTGACGGACACCCGCCTCCCGAGCCCCTGCCCCACGCACGGGTGCCGGGGCCGATCGGGCGGCCGTGCGGATGAGAACGTCGACCTCGGGGATGCGCGTTCCTGAGTGACTGACTCCGACGGTGCGCGGGCCGGGCGGGCGGCGCGCCCAACGTCAACGTCAGTCCGTCACGTGAACGTACCTTCCTCCCGTCCTTCTGGGGGTGGTGCTCAGCAGGATGGGAGAAACACGCTGGGAAGGTGCGTTCACGTTCCGGCGCGTCCCGAGCAGGCGCCCGAGGCGACCCTGTGCGCCTCCCGGCCGCTCCGCCGCCCGCTTCACCGAGGTCGGTGGTATTCCGGCTCGGCAGAGGAGAGCCGCCGGCCCGGCACGTGCACCCGTCAGAATCAGCCATCTAGCACGTGGGGTATGACGCCGAGTTGTAGATCTCAAAACCGCCATCCTCTTTGCCGTGAAGCGCGATCCAACGGTGAACGTAATCAGATGCCCCTAATTCACCCCTAGCCCCGCCGAGCGCACATATCATATCGCCGGCCTGGTAATCATTACTTTCGACGAATACGTAGGCGTGCCCCTGGGATCTGAGCTCGCTTTTACGGCCGTCGCTGAAGTACACAGTTCCTACGCCCTTACCATCAGGGGAGTTCGAGGAGGACAGAAGCACACACTCCTGGACCGAGCGTCCCGCTTCGAAATAAGCTTGGCGCAGAGCCTCTTTTTCCTGGAGGGCACTCGTAAGACCCGGTGACATCCATTGCGAGGCAGCACTGTCATCATGATTGGCGATAGCATCATAGGCTGCCTGGACGTCCTCGACCCTGGGCATGCGGACCTTCTTGTCCCCGCCTACCGTGTAGACGGCATCGGAGATCGTGTACCCGCGCGCCCCGCCCGCCCACGTGTAGAGGACCTTCGCGCTCCCGGAGTGGCGGGCGGCGTGGTAGCTCTCGTCGCCGTAGACGCCGATCTGGCTGATGGACAGCACGAGGTCGCCGGTCGCGGCATTCGCGGACAGCGCATCAATAGTGAGGTCATCGATATGGCCCTCAAGATCGCCCCGAAGCGCCCGCGGGTCAATGGCCGCCACCAGGGAGAGGCTCGAGTCGTAGACGACGATCGCGTCATCGGCGTAGGCGCCGCCGTAGGCGCAGCTAACGGTCGCAACGGCAACCGGCCGCCCATCGATGACGCTCGACGTCACCTCCTTGATCGTTGTTGCGGCCAGCGGCAGGTAGCTCCGATCGCCCGGTGGGGACTCAGCCTTGCCGCTGGTGAAGGTGACGGTCCCGATGGCGCCCTGGGTGGCGTCGCCGGGGTTCGTCCTGAGCGCGCAGATCTCGGGCACCTCAAGGGTCGCGTCGGACAGGTCCGCCTGGGTGGGGGCCGGCATGAACATGGCCATGGGCGAGCCCGCCCGCGAGGAGCCTCCGTCAGCAGACGCCGCATAGCCGTAGGCGCTCACGCCCGGGCAGCCCGGCAGCAGGAAGACAGTGGCCGCAGCAGTCAGCAGAGCAGACAGCCGCAACCGGAAAGGAGCAGTGGGGAGTCTCACAGGCACAGTCTACGCCCCACGAGCCCGCCCCCGGCAGAAGTCGCCCCCCTCAGACGCCCGGACCCACGGCCCATCAGGCCCGCCGGGCCCGGATGCACCGGTGGTCAGTCGCCTGCTGGCCCTGGGGTGTAGGCCTCGACGCTGCCGTCCTCCTGGCCGCGGAGCATGAGCCAGTGGGAGAACTCGTCGGACCGACTGCCCGCTCCGCCCAGTCCGCAGATTATGTCGCCGGCTTCGTACTGGTAAGAATTACCTTTGACGATTGTGGAGGGCGCACTGGGCTCGACGACGGCGCTGCCACCGCCGTCAAAGAACGCCTCGGGCTTGCGGCCGATCACGCTAATGGGCGGCAGAAGCCTGCACTCCCCGACAGTGGAGCCCTTCGGGAAATATGATTCTCGGACGGTGAGGCCGCTGTACGGCGCGTTATTATCGAGGGCGCTGATGAGCGCCGGTGCGGCCCACTGCGCGGCGGTGCCATCATCGTGAGCAATGACGGCATCGACGAAGGCCTGGACGTCCTCCGTCCTGGATATGCGGACCTTCTTGTCCCCGCCTACCGTGTAGACGGCGTCGGAGATCGTGTACCCGCGCGCCCTGCCCGCCCACGTGTAGAGGACCTTCGCGCTCCCGGAGTGGGGAGAAGCGTGGGAGCCCTCGTCGCCGTAGACGCCGATCCGGCTCATGGACAGCACGAGGTCGCCGGTGGCCGCATTCGCGGACACTGCGTCAATGGTGACGTCATCGACTCGTCCCTCAATGTCCGCGTGGAACACCCTGGGCTCAATGGTGGCGACCAGGGAGAGGCTCGAGTCGTAGGCGACGATCGCGTCGTCGACATAAGCACCGCCGTAGTTGCAGGAGATGGTCGCAATGGCGACCGGACGCCCGTCGAGAACGCTCGACGTCACATTCTTGATCGTCGTCCTGGCCGACTGCCTGTGCTCCGGAAGACTCGGTGGAGGAGCGGCCTCGCCTCCGCTGAAGGTGACGGTCCCGGTCGCACCCTGGGTGGCCTCACTCGGGAGCTTCTCGAGCGCGCAGATCTCGGGCACCTCAAGGGTCGCGTCGGACAGGTCCGCCTGGGTGGGGGCCGGCATGAACATGGCCGTGGGCGAGCCCGCCCGCGAGGAGCCGCCGGCCGCCGCGCTCGGGGAGGCACTGCCCGGGGCGGCCGGGGACGCACTGCCCGCCGCGCTCGGGGAGAGGGCCCGGCCTGGGGCCGCCGCATGGCCGTGGGTGCCCGCGCCCAGCACCAGGAGCACGGCGGCGAGAACGGCCGGCAGCGCGGGGAACCGCCGTCGGCAGGCAGCAGTGGGAGACCTCACAGGCACAGCCTATGCCTCAGCCCGCCCGGCGCTCGGCCGCCTCCACCACGTTGGCCAGCAGCAGGGCGCGCGTCATGGGCCCCACTCCCCCGGGGTTCGGGGAGAGCCAGGCCGCGACCTCATCGACGCCGTCGGCGACGTCCCCGGCGATGCGGCCCTTGCCGGTGACCGGGTCCACCACCCGCGCGACCCCGACGTCCAGGACGACGGCGCCGGGCGCCACCATCTCGGGGCGCACGATCCCGGCCGATCCGGCCGCGGAGATGACAATGCCGGCGCGCCGCACGTGCGCGGCCAGGTCGCGGGTGCCGGTGTGGCAGACCTCGACGGTGGCGTTGACGTCCTTGCGCCCCAGCAGCAGGCCGATGGACCTGCCCACGGTGACGCCACGCCCGATGACGCACACGTCGGCCCCCGCCAGGTCAATGCCGTGGCGGGTCATGAGCTCGATGCAGGCCCGGGGCGTGCACGGCAGCGGCGAGGCGATGGGCCCGGAGCTGCGCAGGACGAGGCGGCCCAGGTTGGTGGGGTGCAGGCCGTCGGCGTCCTTGTCGGGGTCGACGCGCTCCAGGACGGCGTTGGCGTCGATGCCGCCGGGCAGGGGCAGCTGGACGATGTAGCCGGTGCAGGCGTCATCGGCGTTGAGGCGGTCGACGGCGGCCTCCACCTCGGCCTGTGCGGCGGTGGCGGGCAGGTCGATGCGGATGGAGTCGATGCCGACCTGTGCGCAGTCGGCGTGCTTGCCGGCGACGTACCTGAGCGACCCGGGGTCCTCACCCACGAGCACCGTGCCGAGCCCTGGGGTGAGGCCGCGCTCGCGCAGGGCGGCCACGCGCCGCGCCAGCTCGGCCTTGATGGCGGCGGCGGTGGCCTTGCCGTCCAGGACCCGGGCCGGACCGTCCCAGGGCGCTCTCACTGGACCAGGCCCGGGTAGAGGGGGAAGGCGCCGGTGAGCGCGCGCACGCGGCCGCGCAGGCCGGCCAGGAGCTCGGCGTCGGCCCTGCCCGCGGCCCCGGCGACCAGGGCGGTGGCGATAATGTCGGCGACCTCGGTGAACTCCTCGGCGCCGAAGCCGCGGGTGGCCAGCGCCGGCGTGCCGATGCGCAGGCCGGAGGTGACGCGCGGCGGGCGCGGGTCGAAGGGGACGGCGTTGCGGTTGACGGTGATGCCGGCGTCGTGGAGGAGGTCCTCGGCCTGCTGGCCGTCCAGGGAGGACTCGCGCAGGTCGACCAGGACCAGGTGGACGTCGGTTCCGCCGGTCACCAGCCGGATGCCGGCGGCGCGCGCGTCGTCGGCCCGCAGCCGCTCGGCGAGGATGGCGGCGCCCTCGACGGTGCGGACCTGGCGGTCCTTGAACTCCTGGGTGCCGGCGATCTTCATGGCCACGGCCTTGGCGGCGACCACGTGCATGAGGGGCCCGCCCTGCTGGCCGGGGAAGACGGCGGAGCTGAGCCTCCGCCCCCACTGCTCGGCGCGGTTGGACAGGAGCATGCCGGACCGGGGGCCGCCGAGGGTCTTGTGGACGGTGGTGGACACGACGTCGGAGGCGGGCAGGGGGCTGGGGTGCAGCCCGGCGGCGACGAGCCCGGCGAAGTGGGCCATGTCGGTCCACAGGGCGGCGCCGACCTCGTCGGCGATGGCGCGGAAGGCCTCGAAGTCGAGGTGGCGGGGGTAGGCGGACCAGCCGGCGATAATGACCCGGGGCCGCTCGCGCAGGGCGGCCTCGCGCACCCGGTCCATCTCGATGCGCATGGTGGTCTCGTCCACGCCGTAGGCGGTGGCGCGGTAGTTCTTGCCGGAGAAGTTGATCCTCATGCCGTGGGTGAGGTGGCCGCCGTGGGCGAGCGACAGGCCCAGGATGGTGTCCCCGGGGTCGGCCAGGGCGTGGAGGACGGCGGCGTTGGCCTGCGCGCCGGAGTGCGGCTGGACGTTGGCCCACTCGGCGCCGAAGACGGCCCTGGCGCGCTCGATGGCGAGGTTCTCGGCGATGTCCACGACCTCGCAGCCGCCGTAGTAGCGGCGGCCCGGGTAGCCCTCGGCGTACTTGTTGGTCAGGACCGAGCCCTGGGCCTGGAGGACGGCGCGGGGCACGAAGTTCTCCGAGGCGATCATCTCCAGGGTGTCGCGCTGACGGGCGAGCTCGCCGGCGAGGACCTCGGCGATGTCGGGATCGAGCTCGGCCAGGGGCAGGTCGTTCAGGGCTGCTGCGGGCTTGTGGGGCTCTGTCATGGTTCTCCTCGATCTGCGCGGGCAGAGGCCGGCCGACGCTCCCCGGTGATGGCCACCTTGTCGCCAGTCGCGCACGGCGCGGTCAGTCTAGCGCCCCGCCGGTCCCGGCACGGGAACGCGCTCGGGGCGCGGGCGGGTCAGCCCCGGCCGAACCAGTCCTCCAGGCCGTCGGGCGCGCCAGCCCAGGCGAGGGCCTCGGCGAGCTCGTCGGGGCGCAGGAGGATCGCGGCGAAGGCGGCGCGCACGCGCTCGCACTCCTGGTCGTCGGCGACGCCGGTGACCACGAGGTGGCACCGGGGCCCGCCCGACTCGTCCGACTCGTCCGGCCAGAGCCCGGCGTCCCCCACGCTGACCACTCCCCCGACGACCTCCCAGGTGCACACGCGCCCGGGGCGGCTCGGCAGCCAGAAGCAGCCGCGCGCCAGCAGGCCGTGCCCGGCCAGGTCCTCGACCAGCTCGCGCAGCCGCCCGGGGTGGAAGGGCATCTTGCTGGACAGGTCCAGGGTGCGCACCCCGTGCTCGGCCGGACCGCCCCAGGCCCGGGTCGTGGCGGGGTGGACGCGGGCGACGGCGGCAACGGCGTCGTGGCGCAGGGCGAGCAGCTCGCCCAGGAGCGGGGCGTCCAGGCCGGGCAGCAGGAGGGTGTCGTGGGGTCGCAGGTGCTCCACCAGGTCGCGGCCGACCGGGTCCCGCCCGAGCGCGACGACGACGTCGGCGTAGCCGAGGGCGACCATGTGCAGCTCGCCCGCGCACTGGCCCTCGACGGCGGCGACGGAGCCGGGCGGCGCCTGGTGCGTAAGCAGGTCGCGGGCGGCGGTGTCGACGTCGATGACGTGGGCCAGGCCCGCGAGCGCCGCGCCGGGGATCCGGGCGAGGTCGTCGGCCAGGCGCGGGGCGAGGTGGATGAGCTCGACGCCGGGCGGCAGCAGGACGACGGTGGCGCCGTCGGGCTCCAGGCGGGCCCTGTCCTCGACGACGGCGAGCAGCACCTCTCGCAGGGAGCAGGTCCAGCAGTCCGTGGTGCGCGCGACATCGAGGACGGGCGCCGCCTCGGCGTCCCCGAACGGAACGTGCGCGGCGGTCAGGCGGATGAAGCCGTCCTCGAATCCGGGGACCTCCCGTCCGCCGGCGGCGGGGGCGCCGTCGTCGTGGAGCGAGGCGGTCAGGACGAGGGCGTCCTCGCCGTGGAGGGCGAGGGTGGTCAGGTCCACCAGCAGCGGGTCGACGGCGCTGACGAGTGCGAGGCAGTGCACGGCACCTCCCAATTGACTGTACTGAGAATCGTTTGCATATAGTGGACCCATGAGCCGCTATTGCCAAGTCACGGGAGCCCGGCCGATCACCGGCCACTCGATCTCCCACTCCCACCGCCGCACCAAGCGCCGGTGGCTGCCCAACCTCCAGCGCAAGCGCTACTGGGTGCCGTCCCTGGGCCGCACCGTGCGCCTGACCGTGAGCGCCAGGGGCATCAAGATCATTGACAGGAAGGGCATCGACGTCGTCGTGGCGCAGATGCGCGCGAGGGGGGAGAAGGTCTGATGGCCACCAGAGCAAAGGACCTGCGGCCCATTATCAAGATGGTGTCCACCGCCGGCACCGGCTACACCTACGTGACCCGCAAGAGCCGCCGCAACACCCCGGACCGCCTGGTCCTGCGCAAGTTCGACCCGGTCGTGCGCCGGCACGTGGAGTTCAAGGAGTCCCGCTGATGGCCAAGAAGTCCAAGATCGCGGCCGAGAAGCGCCGTCGCCGGGTCGTGGCGCGCTACGCCGAGCGCCGCGCCGAGCTGAAGAGGGCCGGCGTGAACCCGGCGCTCACCGACGCCGAGCGCCAGGCCGCCATGGCGGCCCTGCACGCCCTGCCCCGCGACGCGTCCCCCACCCGCCTGCGCAACCGCGACGGCGTCGACGGGCGCCCGCGCGGCTTCCTGCGCAAGGCAGGGGTCTCGCGCATCCGCTTCCGCGAGATGGCGCTGCGCGGCGAGCTGCCCGGCATCTCGAAGTCGTCCTGGTGAGGAGTAAGCCGACACCATGCGCCCCGGAATCCACCCCGACTACCACCCGATCGTCTTCCGCGACAAGAGCGCGGACTTCGCCTTCCTGACCCGCTCCACCATGACCTCGACCCAGACCATCGAGTGGGAGGACGGCAACGTCTACCCCGTCGTCGACGTCGACGTCTCCAGCGCCTCGCACCCCTTCTGGACCGGCAGGGGCCGGATCCTGGACACCGCCGGGCGCGTGGAGAAGTTCGAGCGCCGCTACGGCAGGCGCCGGCGCTGAGTCGCGGGCCCCGCCGCCCCTCCTACTCACCTGCACCTGCCCGCACCCGAGATCCGCACCCGAGAAAGGACGTCATGAAGGTCCGCGCCTCCATCCGCTCGCTGGCCAGGCAGCCCGGCAGCAAGGTCGTGCGCCGCCGCGGCCACACCTATGTCATCAACAAGAAGAACCCCCGCCTCAAGGCCCGCCAGGGCTGAGCGCCCGCCCTCCCCGCGCGGCCGGCCGCCGTGCGGGGAGGATCCGGGCGTAGACTGCGCATGTGACTTCCCCCACCCCCTCCCGACGGCGGCCGGCCGCGCTGCTGACCGCCCTGGCCACCGCCCTCCTCCTGCCCGCCTGCCACCTGGGAGCCGGCGGATCCCCCCATGCGACGAGCACGCCCTCCCAGCCGCCGGCTCCGAGCCTCGACGACCTGTCGAACGCGACCCTCGAGGTCCCCGAGATCTGCGCGCTCAGCAAGAGCACGGACGAGGCCGTCCGGGGCGCGACCGGAACCGTGACCCTCACCGACGGCAGGGCCACTCCGCAGCCGGGCTCCAAGGCGATCGACGCCGCCGTGACGAGCCTCAAGGACGTGACGGCGGGCGCGATCGACGGGCGCCCGGTGGCCGTTGCGACCATCACCTGCGCCTACGGCACCCCCTACGCCGACGACGTGATCGTCGTCTACGACTCCGACCTCTCCCTGGTCACCGCCATCGAGCCCCGGACGCTCCGCACGGACGTCCAGGGCCATATCGACGACATCACCATTGACGCCGTCTCCACGGACTCCGACGACGGGGACCTCGTGCTGTCCATCAGCCAGATCGGCGTCTACGGCGACGAGCCGTTCCACGCCGCCGTCCACTCCGGCAGCGCGTCGGCCACCTACACGTGGGCGGGCGAGGCGCAGGGGTACGCGGTCTCCGACGTCCTCTACACCATTGGCGACAAGAAGGTCCGCATGCCCGAGAAGGACGATGTCCAGGCCTTCGTCGATGCCGTGACCGCCCACGATGACGACAGGGCCGCGCAGTGGGCCACGAGGGACTTCATGAGCGCCCTCGACAGGCACGCGCCGCTCACCACCACGAGCGTGCGCGACTCGTACATCCCGAGGGGCTCCGCCGTCGGGGAGTGCGTGCTCCTGCCCTCCGTCAGCAAGCCGGACGGGCACGGCGTCAGCCATGTGTCCCTGAAGAACGGCGGCCAGACCTGGCTCCGCCCCGGCGCGGAGCCGCAGGTCGTCAAGGGCGCCTACTACCAGGCCGGCGACGTCCTGTGCACGGTGGACGGCCCGTCCGGCCCGTCCGGGAGCAGCTGGCTCATGCTCCGGGGCAAGGAGGACGGCGGCGTGGAGGTCTACACCGCGGGGCCCGAGGGCGACTGAGCCCGGCCCGGGTATGGCCCTCGCGCGCCGGGCTCAGTTGCCCGGCTGGAAGCTGCTCGCGGACAGGCTGCCCGGCGGCAGCTCGGTGAGGCGGACGTCGTCGACCCGCGCCCACCGGGGCCCGCGGTACAGCCAGGCGACCAGCTGCGAGACCGCGTCGGCCGGCCCCTGGACAAGGACCTTGACATCGCCGTCGGGCAGGTTGCTCACCCGCCCGACCAGGCCCAGGCTCTGCGCCTCCTCGGTGCAGTACCAGCGGAAGCCCACGCCCTGGACCTGCCCGGAGACGAGCGCGCGGACGGTGCGCACGCGGGCGCCGTCGTCGGGGCGGGCGGCGTCCGCGGCCGCCGATGCGTCCGGGCCGCCGGTGGCGGAGGGGGCGGGAGACGATCTGGAGCCGCGCAGGCGGGAGAAGAAGCTCATGCCCCGATTCTCGCAGGCCGCCGCCGTCGGCGTCGGGGAGTCGGGCGGCGAGGTCGCGCCCCGCCGAGCGGGGCCGGTCGGGGCGCTGAGGGGTCATGGGGAGCGCTGCCGTTGTCGACGGCGGTGACGCCCCCTAGGCTGGGAGCCGCGCTCACCGGCGTCGGGGCGCCCCGGCCGCGACGCGGCACGAGGCGCGGGAGGGAGAAGTGATGCACGCGAGGAACCGAGGCCAGCGGGTCGTGGTCTCCGCCGTGACCGCGGCGGCCGCGGCGCTGTGGCTGGGCGGACTGGCCGGCTGCTCCTCCACGAGCGACAGTACCGACGCCGACTACGTCAAGGTCTGCAAGGACCCCAGCACGGGAAAGCGCGTCGACGACGAGAGGTGCTCCGACGACACCGGCTCGTCGGACTCCTACCGCTCCCACCCGCACTGGGTCTACGTACCGACCTCGCGCGGCCGGTCGGTGAGCGCTCCGAGAGTCGGCGAGAAGGTGCCCTCCGGCTACAGCGACTCCAAGCCGCCGTCGAGCAGCAAGGTCACCACCTCGGGACGCTCGGGCGGCTCCTACTCGCGCGGCTCGGGCACCAGCCACGGGGGCTTCGGCTCCGGCTCGGGGTCCGGGCACGGATCGGGGTCCTGACGGTGCAGCGCATCCCCATGTCCCCGCGCCCGGGCTGGCGGGACACCGTCGCGCGCCAGGGCCTCGTCTTCTGCGACACCACCGATCCCCGCACGGGCATCACCACCAGCTACTGGAACGAGCAGGCCTGCTACGAGCTCACCATGGCCGAGGTGGACCTCCTGGAGATGGCCAGCGAGAACCTCCATCTCATGGCGCGGGACGCGGCGGGGTTCCTCGCCGAGGAGTCCCTCAAGCCCGGCTCGCCCTTCAACCTGGGCATCCCGCCCGAGGCGATCGAGTACGCCAGGGCCTCCCTGGAGCGTGACGACCCCTCCTTCTACTCGCGCTTCGACCTCATCTACTCCGGCAATGACGGCAACCCGCCGCGGATGCTGGAGTACAACGCAGACACCCCCACCGGCCTGCTCGAGGCCGCCCTCATCCAGTGGTACTGGCACGAGGATGTCCACCTCAAGGCGGGGCTGACGGGCTTCGACCAGTGGAACGGCATGCACGAGGAGCTCATCGCCCAGTGGAGGCGCATCGACGACCACCTGGGCCGCCGCCACGGCGTGCGCCCCCACATGTACCACTTCGCCTACACCGACGCCGATGACTCCGGCGAGGACCTCATGACCACGGGCTACATTATGGACACCGCCGTGCAGGCGGGCCTGACGACCACGCTGGTGGAGATGAGGCAGATCGGCTTCGACCGGGATGATGCGCGCTTCACCGACGGGGAGAACCTCCATCTGGAGGCGATCTTCAAGCTCTACCCGTGGGAGGAGATGATGTTCGAGGAGTTCGGCCCGATCATCTCCTCCCTCAAGCCGGACTACTGGTTCCAGCCCGCCTGGACGATGTTCCTGTCCACCAAGGCGCTGTCCGCGGCGCTGTGGCACCTCTACCCGAACCACGCCAACCTCATCCCCACCTACATGTACCCCGACGACGCGCGCGCCAGGCACGACACCATGGGCATGCCCGAGTACGTCATCAAGCCGCTGCACGCCCGCGAGGGCGCGAACATCGAGCTGCACGGCGAGGGCAGGCACATCGTCCAGCCCGGGGGCTGGGGCGTGGAGGGGTACGTCATCCAGGAGTTCTGCAGGCTGCCCGACTTCCCCGGCTCCGACCACCCGCACAACCGCCCGGTGCTGGGGACCTGGATGGTGGGCGAGGAGTGCTACGGCCTGGGCATCCGCGAGTCCGACGGGCCCATCACGGACTACTACTGCCGCTTCGTGCCCAACCGGGTCCGCACCTGAGGAGCCCCGCTGGACCCCGCGCCGTCGTCGCCCGCACCGCCCGCTCTGAGCGTCCCCCAGGGCACCGCCCTGGCCCTGTCCGCCACCGCGCCGTGGTACTCGATCATGGTCACCGCGCCGCTGATCGCCGCGCTGGTCGGCTCGGGCACCGCCGTCGTCTACGTCCTGGCGGCCGCGCCCGCGGCCCTCGTGGCCCGGGGCATGAGCGCCAACGACCGGCGCGACCCCGACAAGGGCAGCGTCTACACCTGGGTGCGGCGGCGCCTGCCCCGCACCGGGTGGTTCGCCGGGTTCTGCCTGGCCTCCACGGGTGTCATCGCCACCTCGGGCATGGCCTACGTGGCCGCCGACCTTCTGGCCCGGTCCGCCCCGACGCCGGTGAAGGCGGCCCTGGCGGCGGCGCTCACCGCCGTCGCCACTCTCATCGACCTGTACGGGCTGCACGTCATGGCGGTGCTGCAGTACCTGGCGGTGATCGCCGGGACCGGCGCGACGGTCGTGTGCGTCGTGCTCGTGGCAGGGGGCGCGGTCCGCCTCGCGCCGGTGACCGGGTCGCCCCTGGACTGGTTCCGCGCGGTCCTGCTCGCCGTCTTCGCCTACTGGGGCTTCGACGCGATCTTCGCGCTGACCGAGCAGACCGAGGTGGGCGCGCCCCGGCGCGTGACGGCCCTGACCATGGCCGCCCTGGTGACCTTCTTCGTGGTCGGCGGGACGGCCTACAGCGCGGTTGACCCGGCTCCCGTGACCGCCAACCCGGTCGTCAGGGCCGCCGTGGTCTCCTCGGCGGTCATGAGCCTGGGCTCCACGCTCATCCCCACGGCCCGCGGGATCGAGGCGATGGCCGACGCCGGCGAGGTCCCGGCCTGGGCGAGGACGCTGAGGAGCGCGTCCTGCTCGACGACGGCGGTCACAGTCGCGTCAGTGGCCTGGACCGGCCTGCTGTTCGTCTCCGAGGGGCTCTTCGACGACACCATTGAGGCCCTCAGCGTGCTCGTGGGGCTCTACTTCACGACCAGCTCGCTTATCGCGGCGCTCCACGGGAGGTCCGGGCGCGAGCGGGCCGGCCAGGCGGTCTCTGTGGCCCTCATGGCCGTCATCACCGCCGCCGTGGCGATCCAGATGCTCGACCCGGCCTACGGGGTGACGGCCGTGGGAGGAGTCGGAGGTGTCGGGCTGATCGTCGTCGGCCTGTGCCTGACCGGCGGGGCGGGAGCGCTGCGCTACGCCCCGGGGCGGGGAACCGGGCGGAGCGCTCGACGAAGCGCCCGGACGCCGGGGCCCGGGCCGGCGGATGGCCCCGGTCGCTCCTTCGTGGCCGGGCTCCGAACGATCCGCGTCCGGCCGGAGGACGGCGTCTAGGCTGCGTGCCATGAGCACACCCGTCACGCCGTCCGCCTCGTCGGCAGTCTCCCCCGCCGCCCCGGATCCCGCCCACCTCGTCCTGTCGCTGTCCTGCCCCGACCGGCCCGGCATCGTCCATGCCGTCTCCGGGGCGCTGGCGCGCCGCGGCGGGAACATCACCGAGTCGAAGCAGTTCGGCGACGAGGACTCCGGCCTGTTCTTCATGCGCGTCCAGGCCATGACCACGGTGCCCCGCGAGGAGCTGGAGAAGGACCTCGCCGAGCTCGCCGAGACCTACACGATGACCTGGAGCCTCGACGAGGTCGGCCGGCCCCTGCGCACCCTGATCATGGTGAGCAGGGAGGGGCACTGCCTGACCGATCTCCTGTTCCGGGCCCGCAGCCAGGGCCTGCCGATCGACGTCGTCGGCGTGGTGGGCAACCACGAGGACCTGCAGCCCGTCGCGGAGTTCTACGGGGCGCCCTTCGCCTGCGTGCCCGTCACGCGGGACACGAAGGAGGCGGCCGAGGCCGAGCTGCTGCGGCTGGTCGGCGAGCTCGACGTCGAGCTGGTGGTCCTGGCCCGCTACATGCAGATCCTGTCCCCCGCCCTGTGCGAGAGGCTGCACGGGGCCGTCATCAACATCCACCACTCCTTCCTGCCGAGCTTCAAGGGCGCCAACCCCTACCGCCAGGCGCACCAGCGCGGCGTCAAGCTCATCGGCGCCACGGCCCACTACGTGACGGCGGACCTGGACGAGGGCCCGATCATCGAGCAGGACGTCGCCCGCGCCACCCATGAGGACACGGTCGCCTCCCTGCGCGCCAAGGGGCAGGACGTCGAGCGCCGCGTGCTCGCCCAGGCGGTGCGCTGGCACGCCGAGCACCGCGTGCTGCTCAACGGCCAGCGCACCGTCGTCTTCGCCTGAGCGGCCCAGCTCCCCCTCCCCCTTCGCCGAGATCGGTCGAGTTCCGCACCGAGATCGGTTCACTTCCGCACCGAGATCGGTCCAGGCGCCCGCTGGACGGCCTGGTTGGCGCCGCAGAAGCGCCGGAGCGACCGGACCTCAATCGGTTCCACGTGTCGGCCTCCGGCGGGGTGGTCAGCGCCCTGGTGAATGCCACTGTGTTCGCGCGCAGGTAGCCGACGCCGCAGGTATGCCGGGTCGTGGCCGCCATCGAGGTGCCGCTGGGAAGCTGTGTCGCCCTTCGCCGTCTCCGCCCGCATGTAGTCGACCGGGTCGAGCAGCCGCCGGCACTGTGCCTTGATCACCCTGACCCGGTCCACCTCACCGCACTGGTCGCAGAAAGTCGGGCCCGCCGAGCCTGCTCGGCCGGCGAGACGACGCCGACCGTAGCGTCCGGGGCGGTGAGCGGGGAGAACCGGTAGATCGCGTAGGCGACGTCGCGGAGGCGGGGTCCGGGCGCGCGGTGTCGAAGTCGATCAGGCCGACCAGGCGGCCTCCATCGAAGATGCAGTTGTACAGCGCAAGGTCCCCGTGGCAGATGACCTCGTACGGCTCGACCGCCTCCAGCAGCCGGCCGTTGACCACCTCGGTCGGTCTGCCATCGGGGTCCTCGGGAATCTTGTTCGCATTCCCTCTCCGATCTTCCGACATCCTACGTGACCGGGCATCCTCGGGTTCACAGCCTCAACAGCGCCACCGGGCCAATTTATCGTTGACGGCCTTGCTCCTTGCGGCGGTGCGCCATCGGCGTGCAGCCTACTCGTTCCTTGAGGGTGGCGCCCACGGCTGGGCCAGGCACCCGCCCAGCGCACCCTGGTCCTCCCCACCCGGAGGGCGAATGCCGTAGCTCTCCAGGTGGTCGGCGGGACTGGGCGGAGGCGTACCGGGGTGCCGCGGCCCGGGGGCGAGGAGGATCGTCTCCCCTCCGTCGTGTACGGGCACCCGCGGGCCGCCATATCGATAGCCTCGTGCTTCTCGCTCACCCCCGCACCCTCGCGAGGAACGCCACTGCTTTCTCAGGCAGCTCGCCCCGCCACTCCGGGCGTTGCGCAGCCAGGCGCGCAGCCTCACGGTCTCAGCCGACTCGCTGCGGAAATCCTCCTCACCCCTGGGCGGTGGAATGATCCCTGCGGTACCTGCCCACCCAGCTCACCACTCCTCTGGGCCGGCAGACCACTGACAAGCAGCCACCGACGCGATCGTCCGGCCCCTTCACCCGCGATCTCACGCACAACCTGCACCCCGAGCTCATCCGAGTACCACGCTCTCGACACAATCCCACCCTGTCCCGCCACCAGAACACCGGGTCCCCACTGTCCGAGAAAAACCACTCACTCCACCTTGGGCTGCCGGGCATGTCTCGGACAGTGATGGAAAGTAATCCGTATTCGAGAAGCGAGGTTGAATCGGCTCATGGCAGCGCAGAGACTTGGCAGTGAAATGGCTGGAATTAAACAAAATGGTATTCTGGGGCGGCTGCTGCGGGATTCCTGGTTGGCGTCTGCGGAGCATCTCGCACGAGGACTGCCTCGTGCAGGTCGACGTGACGGACGAGGAGAGGGGCGTCCTCATCAGGTGGAGGAGGCGTTCGGACACCCTGCAGGCTTGTGAGGATTGAGGGCGGGGGCGGTTGTGTGCGCTGCCCGCGGCGTTGGCCTGGATACTGTCACGGAGGTGGTCGAGCGGGCCGAGGAGGCGGTACGCGGGTGGCTTTCTGAGTGGCGGCAGGCCAGGCTGGGCCCTCGTGGTAACCGGTCACGCCGTGGGCGGGAGCGCGGCGAGGCTCAAGCGGGCGCAGAAGGGAGGAGCTGGAGGAGACCCTGAGGAGACCGCCGTCGGAGGCGGGCGCCGGGGCCGGCTTCTGGGACGTCCCGGCCCCTTGAGGACGTCGCGTCCATCAAGCTCCGGCGTCGAGTACAGGTCCGAGTCCTCCTGACCTGCTGCTCATGCGCCTTGTCGGGCATGAGCCTCAAGCTCCCCGACCCGTCCAGGGGGGCGCCGCGACGAGAAGGCCATCGCCAGGCGGATGGCCCAGATCCGGCGCCAGGTCAACGATCTGCTCCAGGACGGATGGGAGGCCTGGCGCCGTCGACGAGGTCCGCGCCCGCCACGAGGCCGAGACCCGGCGCACGCGGCCCTCCCCAGGGGGAGGGCAAGACTGTACGTGGACCGGGCGAAGGCGAGCAGGTCGTTCCTCGGGGCACCGGGCCTGACGACCAGGACAATGAGGACCCACCCGATCCAGGGAGACCAGGACGCCGAGCAGACCCGCCCCCCATGAACGGGTCGCCCGGCGCGCGAGACCGACGAGGGACAAGGAGGACCGCGGCCGTCCCGGACAACACCAGGCTCCACCACGCCAAGGCCCTGACCGACCTATACGCACCCGGCCAGGAGCCAGGACGCATCACACCCATCCACCCCATCTACACACCCCCCTACGCCCCCGACCCCGGGGTCCCACCAAGCACGCACAAGACGCCGCCAGAGCCAACACCGCCAACCCCCGCCCACCCGCCCCGCAGAACACCCTCGCGCCCCTACCCGCCTACACCACCAACCACACCCCCGACCACGACGTCGAGCACCCCCCAGTCACACCACCACACACCGACCTTGTTTAACTCCAGCCATATCTGCTTTTCTCCGCGGGCGTGGGATTCATTCAAGTCGGCATCTCGCTCGACCGGGGTGACGACCATCACCTTTCCCGTATTTGCGCGAAGCAACTTGCAACGAGACGCATACAGCTCGACGTCGACGACATAGAACGGCTGGAGTGGCACGGACCACCAGAACCATTCGAACCAGTACGTGTGAGACTGGACTCCTTGCGCGACGGAGGGCTCATCAGACTCGTCATGCATGGACAGCCTCTGTTCCTGAGTGTTGAAGCCCGCACATGCACCATTTCCAGATCGCTATACGATCAACGCCGAACAAAAGTGTAGCTCATTTACATAACTCACAAGATATGGCGGTGAGGGCCGCGAAGGTGTTCTCCGGGGCGAGCGCGCGGAGGTTGGCGATATTGTTCTTGGCGGCGTTCCACACGTGTTCTGTGGGATTGTGGTCGGGGG